>NZ_JAKSYG010000247.1 GCF_022829725.1 Methylobacterium sp. E-005 | reverse complement strand
CTTGTCCTTCGCCTCCTCCCAGATCTGCTTCAACTCGGTGAAGTCGTGCTCGGCCTTGGGCGATAGGGGTTTCCGAGATGCAGTAGCCCGCTTCGATCCAGTCGCCTCGGCGGCGGCCTCGCGCACGCTCAAACCCGCAACGCGTTGCGCTTTTGCGGAGTCGCCTTCGACGTGCCGGGCGATCCGCATGTAGAGCTGCGCCGTCCTCGGCGAGACGGTGGTGTTCAGTCGGAGCCAAGCGTCCCAACCACCGTGCGGGACGGTATCCCTTGCCTGGGCGAGCAGCCGGCCGCACTCGACGGCGTACCGGGCGCCCTCGCGCTTGGCGGCCTCGACACCGGCATGGGCCGCGTTGATTGCACCGGCGATATTGGAATGGGTCATCACGAATCCTCCGTTGCTGATGAAAGGTGCCTGCTGCGCCTGAGCGCAGTCACTCGGCCGCCGCGCGCTTCAGCCACTCCAGCGCACCGTCGTTCCGCGCCTCTTCGCGCCAGTCGCCGACGACCACGATGCCCTCGGTCGTGGTCCAGCCCCTGAACCAAGCGTCAAAGGAATCGGGATTGGCTGGATAGCCACGGCCTCTTTGATCGCCTTCCACGACTGCGATCCAGCAAGGCCAATTGCCCCCGCAGCCCATGATCGTGTGCGCCTCGCGGCCAAGCAGATCGGACCTGACGAACCGCTTGTGCGGAGGCGTGATGTCGAGCTTGTCCTCCAAGCTCACGAGCGGTCCCGCGCTGGCCTTCACGCAGCGCGAGATGGCAGAGATCGTGAACACGGTGACGATGTGCTTGTTGGTGCGCTTCGACCGTCGTTTAGAGTCTGACGCCACGATGGTACCGCGGACCTTCGCCCGATCGGCCACCTCCATGAGATGACCGAGCATCGGGGTGATCATCTCTTCGAACACGCACCCGGTCTGAGGCGCGTCCAAATTTATCTTACCCCCCTGTGCCGTTTGTGCCGTTTGTGCCGTTAGTTCGGTTTTCGGAGCTAATGGCGCTAATGGCACTATTGGCACAGGGGGGTAAGATCGCGCTGGAACCGGGCTATCGGCAAAAGGGCGGGTGACGGCGACCTCCGGGTGCACCTCATAGCCCTGAGACTTCCGGCCCTTCACCTCGCCGGCCCGGGTGAAGCGCGGGCGGATCAGTCCCGCCTCGACCAGCTGCTTACAGGCTGCCTCCATGTCGGCCGCTTCGCGCAGCATCCCACCGATCTGACGCCGGACCTCGCGGGCGTTGAACTCCGTCATCCGGTTCTGCCGAAGGTGCTGTGCCAATAGCATCCCGCGCCGCTCGGCCACCGGGATCGTGGCGTCTCCGAACACCCGCTCGGCCATCGGCAGGAAGTAGGCGTTCAGCAGGTCGGCGGCGGCCGTCACCGACTCGGGCGAGATCGCCTTCGGCTCCGATTCCTCGGTGCCGCCACACCACCACAGATACTCCAGCACGGCGGACAGGCGCAGGCAGTGCCCGCGAGCCTTGCCGAGCGTACCGGCGAGCAAGCCGCTGGCCATGTGGCAGCGCTCCACGATGTCCCTGGCGAACGCCTCCAGCCGATCCTCCGCTTCGCGGGCGAGCGGCACCAGTACGGGTTCGGGATGGCCGAACTCGTCATGGATTTGCAGGAGGTCGGTGAACCGCACGAGGTTGAACGCGGCGTCCATGCTCGGCGACTTGGAGGAGGACGGAGGCCCGACCTCCGCGCACCACAGGACCGGCGGCTCCGACCACGCGGTGCCGGCCTGCGGCCAGCGCACGTTGGCGATGGCGGCGCCGACGCTGGCGAGCAGTGCGACCGCCACGTAGTCGACCGGCGCGGACGCACCCTTGGCTTTGCGCTCGCACCACCCGGCCCATGGGCCGAGCAGATGCAGCGGGAAGGGCGGCGGGGGTCGACGCCCGGTGCCGAGAAGGCTGAGATCGGGATCGGGCCAGAAGATAGACCCCCCTGTGCCGATAGTGCCGTTGGCGCCGTTAGGCCTGCCGTGATCACCATGACGGTGATCGTCGGCGGCCGGGCCGAGGCGATCCACCTCGGCGGCGAAGTGCTGCGCTCTCATGGGCGCACCTCCGAATTCGAATGGGTATGGGGCGCTGGGCGCGGCTGCCGTCGCTGGCGCTCGCGGTCGGTCTGCTCGGTCAGGTCGCCAAGCAAGTTCAGGGCAGCCCGGAACTCGGCTGCGGCGCAGCGCATCGAGTATTTCAGCCCGGCATCGTCCCGCAGGACCGCATAGTCGCCGACCATGTTGGCGCGCATGCTGACGAGGGCCATTAGCTCGGCGATGTGGGCGCGCAGCTTGTCCGGATCGCCGTAGGCGAAGTCGTTGGGATTGAGGGGGGAGGCGCTCATGCGCGCCTCCAGTTCTCAGGCAATTCAAAAGCGTGCGTCGCATAGACTGCAGCGACAGCCGGGCTGCATTTCAGGCGCGCGGTGATCCGGCGCGCTTGAAGGTCAGCGTGGTGTGGGTTATCTCTGAGATCGTCAGCCGCCAAGCAGACATTTCCCAGAGCCCTCGGCGTACCAGCGCCGGGGGTTCTGACATTGTGGGCCAATCTATGCGGCCTCCCTCTTAGTGATAGCTTCAGCCGCTCGCCGGAGCGAGGTTGGAAGCGGGTTGTCCTGGATGCTCTGGCGCCAAGCCGCCTCATCCTGCGGGAAGATGATCACGCGCCGTCCGACGCGCGTTGACTTGGGCGCGTGCCCGATGGCCTTCAGGTAGAAGTAAGAACTCTCGCCGATCTTGTTCCGGGCGCAGAACTCCTGAACGTTGATCGCGCTGGTGTCTTCGGACCGAATGATTTGAATAGTGCGGGGAACTGCGGTCGCAGTCTGCTCCGCCTGAACCTGAACACTCTTGCGAGGCATCGGGCCAACTCCGTGAACCCACGAAATTCGTGGTGGAGTAGAGCTAGCTCTTTGCGTCAGTCCTCATAATACCCGAATAGGAAAAAATATTATCCGGGCCCACCCGATTAAGCAGTGGCGCTTATTGGGGTGGGTAGATCATCGCACCACTCGGGGATGGTTTTCTTCAGGTCGTCGAGGTCTTCGTTCCGGTTGAGGCTGACCGTCAGGATCCGAGCAACGGCGGCGTGCGGGAAGTCTCGCTTAAATGGACCAAACAAGTCCCGGATCAGCACCGCAATCACTCTGGCGTGCGCTCTCATCGTGTCGGAGTCTTCACCCCGGCTGCGCTTAAGAACGCGTGGATTGTTGGCCATGAGGCGCATCTGTCCTTGGCCTGCCAGATAGTCTCTCGTCGCCTTCAGCGCGTTGACTAAGTCCTCTTTGATCAGTTTCGGCGGATTGCCGTACTGCCAAGCGGACTCGACTTCGATAGAAGTTTCACAGAGCTTGGCCGCGTCAAGAAATGGCTTCGCCATCGCCTTTGCTTCGGCCGTTGTCCAGACAGGCACAGGCTCTGGCTGGCTGAATGCGATGACCACTTGGAAGTACAGGGCCGCGCTAAGTCTGTCGAAGTCCGTCAGCGGCCGATCAAGATCGCGGTACTCTTCTGGCGAGCAGCCGTTTATGAACTTCTTTCTATCCTTTATGTACAGCGAGGGCGGATAATAGCTCGGTGTTGGAGTGTCGTCGGTGGGAATCAAGCTCTTGAGCTGTGTCCACGCCGGCTTCATCCGCTCATCGGTCAGCAGACGCTGAGCGCAGTCGTTCTTGAGGTCACTCACCTCGTACATGAGCCGCACCCCGTCGGGCACCCATGCAGGGATTGTCAGCGCCTCGCTCATCCGACGCTCCGGATCTGGGTCGGGGCCGGCGTGATCAGAGAGACGGCCGCGAGCGCTGCCAACTCGTCCAAGGCCGTGACGATGTAGGCGGTGTAGTGCGCCTCGATCATCGCGGTGGAGGTGTCGTGGAGCGCGGCCACAAGTCGGACCGGCAGGTTGGCGCGCAGGCCGCGCACGATGCTGCTATGGCGCAGCGCGTAGGGCACGAGGTCTCTCGGCAGCCCGGCCTTCTCCAAGATCGCGGCCCAAGGCTGGCGCATCTCCGAAGCCGAGTGCCAGGGCACGCGATCTACCTTCCGCCACTCCCCTACCCTCTCCATCTGCCAGCGCGGACGCAGCAACAGGCGATCGGGACCGCGCCGGCCGGCAAGCGCCGGACGAAGCGCCTCTATGACATCAGGGGTCACGCGCACCGCGACGTGCGAGCTGTGCTTCGATCCCCTGCCCTTCCGGCTCACCGGCACCATCAGCCGGTTCTGCGGCGCCTGAACGTCGCCGACCGTCATGCGCTGGATCTGGGAGAACCGGGCGCCCGTAGCGGCCAGGACGATTACGAGGCGATGGAGATCACCGTCCCACTCGCCGGCAGCATCCACCTCGGCAGTGGCGGCGACGATTCGCTGGAGATCGGCGTTGGGTAGGATCTGTGCCTCGCGGGCGACCGGCGTTGCGGTAGAGGTGGCTGCCAGCCCGTTCCGAACTGTGGTGGCCATCGTGGCGGGCAACTGGTCGCCCTGCCGCCGGATCGCGGCGTTCAGCGCAGCCTTGAAGTCGTTGACGGTGCGGCGGACCGTGCCGTCCGCGAGGGCCGCCGCGAGGCGGCGGCGCCACTTGTGGAGGTCGTCGGCCGTCAGGGCCTGGAGGAGCTTATCCGCGAGCGCTGCGTCGGACAGGACGTGCTTGGTAAGCCGCGAGCGGCTGTCCCGGATCAGTCCGACGCCATCCTTGGTCCGTGTCTCCTTGGCCTCCCGTGTCTCGATGTAGGCCGAGACGGCGTCGCGGACGCTGATGGCCGGACCGAAGGCTGCGAGCCGATCGGCTTCCTCGACCTCGCGGACCCTATCGCGCGCCCTGTCCTGCGCCTGATGAAAGCTCAGGACGGTGGTGCCGTTGGCTTCCTGCCGATCGTCGGCACGGCCTAGCGCCTCGACTGCGTACCGCTCGTCACCGAGGTATCGGCGAGCGACCCAGGTGCCGCCGGTCTTGCCCTTGCGGTAGCCGAGATGGAGCCCCCTATCGATCGCTCGGAAGTATGGCTTAGCCTGCGCCTTGAGTTTCGCACGCGCCGTCGGCGAGTCGAGAACGGCGTCGCGGACACGATTGGCCATGGATTGGTCCTGTCCAATTTCCGTCCAATATGTAGGCGTGGACTTGCGTGGACAAGAGGAGAACGCGGCAAGCTAAGTGATTGAGCGCATTGGAACCCCGTGAACTTCAGTGGAGCAAATAAATGCCCTCCGAAGGCAAAGGTCACACGTTCGAATCGTGTCGGGTGCGCCATTCACGAACAGAACTGCGAACGCCGGGTGGGGCGTCCGGTCCTTTCGCGACAGCTTTTTCCAGAACGTCGCGTCGCCCTATTATCCGGATTTCATCCGGCTTGACCTCCACGCTATCGATCACCGCGCGGATGTAGGCCTTTCGGAACGGCACCTCACCTTCGCGTAGCCGCGCTCGCATCTCACGCGCGAACATCTCGACGCGCTCCGGCGCGATCGCCACTGGCTCTCGCAGCTGTTCACGCAGGCGCGCCAGCGCATCCCTCGCCCGGTCTCGACCGGTACGTAAGCTGTCGAGGCGCTGCTTCAGCGTCGGATCGGCCCCATCTGCGATCCCGTCCTCGATCGAGCCGTAGAGACGCTTCAGGCGCATATCCGCGTCCGTCACCTCTTCCGCGAGCGCCTGCACCCGCACCTGTGCGGGACCGATCCGCGACTGCCGACGCGCCGCCAGTTCCGACAGGATCTCCTGCAACCGTTCGGTCGTCAAAAGCCGCTGCTCCAGAGCCGTCGTGACGAGACCGTCGAGCGTGTCCATCGCGATAGTCATACCCTTGCAGGCCTTCGCGCCGATCCGCATCTGCGGCGAGCACTTGTAGTAGCGGTACACCTTGCCGGTGCTCGACGTCCCAGTCGCCATGGTCATGCCGCCGCCGCACCGGCCGCACACGGCGAGGCCGGTCAACAGAACCGGTCCCGTCACCTCGCGCGGCGGGGCCTCGGACGGCCTGCGGCTGCGCAACGTGTTCTGGACGGCCTGGAAGAGCTCGACGCTGACGATCGCTGGGGCCGGGGCCTCGACGATGTCGCTTTCCGGATTGCGCTGCCGGGTCTTCGAGTCGCGCCTGTTGAACTGGTACGTCCCGGCGTAGAGTGGTCGCGTCAGGATGTCGTGAAGCGGTCCGATCCCCCAGCGGCAGAGCTTGCGCGTGAACATCCCGCGCTCGTTCAGCCACGTGCAGACCGCCTTGACGCCCATCGGGCCGGACCGGCCGTCACCTTCTACGATCAGGCGGTACACGAGCCGCACCACCTCCGCCTCGACCGGATCGATGGCCAGCACCTTCTTCGTCCGTCTACCCTTCTGCCCGGCCTCGATCGTCCGGTAGCCGTAGGGTGCCCTCGAGCCGTTCCAGAACCCCTGACGCGCGTTCTCGTTCATCGAGCGCTTGACGTGCTTACGGTTCTCCCACGACTGGTACTCGTCGAACATCGCCAGCACGTTGCGGATCAGGTGGCTCGCCGGGTCGTTGCCGGCCACGGGTTGCGTGATCGAGATCAGCTCGACACCGTGCTCGGCCAGCCGCCGCCGTGCGCCTTCGAGGGCAAACTGGTTGCGAAAGAATCGGCTGAGGCTGTGTACGACGATGGCGTCGAACGGACGTGAGCCGTCGCAGGCCCGATCGAGCAACGCCCTGAGCTGCGGGCGTCCCTTGTCGCTCGTCGCCGAACGGCGGGGCCGGGCGACAGGGACGGGAACGCGTTGCCAACAGGTCGTTGGCGAAGCGCGGAGCCCAGCCCTCACCCGAGGAGTTCGTCGATGAGGTCAGCGAGATGCCGCTCGATCGCCTCGAGCTCGGGGCTCGTGATCGGTGTTCGATAAGTCAGGTCGAGGACGACCGAAGGCTGTGCTGCGATCCCCTGGGTACGACGGCGGACGATGCGGGCTCGGGCCCCGGGGGCATGGCGCCCGTCCGGGCGGTCAGGCTCGACCGTGCTCCGGCCCTTGCGGCGGGATATGTGAGACGAGAGGGACTTACGCATCGTAGGGCTCCGTTGAAGGAGCCCCCCAATGACACCACGCTGCCCCCAAAAACTGGGGTAAAAACTCGCTCGCCCCTCGTCGGCGACGAAAAAAGTCAGCCCAGCCGCACCTTCGCCATCTCGAAGGGGGTCCGGATCAGAATGGGTTGTCCCTGGACAATCCCGGCCATCACCTCGTTCAGCAGATTCAGCCGCAACAGGTCGAGGTCAGTCCCGGCATATCGGTTGAAGGCGCGCAGGATCAGGTCCCTGCTGCGCAGATAGTCCTCGATCTCGATCTCGGTCTCGTCGGTGCCCTCCAGGCCCATCCGTCCGGCCAGGTAGTGAGCAAGCCAGCGCGCGCCGTCCAAGCTGAGGGGGCCGAGCTTCCCGATCCCGCACCAGCCCGCGCAGAGGGCGGCGTCGAACATCCGGCTCGACAGGGTGTATATGCGCCACAGGTCGGCCGGGTGGACATGCCCGTGGATGGCGACCTCGACCATCTCCGGCAGGCTCAGGTGCCAGCTCTCCTGACGCTTGGCGTCGAGAAGCAGGCGCCCCTCCATGCGGCTCTCCTTGCCTTCCCACCAAGGCCTCTCGTGGCTCCGCACCTCGTCGCCGAGCTTGTAGTGCTCGGAGGTGATGCTCTGGTCCTGAAGGCCGGCGATCCCCAGCAGGCGCAGGATACGCTGCTGTTCGGCGACCCAGGCTGCGTCCGCCTCCCTGTCCTCGTCATTGGCCGGGCGGTGTCGCCCCTTGTTGCGGTACGCATCCTTGAAGGCCTTGAACGAGATGCAGGGCGACAACTCGCCGACGGATTGCTCGGCGGCATCCTTGACCGTGGCGATCGCCCATGGCCCCGCGACTCGGTCCAGCACCCTCGCCTCGATTTCCCGCAGGAGTGTTTCGCGCGGGCGCCCCTTCCCGCGGCCTTCGCGGATCGCACGATGGAGCTGCATCTGTGTGAGGCCGACGAAGGTGAGGCCGAAGCTCGCCCGGAGGAGCGTGGCGCGCTCGGTGGCCGACGGTCGGCCGATGACCGGCGGCGGGAAATTGGCCTCGATCTTGGCAACCGGGTGCTCCCGCTCATCCCCATGCATCGCCGCCGTCTTCAGCGGGCGCGTGTTGAGGGGCTCCCGGTCCTCATCGTCGGACATTACGGACCCGCGACCGACAAGTGCAGGCACGGTTCCATATGCAGCGTGCGCCCACGATCGTCATCGTCCGGCCCGGGATGGCGCTCATACATCGGGCGTCACCCATCCGATCGATCGACGCAGGAAGTTCAACTCCAACGATCGGAACGTCGCCGCCTGCGCGTTGTCCTTGCCGTAGCCATGTCCGCCTGTCGCTGGCTCGTAGAACGCGACCTCGTAGCCGAGGACGCGCAGCTTCTGCGCCATCTTGCGCGCGTGGCCGGGATGAACCCGGTCGTCGCTGCGGCTCGTGGCGAGCAGGATTGGCGGATAGGGTCGCCCGGCTTCAGCGGCGTGGTAGGCGGAGATCCCCGCCAGGAACGCCCAATCCTGCGGGTCGTCCGGATCGCCGTACTCCCCGATCCAGCTCGCACCGGCGAGCAGCTTGGTGTAGCTCCGCATGTCGATCAGCGGGATCGTGCATGCCAGGGCTCCGAACCGCTCCGGGTAGCGGGTGAGCATGTTGGCGATCAACAGGCCGCCGTTCGAGCCGCCCTCGGCGGCGATGCGCGACGACCGCGTCACACCACGGGCGACGAGGTCGGCGGCGACCGCGGCGAAGTCGTCGTGGGTGCGTGCCTTGCCCTCACGCCGGCCCGCATGATGCCAGCGCGTTCCGAATTCACCGCCGCCGCGGATGTTGGCGGTCACGCAGGTGCCGCCTCGCTCCACCCAGAGCTTGCCGAGCACGGGCTGGTAGGACGGCAGGCGCGAGACCCCGAACCCGCCATAGCCCGACAGGTGGACGGGAGCTGCGCCCGTTTCGTCCTCCGGCCCAACCTGGACGTAGGGTACGCGCGTGCCGTCTGCCGATACGGCCTCGTGGCGGGTCACCCGGATGGTGCGCACGTCGAATGCCGGCGGGGCCTGACGCAGGACGGCCGGCGCGTCGAGCGCAAGTGAGAGGCCGAGTAGCGTTGGCGGCGTCAAATGATCGTGGACGAGCGCGAGCAAGGCTCCGTCCGCTCGCTCCGGATCTCCGTCGAGCGGCCAGAGGTGGACCGAGCCTAAATCCGGAAGCCCGTGAAGAGGCCGCCGCGTCCAACCCTCCGGACCCGGTTCGAAGACAGTATAGGTGGGGCGCAGGTCCTCCAGGGCGTCCACGATAAGCCGCCCGACCGATCAGAACACGCCCTGGAGGGCGTGTCGCTCGTCAGGCTGCCATAGGACGCTGAACTCGCGGCTGCCTGCCAGAAGTTCGGGTAGCGCGACCGTCAGAACCGTATCGACGGCATGTTCGACCCCACCGACGGTCCATGGCTGCCTGGGTCGCACGGAGAGGTGATTACGGTGAAGCTGAACCTCGGCATGCGAGGGATGGTCGAGCCGGACGCGCATGCCGGCGCGGTCGCCGAGATGGATGGCCGTGTCGAAGAAGCCGAACCGCTCGACGACGGTCAGGCGTTCCGATCCAGTTTGATGGTCGCAGGAGCCCCAGACCCCCATGCTGCCTTCAGCGGCCTCGAACAACACCGGCGCGTCGAGCGGATCCGTGCCCCGCGACCAGAGCCGAACCGTACGCGCGTATCCGGATCGCGTCGCCATACCAGGACCGAGGGCACTGGAGAGGATCACGGAGTCGCGGTCGAGCCAGGTGGCGCCCCCCTTGGCCTCGGGCAGGTCGAAGCCGTCTACGACAAAGGCACGGGTGCCCAGGTCGAACTCCCGCACGACGGCCGCGTCCTTCCCGCCGCGGCTCAGCCGCAAGAGCGCACGATCGAAATCGCTCTTGAGGATCGCCGCTCCGGCCCAGACCCAGTCCTCCCCCTCAGTCGCGGCGAGCGTATCGAGATCGAGCAGGGTTTCCCAGTCTGGGATCGCGGCGCGATAGCCTGCCTCACCGACACGGCGCCACACGCCACGAGGATGCTCGGCATCCTTCCAGAAATTGTACAGCCAGGCGCCGTATCGCTGAGCGAACGGGATCCGATCGGGTCGATCGAGGAGGCGCTGGATGATGTCGCGATCGCGGCGGAAATCGGCGTCGCCGTAGAGGCTGAGCGTTTCCGCGCTGCGCACTTCGACCCAGGCCAGAGCGTCGGGCCCATCGACCTCCTTCAACCAGAGGTAAGGATCGTCATCGGGCGACTTAAGGGTCGGCCGGGGATCGCCGTATGCGTGGGAGGCAGCAGGCATGCCCAAGAGCGTACCTTGCGCCTTGGGCTCCTGGAAGCAGGCAGGCGAAAACGTGAATAGGGTTAAAACCCTGCGGGGCGCTCCCGTTTGACCTCTGCGAAACTGGAGGACTAATAGCTGGGGCGCCAGGATTCTCACCCAGCACGAACACAGCCATTCATCCGGAACAAGTCATTGATTTTACACGCGCTACAGCTTCGTGCGCACAGGCAGTTGATACGATCCTGCGCCCAGTGCCAAGGGCGCATTCCGCGGCTCCACAAAGGATCGCAGTGAGCCGAAATTCGAAGGAATGGACGCTCGCTTTGAGCCTCGGCCATGAACGAGTCTTCGTCGGCAAAGCGCCAAGGGTGGACCTTGCTGGTCTGCCCGGAAGCGGACGTTCCGCGTCCGATCCAACCTGGCCGCCGGGATCGTTGTGCGCGCTTCCCAAAAGCGGTCATTGGTCGACCGTCCGGCAACTTCCGCTCGGGGTCGATTTCGTTGAAAAACTCGTTGGCGGCCGAGATCGGAGAGGGGCGGGATGAGCCCTCGCCCTAGGGCTGGGTGTCGCCAGCCGGTCAGGCCGGGCTCGGCTGCGGGATCGGGAGGAGCTTTGCGAGCTTCCTCAGGTTC
>NZ_JAKSYG010000211.1 GCF_022829725.1 Methylobacterium sp. E-005 | reverse complement strand
ATCGACCCAAGTGTCACCGTGCATTGTCTCTCCCCCCTTTGCGGTGCAGGGTGGCCCCGGAAGGGGGTCGGGCAGGGGGCGGGACGGTACAAAGGGAGGCTGCGGACTCCGAACCTGCCGCTCCTGATCCTGAACCGGGCTCTCCCCTCTCCCGCCCCCCGCTCACGCGGGGGCCCCCCTACCCCGCAAAGGGGGGGGGGGGGAGGCACGCGATTATGCCCAACCATGCTCCCCCCGCCCAGACCCGCCGATACAGCGCGACGATCTCCTCGGCGCTGGGCTCGACCGGGTTGTTGGCCGGCGACCCGGAGGCCAGCGCCTGGGCCGCCATGGTGGGGAGCAGCGCCTCCCAGCGGGCCGGGTCGATCCCGTATTCCTTAGGGCCGGGCACATCGAGGTCGTCGTTGAGCGCTTCCAGTTCCGCCACCAGGGCGGCGGCGGCGGACCGGTCGTCGGCCTCCGGCTTGGCGACCCCGATGGCCCGGGCGCAGGCCGCGTAGCGGTCGATGGCGGCCGGCGCCGAGAACGACGTGACCGCCGGCAGCAGCATCGCGTTCGATAGCCCGTGCGCCACGTGGAAATGCGCGCCGATCGGCCGGCTCATCCCGTGGACCAGCGCCACCGAGGAATTCGAGAACGCGATGCCGGCCTGCGTCGCGCCGAGCATCATCGCCTCGCGGGCCGCCCGGTCGCCGGGATCGGTCCAGACCCGGCGCAGGTTCGGCGCGATCAGCTTCATCGCCTGGAGCGCCAGCCCGTCCGAGAACAGGTTCGACTTGCGCGACACGTAGGCCTCGATCGCGTGGGTCAGGGCGTCGATGCCGGTATCGGCGGTGAGCCGCTTGGGCTTGGTCAGCGTCAGCTCGTAATCGACCAGAGCCGCCACGGGCAGATAAGCCAGCCCGATGCAGAGCATCTTCTCGTCGGAGGTCTCGTCGGTCACGATGGTGAAGCGGGTCGCCTCCGAGCCGGTGCCTGCGGTGGTGGGGATCGCCACGATCGGCAGGCCGGGCTCGTCCTGCTGGCGGGGCGCCTTGTAGTCACGCATGTGGCCGCCGTGGCGGGCGAGCACGGCCACCGCCTTGGCGGTGTCCATCGGGCTGCCGCCGCCGAAGCCGACCACGCAGTCGAAGTCGCCGGCCTTGAGCGCGGCGAGCGCCGCCTCCACCGAGGCCACGGTCGGGTCGGGCACCGTGTCGGCGAACACGGTGGCGCGGGTGCCGGCGCCGGACAGGCGTTCGGTGAGGGCCTCCACCCGGCCGCTGCCGGCGAGATAGGGGTCGGTCACCACGAAGGGGCGCGACAGGCCGAGCTGGGCGAGCACCTCCGGCAGGAGCCGCGAGGCGCCGGCGCCGACGCGCATCAGCCGGGGCAGGGCGATCGAGGCGACCATGGTGTGATCCTCCGACCCGGCGCCTGTTCCGATCGGCCGGGTTCGTCCGATCTTAAGGCGCCGCCGGATCCTGCGAAACCGCCGGTGCTGACATCGCCGGCCCGGCGAACAGGGCGCCGGAGGCTTCGACCTCGGCGGCGATGAAGCTCGCGACGGCGCGGATATGGGCCGCCTTCCGGTGGTCCTCGTGGATGTGCATGTGGAACGCGCGCGTCAGCGAAACCTGCCCGGGCAGCACCGGCACCAGCCCGGGATGGGCCGCCGCGATGAAGGCAGGCAGGACGCACAGGCCGGCCCCGGCGCGCGTCGCGTAGACCTGGGCCAGGAGATTGGTGGAGCGCAGGCGCGCGCTGAGCGGAGGCCCCAGGGCGCCCAGGTAGTTCAGCTCGCGCGTGAACAGCATGTCCTCGATGTAGCCGACGAAGGGATGGGTGGAGAGGTCCGCGACCTCGGTGATCGGCGCCGCAGCGGCGCGGTAGGACTCGGCCGCGTAGACGAACAGCCGGTAATCGGTGAGCCGGCGCGCCACCACCCGGGCCTGCTGTGGCCCGGACAGGCTGATGACGATGTCGGCCTCGCGCTTGGACAAGCTGAAGATCCGGGCGGTCGCCATGATCTCCACCTCCAGCCCCGGATGCCGCGCGGTCAGCCGATGCATGCGCGGGGCGAGGAACACGCTGCCGAACCCGTCCGGCGCACCGATCCGCACGGTGCCGGAGACCGTCTGGGTGGCCCCCGTGGCGGCGCTTGCCGAGAGGAACGCGCTCTCCATCGCCTCGGCGACGCCGAGCAGGTTCGCCCCGTCCTCGGAGAGCGCGTAGCCCACGTTGCTGCGATGGAACAGGCGGGCGCCGAGGCCATCCTCCAGCGCGCGGATCCGCCGGCCGACCGTCGTGTGCTCGGTGCCGAGCCGCGCGGCGGCGGCGCTGAGCGTGCCGGTGCGCGCCACCGCGAGGAAGTAGCGCAGATCGTCCCAGTTCGGCCCGATCCTGGCCATGGCCGC
This sequence comes from Methylobacterium sp. E-005, assembly GCF_022829725.1. Taxonomy (GTDB): domain Bacteria; phylum Pseudomonadota; class Alphaproteobacteria; order Rhizobiales; family Beijerinckiaceae; genus Methylobacterium. The sequence continues at coordinate 4,248 of NZ_JAKSYG010000211.1, read as the reverse complement.
ACTCCCGCTGTGCATCGATGCACAGCGGCTGTAAGCGCATCCAGCTTTATCGCTCAAGCGATCCTGTTAGGGTGCGCCAAAATCATACGCCACATCACAGGGAGGCGCGCATGCGCACGATCGGGCATTACATCGGTGGCCGGAACGTCGGCGGCGAGAGCGGGCGGTTCGCCGACGTGTTCCACCCCTCGACCGGCGAGGTCCAGGCCAAGGTCGCGCTGGCCAGCAAGGCCGAGATGCGCGCCGCCGTCGAGAACGCCAAGGCGGCCCAGCCGGCCTGGGCGGCCACGAACCCGCAGAAGCGCGCCCGGGTGATGATGCGCTTCCTCGAACTCATCCGCGGCGAGAACGATGCGCTGGCCGAGCTGCTGGCCTCCGAGCACGGCAAGACGGTGCCGGATGCCAAGGGCGACATCCAGCGCGGCGTCGAGGTCGTGGAATTCGCCTGCGGCATCCCGCACCTGCTCAAGGGCGAGTACACCGAGGGCGCCGGTCCGGGGATCGACGTCTATTCCCTGCGCCAGCCGCTGGGCGTCGTTGCCGGCATTACGCCGTTCAACTTCCCGGCGATGATCCCGCTGTGGAAATGCGCGCCGGCCATTGCGTGCGGCAACGCCTTCATCCTGAAGCCGTCCGAGCGCGACCCGAGCGTGCCGATCCGCATCGCCGAGATCTTCCTGGAGGCGGGCCTGCCGCCGGGGATCCTCAACGTCGTCAACGGGGACAAGGAAGCGGTTGACGCGATCCTCGACGACGAGGACATCAAGGCGGTGGGCTTCGTCGGCTCCTCGCACATCGCCGAGTACATCTACGTGCGCGCCGCCGAGACGGGGAAGCGCGCCCAGTGCTTCGGCGGCGCCAAGAACCACATGATCATCATGCCGGATGCCGATATGGGCCAGGCGGTCGATGCGCTGATCGGCGCCGGCTACGGCTCGGCCGGCGAGCGCTGCATGGCGATCTCGGTGGCGGTGCCGGTGGGCGAGAAGACCGCCGACCGCCTGATGGAGAAGCTGATCCCGCGGGTGGAGTCGCTCAAGATCGGCCCGTCGCATGACGGCTCGGCCGATTACGGCCCGCTGGTCACCCGGGAGGCCGTGCAGAAGGTCGCGAGCTACATCGACAAGGGCGTGGCCGAGGGTGCCGAGCTCGCCGTCGACGGCCGCGGCTTCAAGCTCCAGGGCTACGAGAACGGCTTCTACATGGGCGGCTCGCTGTTCGACCGCGTGACCCCCGACATGACGATCTACAAGGAGGAGATCTTTGGCCCCGTGCTCTCGGTGGTGCGCGCCAAGGATTACGAGGAGGCGCTGGCGCTGCCCTCGACCCACCAGTACGGCAACGGCGTCGCGATCTTCACGCAGGACGGCGACGCGGCGCGCGACTTCACGGCCCGGGTCAATGTCGGCATGGTCGGCGTGAATGTGCCGATCCCGGTCCCGATCGCCTACCACACCTTCGGCGGCTGGAAGCGCTCGGGCTTCGGCGACCTGAACCAGCATGGGCCGGACTCGATCCGGTTCTACACCAAGACCAAGACCGTGACGCAGCGCTGGCCGAGCGGCATCAAGAGTGGGGCTGAGTTCTCCATCCCGACGATGCGGTAAGCCAAAAACCCTCCCCCTCTGCGGGGGAGGGTGCCCTGCGGATGCAGGGCGGGAGAGGGGCAGCGCGACGGTGCTGGTTGCGGCGCCCGGCGCGCCCTGTCCGGACACGTCGCTCCCCTCTCCCGACCCCTTCGGGGGCCACCCTCCCCCGCAGAGGGGGAGGGACACCGCCCGTCTGAACTGTTGGAGCCACGCCCATGCGTTTCGGGCTCGATGAGGACCGCACCGCGATCCGCGAGATGGCCCTCGGCTTCGCGGCCGAGCACATCGCCCCCCACGCCCTCGACTGGGATCGCGATAAGACGTTTCCCGTAGAGACCCTGCGGGCGGCGGCCGCTTTGGGCATGGCCGGCATCTATGTCCGTGAGGATGTCGGCGGCTCCGGCCTGTCGCGCCTCGACGCCACTCTGATCTTCGAGGCGCTGAGCACCGGCTGCCCGACCGTGGCGGCGTTCCTGTCGATCCACAACATGTGCGCCTGGATGATCGACACCTACGGCGACGAAGCCCAGCGCCAGCGCTGGCTCCCCTCGCTCATGGGCATGGAGCGGATCGCCAGTTACTGCCTCACCGAGCCGGGCTCGGGCTCCGACGCCGCGGCGCTCCGCACCCGCGCCGAGCGCGACGGCGACCATTACGTGCTCACCGGCGAGAAGCAATTCATCTCGGGCGCCGGCGCCAGCGACCTCTACGTCTGCATGGTCCGCACCGGCGAGGCCGGCCCGGCGGGCATCTCGGCCATCGTGGTGGAGAAGGGCACGCCCGGCCTCTCCTTCGGGGCCGACGAGCGCAAGATGGGCTGGAACGCCCAGCCGACCCGGGCCGTGCGCTTCGACGGCTGCCGGGTGCCGGCAGAGAACCGCCTCGGTGCCGAGGGCCAGGGCTTCAAGATCGCCATGAGCGGCCTCGACGGCGGGCGACTCAACATCGCGGCCTGTTCGCTCGGCGGCGCGCAGGCGGCCCTCGACAAGGCGCTCGCCTATATGGGCGACCGGCGCGCCTTCGGGGCGAAGCTGACCGACTTCCAGGCGCTGCAGTTCCGGCTCGCCGACATGGCGACCAGCCTGGAGGTGTCGCGCACCTTCCTGCGCCACGCGGCCGCCGCGCTGGACGCCAAGGATCCCGCGGCCACGCAGCTCTGCGCCATGGCCAAGCGCCACGTCACCGACGCGGCCTTCGAAATCGCCAATCAGGCGCTGCAGCTGCATGGCGGCTACGGCTATCTCGCCGAGTACGGCGTCGAGAAGATCGTTCGCGACCTGCGCGTCCACCAGATCCTGGAAGGCACGAACGAGATCATGCGGGTCATCATCGCCCGCGGGCTGACCGGAGGCCGCCGATGAGCGATGTGATCGTCGAGCGCGTCGGCGGCCTGGGGCGGCTGCGGCTCGACCGGCCGAAGGCGCTCAACGCCCTGACCCACGGCATGGTGGGCGCAATCGACCGGGCGCTCGACCAGTTCTCGGCCGATCCCGGCATCGCCGCGGTGCTGCTCACCGGCGAGGGCGAGCGCGGCCTCTGCGCAGGCGGCGATCTGCGTACCCTCTACGACAGCACCGACCTCGTCGAAGCCGAACGGTTTTGGCGGGACGAGTACCGGCTGGATGCGCGCATCGCCCAGTACGAAAAACCGTTCGTCGCGGTGATGGACGGCATCACCATGGGCGGCGGCGTCGGGCTCGCCGGCCATGCCGCCCACCGGATCGTCACCGAACGCTCCCGGGTCGCCATGCCGGAGACCGGCATCGGCTATTTCCCGGATGTCGGCGGCACGTGGCTGCTGCCCCGGGCGCCGGGCGAGGTCGGAACCTATCTCGGCCTCACCGGCGAGCCGATGGGCGCCGCCGACGCGGTCTTTTCCAACTTTGCCGACGCGTTGGTGCCAACTGCATCGCTCCTCGACCTGATCGACGCCCTCGCGGCGCTCCCGCCGGATGCCGGGGATGCGGGCGTGCGGGACGTGATCGGGCGTCTGGCGCAGGATCCCGGCCCGGGGCCGCTGGCCGCGCATCGCGACGTGATCGACCGGTGCTTCGCCTTCGACATGGTCGACGAGATCCTGTCGGCGCTGGCCGCCGACGGCTCGGATTTCGCGGCAGCGACGCGGAAAACCCTGCTGACCAAGGCGCCGACGAGCCTCGTCCTGACGCTCTGCCTGCTGCGCCTCGGCCGCGCCTCCCCGAACCTGGAGGCCTGCCTGGAGCGCGAGTTCCACGCTTCGCTGGCCGTCCTGGCGGAGGGCGATCTGCGCGAGGGCATCCGCGCCGCGGTGATCGACAAGGACAAGAGCCCGCGCTGGAACCCCGCAAGCCTCGATGCCGTCGATCCGGCGCGGATCGCCCGCTGGCTGGAGAAGCGGGCGGAGCCGGTTTTCTCGGACGCGCGCACGGGGGCGGTGTGATGAAGCATCGCCTTCTCCCATCCGCGCCTTCCCTCCCCCCTCTGCGGGGGAGGGAGAGCGCTTGGGGGATCTGGTCTGCCCTCAGGATGAAGGCGGGTGGGAGAGGCGAGCAACAACAATACAGGGAGGGTTGGATGGCGCAGACCATCGGGTTCATCGGTCTCGGCAACATGGGCCGCCCCATGGCGGCCAACCTCGTGAAGGCCGGCCATCCGGTTCGCGGCTGCGATCTGGCGCCGG
>NZ_JAKSYG010000210.1 GCF_022829725.1 Methylobacterium sp. E-005 | reverse complement strand
GGAGGCGGCCACGCTGGCGGCCCTCAGTCGGCCGGCCGGCCCCGATCCGGTTCTGGCGCTGATCGAGGAGCATCGGGCCGCCTACGCCGAGTGGGACCGTCTCGCCGAAGTTTGGAGCGAGATGCTGCTGGGTGATCCCGGCTATGCCGAGGCGATGGCAGCCTCAGAAGAGCCGAGTAAGCGCGAAATCGCAGCCTACGAGGCCCTGCTCGCGACACGGCCGACAACGCTCCCCGGGGTTCTCGCCCTCGCCGAGTATCTGCACGAGGCCGGCTCCAGCGTTCGGGTCGACATCGAACCATCGGATGCAGAACGCGGCTTGGCGACCCTTGTCGACGCCCTGCGCGTGACCCTAGCGACGCGCGAGGAGGAGGCTCGGCGCGAGACCAGCCTTGTCGGCATGCTTGATCTGGCTTCCGCCACGATGGGCGAACTGCAGGCCATCCGGGATGTGGCGGATGCAGTCGGCGGCGTGGCCTACGCCTTCACCTGGGGTCCGCGGTGCGGAGAGCGTAAAGGGCGCCACGGGGCGATTGAGCCCAACGAACTCGGCACGCTGATGCACTGGCTGGGCGACGCGCTGACCGAGATCGAGAGCGCGGCCGAGCTAGAGGTTTGGCGCCGAACGCCCGGCAACCGGACTGACCGCGAAACCCGCCTTTCGATGTGCGCCGTGACGACCATCGACGGCGGCGACCCCGCCGCGATCGAGGCCTTCGCCCGCGAGCTGCTGGCCCACGTCGAGGCCAAGCGCGAGGACCGCTGACAGCGCCCCTCTCCGTAGCCGTGCGTACCGCCCCGGCCGGATCCCGCCGGGCCTTCCCCTTCATCGCGACCCGAG
>NZ_JAKSYG010000208.1 GCF_022829725.1 Methylobacterium sp. E-005 | reverse complement strand
GGAGGCGGCCACGCTGGCGGCCCTCAGTCGGCCGGCCGGCCCCGATCCGGTTCTGGCGCTGATCGAGGAGCATCGGGCCGCCTACGCCGAGTGGGACCGTCTCGCCGAAGTTTGGAGCGAGATGCTGCTGGGTGATCCCGGGTCGCGGCCGAGGTAGGGCGCTTCCTCGCAACCGTGCGGGCAGCGTGAGGCGACGATGAGCACCGTGCGACCCCATTCCATCGTTCCGTTCGCCGAGGTTCAGGGTCTCACGGCGACCTTGGCCGGCGCCTTTGCCGAAGGGGTGGATCTCGGCCCCCGTGGGGCACAGATCCGCGCCCTCGGGGAGTCGCTGGAAACGATGATTGAGGCGTTGCGCCTAGAGCTTGCTGGCCTGGGCGAGCGTCCGCAAATCGATGACATGGAATTGGATCTCGATCAGCTAAGCCGCATGGCGAAGAACGCCCGCACCTACGGCATGAACGAAGCTGATTGAGCGGGCTGATTGCATAAAAGGACCGTGGGCCGGCGCTCGCGGTCTCCAGTCCCGCCGCACCGCGCCGACCCTCACGCAACAGCCCGGCCGAGGCATCACGGGCGAGCCCCGGGGAACTGGCCCGGCTGCGCCTGTCATTGCGTGCTTGCCCGCGCCGGGCCGTGTGACGTCGCGAACGCCTCGGGCACGTATGCGGGAAGGACCGGTGCTGTAGCAGGCGCAAAGGGCGATGTCGCCGCTTTGGCCTGACATGGGCCCCGGCCTACGCGCGACTGCGCCGGCGAGGCCGCACCGAAGTCGAGGGGCTTCAGGCCTCGGTGCTGCTCTGCCGGCGCGCGGCCGTGACCGGTCGCTGTTGGCAGTTAGGCCTCGGCTAGTTGACGAATCATTGGTCCCGCTCGACCGCGAACCTATCGGAGATGCGCAAGCAGCAGGCTGCTCGGTCGTGCGCAGGACAGGGGCGGTAGCGGACCATCGACGATTTGCGCTGAGGCCTGCTTCCGGTGCCAGTTCGCGCAGTGGGTTATGCCGCCGATCTCGATCATCCCCATCGAGAATATGAGCGCCCCGGCACCAATGATGGCGGCTACGACGCTGAGCAACATCACTTCGGCTACCCCCTCCCTCCGCACGGTAGCGCGCCCCCACTGCGTGGGCACGAACGTGTGTTCGGCGATGAGGATCAGGCAGGACCAGAGCATGATAGTCGCCTAAGTGTCCGATACGGGGCCCGTTTCATCGGTGCTCACGGAGGTGTTAACCGCCCGTTCGGCTTGGCTTGGCGCAACACCTCGACCAAGAACCCAACCGCGCTCTGCGCGTGGGACTGCGCCCCAATCAGAAGGCCAGCCCGATTCAGGATAAGATCCGCCGGTCTACGGGCGATGTCCTCGATCGCGCGAAAAGACGATCTGACTGCATCCAGAGCGCTGTAGAGACCGGGCGTGTTGCCGGCGGCATTGGCGCGAATCGTCAGCAGGCAGGCCTCGACGTCGCGCAGACTGGCGCCGCCCGAGATGCCGGATTCGGCAACCCTCTGAATCGCCCCATCCAGCGCTTCGATCGAAGGCGCAAAGCACGGCAGCAGCCCTGTGCCTGGAACCGACCTGTTGTCGTTCGTCATACCGTCCGTCCGCGTGCGCCTACCGCATAGCTTGACCCGTGCCACGACCCGCGCGGAATCCTGCGTGAACGCTTTGGTTGAGGTCGCCCGCTGCCCCTCGGCAGCCCTTCGACGGTGCCGTATCCACAACCTGCCTCTGTGGATCTCCCTTACCCGTGGGGTGAATCGGTTTGCACCCTATGCTGCCGAGCAGCGCCGGGGCCGCGGATCGCCCTCCCCGCCGGAGCCATTGTAGCCATTCGCGGCTGATGATGCGGACCACGTTCGGATCGGACTTCCGGCCCTGGTAGCGACGCTCCTGGATCGTCAACAGCCCGTCGCCCTCTGCCAGCCGGATCGCAGCTTGAGCCAGCCGGCGGCAGACACCGGCCCTGGCGGCTATGGCGTCGAGGCACAGGCCGCAGGCGCCGGTGCGGGCCATCTCGTCTCCTACGATGCGGAGCACCGCGAGCTGCCCGGTGGTGAACCTGCTGGCGAGGGCTGGCGGCATCGGGCCGGAGCAGGCCAGCCGACGGCGCCGCTCGATCGCCACGGACCGCTCAGGAGCCCGCTGGAGGCGCTTCGGCGGGAACAGCGTCACACGGCCGAGCGGGATGCCGACGGGCGCCACGGCCTCGCGCACGGCGCTCCTGCGGGTGTGCAGCAGCTCGGCCAAGCCCTGCGCCTCCGCGTCGGTGACGGTCTCTGCGGCGTGGGCCTGCCAGATGGATCGCGATAGGCTGTCGAGCTGCGCGAACGTGCGTGCGTCCTCGATCGCCGACCGCATGGTGGCGTGAAACATCGATCCCGGTCCCTCACGGGCCGCGGCTAGAGTCCAGGCAAAGCCTTCCCGGTGCGAGAATTGGCGTTCTCGCTTGACTCCGCGGGGGAGGTCATGGCTTGTGAGGGGTATTCGAGACCGGCCTCACAAGGCCCCAGGTTTTCAGCAGGCTCCCGTTTGGCGACGGGGGCCTGTTGGCTTTTCAGGGTCTATCTCGCGGCGATCTCTCCTGAATGGCGGCCGCGACTCGCCAGGGCGGGTGCAGCCGGAACGGTCCATGTCGGACGGGCGGCACGGTTAAGTCAACGGCGAGGGCACGAGATGACGCCAGCGGAGTTCATGGGCGAGATCGCTCTGCCGACTGTGCTGGAGTTCAAGGCCAACCGGCTATCGCGGCGGCACGCCTATCTCGCTTGCATCGCGACGTTCCACATCAAGGACTGGCCTGCCCCCATTCGGTGGCCCGAGTTCGAAGTTAGTGCATCGTCGGTCGGCTGACGATGGCAGGGCGAGCGGACGGCACTGATCCGCTCGGTTCGGTTGGCCAGAGGACGACCTCCGGCGCGGGTGGCTGGTAGCCGA
>NZ_JAKSYG010000245.1 GCF_022829725.1 Methylobacterium sp. E-005 | reverse complement strand
GCCGCGATCGAGGCCTTCGCCCGCGAGCTGCTGGCCCACGTCGAGGCCAAGCGCGAGGACCGCTGACAGCGCCCCTCTCCGTAGCCGTGCGTACCGCCCCGGCCGGATCCCGCCGGGCCTTCCCCTTCATCGCGACCCGAGGTCTCGCCGAGGACGGCGCAGCTCTACATGCGGATCGCACGGCACGTCGAAGGCGACTCCGCAAAAGCGCAACGAGTTGCGGGTTTGAGCGTGCGCGAGGCCGCCGCCGAGGCGACTGGATCGAAGCGGGCTACTGCATCTCGGAAACCCCTATCGCCCAAGGCCGAGCACGACTTCACCGAGTTGAAGCAGATCTGGGAGGAGGCGAAGGACAAG
>NZ_JAKSYG010000203.1 GCF_022829725.1 Methylobacterium sp. E-005 | reverse complement strand
TCCCCATGCGACCGCCTTCGACGGCAAGGCGACGCAGGTCCTCGCTCTGCTGCAAAGCGACCTCGACGTCGATCTTCTCACGTAAGACCGCCTCGGTTGCAGCAAGGCGACGTTCGAGGTCGGCGATGGTGGCCCGCTCATTCATCTGACGATGGAGCACGATGCGGAGATGAGGTGCAACCTAATGTTAGTTTCTCGGCGTCTGGGCAAAGGCTGTGGCCTGCCCCCATTCGGTGGCCCGAGTTCGAAGTTAGTGCATCGTCGGTCGGCTGACGATGGCAGGGCGCGCGGACGGCACTGATCCGCTCGGTTCGGTTGGCCAGAGGACGACCTCCGGCGCGGGTGGCTGGTAGCCGA
>NZ_JAKSYG010000199.1 GCF_022829725.1 Methylobacterium sp. E-005 | reverse complement strand
GCAGGCCTCCTCTGTCACCGAAGCCCGCCCCGACCGGCTGGATCCCGCCGGATCGGGGCGGCATGCTGGGGCGGAGCGCCGGGACAGGCGCGGGAGGATACGCCCCGATGATCTCGACCAGGATCTCTGCCACGCTGCCGGCGCTCGCCTGCCTGCTCGCCCTGACAAACCCCGCACCGGCCGCCGATCCCCCGCGCTTCCAGGTCGATCCGAACTGGCCGAAGCCGCTGCCGAATGACTGGATCCTGGGTCAGGCCGCGGGCGTCGCCGTGGACGCGCAGGACCATGTCTGGGTGATCCAGCGGCCGCGCACCCTCACCGACGACGAGAAGGCCGCGAGCCTCGATCCGCCCCGGACCAAATGCTGCAAGCCGGCCCCGCCGGTGCTGGAGTTCGATCAGGCCGGCACCCTGCTGCGAAGCTGGGGCGGCCCCGGCACCGGCTACGACTGGCCGACCAACGAGCACGGCATCCAGATCGACGGCCAGGGCTTCGTCTGGATCGCCGGGAACGGCGACCAGGACGGGCAGCTCCTGAAGTTCACCCCCGAGGGCAAGTTCGTGCTGCAGATCGGCAAGTCCGGACCGCAGACCGACAGCCGCGACACCAGCCGGCTCGGCAAGCCCGCCAATGTCGATTTCGACATGGCGGCCAACGAGGTCTACGTGGCGGACGGCTATTACAACCACCGCCTCATCGTGTTCGACCGGGATACCGGCGCGTTCAAGCGGATGTGGGGCGCCTACGGTAAGCCGCCGACCGACGACAAGCTCGGCCCCTACGATCCGGCGGCTGCGCCGTCCCGGCAATTTGCCAATCCGGTTCACTGCGTGCGCATCGCCAAGGATGGGCTGGTCTATGTCTGCGACCGGACCAACGATCGCGTTCAGGTGTTCAAGAAGGATGGCAGCTTCGTCACGGAATTCTTGGTCGAGAAGAACACCCGCGCCAACGGCTCGGTCTGGGAGTTGGCCCTGTGGCCGGATGCGAACCAGACCTACCTGCTCAACGCCGACGGGGCCAACAACGAGGTCCGCACCCTCGAACGCGCCACCGGCGCGGTTGTCGGCGCCTTCGGCCGGAACGGGCGCATGGCGGGCCAGTTCCACTGGATCCACAACCTCGCGGTCGATTCGCACGGGGATGTCTTCACCACCGAGGTCGATACCGGCAAGCGCGCGCAGAAATTCGTGCCGGTGGGCGATGTCGGCCTGCCCCGGCGCGCGCCCTAAACCGGACGGTCCGTCATTGGGACGGGATATCCGCTCCGGAGCGTCACGCCTGGACGGGACCCGCGAGGGCGCCCGGGAAACGCTCGCTTCCCGACGCCGTTGCCCTAGATCCCGGTCTCGGCGCGATCAACGCAACCGAGCCATCCGGACAGCGATTGGTACGCTTCGTCCCGTTCTGGCAGGGCGCAGCCGTAGGGACGCTTTGTGAAGCCCACCACCCTGCCGCATGATGGGTGGCCCGAACCCCGTCGAGGGAGAAGGAATGACATGATCCTGGTCAGCGTGATGTACCCGACCGGCCCAAGCTTCGACATGGGCTATTATCTCAGCCATCACATGCCGTTGGTGCGGGAGCGCTGGTCGGCGCTCGGCCTGCACGATGCCAAGGTGGTGAAGGGCGCCGGAACACCGGACGGCGGCCCTGCGCCGTTCCAGGTCATGGCGCTGCTGACCTTCGCGTCGGCGGAGGCCTTCCAGAAGGCTGTGGCTGCCCACGGCAACGAGATCTTCGCCGATATCCCGAACTTCACCCAGGCCCAGGCGCAGGTTCAGCTCAACGATTTCGCGGAAAGCCCGTGATCGATATCGTCAAGGCGGTCCAGGGGGCCGATCCGAGCCTGGGCACCTACGTCATCGTCCTGCGGGGCGATTCGCGAGCCCTGGACGGGCCGGATCGTTTGACCCCGGAGGCGGAGGCTTGGCTGTCGGCCCATGCGCCGGGTGGTCGCCTCGCGCGGGTGAAAATCCTCCTCGCGCCCTATCCGGGGGCGGCGCCGACCGAGCGGGCGGTGAGCGTCATGGCTTTCGCGGAGGCACGGGAACTGGCCGCCTTCGCGACGACCTGGACCGGCGATCCGCTGCCGGACGAGGCGTGATGTCCCTACGCTGCCGGAGTGTTGGCAACGTTTCAGCCGTCCGATCCTGAGACGCAGTCTGAGGTTTGGACGGCCGCAAGACTTACGCTCTCGCGTCGTGGCCGGTGGTCGTCGACCCCGCCCCCGACGCGCACTTCGATTCGAAAGCGGCGCCGGACCAACTTCCCTGCACGCGTGGAAGCCGTCCAGTCGCCGTCGCTCAACCGTAAAGCCTGGGTTAAGACCGGTGTTTCACGTGAAACATTTTTAAACCAACGATCCTGTCCAGACCTCGCCGGCCTTTACGCGTTCATCGGCGAACGGGAACCGGCCCGTTCAGGCCTGGCCAGTCGGAGTAGCCGTTGGCGCCACCGCCGTACCAGTAAGCCTTCGGTGCCTCGGCCACCGGCGCACCGACGGCGAACCGTTCCACGAGATCGGGATTGGCAAGGTAGGGCCGACCAAAGCTGAAGAGATCGGCCCGGCCTTCGGACAGCTCCTTCTCGGCGAGATCCAGGGTCAACCCGTTATTGCCGATATAGGCGCCCTTGAACCGATGGCGTAGCGCGGCGAGATCGACGCCCTCCGGCGCATCGCGCGTCTGTTGCGTCACCCCTTCAATCGCGTGGACGTAGAGGAGCCCGAACCCGTTGAGCGCATCGACATAGGCCCCGTAGGTCGCGTTCGGGTCGGAGTCCAAGGGGGTCTCCCCCGGCTGCGTGGTGGCGGGGGAGATCCGGATGCCGACCCGGTCGCCGCCGCCCCAGACCTCCGTCACCGTCCGGACCACCTCCAGCGGGAAGCGCAGGCGGTTCTCGATGGAGCCGCCATAGCGATCGGTCCGCCGATTGGTCGAATCGCGGACGAATTGCTCCAGCAGATAATTGTTGGCCGAGTGGATCTCGACCCCGTCGAACCCGGCCCGCTTGGCGTTCTCCGCGGCGCGCCGGTAATCGGCCACGATGCCCGGGATCTCGTCCGTCTCCAAAGCGCGGGGCGTCACGTGGGGCTTCATGCCCTCGCGCGTGAAGGCGGTTCCCTCCGGCTTGATCGCCGAGGCCGAGACCGGCAGCGCCCCGCCCGGCTGGAGGTCGGGATGCGAGATCCGGCCGGTGTGCCAGAGTTGCAGGAAGATCAGCCCGTCATTGGCGTGGACGGTCCGGACGATCCGGGACCAGCTATCCACCTGCACGTCGGACCAGATCCCCGGCGTGTAGGCATAGCCCACGGCCTGGGGTGAGATGTTGGTCGCCTCCGCGATGATCAGGCCGGCGCTCGCCCGCTGGCCGTAATAGTCGGCTGCGAAATCCGGCGGCACGCCGTCATTATCCGAACGGCTGCGGGTGAGCGGTGCCATCACGACGCGGTTCTTGAGGCTCAGGCCATTGATCGTGACGGGCTGAAGGATCGGGCTATTCGGCATCGGGGCTCCCGCTTCGGGCTGCAAGCGGACAGGCGCCGGGGCTCGCGACGTCACGTCCTCACGGGGCGCCGGAGCGCCCCACCGAGCCAACAACCCCCCACGGCCGGGTCAAGGTTCCACACGGGGCGTGCATCTCCGACTCACCCCACGGCGGAACCCCGACGGGTTGGAACTTGGCCGTACCGTGCCGGGCTTGACCCCTAAAACGGCCGCGCTCGGCCCTCATTTCCAAGATTGTGGAGACTTTCGCCATGAAGGCACTGTGTTGGCACGGCCGAAACGATATCCGCTGCGACACGGTCCCGGATCCGAAGATCGAAGATTCCCGCGACGTGATCATCAAGGTCACGAGCTGCGCGATCTGTGGCTCGGACCTCCACCTGATGGACGGGCTCATGCCCACCATGGACGGCGACGTGCTCGGTCACGAATTCATGGGCGAAGTCGTGGAGGTCGGCCAGGGCTTCACCAAGTTCAAGAAGGGTGACCGGATCGTCGTCCCCTTCAACATCAATTGCGGCTCCTGCCGGCAGTGCAAGCTCGGCAACTACTCCGTGTGCGAGCGCTCGAACCGCAATGCCGAGATGGCGGCAGCGCAGTTCGGCTACACGACCGCCGGACTATTCGGCTATTCGCACCTCACCGGCGGCTACGCGGGCGGACAGGCCGAGTATGTCCGTGTGCCCATGGCGGACGTTGCACCCATGAAGGTGCCAGACGGCATGGACGACGAGTCGGTCCTGTTCCTCACCGACATCCTGCCCACGGGCTGGCAGGGCGCCGAGCATTGCGAGATCCAGGGCGGCGAGACCATCGCGATCTGGGGTGCCGGGCCGGTCGGCATCTTCGCCATCCAGTCGGCCAAGATCATGGGCGCCGAGCGCATCATCGCCATCGAGACGGTGCCGGAGCGCATCGCCCTCGCCCGGAAGGCCGGGGCAACGGACATCATCGACTTCATGAACGAGGACGTGTTCGAGCGCATCAAGGAGATCACCAAGGGCCAGGGTGCTGACGGCGTCATCGATTGCGTCGGCATGGAGGCGAGCGCCGGCCACGGCGGCATCACCGGAGTCCTCTCCACGGTGCAGGAGAAGCTCACCGCTACGGAGCGGCCCTACGCGCTGGCCGAAGCGATCAAGGCGGTGCGCCCGTGCGGCATCGTCTCGGTGCCGGGCGTCTACGGTGGCCCGATCCCGATCAACATGGGCTCGATCGTCCAGAAGGGTCTGACCCTCAAGAGCGGCCAAACCCACGTGAAGCGCTACTTGGAGCCGCTGACCAAGCTGATTCAGGAGGGCAAGATCGACATGACCTCCCTGATCACCCACCGCTCGCAGAACCTCGCGGACGGGCCGGACCTCTACAAGGCCTTCCGGGACAAGAAGGACGGCTGCGTGAAGGTGGTGTTCCACCTCTGATCCGACGCGGACGGCGTCGGTCCATCGACGATTCATCTCATGGTCCGGGCGGTTCATCACCGCCCGGACCTCCTGCTGTTTCCGCCTTCGCCGGACCGGATTCCACGGTACCCCGGCCGGCACAGGTCCTGGGAGCGGGCGCGCGACGGCCGCCCGTTGGAGGGATCTGGATCGAATCGGCGCGCGACGAACAGGGCCGGCGGGTCCGACGGACACAGGCTCTCAGGCGCCATCCGCGAGAGCCGCCCAGCGCATGTCTGCATCTCATTCGCCCACGACGTGCATCGATGACAGAGACGCTCCCCTTACAACAGAAATTGATGCCAGATCTGGGTTATAATGCTCAAAATTAATTTGTATCGGTACAGCACTCTGTAATGTGCTCTCGAATTATGCTTGGAAAATCTCTTGATTCAGATCAATCTGCAATCTTAAATCACGGATTAACTTGGGGATCGTCGAAATTTGACTGACACATCTTGCTCGCGGATCGTATGAGGATCCCGGCTACACAGATCCGGCGCGATCATTGCAACAGCCGGCGCCGCAGAAGGGGGATCAATTCAAATGGCCATCGTGTTCGATCGGAGCATGACATCTAAACTCGAGGCTTTGGACCGTTCCCAAGCTGTCATCGAGTTTAATCTCGACGGCACGATCCTGACGGCCAACAAGAACTTCTGCGACGCGCTCGGCTATCAGCTCGAAGACATCCGCGGTCAGTCGCATGCCCATCTCGTCGATCCGGCCTATCGCGACAGTGAGGCCTACCGGGCGTTCTGGACAACGCTGCGGAACGGCACGTTCCAAGCCGGCGAGTTCAAGCGCATCGGCAGGGATGGCCGCGAGGTCTGGCTTCAGGCCACCTACAATCCGATCCTCGGACGCGGCGGCAAGCCGGTCCGGGTCGTCAAGTTCGCCAGCGACGTCACCGAGCAGGTGCGGCGCACGATCGAATATGAGGGTCAGATCAAGGCCATCAACCGTTCGCAGGCCGTGATCGAGTTCGGGGTCGACGGGACGATCCTCACCGCCAACGACAACTTCCTCACCGTGATGGGCTACCGGCTGGCGGAGGTCGTCGGCCGGCACCACAGCCTGTTCATCGAGGCCGGGTTCCGCGACGGGGCCGAGTACCAGACCTTCTGGAGCCGCTTGGCCTCCGGCCAATACGAGACGGCCGAATTCCGGCGCGTCGCCAAGGACGGTCACATCGTCCACATCCAGGGGTCCTACAATCCGGTCTTCGATCGCGACGGACGCCTCCTCAAGATCGTCAAGTTCGCCACCGACGTCACCGCCCTGGCGCGGGACCGCGAGCGCCGGGCGGATCTACAGGGCGCGATCGTCCGCGACCTGAACGCCATCGCGGACGCCTCGTCGAACGTCTCGCAGCAGGCCGGGCAGGCAGCGGAATCCTCGACCCGGGTCTCCAGCGAGATCCAGGCGGTCGCCTCCGGGGCCGAGGAACTGGCCGCCTCGGTGACGGAGATCGGCGGTCAGGTGCTGCAGGCTTCGGAGATTTCCGGACAGGCAGTCGATCAGGCCAAGGCGACGCAGACGATCATCGGCGGCCTCAGCACGGCGGCCACGCAGATCGGCGAGGTCGTGGCGCTGATCCAGAGCATCGCGGCCCAGACGAACCTGCTGGCGCTCAACGCCACGATCGAGGCGGCCCGCGCCGGCGAGGCGGGCCGGGGCTTCGCGGTGGTCGCCGCCGAGGTGAAGGAACTCGCCGACCAGACGGCTCGGGCGACCGAGCAGATCGGTTCGCAGATCTCCGGAACCCAGGAGGCCACCCGGGAGGCCGTGGGGGCGATCGGCGCGATCCAGGCCACGATCGTGCGGCTCAACGAGGTCGCGGGTGCCATTTCCACGGCCGTGGAGCAGCAATCCGCCGTGACGCGCGAGATGTCGGCGAACATGCAGACGGCCGCGCAGGGGGTCGGCGCGATCACCAGCGGCCTCGGCCTGATCGCCCAATCGGCCGTGGAGGCCGACCAGGCCACGCAGAAGCTGCGCGGCGCCGCCCGGAGCCTCGCCTGATCCCGGCCGCACACCTGTGAGCGTTGACGGCCCCGCGCCCCGCGCCGAGAAGGCGTGGGGTCCCGGGTGCAGGACCGGGACGAGCGGGACCGCGCGATGTGCAACCTCTACAGCCTGCGCACCGGCCCGGCGGATCTGTGCCGGGCCTTCGGGATCGCGGATGACCGCACCGGCAACCTACCGCCCCTGCCGGCGATCTTCCCCGACCAGATGGCCCCGGTGGTGCGCAACGGCGCCGACGGCCGGGACCTCGCGATGCTGCGCTGGGGCCTGCCCGGCCCGAAGGCCTTCGGCGAGCAGCCCATCACCAACGTGCGCAACGTCGCGAGCCCGCATTGGCGGCCCTGGCTCGGGCCGGCCCATCGCTGCCTCGTGCCGGTGACCGCGTTCAGCGAATACGCCGACACCAAGCCGCGCAAGACCCCGGTCTGGTTCGCCCTGGCGGAGGACAGGCCGCTCTTCGCCTTCGCGGGAATCTGGCGGCCCTGGACGGGGGTTCGGGGCACCAAGCGGGAGAACCCCGACCGGGTTGACGCCGAGCACGCGCTGTTCGCCTTCCTGACCACGGAGGCCAACGGCATCGTCGGGCCGGTCCACCCGAAGGCGATGCCGGTCGTGCTGACCCATCCGGAGGAATGGGCGACCTGGCTCGAAGCCCCAACCGCGGAGGCGCTCCGCCTCCAGCGCCCGCTGCCGGATGCGGCGATGCGGGAAGTAGCCCGCGGCCCGCGCTCGGACGGGGCCACCTCGGAGACGGAGGAGACCTGACGTCCGGCGGCGATTACTGAACCGGGCCGCCGTCGCGCGCCTGCAGAAGGCGGATCGCCTCTGCCAGGACCGCGTGCAGATCCGCCGCGCCCTGGGCGCTGAGCGGCAGGCCGACCCGCTGGCCATGGATCGTATCAAGCACGACCATGGCGAGATCCTCGCCGATCAGCAGGCTGGGCTGCGGCAAGCAGAGCGGCAGGACGAAATCGCCCTCGGTCTCGCCGAGAACATCCACGGCATCCGAGGGGCGGAAAGGCGGCTTTCCATCGCTCATCAGCGCTCTCCCCCATGATCCGGGTCCGGCAGGCGCAGCGACCGGACCGTCAACGTGTCGATCTCCAGCGACCCGACCTCCAGGGCACCCACGCGGGCGCGGCCAACCGACAGGCGGCCGATCGCGAAGGCTCCGATCGCCACCGCCCCGAAGGCCGCGACCCCGAGTGCGAACGCGCCCAGCGCCGAGGCACCCATCGCCCCGGCCCCGACGGCTCCGGTCCCGAGCACAGCCGCGTTCGCGGCGTTAGGCTGCCCGCGCCTCTGCTCACGCTTGTCCTCGGGCATCCGTGATGCGCTCATGCAGGACCCTCTGGCGGTCGGTCGGAGGGTCCGTATAGCCGACGTTAACCGGGTTTTCACGCGATCCGGCCAACGCTGACACCTCTTCGACCGCGCATCCGCCCGTTTCGAGAGGACGCCACCCGTGTCGCACCTGCTCCCGCCCCTCGCGATCTTCGCCTGCGGCTGCCTGCTGATCCATGCAGGCCGCGCCTATGCCCGCGCCACCACGATGCTGCTCTCGGCCACCGCCCTGACACTGAGCGTGACGCTGGGTACTGTGCTCTGCCAGCGGATCGGTCAGTAGAGCCGCGTGCGGTCGGCGTCGGCGATCGAGGCCTCGGCCTCCGCGACCATGGCGGTCAAGGCCAGACCCGGATCGCCACCGGGCGGCGCAGCAGGTCGCGGTCCGACGTGATGGTGCAGCCCTCCGTGCGCAGGCTGGCGTAGGTCAGGAGCGCCGTGTCGCCGACATCGTCGAAATTGCGCCCCTTCGCGTCCGGATCGAGCAGCGACGGATAGGCGATCAGCGGTCCGGTCGCCGTGCAGGGATCGTCGTAGAGGGTCGCGCCCGCGACGAGCAGGCGGGGCTGGTCCCAGGTGATCAGGTCGCGGGAGCTGGTCCAGTAGAAGCCCGACCGCGCAAAGCCGTCGCCGGCCTTGGCCATGAATACCGCGATCCAGGCGCCCGAGCCGCGGTGCCGGACCACGGCGCCGACCGGCCCCGGGAACGGCCCGACCGTCTGACAGGGGGCGGGTTTGGGTGCGGGCGTCCGATAGGGGTCCGGGAAGGCGGCGGTGAAGCCGGCGCCGGTCCAGGCCCGCCAGCGGGTCGGGTCGGCGGGATCGTCGCTGCGGAACAGGCAGATTCCGGCCTCCTGGTCGCTGCCGGGGCGGGTCCAGCCGGTGGTCGAGGCGAGGACATAGCGCCAGCGCCCGTCCGCCACGATGTTCGACGGGTTGAAAAAGCCCCGGTGGTGACCCTGGTCGACCTCCTGCCGGAACGGGGCGCCAGCCACCACCACGGGGGGGCTTTTCCGTGTGAAGCTGCGGCCGCCATCCGTGGAGGCGGCCGCCGTGATCGTGTTGTACCAGCAGGCCATGTAGGTCCCCGCCGGGCAGCGGCCGGGATGCTCGTTGGCCTGATACTCGTGGTGGAGGAGCGCCGCCACCCGGGTGCCGTCCTCCGTCCATGTGGCGGTGATCCAGGAGCGGTCGTCGTAGGCGGCCGGATCGGACTTCTCGCCCGAGTCGAGCACCACCGTGCAGTCGAGCTTGAGATGGTCGAGATTCGGGCCCCGCAGCGCCCGGTTGCGGTAGTGCATACCGTAGAGCGCCACCGCGCCCGACGCGTCGCGGAAGGCCCGGGCCGGGGCGTCCGGGACATCGGCCCCGTCGCAGGCATCGCGGCCGGCCTTGAAGACGATCGACGGCGGACCGACCAGAGTGAGGGCCGAGAGCGGGGGATCGGATGCGGCGCGGGCCGGGAGGGGGATCAGGGTCAGAAGCACCACCGCGGCAGTGAAGCGCGACGCCCACCCTCCCCCCGCAGAGGGGAGAGGGAGATCCCGCGACGCTGTTCCCTCACGTTCGATGGAGCTCGTGGCAGCGCATCCGTCGCTCCGCCCAGCAATCCTGATCGTCCAGTTCATCGCCGCCATCCGGCTGCGTCCCGGCCACGCCTGGACAAACAGGCTGAGATTCGCTTGAGAACCATTACAGAGTGCTTGCACTCCACTGGCCCGTCCAAGAGTCTCCCATGGTTCTCCTGATCCTCGGGCTCGTGCTGTTCCTCGGCACGCACGCCTTCTCGATGGCCCGCACCCGGCGCGCCGCGATCGTCGGGCGGATCGGCGAGAACCGCTACAAGCTCGGCTACACCGC
The DNA here is from genome assembly GCF_022829725.1 of Methylobacterium sp. E-005. Classification (GTDB taxonomy): domain Bacteria; phylum Pseudomonadota; class Alphaproteobacteria; order Rhizobiales; family Beijerinckiaceae; genus Methylobacterium. The sequence goes on along the minus strand of NZ_JAKSYG010000199.1, from coordinate 110,847 downwards.
CCTCTCGTTGCTGGGCCTCGTGCTGATCGGCATCGGCTTCCACGATTACCGGCTGAACGGCTACATCCAGGTCTGGGATCCGCCGGTCTGGACGCGCCACCTCGCGCTGACGCTGGTGCTGCTGGCCTTCATCTGCCTCGCCGCCGCCTACCTGCCCGGCCATATCCGCGCCAAGGCCAAGCACCCGATGCTGCTCGCCGTGAAGATCTGGGCGACCGCCCATCTCCTGGCCAACGGCGACCTCGGTTCGATGCTGCTGTTCGGCGGCTTCCTGGCCTGGGCGGTGACGGCGCGGATCAGCGCCAAGCGCCGCGCCCTCGCGCCGGGAGCGGTGGCAGCTCAGCATGGCGGTCCCGCGGCGGCGCCCCATGGCTGGCGCAACGACATCCTGGCGGTGGTGATCGGCACCGCGGCGTGGTTCATCTTCGCCCGCTACCTGCACTACCCGGTGATCGGCGTGCCGGTCTGGCCGGGCACGACGGCCTGACTGTCGCCAACCCGGCGCCCGTGTGTTAGGCGCGGGGCCCGATCGCGCTACGAGGTGGGCCGCCGCATGGGCGGCCCGGGATTGAATGGCCGAGAACAACGAGTTCCTTCGCGAAGTCGACGAGGATTACCGCCGCGACCGGATTCTCCAGATCTGGAAGCGCTATAGCGGCGTGATCATCGCGCTCGCCGTGCTTCTCGTGGCGGGGGTCGCGGGCTGGCGCTACTGGCAGGCGCAGCAGCGCGCCGCCGCCGAGACCGCATCCGTCCAGTTTGACGACGCCAACCGCCTCGCCAAGGACGGCAAGGTCGCGGAGGCCGACAAGGCGTTCGACGCCATCGAGGCGCAGGCGCCCGCCGGCTACCGGCTGCTGGCCCGCTTCCGCGCGGCGGCCGAGACCGGCAAGCACGACTCGGCTGCGGGCGCGGCCGAGTTCGACAAGCTCGCCGACGATACCGGCCTCGGCGACGGCCTGCGCGACCTCGCGCGCCTCCGCGCGGCGCTCCTGCGCCTCGACGGGCCCAACCCGGACCCGGCGCTCGCCAACCTCCAGGGTCTGGCCGCCGGCACGCCGTTCCGCCACACCGCCCGCGAGATGCTGGGTCTGGCCGCCCTGAAGAAGGGCGACTACGAGGAGGCCGGCCGCTGGTTCGACCAGATCGTGGCCGATCCCGAGACCCCGCGGGCCCTGCGCGATCGGATCGAGGTCTACGCGGCACTCGTGGCGGGTGGTCCCGTCACGGTGACAGAGGCCAAGCCCGAGCCCGCCGCACCGCCCCCGCCAATCACGCGTTAATTTCCGCACGAACCGTCTAGAGAACCACCATGGACATGCCGACCGTCGCGATCGTCGGACGGCCGAACGTCGGCAAGTCGACCCTGTTCAACCGCCTCGTGGGCAAGAAGCTCGCGCTGGTCGATGACCGCCCGGGCGTCACCCGCGACCGGCGCGAGGGCGACGTGACCTTCGGCGGCCTCCAGTTCCGGGTGATCGACACCGCCGGGTTGGAAGAGGCGGACGAGAAGACCCTCACGGGCCGGATGCGGATGCAGACCGAGGCGGCGATCCTGGCCGCCGACGTGGTGCTGTTCGTGATCGATGCCCGCGCCGGCGTGCTGCCGGCCGACCAGCCCTTCGCCGAGCTGGTGCGCCGGGCCGGCTGCCCGGTGATCCTGATCGCCAACAAGGCCGAGGGCGGCACCGGCCTCGCCGGGGCCTACGAGGCCTTCACCCTCGGGCTCGGCGACCCGATCCCATTCTCGGCCGAGCACGGCGAGGGCCTGGGCGAGTTGCACGAGGCCCTGGTCACCGCCCTGCCCCAGCGCGACGACGAGGAGGACGACGACGCCGACGCCCCCGGCGGCCGCTCCCTCAAGGTCGCGATCGTCGGCCGGCCGAATGCCGGCAAGTCGACGCTGATCAACAACATGCTCGGCGAGGAGCGGCTGCTCGTCGGCCCCGAGGCCGGCATCACCCGCGACTCGATCTCCCTGGATTGGGAGTGGCGCGGGCGGCGGATCAAGCTGCACGACACCGCCGGCATGCGCCGCCGCGCCCGGATCGACGACAAGCTGGAAAAGCTCGCGGTCTCGGACGGGTTGCGCGCCGTGCGCTTCGCCGAGGTGGTGGTGGTGCTGCTCGACGCCACGATCCCGTTCGAGAAGCAGGATCTCACCATCGTCGACCTCGTGGAGAGCGAGGGCCGCGCTTTGGTGATCGGCCTCAACAAGTGGGACCTCGTGGCCGACCAGCCGGGCCTCCTGAAGCAGCTGCGCGAGGATTGCACCCGGCTGCTGCCGCAGGTGCGCGGCGTCTCCGTGGTGCCGCTCTCCGGACTGGCCGGCGACGGCATCGACAAGCTGATGCAGGCGGTGGTGCAGGCCTCGGAGGTCTGGGACACCCGTATCTCGACCTCGCGCATCAACGACTGGCTGAACGAGGCGACCTCGCGCAATCCGCCCCCGGCGGTGTCGGGCCGGCGGATCAAGATCCGCTACGCCACCCAGGTGAAGAGCCGGCCGCCGCATTTCGCGCTGTTCGGCAATCAGCTGAATGCGCTGCCGAAATCCTACACCCGCTACCTCGTGAACGGCCTGCGCGAGGCGTTCGACCTGCCGGGGACGCCGATCCGGCTATCCTTGCGGACCTCGCAGAACCCATTCGACAAGGGGTGATCCGGGATACCGGGCGAACCGCGCCGTCCTTGCGAGCGGAGCGACGCAACCCAGTCGGCGCTACACTCACGGATGTCGCGCAACCTCGGGTCCCTTCGCTGCGCGTGTGATGACGGTGCGGGTCTTCAGCCGAGGTTCCGCAAGCCCCTTCAGCGCGCCGCCCCAGCGATCCAGTCCACCGCCGCCGCCAGCGCGGCGCGCTCGTCCTTTCCATCGGCGAGCGCGCCTTCGTAGGCGGCGAGCTGGCCGTCCGCGCTCGTTCCCTCCGTGACGATGGTCCGGGCACGGGCAATGTCGGTCGCGCAGCCAAGGGCATCCGCATCCTCGGCCACCAGGGCGAGGACAGCCGCCAGCGCCTCCGCAAAGGGCACCGCCTCGCCCCGGGCCTCGTCGATCAGCGTCGCCTGCACGCCGCTATGCTGGGCGCGCCAGAGGTTCTCCGAGGCCAGCGCTCGCGAGACGCCGTCGAGCCCGGCATGCAGATCCGGCCGGCGCACGCACAGGCGCACGAGGCAGCGGAACAGGGCGGCGATGCAGAGCGAATCGTCGAGCCGTGTGCAGGCGTCGGCGATGCGCAGCTCCAGCGTCGGGAACTTGATCGAGGGGCGCAGGGACCACCACAGAAAGCTCGCATCCGCGATGGCACCCGAGCGGGTCATGATGTCGACGAACCGCGCATGGGCGGCGGCGTCCGAAAAAATCTCCGGCAGGCCGGTGCGGGGCAGCTCGCCGAACACGCTGAGCCGGTAGGCCCGCAAGCCCGTCGCCTCCCCCTGCCAGAACGGCGAGGAGGCCGAGAGGGCGAGCAGCACCGGCTGGAACGGCAGCAGCCGGTTCATCAGATCGATGCGGGCGTCCGGGTCCGGCACCTCGACATGGACATGCATGCCACAGATCAGCGCCCGCCGGGCCGCGATGCCGACATCCGACAGGATGCCTTGGTAGCGTTCCCCGTCGGTGGCGGTCTGGCGGGCCCAGCGCGCGAGGGGATGGGTGCCGCAGGCCAGAAGCAGCAGGCCGTTCTCGGCAGCGATCCCGGCGAGCTGCGCCCGCTGGCCGCCGAGATTGTCCCGGGCCGCCGCTGCGTCGGTGAGGGGCGGCGTGCAAACCTCGACCTGCGCGGCGACCAGCTCCCGCCCGGTCTCGGGCAGTTCGGCCTCCACCCGCGCGTGGAAGGTCGCGAGATCGCCGCGCGGCGTGCCGCGGGTCTCGGCATCGGCGAGGAAGTATTCCTCCTCGATGCCGAACCGGTAGCTGGGGGCGCTCATCGTGGTCTCCGCAAACGCGACGCGTGCGCCAACGCGCCGGCCCGCAGGAAGGTGCCGCTCAGCCCGCCCGCAGCGCCCCGCCGACCAGCCAAGCCGGATCGAACCAGCGATCGGCCTCGCCGTCATAGGGCAGGCGCGTGATGTCCCAGTTCTGGATGTACTTGGCGTAGACGTTCCACACCGCGATCCCGCCGCCGACGAAGATCCGCCGGCCCGGATAGCGCTTGAGCACCTGCTCCGGGTCCTCGTGGCTGCGGATCACGTCGATGGTGCGGTCTTGGAAGGCGAATTCGGGGACCGAGGCCACGGTCTTCGGCCCGGCGATCAGCACGTGGCCCATGGTCAGCGCGAAGAAGCGCGTCACGTCCTCAACGAAGAGCGGGTCGGTGTTGCCCTCCCAGGGGAGGTGGCCGTTCAGGCCGAGCTGGCCCCGCAGGCCGATCGCACAGATGCAGCGGACGTCGATCATCGCAAATCCCAAACCCGGCGGGCTCTGCCCGCCACCCGCCGGGGCCTCAGGCCCCGGCCCCCTTTACTCGGGCGCGCGGAAGCGCAGCACCCGGTCGGTGGGGAAATCGTAGAGCGCGCCGGTCTCGGTCCAGTCCGGGCTGGCGAAGCGCACGAAATGAGGCGCGAGGTCCTCCGGTGTCCGCAGCGTCTCCGGATCCTCGCCCGGCATGGCCGAGCGGCGCATCCCCGTGCGCAGGGGACCCGGATTGACGAGCATCGCCCGGATGGCCGTGCTCTCGTTCTCGGCCGCGTAGGTCCGCACCAATGCTTCCAGGGCCGCCTTGGAGACCGAGTAGGGTCCCCAATAGGGCCGGCACTTCGAGGCAGCCCCCGACGAGACGAAGATCGCCCGCCCGGCATCCGACATGCGCAGCAGCGGATCGAGCGAGCGGATCAGGCGCCAATTGGCGGTGACGTTCACGTCCATCACCTGCCCCCAGATCTTCGGGGTGATGTGGCCGATCGGCATGAGCGCGCCGAGGATGCCGGCATTGGCGATCAGGACGTCGAGGCGCTTCCACCGCTCGTTGATCGCCCCGCCGAGGCGGTCGATCGCCTCGTAATCGGCGAGGTCGAAGGGCACGAGGGTCGCGCTGGAGCCCGCGGCGCGGATCGCGTCGTCGAGCTCTTCCAGCGCGCCGACGGTCCGCGCCACTGCGATCACGTGCGCGCCGGCCCCGGCGAGCGCCAGGGCGGCGGCCCGACCGATGCCGCGGGATGCGCCGGTGACGACCGCGACGCGGCCTTCCAAGGGTCTCTGAGACTCAGCCATGCGCAGGACCTAGCGCATTCCGACCGGAAGGGTCGAGGAATCGGTTTCAAAAGGTCTGTGACCTTTTGCGGGTGCAGGGTGGAACCCTGCAAAGACCCAGAGGCGCCGCCCCTGGACCCCGCCAAAGGGCTCGCCCTTTGGAAACCAGGACGCGTCAGTCCGCCTCGGCCAGCATCGCGAAGCGCTTCGGGCCGGCGATGGAAAGGTCCGTCAGGCCGGTCGGGTACTCACCCGTGAAGCAGTGATCGGTGTATTGCGGGCAGGCCGCGTTCCGCTCGTCCTCGCCCATCGCCCGGTAGAGGCCGGGGATCGACAGGAAGGCCAGGGAATCCGCGCCGATATACTTGCGCATGCCCTCAAGGTCGTGGGTCGCAGCGAGCAGCTTCTCGCGCTCCGGCGTGTCGATCCCGTAGAAGTCCGGGTAGGTGATCGGCGGCGAGGCGATCCGGAAATGCACCTCCGCGGCGCCGGCCTCGCGCATCATCCGGACGATCTTCACCGAGGTGGTGCCGCGCACCAGGCTGTCGTCGACGAGGACGATGCTCTTGCCCTCGATCGCCGCGCGGTTGGCCGAGTGCTTCATCCGCACGCCGAGTTCCCGCACCGACTGGGTCGGCTGGATGAAGGTCCGGCCGACATAGTGGTTGCGGATGATCCCCATCTCGAAGGGAATCCCGGTCTCCTGCGCGAAGCCCAACGCGGCCGGCACGCCGGAATCAGGCACCGGCACCACGATGTCGGCGGCGACCCCGGCCTCGCGGGCCAGTTCTCGGCCGATTGCCTTGCGCACCCCGTAGACGCTCTTGCCGTTCACCACGGAATCGGGTCGGGCGAAATAGATGTACTCGAAGATGCAGGGCCGCATCGGCACGGCATCGGCGAAGCGGATCGACTCGATCCCCTCCTCGGAGATCACCACGATCTCGCCGTTCTCGATGTCGCGCACGAACCGGGCGCCGATGATGTCGAGCGCGCAGGTCTCGGAGGCCAGCATGTAGCGGCCGTCGAGTTCGCCCAGCACCAGCGGGCGGATGCCCATCGGGTCGCGGGCGCCGATCAGCTTCTTGTTGGTGAGTGCCACGATCGCGTAGGCGCCCTCGATCGCCTGCAGGGCGTCGATGAACCGCTCGATGATCCGCGGCTTCCGCGAGCGGGCCGCGAGGTGCAGGATCACCTCGGTGTCGGAGGTCGACTGGGTGATCGCGCCGTCGCGCACGAGGTCGCGGCGGATCGACAGGGCGTTGGTCAGGTTGCCGTTATGGGCGACCGCCAGCCCGCCGCTGGCGAGTTCCGCAAACAGCGGCTGCACGTTGCGCAGGATCGTCCCGCCGGTGGTCGAGTAGCGCACGTGGCCGATGGCGGCCCGGCCCTTCAACCGGGCGATGGTCTCGCCGTCCGAGAAGGAATCACCCACGAGGCCGGGGCGCCGCTCGGAATGGAACACCGCGCCGTCGAAGGACACGATACCGGCCGCCTCCTGGCCCCGGTGCTGCAGGGCGTGCAGGCCGAGCGCCACGATGGCCGAGGCCTCCGGATGCCCGAAGATGCCGAAGACGCCGCATTCCTCGCGGAGCGTATCGCCGTCGAGATCGAAATCGGCGCTGGGATTGGTGGCGTGTGACATGAGGCGGTCGATCACTCACGAGTCCCGGCGGCGACGGGCCGGCGCGCCGGTTGTCGCGGATACAATCCGTTCGCGACCGGACCCGCTATCTAGGCGTTCCGCGCGACAGAACCTACGGCGAATACCGCAGATCAGCGTCGCGTCGGGGTCGGCGCGGTCTCGGTACGGCGCTGGGGCGCCGGATCGGTCTCGGCGGGGGCGTCGGCCGCCTCGTTGGGCGGCGTGACGGCCTTCGGCTTCTTGAACTGCTTCAGGAAACCTTCGGGATTCTCGGGCAGCTGCGCCACCAGGGCGTCGCCGGATTTCTCCAGCATCGGCCGCGAGCGCGCCTGCGCGGCCCAGTCCGGCACCTTGCCCTGGACCAGCCAGGACAGGAACACCCAGCCGATCACGCAGATCAGGAAGCCGCGGGCCGCCCCGAACAGGAAGCCGAGCGAGCGGTCGACCGCGCCGATGCGCGAATCGAGCACGACATCCGAGATTTTCACCGTGATGATCGAAACGATGATCAGCGTGCCGAGGAAGATCGCGGCGATCGAGGCGACCAGCGCCACGGTATCGCTGTTCACGTGCTGCTTCACGATGGGAAGCAGCATCGGATAGAGCGTCCAGGCGACCGCGGCCGCCGCCACCCAGGCGACGATCGCCAGCACCTCGCGCGTGACGCCGCGCACGGCCGCCAGCAGCGCGGAAACCGCGACGATGCCGAGCACGACGAGATCCAGGACGGTAAACGGCATCGTTGAGCTTTTTGGTACCCGCGGGGATGGCGCGTCGGCCGTGCGGCTCCCCCGGACCGCGGTCGATTTATACCAAGCCCGACCTCGGCCGTCACCCTGGGCCTCGATCCTCGGCCGGACCCTGTGCCGTCCGTGCATCAGCGGCCGGCTTCAGCCCTGCCCAATCCTGCACGCAAACCAGCCCACAGGTGGCCCGGCTGCACGGAGAACCCGCCCCGGTGGTATGGGTCCGCCTTGTGCTTCCGGAATCCCGGCAGCAAGCGGCAGGAGGCGGTCGGCGTGGGCGAGGCCGGACCAGTGACAGACATCGCCACCCATGGGGCGAAGCTGACGATCGACCTCGGGGCGATCACCGCCAACTGGCGGCTCCTGGCGGACCGGGGGAGCGCCCCCTGCGCGGCCGTCGTGAAGGCCGACGCCTATGGCTGCGGCATCGGCCGGGTCGGGCCGGCCCTCCGGGCGGCGGGGTGCCGGACCTTCTTCGTCGCGCACCTGTCCGAAGGGATCGCGGCCCGCGCCGCCCTGCCCGAGGCGGAGATCTACATCCTGAACGGCCTGCCCCCAGGCGCAGCCGGAGCCTTCGCGGCGCATGGGCTGCGCCCCGTGCTCGGCAGCATCGAGGAGCTTTCGGAGTGGGCAGCCGTTTCGACCGGACGCCTGCCGGCGGCGCTCCACGTCGATACCGGCATGAACCGGCTGGGCCTGCCGGTGCCGGAGGCGTTGGACCTTGCCGGCGACGCACGGATCGCCGCGGCCGGGATCGACCTGATTCTCAGCCACTTCGTCAGCGCCGAGAAACCGGAGGATCCGGTCAACGCACGGCAGATCGCTGATTTCGCCCGCGTGCGGGCCGCTTACCCCGGCATCCGAGCCTCGCTCGCGAACTCCTCGGGCGTCTTTCTCGACGGCGCCCGGCACGACCTGCTGCGGCCGGGCTATGCCCTGTTCGGCGGCAACCCGACCCCGGGGGCGGCGAACCCGATGCGTCCGGTGGTGCGGCTGGAGGCGCTGATCGCACAGGTGCGTGACGTCGAGGCCGGGGCGACCGCGGGCTATAACGGCCGCTGGACCGCGCACCGGCCGAGCCGGCTGGCGACCCTCTCCCTCGGCTACGCCGACGGGTTCCCCCGGGCGATCAGCGGGCGGGGCCAGGCGCTCGTCGGCGGCGTGCCCTGCCCGATCCTGGGCCTCGTTTCGATGGACCTGATCATCCTCGACGTGACCGACGTCCCCGCGGCCCGGCGCGGCGCCGGTGCGGTGCTGATCGGCGACGGCCTCGATATCGATACGGTCGGCCGGTCCGCCGGCACGATCGGCTACGAGATCCTGACCGGGCTGGGTTCTCGTTATGTTCGAACCTATGTAGACTAACGCGATTCCCCCTGAAACGCCGGTCGGCGCCCGGACCCGTATGGCCAAGATTCACCAGACCTTCGTGTGCCAGTCCTGCGGGGCGGTCTACAACCGCTGGCGCGGGCGCTGCGAGGCCTGCAACGGCTGGAACACGATCGTCGAGGAGGCGCCCTCCGCCCCCGGTCAGTCGGGTCCCGCCGCGACGCGGCCGTCGCGCAACCGCGGCCGGGTTTTTCCCCTCGAAGGTCTGACCGGCGAGGCCAAGGAGGCGCCGCGACTGCCCTCGGGGATCGGCGAGCTCGACCGGGTGACCGGCGGGGGATTCGTGCGCGGCTCGGTGATCCTGCTCGGCGGCGATCCCGGCATCGGCAAGTCGACCCTGCTGATGCAGGCCTCGGCCGCCATGGCCGGCACGGGCGAGCGGGTCGCCTACATTTCCGGCGAGGAGGCGGTGGGGCAGGTGCGCCTGCGCGCCGAGCGCCTCGGCCTGAGCGACCGCCCGGTGCAGCTCGCCGCCGAGACCAATGTCGAGGACATCGTCGAGACCCTGAGCCAGGGCCGGCCTCCGGCGCTCGCCATCATCGACTCGATCCAGACGATGTGGACCGAGACGGTGGAATCGGCCCCCGGCACGGTCACGCAGGTGCGCTCCTCCGCCCAGGCCCTGATCCGCTTCGCCAAGACCACCGGCACGGCGGTGATCCTGGTGGGTCACGTCACCAAGGACGGGCAGATCGCCGGCCCCCGGGTGGTGGAGCACATGGTCGATGCGGTCGCCTCCTTCGAAGGCGACCAGGGCCACCATTTCCGCATCCTGCGGGCGGTGAAGAACCGGTTCGGGCCGACCGACGAGATCGGCGTGTTCGAGATGACCGATGCGGGCCTGAGCGAGGTGCCGAACCCCTCGGCTTTGTTCCTGGCGGGGCGCGACCAGCAGGCGGCCGGCACCGCGGTCTTCGCCGGCATGGAGGGCACCCGGCCGCTGCTCGTCGAGATCCAGGCCCTGGTGGCGCCCTCCTCGCTCGGCATGCCCCGCCGCGCGGTGGTGGGCTGGGACCCGAACCGGCTGTCGATGGTGCTGGCCGTGCTGGAGGCCCATGGCGGCATCCGCCTCGGGAGCCACGACGTCTATCTGAATGTCGCCGGCGGCCTGCGCATCACCGAGCCGGCGGCGGACCTCGCGGTGGCAGCCGCGCTGGTCTCGTCCCTGTCGGGGTCGGTGCTGCCGCCGGAGACCGTGTATTTCGGCGAAATCGGCCTGTCGGGGGCGATCCGGCCCGTGGCGCAGGCGGGATCCCGGCTGAAGGAGGCCCAAAAGCTCGGCTTCGCCAAGGCGTTGATCCCGCAGGGCCGCGGCGAGGGCGAGAAGGCGCTGTCCGTCGAGACGCTGCGCCATATCGCTGACCTCGTGGCGGGGATCAGCGCGGGGGCGCCGCGCCGGGGATCCGGCGGGCGCGGGCGGGCGCCGTCGCGCTACGCCGACGAGGAAGTCTAAGCGCCTCGCGGGAAAACCTCGCTCAATGGCACCCGCACGAGCCCGAGCCGCAGCCCCCGCCGCTGCCGCCGCCCTTGACCGGTGCTTGGCGCGCCGTGTCGCGGTCGAGGCCGCGCTCGGCGAGTTCGCTGAGGTAGGTGTTCCAGCGCGTCTCGTACTCGCGGCCCAGCGTGTGCAGGTAGCCCCAGCCGTAGATGCCGGTATCGTGCATGTCATCGAAGCCGAGCTTCACCGCGTAGTTGCCCACCGGCTCCACCGCCAGGATCGCCACGGCGCGCTTGCCGCCGATCACCTTGCGCTCCAGCGGCGAGTGCCCCTGCACCTCGGCCGATGGGCTCGACACCCGCAGGTACTCGGCTGGCAGGGCGTAGCGTACCCCGTCCTCGAAGGCGACGTTGAGACTCCGCCGGTCGGCCGACAGGCGGATCTCGGTCGGCCATAGATCCTCACTCACGAGTCACACTCCTCACGCAATCCGGGGCTGCGGCCAGGGCGCGCTTGCCCGCAACCCTTTGGGGCATCATATGCCGGACAATGCCCGATGACAGCTCCCTGACGCCGCAGACGATCGCCGGCCGCCCGCCCGCCGGGCCTGCGCCCCTGATCGACCCGTTCCAGCGGGCGATCTCGTACCTGCGCATCTCGGTGACGGATCGCTGCGACCTGCGCTGCGCCTACTGCATGTCCGAGCACATGGAGTTCCTGCCCAAGCGCGATCTGCTGACCCTGGAAGAGCTCGACCGGCTCTGCAGCGTGTTCATCGCCCGGGGCGTGCGCAAGCTCCGGATCACGGGCGGCGAGCCGCTGGTGCGCCGGGACATCATGCACCTGTTCCGTCGCCTCTCCCGCCACCTCGATTCGGGGGCGCTGGAGGAGCTGACGCTGACCACCAACGGCACGCAGCTCACCCGCTACGCCGACGAGTTGGCGAGTCTCGGCGTGCGCCGGATCAACGTCTCGCTCGACACGCTCGACCCGCAGAAGTTTCGCGCCATCACCCGCCGGGGCGACCTCAAGGTGGTGCTCGACGGCATCGCGGCGGCCCGGGCCGCCGGGATGAAGGTCAAGATCAACGCGGTGGCGCTGCGCGACCTCAACGCCGACGAGATTCCCGACATGATCGCCTGGGCCCACGGCCTCGCCATGGACATGACGCTGATCGAGGTGATGCCCCTCGGCGAGATCGAGGCGGATCGGACCGACCAGTTCCTGCCCCTCTCGGTCGCCCGGCAGCGGCTGGAAAGCCGCTACACGCTCACCCCCCTGCCCGACCGGACCGGCGGGCCGGCCCGCTACGTGCGCGTCGAGGAGACGGGCGGCCGCCTCGGCTTCATCACGCCGTTGACCCATAATTTCTGCGAGAGCTGCAACCGGGTCCGACTGACCTGCACCGGCCAGCTCTACCTATGCCTCGGCCAGGAGGATTCGGCCGATCTCCGGGCGGTCCTGCGCGCGTCCCAGGACGACGCCGTGCTGGCGGCGGCCGTGGTCGAGGCGATTACCCGCAAGCCCAAGGGGCACGACTTCGTCATCGAGCGCCAGCGCCCGGCTGCCGTGCCGCGGCACATGAGCGTCACGGGCGGGTAGCCGCTCCCCGGTTCCCGCCGGCGGCCCGAACAATGCGAGGCGGCCCTCGTCTGGCGAAGCCCCCGCACCCAGGTTAGGTGTGTGCGGCGCACGCGCCGTGCGGGATCAGCGCACGATAACCGGGAGCCGCCCTTGGCCACGATCATCCCCGTTGCTTCCTTCGACTGCGTCGTGTTCGGCGCGACCGGCGATCTGACCGCACGAAAGCTTCTGCCGGCCCTGTTCTACCGCTTCCGCGACGGCCAGATCCCGGATACCAGCCGAATCATCGGCGCCTCGCGCTCGGAACTGTCGCGCGATGCCTTCCACGAGCACGCCCGCGACGCCCTCAAGCGCTTCGTGCCGGCCTCCGACCTGACCGAGGCCATGCTCCAGCGCTTCCTCGACCACGTCGACTACGTGGCGGTCGACGGCGCCGGCGACAGCGGCTGGGACGACCTCGTGGCCAAGCTCGACGAGCGGCCTGACCAAGTGCGGCCCTACTATCTCGCCACCTCCCCCGACCTCTACGGCTCGATCTGCCGCAACCTCGCCGCCCACGGGCTGGTCGGCGAGAAGTCCCGAGTCGTGCTGGAGAAGCCGATCGGCAAGGATCTGAAATCGGCCCACGCCATCAATGACGCGGTCGGCGAGGTCTTCCCCGAATCGCAGATCTTCCGGATCGACCACTACCTCGGCAAGGAGACGGTCCAGAACCTGCTCAGCTTGCGCTTCGCCAACACCATCTTCGAGCGGCTCTGGACCTCGGACGTGATCGACCACGTCCAGATCACGGTCGCCGAGACCGTCGGTGTCGAGGGCCGGGCCGGCTATTACGACACGTCGGGTGCCATGCGCGACATGCTGCAGAACCACATCCTGCAGCTCCTCTGCCTCACCGCGATGGAGAGTCCGCTCAACCTCGAAGCCAATTCGGTCCGCGACGAGAAGCTGAAGGTGCTCCGCGCCCTCAAGCCGATCACGGCGCACGACATCCAGAGCGTGACGGTGCGCGGCCAGTATGTGGCGGGGGCCGTCGACGGCAAGCCGGTGGAGGGCTACCTCACCGAACTCGGCCACGACAGCCGCACCGAGACCTTCGTGGCCATGAAGGTCGAGATCCAGTCCGGGCGCTGGGCCGGGGTGCCGTTCTACCTGCGCACCGGCAAGCGCCTGCCGCAGAAGCTCTCGGAGATCGTGGTGCAGTTCCGCGCCTCGCCATTCTCGATCTTCCCCGAGGAAGCCTTCGGCCGTGAACCGAACCGCCTCGTGATCCGCCTGCAGCCGCAGGAGGGCATGAAGCTCGAGGTGATGACCAAGGATCCCGGCCCCGGCGGCCTGCGCCTGCGCCCGACCGACCTCGACATCTCCTTCGAGGAGACGTTCAAGCAGCGCTATCCGGATGCCTACGAGCGCCTGCTGATGGATGTGGTCCGCGGCAACGCCACCCTGTTCATGCGCCGCGACGAGGTCGAGGCCGCCTGGGCCTGGGCGGACGGCGTGCTCAAGGCCTGGGCCGACCGGCCGGAGGCACCCCGGCCCTACCCGGCCGGGAGCTGGGGCCCGACCGCCGCGATCGCGCTGATCGAACGCGACGGCCGGACCTGGCACGAGGAGCTGCGCTGAGGCGCCATCCCCAGCTTACGGCCAAGCTGCCATCATACCGTCAAGCGGGCGATGAACTCTGCCGCTGCTGCCGGTCACCGCCCCGCCAGAGGGTGGATACCGCTTTGCACAAGGGATCATCGCATGCTCGACACCTATCGGGACGCCGCCGCCCTGGCCGAGCGCCGCCTGGAGCGCTCGGTCGCCGCAACGCTCCGCATCATCGCGGCCGTCCATGACGAGCGGCAGGCCCCGCCGATCTCCGCGGCCCGGCGCCGCCTGAGCGAGATCTACGGCGCCACCCGCCTCGCCCGGCGCCGGGAGCAGGCGCAGCGTACCGCCTGAGGGCCTGGTCGATCCGGGTTTCCAAAGGGCTCGCCCTTTGGCGGGGTCTCGGGGCGGAGCCCTGAGAGCTTCACCAGGGCTCTGCCCTGGACCCGCGAAAGGTCCCGACCTTTCGAAACCCTGGCTCTACACGGCCGCGTCCCAGGTCTCGCTGAGCGGCACCCCGCCGCGCACGAGGCGGGCCCGGAGGACGACGTCGCCGGCCGGCATCGGCTCCGGCGGGCGCCACTCCACATAGATCCGCCAGCCGCCGGTCTGTGGCACGAAATTCGAGACCGGCTCGTGCAGCGTGCCGGCACTGGCCGAGACCTCGGCGGTCACCGCATCGTCCGGTCCCGCCGGCAGGCTCGGACCCGCGAAGTCGATCACGCAGAGCCGCCGCTCCGGGCGCGGCGGCGTCAGGGGGCGCAGGCGCTCCGCCGAGCCGAAGCGCGTGGAGATCACGCGGGCCAAAGCTGCCTCGGGAATCGCCGGAACCGGCTCGGCCCCGACGGTGGTCAGCCCGTAGGCGAGGTGCAGGGCCGTGCCCGGCTGCGCCGGCGTGTCCGGCACGAAGGCCGCCACGATGTTGTCCATGTACTCCTCGACGGAGGGGATCTCGTAGAGCTGCACCGCGCCCGCCGCGAAGGCCCCCCCGGTGGGATCCGGGCTCACCCACAGGCCGGGCCGTGCCTCCTGGCGGGCCTCGACGTCGAGATAGGCGGCAAAGTTCCGCTCCCGCTGCAGCAGCCCGAACCCCGCAAGCGGCTTGCCCGCGAAGGCCGAGATCTGCGGTTGCCGGCGGCCGTTGACCAGCGGCCGCCAGAGCCGGTCGCGCCGGGCCGGATCGGCGCCCGAGGCGACGCAGAGCCCGTCGGAATCGTGGACCTGCGGTCGGAAATCGTCGAACGGCTTGGCGCCCCGGGCACCGGGCCCGTTCTCGCCGTACAGGAACATGCTGGTGAGCGGCGCGAGCCCCATCCTGCCGATCGGAACCCGCGGATGGAGCGCGGCGGTGACCGCGATCCGGGCCGGGTCCCCGGGGCTGATCGCGAAGCGATAGGCGCCGGCGACGCTCGGGCTGTCGAGGAGCGAGAGCACCGTCAGGGTGTGCGCCCCGGGCTCGGGCTCGCAGAGCCAGTGGGCGACGAAATCGGGAAACTCCTCCCCTTCGGCTGCACCGGTGCCGATAGCGAGGCCCCGCGCCGAGAGCCCGTATTCCTGGCCCGCGGCCCGCAGCCGGAAATAGGAGGCGCCGAGAAAGACCAAAAACTCCTCCTGGAACCCTTTCGGGCGCCAGGCGGGCGTGTCGGGAAAGGCGTAGTGCAGGCGGAACCCCGCGAAGCCGAGATCCGGCGCAAAGCTCTGGCCGGCGAGCCGCGGGCCCAGATCGAACAGCCGGCTCTCGTAGGGGATCGGGCGGGCGGGCCCATCGAGGGGCTGGAGATGGAGGGCCACGCGCTTGCGCTGCAGGAAGCCGCGGTGGAAGAGCTGCGCGCTGAACAGCGGACCGAGGCGCAGGCTCTCGGCGGCCCGGAAGGTGATGGCCCGGTAGCCGTCATAGTCGAGGCCCGCGAGGGCGGGGGGCAGATCCTCGGGCGGGGCCACGTAGGGCGCGGCGGCCCGGCCTGCGGCCTCCGCGGCCAGCGCCTCGAAGGTCATCCGGCTCCCCTTTTGTACGCCCTGCGGCGGAAGCGCCGACCCGGCCCACGTTCTGGACCCATTCAGCTCGGCTACGCTAGGTAGAACCGTGCCGGCAGCTGCGGTCAGGACGGTTCGAAGAACGCGGCGCCGGGAGGGGGGATTGATCCGTTCGACTTCCGGCCCTCCATCGGGCCGGGTCGGCTCCGTGTCCTTGCCCCGTATATCGGTGTCCACGGTCATCGGCTCCCGGCCACAGACGGCGGGGCGGCCGGCGGCCTTCCACGGTCGAGTTCCTCGCGCCATGTCGTCACGCGCCCTTCCTCCTCGCGCCACATCCTCGGGGATCACGGCCTCCGCCGAGCCGTCGCACCGGAACGCGTGTCCGTCCATGCCCGATCCGTCGGAACCGACCATGCCGCGCGAGGTCTGGAGCGGCAGGCGCGCGACGCGGGTCCTGCGCGCCCGGCGCCTCGCCCTGACGGTGCCGAGCCTCGCCAGTGCGGGCGGGATCGCGTGGCTCGCCGCCCTCGCCTACCCGGCGGGCGTGAGCCCGCTCGCCTGGGCGGTGCTCGGGCTGTTCAGCGTCATCATGGCCTGGCAGGCCTATACCGCCTGCCAGTACGCCTACGGGCTCGTCGCCGCCCTCCTGGGGGACCGGGCGAAATCCGTACTGGAGCGCCGATCCGAGCCGGAGGCGGCCAAGGGCGGCCCCATCGGGGCCGGACGCACCGCCGCCGTCATGGCGATCCATGCCGAGGACGCCGTTGCGGTCTTCGCCCGGCTGCGGGTCATGGCCCGCTCGCTCGCCGAGGCGGGGACCGAGGATATCGACATCTTCGTCCTCTCGGACACGCGGGACGGCGCCATCGCCGCCGTGGAGGAGCACGAATACGCGCGGATCCAGGCCTGGGCGTCGGGCGACCCGGCCCTGCCGCGGATCCGCTACCGGCGCCGGACCGAGAATGTCGGCCGCAAGGCCGGCAATATCGGCGAGTTCTGCCGGACCTATGGCGGCGAGTACGCCTTCATGATCGTCCTCGACGCCGACAGCCTCATGACCGGCGCCACGATGGGCCGGCTCGTGCGGCTGATGCAGGAGAGCCCCCGCACCGGCCTGATCCAGACCGTCTCGTACGCCGCCGGCCGGGACACGCTGTTCGCCCGCATCCAGCAATTCGCCGTGCGGCTCTACGCGCCGCTCGCTTTGCGCTGCCTGGAGACCTGGCAGGGGCCGGAGGGCAGCTACTGGGGCCACAACGCGATCCTGCGGATCGAGTCCTTCGCCGCGCATGCGCAGCTCCCCCGGCTGCCGGGCCGGGAGCCGCTCGGCGGCGAGATCCTGTGCCACGACATCGTCGAGGGCGCCCTGATGGTGCGCGCCGGCTGGGAGGTGCGGCTGCTGCCGGAACTCGGCGGCACCTGGGAGGAGATGCCCACCAACCTCGTCGATCTCCTCGGCCGCGAGCGCCGCTGGTGCCAGGGCAACCTCCAGCACCTGCGGGTGCTGCCCTGGACCGGCCTGCACGCCGCGAGCCGCTGGCATCTGCTGGTCGGCATCCTCTCCTACGGGATGCTGCCGCTCTGGATCGCCTTCATCGGCGCCGCCGCGTGGCAGGCGGCCCGGACCGGGGATCTGGGTCTCCTGGCCTACGGGCTGACCGGGCACGGCGCCGCCGCCCACGCGCTCGCCGCCCTGAGCGTCACCGTGCTGGCCCTGCCGAAGCTCCTGAGCCTCGGCTACGTCCTCGCCGCCCCGGAGCGGCGCGCGTCCTTCGGCGGGACGCGTTCGCTGCTCACCAGCGCCGCCCTGGAACAGGCTGCCTGGGTCGTGCTCTGGCCGGTCCTCACCCTGTTCACCGCCGGCGCCGTGGTGGCCACCTTCTTCGGCCGGGTGGTGCGCTGGGAGACCCAGGATCGCGACGACCGGCAGGTCTCCTGGGGCGAGGCATTCCGGCTCCAGGCCGATGCCGTCGTGGTCGGCACGCTGATCGCCTTTGCGCTGGCCCTCGTCGGCAATGCGTGGCTCGCCCTCTGGCTGGCGCCGCTGGCGCTCGCCCTGCTCACCAGCCCGGCCCAGAGCGTCTGGACCAGCCGGGCCGATCTCGGCCGCCTCGCCCGGGCCCGCGGCCTGTTCCTGAACGCGGACGACACCGCGCAGGCGCTGGAACTCGCCGAGCTGGCCCAGATCCGCGGCCTGCCCGCCCCCCAGGCGATGACCCATGGGACAGTTCATGCCCCAACGCGGCCGGCCCCGCGGGAGCCCGCGATCTGGCTCGCCGCCGACGAGGCCTGAACGGGCACGCGGCGCCCGTCATCCCGGGCGCCACGGCCAAGCTGCCACAGTGTTGCCATCGAGTCACGGGTGGTCGGAACCGGCTTCATGAGCCGGTTTCAGACTTGGCTTTGGGGCGCGAGCGTTTACCCCTTGGCGAGGATCGGCACGGCATCGTGCCGCGGTATTCGCCGCGTTCCCGCCAGAGTCCGCGCCTGCCCCGAGAGGCTTTGATGCGTCGTTTCCTTCCCGCCCTGATCGGGTTTTTCGGCGTGGCCGCCTGCGCCGCGCCGGCCCTCGCCTACGAGATCGATCCGCTGACCCGCCAGCCGCTGAACGACGCGCTCACCGTGCGCGTACGTCCGCAGGCCATGGAGACCGTCACGGTGCCGGTGGCCAACGCCGCCCTCAACCCCGCCGACCCGCTGAGCGCCGACGCGGCCGTTCCGCAGATGTCGGCGATCCCGCGGGAAACCGTGGCGTATAACGGCCCGTACGGGGCCGGCACGATCGTCGTGTCCACCGCCGAGCGGCGGCTCTACTACGTGCTGGGCGGCGGTCAGGCCCTGCGCTACGGCGTCGGCGTCGGCCGCCCGGGCTTCACCTGGGGCGGCGTGCAGACCATCACGATGAAGCGCGAATGGCCGGATTGGCGCCCGCCGGCGACCATGCTGAAGCGCCGGCCCGACCTGCCGCGCTACATGAAGGGCGGCCTCGAGAACCCGCTCGGCGCCCGCGCCATGTATCTCGGCGGCTCGATCTACCGGATCCACGGCTCGAACGAGCCGGAGACCATCGGCACCGCCGTCTCCTCGGGCTGCATCCGCATGACCAACGAGGACGTGATGGACCTCTACACGCACGCCAAGGTCGGCACGAAGGTCATCGTCCAGCGCTGATTTTTTTCGCGACTTCTCGAGGAGGGCCGGCCGTCAGGTCGGCCCTTCTGCGTTCAAACCGCTGACAGCGTGACTAAGGCATCGGGGCGCTTCACCTCGATCTCGATGAACGCGATCGGGTGCTCGGACCCGTTCATCACGTCGTGTCGGATGCCCGCCGGGCGCATGTAGGACTGGCCGGCCGCGAGCGCCGTCTCGCTGACCTGCTCGCCGTCGTGGACGCGCAGGATGCCGTCCACCAGCATCACCACGAAATACGGCCAGCCGTGCTCGTGCCAGCCGGTCACCGCGCCCGGCGGGAAGTCCCAGCGGGTGATGCGCACGGTGGCGTCGTCCTGCTGGATTGTGGGCGTTGCGGGTATGGTGCAGGCGAAGGCCATGGCGTCTCCGGGATCACGGGCACACGGATGGTGCCCGCGCCGATCCGATGCAAGCCTCCGGCCGCCCCGTCGGATCAGTTCGCCACGCCGTCATCGCGGGGCGCCCCCCCACGGGGAACGACGACAGCGTGATGAGTGGCGCGAAGTGAGTGCCGCGGCTCACCCCTCCAGAGACCGCTTGAACGCCTCCGCATGATCCGGGTGCCAGCGCGAGAGCGCCGGCCGGTTCTCGATGATGTCGCCGGCAGCCCAGGCGATCCGCTTCTCGTCCTGCGCCCGGGTGGTCTCGTTGTCGGGGCAGAGGATGTAGAAATCGCCCGCCGCCAGCCGCTCCAGCAGGAACGACACGGTCTCCTCCGGCGTCCAGGCGCCGGCCGGCTTCTCGGCGACGCCGCGGGCCTTGGTCAGCCCCGTATAGACGAAGCCCGGGATCAGCAGGTGGGCGGTGGTCTGGCAGCCCTCCCGGTTGCGCACTTCGTGGGCGAGCGCCTCAGTGACCGCCTTCACCCCCGCCTTCGAGACGTTGTAGGGCGCGTTGCCGGGGGGCGTGGTGATGCCCTGCTTCGAGCCGGTCACGATCACGGCGCCGGGCTTGCCCCCCTCGATCATGCCGGGCGCGAAGGCGTGGATGCCGTTGACCACGCCCCAGAGGTTGGTGCCCAGGATCCGCGTCCAGGTCTCGGCGTCCGAGAACAGCTTGCCGCCGGCCTCGATCCCGGCATTCAGCATGACGATGGCGGGCGGTCCGCCCCGCGCGACGGCCCCCGCCAGGGCCTCGACCGCGCCCCGGTCGGAGACGTCGGTCGGCACCGCGCGGACCTCGACGGCGGCGAGTTCGGCCACCGCCGCGCGGGCGGCGTCGAGGGCCGGGCCCGGCAGGTCGGCGAGCCAGACATTCATGCCGGCCCGCGCGAAGGCCTGCGCGGCGGCGAGCCCGATGCCGCTCGCGGCCCCGGTGACGACGGCACTGCGGCCGGGGCTGATGGCGGGATGCTGGCTCATGACGAATCCTCGGCTGGATGGCGCCCTTCAGATGGGGCGAGCCCGGATGAAGGCGAGTTGATCCACCGGATCGGACCACAGGCCCGCCCGCAGACTCAGCGGATCGTAACCTCCGCCGCCGCATGCTTTGATGCCGGTGATCCCACCGAACCCGAGGATGCGGCATGCCGATCGTTCCGAGCCGCCGGTCCCTCCTCGCCGGGCTGGCCTGCGTAGGGCTCGCGCCGGCAGCGCGGGGCGCCGCGCCCGCCGGGTTCGGGCCGCTCGGTCGCCCATCCTGGTCGAGCGACAGCCTTCAGGCCGCCGCCGCCGCCAAGGGCCTGCTCTACGGCTGCGAGGTGCCGTTCCACCGCTTCGATTCCACGCCCGCCTACCGGCAGGCGGTGGCGCGGGAATGCGGGATCCTGGTCTGCGGCACCGAGATGAAGATGGAGGAGGTGCTGCCCGCCCCAGGCCGGACCGATTTCGCCCGGGGCGACGCGATCCTGCGCTTCGCCCGCGCGAACGGCCAGCGCATGCGCGGCCACACCCTGGTCTGGCACGCGGCGCTCCCGCCCTGGGTCGGCCCCCTGCTCGGACGGGCGAGCGCGGCGCAGGGCGAGGACTTCATGCGCCGCTGGATCGAGACCGTGGCGGGCCATTACCGGGGCCAGATCGTCGCCTGGGACGTGGTCAACGAGATTTTGGGCAACGAGGCGGATCCCGACCGCGGCGGGGGCCTGCGCGACTCGCCGTGGCTCGCCTCGATCGGCCACGGCTACATCGACCTCGCCTTCCGCATCCTGCACGAGACCGACCCGGCGGCCGCCGGCACGTGGAACGAGGACGCGGTCGAGCAGGGCGCGCCCTGGATGGAGGCCAAACGCACCAAGGTGCTGCGTCGGCTGGAGGCGATGCGCAGCCGTGGCGTGCCGATCCGGCGCTTCGGCCTGCAATCGCACCTGACCAGCACGATCCCGATCGACCAGGGTCAGCTGCGGCGCTTCCTGCGCGAGATCGGCCAGATGGGCCTCGGGATCGCGATCACCGAACTCGACATCGACGACCGCGTCTTTCCCTCCGACGTGCCGACCCGCGACCGGATGGTGGCCGATTTCGCGCGGCGCTACCTCGACGTGGTTCTGGACGAGCCGGCCGTCCTCGATGTACTGACCTGGGACATCTACGACCCCGACACGTGGCTGAACGACCATCCCTACCGCAAGCGGCCGGACGGCCTGCCCCAGCGCGCCCTGCCGCTGGATTCGCAGTTCCGGCGCAAGCCCCTCTGGCACGCGATGAAGGCCGCCTTCGCGGCGGCGCCGGACCATACAGCCGCCCGGGACAAGCTCAGGCGGGCGTGACCCCGGCCTGACGGCTCTCATCGGCCAGGATCGGCTCGGGCGGGCGATCCGCCAGGAGCCGGCGGCGCAGGCGCGCGCAGGGGCGCTCGACCAGCAGGTACATCCCCCAGCACCAGAGCAGCGTCGGCGGGAAGGCCGCGAGCATCAGCGACAGGCCGTGCAGGCTCGGCTTCGGGTGCAGCACCAGCGCCACCACGGCCATGTGGGCGAGGTAGAAGCTGTACGACCACAGCCCGAGCTGGCGCATCGGCCGGCTGGCCAGCAGCCTCACTACGGGTCCATCCCCGTGCAGCAGGTAGGCGAAGGGCACGAACAGGGCGGCGCTCTGGAGGGTATAGCGCAAGGTCTCGCGGAAGGCGGGTTCCCGCACCGCCAGGGTGCCGAGGATCACCGCGAGGCTCAGGGCCACGTGCCGCGCCTTCGGCCGCCACGCCCGGTCGGCGGGGATCACCGGGTTGTTCCACAAAGCGAGGCAGCAGCCGAACAGGATCGCGTCGATGCGGGTGTGGGTCCAGGAATAGTTCAGGCTGGAATCGGGCAGCCGCCAGACGTTGATGCAGCGGATCGCCAGGACCGCGGCGCAGATCCCCAGGCAGGCGAGCGCGGCCCGGCGCGGCTGCAGACGACCCAGCCACAGGACGTAGGCCAGGGGGAAGACCAGGTAAAAATGCTCCTCGATGGCGAGGCTCCAGAGGGGCACGGGCAGCACCGCCTCGGTTCCGAACAGGCCGGGATAGTTCGTCAGGAACGTCGCCTGCCCCAGGATCGCCGCCGGCTCGACCGGCATCCAGTCGAGCAGCCCCAGCGCGTAGAGCCCGCCCGCGGCGAGCAGGGTGAGGTACATCGGCGGCAGGATGCGCAAGCTCCGCCGCAGGTAGAAGGCGGACAGCGAGACCGCGCCGGTCCGCGCCCGCTCGATCCGCAGCAGGGTGGTGATCAGGTAGCCGCTGAGGAAGAAAAACACCGTGACCCCGAATCCCCCGGGGACGACGTGGCTGTAGCCGCAATGGGCCGCGAACACGATCAGGATGGCGAGCGCCCGCACCCCATCGAGCTGCGGCAGGTACGGCAACACGGCGGGGACCTGTTTCCCGGGATCCGGCATGACGGGTCGGCTCTTCCATCGCGGCGGGGGCAACCCTGACTGGATCACGGTGCGGCATTTTCTGTCACGCCGACATCCGTAGACGCCGCGGTGCTTCCAAAGACGTCGCGGGATGGTGAATCTGCACTGTGAGCCTCCTTTCCGGCAGGAGGAGATTGGTAACCACGCCGCCCCATCATGCCGCCGATCCGCGCCGAGTCGGGCGCCGTCGGGAGTGTTGCGTATGGGCCCGGTCCGTTCCCGCCGTCATGCCCGCCCGGGGGCCGCGCTCGGCGCGGGCCTGTCGCTGTTGACGCTGCTCGCCGCCGTCGACGCGCGGGCGCAGGGCGCGCCGGCGGTCGCGGCACCGGCAAGCGCGAACCCGACTCCCGTTCCGCCGGCCGCCGTCCCGGTCTCCCCGCCACCGGCCGCGCCGGAAGGCGGGGTCCCCAAGGGACAGGAGGCCAAGGCCTTGGAGCTCAAGGCTTCGGAGACCAAGGCTTCGGAGATCAAGGCTTCGGAGTCGAAAGGCGTCGAAGCGCGGGCTGCGGAGCCGAAGCCCACCGCGTCCGGATCGAGCGAACCCAAGCCTGCCGTAGCAGCGGCGCCAGATACAAAGCCGGCTCAGGGCATGCCGCAGGAGGTCGCCAAGCTTCCGCGCGAGGCGGCGCCCCTGGTCTACGCCAAGGTCTCGACCGACCCGAGCCCGACGCTGACCGCGCGCACCTTCCTCGACACGCTGCGGGCTGCCGAACGCTACGCGGCCTTCGCGGAGGCCGGTGGCTGGGAACGGCTGCCCGAAGACCTCGCGCGCCTGAAGCCCGGTGAGCGCAGCCCGGCCATCCCGGCTTTGCGCCACCATCTGACGCTCACCGGCGATCTACCGGCTGACGCGCCCCCGAGCGACCGCCTCGACCCGCCGCTGGTGGCGGCGGTCTCGGCCTTCCAGGCCCGTCACGGGCTGCCCGACAGCGGCATCCTCGGGCGGCTCACCCTCAACGCGCTCAACGTGCCCGCGACCGTGCGCCAGAAGCAGCTCTCGGCGTCAGCGGCCCGGCTGATGGGCTCGAAATTCCCGTTCGGCGAGCGCTACATCGTGGTCAACATCCCCTCGGCCGCCGTCGAGGCGGTGGAGAACGGCACGGTGGTGCGCCGCTACGTCGCCGTCGTCGGCTCCCCCGACAAGGCCACACCCCCGGTGGAGACCCGGATCACCGACATCAACTTCAACCCAACCTGGACCGTGCCGGCCTCGGTGGTGAAGAACGAAATCATCCCGCAGATGCGGAAGAACCCGGGCTATCTCGCCAAGAACCATATCCGGATCCTCGGCCAGACCGGCGAGGTCGACCCGACGAAGATCGATTGGGCCGGCCAGAAGGCGGTCGCCTACACGTTGCGCCAGGATTCGGGCTTCGACAATTCGCTCGGTCAGGTCCGGATCGACATGCCGAACCGCTTCGCCGTCTACATGCATGATACGCCGGCGAAATCCCTGTTCGCCGCGAGCGTGCGCTTCCACAGCCATGGCTGCGTCCGGGTCGGTCAGGTGAAGGAACTGGTCGGCTGGCTGCTGCAGGGCACGGACGGGCCGAACGGGCCGGGCAGCACCTGGGGGCCGATCGAGATCGAGACCGGCATCGCGGATGGCGAGCGCCGCGACATCAAGCTGCCTAAGCCGGTGCCGGTGACGTTCGTGTACCTCACGGGCTACGCCACCCCGGACGGAAAGGCGCATTTCCGGGACGACATCTACAAGCTCGACACGCCGGCCGCCGAGCCGGCGGCCACGGGGGCGATCCCCCCGGCCAGTGCCGGGGCTGCGGTGAAGCCGGCGGCCGGCAATCCCCCAAGCCGGAAGGCCATCCCGTCCGCCGCCCTCGCGAAACCGATCCCGGCGGTCAAGCTCGAGCCGGTCAGGCCCCGGGCAGAGCATCGGCCGTCGGAGCCGGCGACCCGCGTCGACTGACGCCAGTCCGGTCAGACGAGGCGCGGCGAAGCCGGCCGATGGGGCCGGATCAGTCCGCCCCTGCCTCGGCGAGTCGGGCCGCATAGCGGGCGATCAGATCGACCTCCAGGTTGAGCCGGTCCCCCGCGCGGCGCTCGCCCCAAGTAGTGACCTGAAGGGTGTGCGGGATCAGCAGAACCGAGAACAGGTCGTCCTGAACCGAATTTACGGTGAGCGAGGTGCCGTCGAGGCAGACCGAGCCCTTCTCGGCGATGAATTTCTTCACGGCGGCCGGCGCCCGCAGGGTGAAGCGCTCGCTGGCGCCCCAGGCATCGGCCGTCACGGTCTCGCGCTCCACGATCTCGGCGAGCCCGTCGACATGGCCGGTCACCAGATGGCCGCCGAGCTCGTCCCCGATCTTGAGGGAGCGTTCGAGGTTGATCCGCGTGCCCGCGACCCAGGAGCCTACGGTGGTGCGCGCCAGGGTCTCGGCGGCGGCGTCCACCGCGAAGACGCAACCGCCCTCGGCCGGCTCGACCGAGACCGCGGTGAGGCATGGGCCGGAACACGCGATCGAGGCGCCGAGCGCGATGCTGGCGGGGTCGTAGGACGCCTGAATGGTGATCCGGCGCAGGTCGCCTTCGCCTGAGACCGAAAGCACCGCGCCGACATCGCTGACCAACCCCGTGAACATCGCTCAAATCCCGTTGCGTTCGTAGGTTACGGCCGTGTCGGAGCCGAGCTGCAACCGCTCGGCCTCGCGGAAGCGCGCGCCCGCCAGGGTCTCCGCCAGGGTCGGCCCCAGGGCCGGCAGGCCGCCCCCCGGACCCAGTTCGACCGGCCCGGTGACCAGGGTGCAGGTATCGATCAGATCGGCCCGCGCCAGCGCCTCCGCAAGGCGGGGGCCCCCCTCGCTGCACAGGCGGGTCAGGCCGCGCTCGCCCAGATGCGCCAGGGCGGCCGGCAGATCGATGCCGCCGGCCGCGTCCCCCGGGACGGTGGCGACCGCGACCCCCAGGGCCTCCAGGGCCCGGCGGGCATGGGCCGGGGCGGAGCGGGTGGTCAGCACCAGGGTCGGCGTGTCGCGGGCTGTCCGGGCCAGGACGCTGGCGGGCGAAAGCCGCAGATGCGTGTCGAGGACGATCCGCAGGGGCGAGCGCCCGGACAGCCCCGGCAGCCGGACGGTGAGCGACGGATCGTCGGCCCGGGCGGTGCCGATGCCCACCAGGATCGCATCGGCATGGGCCCGCCAGAGATGGACCGCCCCGTCCGCCACCGGCCCGGTGATCCGCAGGCGCTCGGGGCCCGCCGCCGCGCAGAAACCGTCGCGGGTGCGGGCGAGCTTCAGGTGCAGGGCCGGGCGGCCCCGGGTCACCCGGGTGACGTGGCCGCGATGGTCGCGCGCCGCCTCGTCCCGCATCAGCCCGGTCTCGACCGCGACGCCCCCCTGCCGCAGCAGATCGTGGCCGCGCCCGGCCACCCTTGGGTCGGGATCCTCCAGGGCGCTGACCACCCGGGCGATCCCGGCGGCCAGGATCGCGTCCGTGCAGGGCGGCGTGCGGCCGTGATGCGAGCAGGGTTCGAGCGTGACGTAGAGCGTCGCGCCCCGGGCGGCCTCACCGGCGGCGGCGAGCGCCAGGGGCTCCCCGTGCGGTCGGCCAGCCGGCGCCGTCGCCCCGGTCCCGAGGATGCGCCCCGTCCCCGGGTCGACCACGACGGCGCCCACCGACGGGTTCGGCCAGGTGGTGCCGAGGCCCCGCCGGCCCAGCGCCAGAGCGAGGCGCATGAAGTGCGTATCGTCGCTCATGCGCGTCCGGCGCGGCGGCGTGGTGGCTCGGGCTCCGGCTCGACCTCCGGGTCCGGTGCGGCCGCCGTCAGCAGGGGGCCCTCGCCGAGGGTCCCGAGCAGATCCTCGAAATCCTTGGCCTCGCGGAAATTCTTGTAGACGGAGGCGAAGCGTACATACGCCACGTCGTCGAGGCCTTTGAGCGCCGCCATCACCAGCTCACCAATCGCCTCGGAGGTCACCTCGGGCTCGCCCGCGCTCTCGAGCTGCCGCGTGATGCCGCTGATCAGCCGCTCGACCCGCTCCGGATCGACGGAGCGCTTGCGCAGGGCCACGTCGATGGAGCGCTGGAGCTTGTCCCGGTCGAAGGGGACGCGCTTGCCGGAGCGCTTGAGCACCACGACCTCGCGCAGCTGCACGCGCTCGAAGGTGGTGAAGCGGCCGGCGCAATCCGGGCAGACCCGGCGGCGCCGGATCGCGGCGCCGTCCTCGGAGGGCCGCGAGTCCTTCACCTGGGTCTCGGAGCCGCCGCAATAGGGACACCGCATGGATTTCGGTACTCGGACATGGAAACGGCCGCGGATTGATCCGCGGCCGTGTCCTAGACTACGCGTGGCCGGCCCGGAAGGTCGGCCGCTTCAGGCTTCAGCCGTAGATCGGGAACCGGTCGGTCAGCGCGTGGACGCGGCGCTTGACGTCGGCCTCGACCGCGCTGTCGCCCGCCTCGCCCTTGGCGACGAGCCCGTCCAGCACCTCGACGATGAAGCCGCCGATCTGCTTGAACTCGGCGACGCCGAAGCCGCGCGACGTGCCGGCCGGGGTCCCGAGGCGGATGCCCGAGGTGATGGTCGGCTTCTGCGTGTCGAACGGCACGCCGTTCTTGTTGCAGGTGATGTCGGCGCGCGACAGCGCAGCTTCCGCGGCCTTGCCGGTGAGGCCCTTCTTCTGGAGGTCGACCAGCATCAGGTGGTTGTCGGTGCCACCCGAGGTGATGTCGTAGCCGCCCGACATCAGCGTGTCGGCGAGCGCCTTGGCGTTCTCCACGACCTGACGGGCGTAGATCTTGAACTCGGGCTTCAGCGCCTCGCCGAAGGCCACCGCCTTACCGGCGATGACGTGCATCAGCGGGCCGCCCTGGAGGCCGGGGAAGATCGCCGAGTTGAACTTCTTGGCGAGCGCCTCGTCGTTCGTGAGGATCATGCCGCCGCGCGGGCCGCGCAGGGTCTTGTGCGTGGTGGTGGTCACGACATGGGCGTGCGGGAACGGCGACGGATGCACGCCGGCGGCGATCAGCCCGGCGAAGTGGGCGGCATCGACCATGAAGTAGGCGCCGACCGAATCGGCGATCTCGCGGAACTTCGCGAAATCCCAGTGGCGCGGGTAGCCGGAGCCGCCGGCGATGATCACCTTCGGCTTGTGCTCCTGCGCGAGCTGGGCGACCTGATCCATGTCGATCCGCTGGTCGTCGCGGCGCACCGTGTAGGAGACCGGCTTGAACCACTTGCCCGAGACGTTCGGCGGGGCGCCGTGCGTCAGGTGACCGCCGGCGGCGAGGTCGAGGCCGAGGAACGTGTCGCCGGGCTGCATCAGGGCCAGGAACACGCCCTGGTTGGCCTGGGAGCCGGAATTCGGCTGCACGTTGGCAAAGCCGCAATCGAACAGGCGCTTGGCGCGCTCGATGGCGAGATCCTCGGCGATGTCCACGAACTGGCAGCCGCCGTAGTAGCGCCGGCCCGGATAGCCTTCGGCGTACTTGTTGGTCAGCACCGAGCCCTGCGCCTCCAGCACGGCGCGGGAGACGATGTTCTCCGAGGCGATCAGCTCGATCTCGTGCTGCTGCCGGCCGAGTTCCTTGGCCACCGCCTCGGCGATCTCGGGATCGGCCTCGGTCAGCGGGGCGGCGAAGAAGCTGTTGGAGAAGTGCTTGTCGGCGGCGGTACCGGCGCTCATGGTCTGCCTCTGTTCTGGTAGGGGCGATGCCCGGCCTTTCGTCGGCGTGCACGGGCGGGCGTTCGAACGCGGATTTCTACACGGGCCTAACCCTCAGGCCAAGCGCAGGCATTTTGGACCGCGCCCAAGAATAATTTGTCGCAGGCCGGCTTCGCTCGGAGGATCGGAAGGTCCGGATGCGTGCCGTCGCAGGCAACGAGTCGCTTGACGCTGGAAAGATCAGCGTGAGATAGATTTTGGACCAGCACTGCATCGCATCACGTAACTTGCGGTGGCGCGCGACGGCGACTGCCTTGTGGTTTTGATATGAAAGATGATTGAGACCATTATTAGTTCAAATTATTTGATCCATCAAGGACCATACTTTCATGTCTATGGAAGCCATTGCCTTTTGCACGCGACCGCTGTCTGACGTCGCGGAATGGCAGGCCGCCCTGGAAGCGGTCGGTTTCGATATGACGCTCGACGTCGACCGCATTCCTCCCGATTCGACCGGCTACTTGCCGGCGACTTGGCAGGGTCGCGAGGTCGGGTTCGAGTGCTCGGTCATTCCCCTATCCGACCTGACAGAAACTTACCCGGAGATCGACTTCGGGGGACCATGGGCTTGCATTTATGACTTCTACTTCTCCACGTTTCCGGGCTGCGCCGGTGCCTGGATGGCGGTCGCCGCCTGCGTGAACCGATCAGGTGGCATCGCCTTCGATCCGCAGGACAGCAGCTTGATCGTCGCTCAAGATGCGATCCGCTACGCCCAGAAGGCATTGGTCAGCCTCCTTCGGGAGGAGGCGTCGCTTCGCAACCCTCCGGCCGGCTGAGGCCGATCCGGAAGCCGGTCTCCGGGTTTCCATCAGCCTTGGATCGAGAGGTTCGTTTCGATCAGCACCGTCTCGGTCTCGAATGCGGCCGCATGCCACGCCCCGGCGGGGAAGTGGAACACGCTGCCGGCGGAGAACGGCCAGCGACCCTGCTCGGTCTCCAGGGTCCCTGAGCCCGAGACGACCTGCACGAACTGCTCATGATCGTGGCTGTGGCGCGCCGCCGAGACGCCCGCCGGCACCACCACCCGCACGAGGCTCGCGCCCAGGCCCGGGATCGCACGCTTGGCGACACCGTTGGCCGCGACGCTCTCCGCCCGGTCATCCCAGGCAGTCAGGTGGTCGGTCATCGCTGCATTCCCCCGGCGGTAGGAGGTGTCGGTCGGACACCGGCCACGACAGATGCGTGGTCAATCCGCTCGGTCAACGGCCGTTGCGGGCCTGCCGCCTGCGTCAACCGGTCCCGCCCTGGGGCGGACGTCCGCGCTTGGGCTTCGCGGCCTGCGGCTCGTGCGGCGGCGCGGCAGCCGGCGCGCCCCGCGGACCGTCATCGGGCGCCCCTTTCGTCGGCCAGAAAGTCTCGAACAGATCCTGCATCGCCCGGATGTTGTTGCCCTGTACCTCCGCCCCGGTGCGCAGCATCTGCTGGATCATGTCCGAGCCGGACTCGCCCGGCTTCGCCTCCGGCGGTTTGGGGGGCGGTTTAGGCGCCGGGGCCTCGGCGGGCAGGAACGCCCGCGCCATCTCGGCCCAGGCCGGGCCGAAGGGGAACGGCACCGGCGGGGGCGGCGCGCTCGCCCGCGCCTGGGCGGGCGCGGCCTGCGGCTGGTTCAGCAAGACGTGGACGATGCTGGCCACCACGGCGCCCGCCATCATCGGCAGCATCTGGCGCAGCACCTGCGCGCCGACGCCGCTCGTGGCCGAGGCCTGCTGCAGCACCCCCTGCAGCAACTGGGCCGAACCGAACATCTGGCTGAGGGCATCGAGCCCCTGCGGCGCCGCGGGGCGCGACGCGTCGGACAGGCCGAACATCCGGGAGAGGCCGCTCGGATCCATGCCGACGCTGCGCTGGAGGCCGAGGGTCAGGGCCGGCATGAGGGCCTCGAAGGCGCGGGCCGTCTGCTCGGTCGTCAGGCCGAATTGCTGACCCAAAGCCTGGAACCCGGCTTCGCCCTGGGCCTGGAACATCTCGAGCGGGTTGAACATGACGCCTTGATCCTGGCCCGGTCAGACCGGCCGGGGCGAGCATCGTGACCCGTCGCGCGGCGAAATACCAGTTCCCACCCGTTTTACTTGTGCTCAGTGCCGCCCGACCGTCGCCTTCAGCTCGCCGGGCCGGGATGGGCATGGCCCACCGGCAGGGGCGCGGCGCGGTGGGGCGCCTCCGGCGTGCCGGTGGTCGGCAGGAGGTTCGGCCCGGCGCCCTCAAGCCGATCGACGGTGCGGCGCGCGAGCAGAAATCCCAGCACGCCGAAGATCAGTGAGCCGAAGCCCATGCCGGCCACGACGCCCCGGGGGCCGTAGAGCGCCGCCCCGATCAGGCCGGGCGGGATGGTGCCGAGTGTCGCCCGCCCCCAGTTCAGCAGTGTCGAGCGTAACGGGAAGCCGAGATTGTTGAACGCGGCGTTGCCCAGGAACAGGAGGCCGTTGAAGAACCAGATCGCGCCGCCGACCTGGCAGAAGAAGCCGAACAGTTCGGCCGCGACGCCGTGCAGGCCGAACAGGGCGGCGATCGGGCCGCGGGCGAGCGCCAGGACGAGCCAGACCAGGCTGACGTAGGCGAGCGTCACCCCGGCGGCGGCGCGCAGGACGCCGCGCATCCGGTCGAACCGGCCCGCCCCCCAGTTCTGCGCGAGGATCGGCCCGATCGCCCCCGACAGGGCGAACAGGCCACAGAAGGCCACCGGCGTCAGGCGGTCGATCACCGAGGCGGCGGCCACCGCTTCGGTTCCATAGCCGGCATAGAGGTGCGCCAGGAAGGCGCTCGCCGCCGAGGGCGCGAGGTTGGTGAGGATGGCGGGGCCTGCGACGACCGCCAGGGCGACCGCGTCGCCCCGGAGATCGACGCCGCGGGGCCGGCCCAGGAGCCCGTGCCGGGCGACATCGCGCAGGCCCACCACCACGAAGGTCGCCCGCGCCACGCAGACGGTGATGGCCGCGCCCTCGACGCCGAGGCCGGCGGCGAAGATCAGCAGCGGGTCGAGGAACGCGGTGACGACGGCGCCAGACAGCGTGACCAGCATCGCCTGCCGCGCGGCGCCGACTGCCCGAAGCAGCCCGGTGAACAGCATGCCAGCAGCGAGCAGCGGATTCGACAGCAGGGTGATGTGCAGGAACAGGGTGGCCACCCGCAGGGCCTCGCCGCGGGCTCCGATCAGGGTCAGGAGCGGCTCGGCTGAGAGCGCGATCAGAACCGCGATCAGGGTGGACACCAGGGTGCCCAGCGCCAGCGCCGAGGTCGCGAGGCGGCGGGCCGAGGCCCGATCGTGCGCGCCCACGGCTTTGCCCACCAGGGCGCCCGCGGCGATCATCAGTCCGATATTCACCGCGGTGGCGAAGAACTGCACGATCCCCGCGAATCCGACCGCCGCGGTGAGGTTCGGGTCGCCCAGCGTCGAGACGTAGAGCAGCGACAGCAGGTCGACCGCGAAGATCGCCATCAGCCCAACCGAGCCGGTGGCACCCATCACCACCACGTGCCGCAGGATTGATCCCGTGACGAAGCGGCCCCTCTCCGTCGGCGGCAGGCCGTCAGACATCGTGCGCGTCAGGCATCGGGATGATCAAGGATCCTTACGCATCCCGGATGCCACCTTCCGTCTCCAGTTCCGCCTCCGGATCGCCCTCGGCCTCGGCGGCCTCCACCTCCTGCGGGGCCAGCGCCGGCTTCTCGAGCACGCGCTCGGCCGCCTCACGCCGGTCGCTGCCCACGAGGTCGCGGGTCTCGGTGCTGAGCGCCCTTGCGGGCCGGATCGGGACGGTCAGCGGCTCGGGCTTCAGTTCCGCGGCGGCGCCGCGCATCCAGCTGGACCCGTCCGGCAGGGCGCCCGCCTGCTGCAGGACGAGGCGGGCGATGTCGCGCTTGCGCACATCCTCGGTCCGGGCGGAAGCGGCCTCCGGCGACAGGCCGAGCGCCTCCAGCGCCGCGCGCCCGAAGGCGAGCGCCGATTCCGCGGTCTCGCGGATCTGGAAGTCGACGTCCCGGTTCATGAGCTCCACCGCGTGCAGGCGGTCGTAGGCCCGCACATAGGTGCGCACTTCGGAAAATTCCTCGTGCACGATGTCGACGATCTTCAGGGCGCCCTCCCGGTCGTCGACGCAGATGCAGACCAGCTCGACCCGGCCGATCCCGGCGGCGCGCAGCACGTCGAGCCGCGTGCCGTCGCCGTAATAGATGCGGAAGCCGAAACGCGAGGCCGCGCGGAGCTGTTCCACGTCCTTGTCGATGACGGTGGCGTTGATGCCCTCGGCGAGCAGCACCTGGGTCAGCAGCTGCCCGAACCGGCCGAAGCCGATCACCAGGACCCGGGCATCGCCGCTCTCGGCCAGTTCGGTGGAGGGCTCCTCCAGCGCCAGGGTGCTGCGCGCGTTGCGCCGCTCGATCAGCTTGTCGAGACCCTTGGCGGCGATCGGGCCGATCAGCATGGTCAGCGCAGCGAGCGCCACCGCGAAGCGCGTCGCGGTGGCGCCGGTGAGGCCGAGATCCGCCGCCTGCGGCAGCAGCACGAAGGCGAACTCGCCCGCCGGCGCCAGGACGGCCGCGCCCCGCAACGCCCCGAGCGTGTCCGAGCCGAACAGCCGGAACAGGCCGGCCACCAGGGCGACCTTCACCAGGATGGCGGCGAGCGTCGCCCCGAACAAAGCCGGCCAGACCTCGCGCACGAGGGTCCCGTCGATCGACATGCCGACGCTCATGAAGAACAGGCCGAGCAGCATGCCGCGGAACGGCTCGATATCGGCCTCGAGCTGGTGGCGGAAATTCGACTCGGCGAGCAGGATCCCGGCGAGGAACGCGCCCATCGCCATCGAGAGGCCGACCTGCTCCATCAGCAGGGCGGTGCCGAGCACGACGAGCAGCGCCGCCGCGGTCATCACCTCGCGGGCACCGCTGGCCGCGAGCAGCCGGAAGAACGGGTTCAGGCCGTAGCGTCCGACGAGGACCACGGTCAGGATCGCGGCGAGCGCCTTGCCGGTGGAGGTGGCCGCCTCCCCAAGCCAGGATGCGTCGCTCCCCCCGCCCGCCGAGGCCAGCAGCGGCATCAGGGCCAGGATGCCCACCACCGAGAGGTCCTGGAACAGCAGCACCGCGAAGGCGCGGGCGCCATAGGCGCTGTTCAGGTCGCCGCGTTCCTCCAGGAGCTGCAGCGCCACCGCGGTGGCCGAGAGGGCGAGCGCGAGGCCGATCACCGCGGCCGCGCCGAAGCTCAGGCCCGCCAGCATGCCGGCCCCGCCGAGCACCAGGGCGCAGACGACGAGCTGCGCGGTGCCCAGCCCGAAGATGTCGCGCCGCATCGAGACGAGCTGCGTCAGGTGCAGTTCCAGTCCGACGATGAACAGCAGCAGCACCACACCGATCTCGGCGACGCTGGCGGCGGTCTCGGGCTCGGCGATCAGCGACAGGCCGGAGGGCCCGATCAGCACCCCGGCCACGAGGTAGCCGAGCACGGCGCTCTGGCCGATCAGCCGGAAGATCGGCACGCCGATCACCGCCGCCGACAGGAAGGTCAGGACCGGCGGCAGGAAGCTCGCATGTTCGACGGGGCTCGCCATGAAGATCGTCCCGGCGCTTCGTCTACGGTTCGCACGCGCAGCATCGGCTTAGCGCGAGCGGCGCCGGGATGCGAGCCGGAAGCGCGTGCCGTTCGGCACCGACGGGCACCGACGAGCTCCGGCGGGCCGGATCAGCGCGGCAGCCGGGGCCGGGCGGGGCGCGAGCCGTCGATGAACTCCAGGCCGCCGGCCGCGCTCAGCATGTGCAGGCGGGAGCCCGGCCAGGCCGCGCCGGGGCCGAGGCGGGTCTCGACCCGCTGGGCGTAGCCCTCCTCGTCGAGGCGCAGGATCCGCGCCAGGCCGAGCGCCGCGCCGTAGCCGCCGCGGCAATCCTGCACCGGCCGGATCAGGGCACCGTTCCGCGCCACGACCGGCCCGGCGGCCCGGGCCGAGCCGACATCGATCAGCACCGGGTTGCGCCGG
Source organism: Methylobacterium sp. E-005 (assembly GCF_022829725.1). Lineage (GTDB taxonomy): Bacteria > Pseudomonadota > Alphaproteobacteria > Rhizobiales > Beijerinckiaceae > Methylobacterium. The sequence goes on along the minus strand of NZ_JAKSYG010000199.1, from coordinate 76,609 downwards.
TGCGGCGTCCAGGGACCGCGGAAATGCGGCGCGTGCCAGAGATGCAAAGTGTCGGAATAACTGCCGCCCCCGGCCCGGACCGTGGCGAACAGCCACCATCGGCCGCCATGCTGCAGCAGCGTTGCGTCGCTGGCCACGACCCCCTCGACCAGCACCGCCTCGTGGACCCAGCCTCGCGGGAAGGCGGTGGCGCGGTAGAGATCGATCGTTCCGGAGGCGTGGGATTCCGGGATCATCCAGACCTGCCCGTCCGCCTCGAACACGAACGGGTAGGAGAGGTGTGTCTCAAGCTCCAGCACCGGCTCCGGGCGGCCCCGGGGACCGCTGGCCTCGAAGCCGACCGCCGAGATCACCCCCTTGCCCCGGCGGTAGTCGAACTCCTCGACGAACAGGGTCACGGCCCCGTTCCGGGCGATGGCGAACGGGTCGGCGTAGAAGCGGCGCCCGTCATCGGGCAGGTCGTTCCAGCCGCTCTCCGGGTGATGGCGCAGGTCGATCAGGTCCGGGCCGACGACCTGCCGCCAGCCCACCCGCCATTGCGGTCCCTGGAAGCACAGGGTGTAGAGCCGGCGGGCGATCTGTCGGGCGAGGCCCCCGGCGGCGCGCCGCCCGGCCCCGAACCCGTCGAGGTCGAAGGCCCGGCCCGGCTGCAGCGGCGCCTCGGCACCATCGGGAAGCGTCGGCGATGCGGCTCCGTCGAGGGCGGCGGCGATCAGCGTGATCGTCCGGGCGAGGTAATCCTCGAAGGCGGCCAGCATCACGCTGTGGGATTCGGCCCCGAGGCGGCCCACCGCGACCGGCGTCCCATCCGGGCCGCGCAGGGCCGCCACCGGCGCCCGGCGGGCGAACAGGGCGGCGAGCAGGCCCGCCTCGCCCGGCACACCGTCGAAGTCGAGCCGCCAGACCGGCGCCGCGGTCGGGGTGGCGGGTGCGCCCGCGAGGTCGAGGACGACGTCGTCCCCGGCCGTCACAGCCTCGTCCGGCCCGACCTCGTAGGGGGCGAGGGCGACCGGCTCGGCCGCGGTGGCGAGGCCAGGCCGAGGCAGCCCGTGAATCGCGGCCTCCAAGCGGAACAGCAGTTCGGCATTCGCCGGAAGGCCGCCCCCCGGTGTGACCCAGGCGATCCGGACGCGCCGGTCGGGGCGCTGTCCGATCTGGTCGAGGAGGCGGATATGCCAACCGCGCAGGGATCGGCGGTCGAGGCGCACGGTCACGGACCGCACGGCGGAACCTGGGCGGGGCACCTGGAGGCCGGAACTGGCCGGAGCCCGACCGCCGACCGTCGACCGGTCCGAACCGCCGATCACGCGCTCCATCAGCCGAACGACCTCGCGCTCGGCCAGGCGTATTGCGTCACGACGCGCACTTTGAAGGGCCCTGGAAAGCGCCCTCAGACGGCCGTCAATACGGTCGAAGCGGGCTCGGAAGCTGTTGCTTGGTGGCACGATCCAGCAAGACCGATCGGTTGTCCACCAGAACAAGCCAGCCATGCCGTGCGAATCCTGCGGACGTCATCAAAAATTGATGCGTTTCGTCCGGCATCGTAAATCTCTGTTGCAGGCCGTGATACCATGTCACGCGGCTGATCCGGGGCTCGCCCGGGAACCCCCCGTCCGGCTGAGCCGTTCGCTCGGTCAGACGTTTTGGAGACAGGACATGACGCGCAAGACGCTGACGATGCCGCTCGCCGCGATGCTCCTCGTCGCCGCGCCGGGTGCAGCCTTCGCGTTCGGGGGCGGCGGCGGTGGGGGCGGCGACAGCGGCAGCGGGCTTTCGCCCTATGCAGCGCTCAGCGGCAACGACCGCTCGGCGGGCGTGAACAACGGGAATTACCGCGACCCGGCCCTCGATCCCTACATCCGGACCTATGATCCGGAGGCCGCCGCCCGCTACGTCGCCCCGCCGGCCGCGCAGCCGCGGCTGCGCATGCGGCCCTATTACGGCCATCCCTACTGAGTCGGTTTGTTGCCGGCCCCGCTCCGGGGCCGGTGGGGATCAGGAGCGTTCGGATTCCGTCGCGGTCCGAACGCGCGTGAGCGTCCAGGCACCCCCTGAGGGTTTGCACCCGGTGCCGCGTACGAAGCGGTTGCGCTGTGGCCCGACCACCGATGCCAGGAAGTTGCGGCAGATCAGGTCATCCGCCACGTAAGGCAAGCCGGTGGGATTGACCGTGCCGTGCAGGCCCGTCTCGGGGTTGTCCCACTTCACCGGGCGCCCGTTGCCCTGCGGATCCAGCGCGACGGTCAGGGCGGCCCGGGCCCGCCGCCAGTCCTCCTCGGCAAGGTCCTTGCCGAAGCTCAGCGGCCGCTTCTCGATGCTCCCGGTGACGGTGGGCTCCGCGACGATCGGCGGCGCCTCGGTCTCCCCGCGAAAGACCAGCAGCGGCTGGCTGCAGCCGCACAGGACCAGCATCATCGACAGCGACAGTGCAGCCGCGCCGAAGCGTGACCGCCGCCGTGACCCTTTACACACGCATCGCCGCATTACACCTGACTCACGACGGGCTTTCCGCTCGACCGAACATGCCGATGTCGGTGCCCCCTCAGGCCCCAGGACGCGGCAGGCAGGAGTCTTGGCGTGGATCAGTTAAGGACCGATGACCCGCAAGCTGCGGACTTCACGCAGAGCGACGACCCCGTCGCGCTGTTTGCCGCCTGGATGAGGAAGGCCGAGGCCGCAGAGCCCGAGGATCCGAACGCGATGGCGCTCGCCACCGCCGGGGCCGACGGGCTGCCCGATGTCCGCGTGGTGCTTCTGAAGGGTTTTGACGCGCGCGGCTTCGTTTTCTACACCAACGCCCAATCGGCCAAGGGCGAGGAGCTCGCCCAGAATCCACAGGCGGCGCTCGTGCTGCACTGGAAGAGCCTGCGGCGGCAGGTGCGCGCCCGGGGCCAGGTCTCCAAGGTGAGCCCGGAGGAGGCGGATGCCTATTTCGCAAGCCGCCACCCGGAGAGCCGCCTCGGCGCGATCGCCAGCCAGCAATCCCGCCCGCTCGCCGACCGGGCCACGCTGATGGGTGCGGTGGCAGAACTCGCCGAGCGCTACGGGGACGGGCCGATCCCCCGGCCGGAGCACTGGACCGGCTTCCGCATCGCGCCGACGAGCATCGAGTTCTGGCAGAACGGCGATTACCGCCTGCACGACCGGGTTCGCTTCACCCGGGCGGGTGACGGCTGGAGCCGCGCGCGGCTCTATCCCTGAGATCCTGGCCCCGAAACGAAGAGAGCCCCGGCGGGGCCGGGGCTCTCGATCGTGCGGAGCGATGCGACGGGGCTCAGGCCTCCTCGCCGTCCTTCTTCTCGTCCTCGGCGGCTTCGGCCTCGGCCTCGGCCTTCTCCTCGGCAGCCTCGTTCGACTGTGCCTCGGCGATGGCGGCCTCCTCGGCCTCCACCTCGGCGCCCAGCACGGTCGGCGGCACGATGTTGGCGACCGGGTCGGTCTGCTCGCCGGTGTAGGTGCCGGCCGGGATCTTGATGTCGGAGACGTGGATCACGTCGCCGATGGCGCGGCCCGTCAGGTCGACCTCGATCGCATCGGGGATCTGATCGGGGGCGACGTCGAGGCTCAGGGTGTGGGCCACGATGTTGAGGGTGCCGCCGAGCTTCTTGATGCCGGGGGCCTCGTCCTCGTTGACGAAGTGCACCGGCACCTCGACCGTGACGGTCTGGCCCAAGACGACGCGCAGGAAGTCGACGTGCAGCGGCACGCCGCTCACCGGGTCGAGCTGGAAGTCGCGCGGGATCGCACGGATCTTCTTGCCGCCGGCGTTGATCTCGAACAGCGTGGTCTTGAAGCCGCCGGCGTAGATCAGGGTGCGGGTGCGGATGAGGTCGACCGCGATGGATTGCGGCGGCTGGCCGCCCCCGTAGATGACGGCGGGAACTTGGCCCTGGCGACGAACGGCCCGGGCGGCCCCCTTGCCGACCCGGTCGCGTGCCACGGCCTCAAGCGTCTTCACAGCGCTCATGGCGTGATCCTTCTGATGGCTGGAGCCGGAACGCGAAAAAGCCGCCCGATGTGGACGGCTCCCGACCTTCCCGGCGCGCCCCTGCCTCCAAGGGTGTCTCGGGGGCGCGGGGTGCGCTTACACCGATGGGGGTGGATTGGCAACGTTCGGGTGGCGCCGCCATGCGGCTGCGAGCCCTCTCCAGAGGATTATGTCGATGGCTTCCTCCCGGCTTGGCCGCTCCGGCCTCGACAGGCGCCACGCATCGATCGCGCCCAGGACATCGCCGGGGATCGTCGATGCCTCGGCCAGCTGAAGCGCCGACGCGGCCACACCGAATTGGCTCAGGGCGAAAGGCGAGTTGCCACTCGGCGTCAGGTGCAGGGTCACGGAGATCCGCTCGCCGCTCGCGAGGCGATCGACGGTGTCGTGGGCGTCTCGCAAATCCAGTCTTTCTCAAGATCGCCGCACCGATCGCATGCGTCCCTTCTGAATGCACGACACACACTGGATCACAGACCCAGGTGTATGACATAGTCATACACAGCCTTGAGCGAGAGGACGAGAGAGCCATGCGCGCCAGCAAGCCCATCACCGTCACCCTCGGCGATCTACAGGAGCGGGTCGATGCGCGTATTCAATCCGGCGGCTACGCCAGCGTAAGCGAAGTTATCCGCGCCGGTCTCCGAGCCCTCGACCGAGAGGAGGCTGCACTCGACGCCGTCCTGCGGCAGCGCGTCCAAGAGGCATTGGATGATCCGCGTCCGACTATTCCGGCTGAACAGGTCTTCGCGGATTTGCGCGCCCATCATGCCGAGCGTGTAAAAGCGGCGAAGCAAGGTGCGTAGCGTCCGCTTCCATCCGCTGGCACGCACGGATCTATTCAACCTCTACCGTTACATCGAGCGACAGTCCGGCCCCGAGCGAGCTGGGGCCTATCTCGATCGCATCGATCAGTTGTGCGCGAGCTTGGCCGATTTGCCCGAGAGGACCATGCCGCGCGATGACTTGGTGCCAGGCCTGCGGACGATCGCGCTTGAGCGTCGCGTTCTGGTGGCGCTTACCGTGAGCGATACGGCAGTGGTGATCCTGCGCGTGCTCTATGCAGGTCGTGATCTGTCAGCCCAGGATGTACCGCTTTAAGTCCGTCCCGCCAGCGCCCGCCGCGCCCGGCGCTTCTGCAGCCACAGGGTCAAACCGAGTGCCGTCCCGATCACCAGCGCCGACACCGCCGTGGTCACCGTGCCGAGCGCGTAGATCTCCGGCGTCGTCACCGTGGTGGTCAGGCCCTGCAATTCCAGCGGCAAGGTGTTGCGGCCGCCGATCGCCTGGCTGGTCCGGGCCAGTTCGTCGAACGACAGGGTGAAGCCGAACAGCGCGACGCCGACGAGGGCCGGCGCGAGGATCGGCACCACCACGTGGCGCAGCGTCTGCGGGCCGCTGGCGCCGAGGTCGCGGGCGGCCTCCTCGTAGGCCGGGTCGAACCGGTTGAACACCGCGAACATGATCAGCAGGCCGAAGGGCAGCGTCCAGGTGAGATGCGCGCCCAGCGCCGAGCTGTAGAGGCCCATCAGGGTGCCGTGGTCCTGCAGGAATCCCCAGCCGGTGGCGGCGGCCAGCGCCTTGATGGCGTCGTCGAGGAGCCGGAACTCCAGCCCGATCCCGAGGGAGACCACGATGGACGGCACGATCAGGCTCGAAACCGCCAGGGCGAAGACGAGGCCCGACCCCCAGAACCCCTTCCGGAAGGCGAGCCCGGCATAGAAGGCGATCCCGACGGTGAGCGCCATCACCACGAGGCCGAGCGCCAGGGAGCGCCGCAGCGCCGCCCAGATGTCGACCACGCCGACCCCCTCCCACAGCTTGGCGAACCAGTGGGTCGAGACCCCGTTCATCGGGAAGGTCAGGCCGCCGGACGGGCCCTGGAAGCTGAGCGCCAGGATGGTCAGCGTCGGCCCGTAGAGGAACAGGACGTAGAGGGCGAAGACCGCCGCCAGCAGATAGAAGGCGCGGCCGCGGGGCTGGTCCATCGCTTACAGCTCCCGCCGGAGATCGATCATCCGGGTGAGCCCCAGGATCATCAGCAGCACGGCGGCGAGCAGCACCATGGCGTTGGCGGCGGCGGCCGGGAATTGCAGGTAGGCCATCTGCACCTGGATCACCTTGCCGACGCTGGCGATCTGCTGGCCGCCCATGACGCCGACCGTGACGAAGTCGCCCATCACCAGGGTGGTCACGAAGATCGTCCCGATGGCGATGCCGGGCTTGGCGAGCGGCAGGATCACGTTCCAGAGGATCTGCGCGCCGGACGCGCCGCCGTCGCGCGCCGCCTCGATCAGCCGCCGGTCGATCCGCGCGAGGCTGTTGAAGATCGGCACGATCATGAACACCGTGTCGAGGTGCACGAAGGCCAGCACCACCGCGAAATCCGAGTAGAGCAGGCCGTCGATCGGCTGCCGGATCAGCCCGAGCGCTCGGAGCGTGTCGTTGATGAGGCCGTTGCGGCCGAGCAGCGGGATCCACGAGATCATGCGGATCACGTTCGAGGTCCAGAACGGGATCGTGCAGAGCAGGAACAGGCCCATCCGCACCGTGCCGGAGCGGATGTGGAAGGCCAGGAAGTAGGCGATGGCGAAGCCGAGCGGCAGGGTGATCGCCAGGGTCAGGGCAACGAACTTCACCGTCGAGAGATAGGTGCGCAAAGTCGTGCAGAGGTCGGCCGACAGGCAGCCGTCGAACACGTCGACGTAGTTCTGCAGGGTCAGCGCCGGAATGATCTCGTACTCGTTGTACTCCCAGAGCGAGACGATCCCGGTGAGCACCAGCGGGATCACGAGGAAGACGAGGAAGACCAGGGCCAGCGGGGCGGCCTGAAGATAGGCGAGGCTGCGGCGCGGGCGGTGCGCGACGGCGGGCGCGGCGGTCCGCTCAGCAGATGCGGCGGTGGGCAGAGCGAGATCGGTCATGCTGTCCGGCCCTGACACGCACCCTCCCTCCCCCCACTGCGGGGGCGGGAGGGGAAGAAGTAGAGACCGCTCACGCCGCGATGAACTCGTTCCACTTGCGGACCATGTAGGTGTTCTCGTCCATCACGGCGTTCCAGCAGGCGACCGCGCCCATCCGCGCGTCGAAGGAGCCGCCGTCGCGGGTGGCGCCGGCCTTCTCGATCAGGGTGCCGTCGGGGCCCAGAATGTCCTTCTCGGCGGGCTTCCCCTCCATCCAGAAGGCCCACTCGTAGGGCTGCATGTTCGCCTGCGCGGTCTCCAGCACCGCCGAGTAGTAGCCCTGCCGGTTGAGATAGGCCCCGGCCCAGCCCGACAGGAACCAGTTGATGAAGTCGTAGGCCGCGTCGAGCTTCTTGCCGCTCAGGGTCTTGGGGATGCCGAAGCCCGAGGCCCAGGCCCGGTAGCCCTCCTTGAGCGGCTGGTAGGTGCAGGGCACACCCTGCGCCCGCACCTTGGTGACGGCGGGCGACCACATCGACTGGATCACCGTCTCGCCCGAGGCCATCAGGTTCACGGATTCGTTGAAGTCCTGCCAGAAGGCCCGGAACTGGCCGGCGCGCTTGGCCTCGATCAGCACCTTGATGGTCCGGTCGATCTCGGGCTTCGTCATGTTGCCCTTGTCGCCGTAGGTGTAGTCGCCGGTCGCCTCCACCACCATGGCGGCGTCCATGATGCCGATCGACGGGATGTTGAGGATCGAGGCCTTGCCCTTGAAGGCCGGGTTCAGGAGCTCCTTCCAGCTCGTGACCGGCACCTTGATCAGGTCCGGCCGGATGCCCAGCGTGTCGGCGTTGTAGACGGTCGGGATCAGGGAGATCCATTCCGTCTGTTCGCCGGCAAATTTTTTGGAGTCGACGCCCTCCAGGTAGAAGACCTTCCTGGGCGCCGTGCCCTGGTCGCCGATCTTTTTGCCCGCCACCTCGCCCTTGGTAAAAATGGAAGAGATCTTGTCGGCGAGCTTGATCCGCCTGGCGTCCATGCCCTGCAGGTTGCCGGAGGGCAGGATCTTCTTGAGGCTGAAATACTCGGTGTCGATCAGGTCGAAGGAGTTCGGCTGGGTGACCGCGCGCTTGGTCACCTCGTCGGTCACCACCGGTATGTACTCGAGGGTGATGCCGAGATCCTCCTTCACCTTCCTGGCGATATCGGCGGACTGGTTCACCGCGGTGCCGAGGTAGCGCAGGGTCACGGGCTCGGCGGCGTGCACGGCCGGGAAGCCGGTCACCGGCGTGGCGGCCAAAGCGGCGGCGCCCTTCAGGAGCGTGCGGCGGCTGGGGGAAAGGTCCATCGTCGTCTCCGTACGGTTACGCGTCGAGGCGGTGGGCGGCGGAAGCGTCCCAGCCGACCGGGATCGTTTCGCCCAGGCAGAGCGGGCGGACGGCGAAATCCGCGTCGCTGAGGATCGCCGTGAGGGCGGCGGGGCTCTCAGGCGCGCGCTCCAGCCCCTCGGCGTCGAGGCCGACATGGACGCTGGTGCCCTGGTACTCGACCGCCACCACCCGGGCCGGCAGGGCGGCGGGTCCGGCCTCGGCGCCGAGCCGCATCCGGTCGGCCCGCACGGCGACGAGGCCCTCGGGCAGCCGGATGACGTTGTGGCCGCCGATGAACCGGGCCACGAAGGCGGTGGCCGGGCGCTCGAACACGGTGCGCGGGTCGGCGGCCTGCTCGATCCGTCCGGCATTCATCACCACCACGAGGTCGGACAGCGCCATCGCCTCCTCCTGGCTGTGGGTGACGTGGATGAAGGTGAGGCCGAGCTCGGTCTGGATCCGCTTCAGCTCGACCCGCATCCGCACCCGCAGGAACGGGTCGAGGGCCGAGAGCGGCTCGTCGAGCAGGAGCACCTTCGGGCCGGTGACGAGGGCGCGGGCCAGCGCCACGCGCTGCTGCTGGCCGCCGGACAGCTGGGCCGGCAGGCGCCCGGCGAGGTGGCTCATCTGCACGAGATCGAGCATCGCCATCGCCTTGGCGCGGCGCTCCGCCTTGCCGATCCCGCGCATCTTCAGGCTGAAGGCGACGTTGTCGCGCGCGTCGAGATGCGGGAACAGCGCGTAGCTCTGGAACATCATGGCGGTGCCGCGCTCCACCGGGGGCGCATCGCCGACGGCCTTCGGGCCGATCACCACGTCGCCCGCGCTGGCCCGCTCGTGGCCGCCGATCATCCGGAGCGTCGTGGTCTTGCCGCAGCCCGAGGGCCCGAGCAGGCAGCAATAGGCGCCGGACGGCACCTTGAGGTCGATACCATCGACCGCAATGGCCGCGCCGTAGCGCTTGGTCAGGCCGATCAGCTCGACGTCCATGCGGTTCTCCCCCCCGGAGATTGCAGGCAAGCGGCGGGCCAGCGCGGCCGTCAGGCGTCCCGGCGTTCGGCCGGATCGACCGCCCGGTCGAGCACCCGCCCGCGGCCCGGCACGGAGAGAACCTTGCCGTCCTCGGCGATCACCGTACCGCCCGCGATGGTCATGACCGGCCAGCCAGTCACCGCAAAACCCTCCCAGGGCGTGTAGTCGGAGCCGTGGTGGAGGATCTCCTGGCGAATGGTCTCGCGCCTGTTGGGGTCCCACAGGGTCAGGTCGGCGTCGAAGCCCGGGGCGATCGAGCCCTTGCGCGGGTAGAGCCCGTACAGCTTGGCGTGGTTCGTGGCGGTCAGCGCGGCGAACTGGTTCAGGCTGATCCGCCCCTTCGACACGCCCTCCGAGAAGAAAACCGGCAGCCGCGTCTGAATGCCGGGGATGCCGTTCGGGATCCAGCGGAAGGAGGTCTTCCCGCGCGGGTTCAGCTTGCCCTGCGGGTCGTCGTAGCGGAACGGGCAATGGTCGGACGAGACCACGTCGAAGACCCCGCGCCGGATCCCCGACCACACCGCCTCCTGGCTCTCGACGTCCCGCGTCGGCGGCGAGCAGACGTATTTCGAGCCCGCCATGGGGTCGTCATGACCGAGCCCCTTCATGTCCTCGGCCGTGAGGGTCAGGTATTGCGGGCAGGTCTCGGCCCGGATCTTCAGACCCCGCGCCTGCGCCCAGGCGATCTGCTCGGTCGTCTCGCGGCCCGAGACGTGGACGATCACGATCGGCAGGTCGATCAGCTCGGCGTGGCTGATCGCCCGGTGGGCCGCCTCGCGCTCGACCACCTCGGGGCGCGACAGGGCGTGGCCGTAGGGCCTGGTCTCGCCCGCCCGCTCCAACTTTTCGCTGAGATAGCGGATCGCGTCGTAGCCCTCGGCGTGGACCATCACCCGGGCGCCCTGCCGCCGGGCCACGTGGAACACGTCCAGGAGTTGACGGTCGTTCAGGACGAGGTCGTCGTAGGTCATGAAGACCTTGAACGAGGTGTAGCCGTCGGCGACCAAAGCCGGCAGCTCCTGGCCGAGCACGGCTTCCGTCGGGTCCGAGATGATCATGTGGATCGCCACGTCGACGTGGCACTGGCCCTCGGCCTTGGCCCGGTAGGCATCGACCGTCTCGCGCAGCGACGCGCCCCGGGGCTGGAGCGCGAAGGGCATCACGCAGGTGTTGCCGCCGGCCGCCGCCGCCCGGGTGGCGCTGGCGAAGTCGTCCGCCATGACGATGCCGGGACCGGACTCCTGGGCGATGTGGACGTGGCTGTCGATGCCACCGGGCAGGACCAGCAGGCCGGAGGCGTCGATCACCCGGGCGGCATCCGCGATGCCCTCGGCCACCGCGACGATGCGGCCGCCGCGCACGCCGATATCGGCCCGGACCGTGTCGCTCGCCGTGACGACGGTGCCGCCGCGGATCGCCAGATCGTATTCGGGCATGCCGGTCGCTCCTCCACGCCACGGGGCGATGCATGGTCCGCGCCGATTCGGGCGGAAGCCGTTGCGGTGGGAGGAGGTCACAGCCAATCGTCTGGGTCCAGCGTCTCCCCGTCATGGGTTTCCAAAGGGCTCAGCCCTTTGGCGGGGAAGCGGGGCGGAGCCCCGTTATCGGGCTTTGCCCGAGCCCATCAGGGCTCCGCCCTGAACCCGCGAAAGGGCACGCCCTTTCGGATCCGGGACTTTGGCGCGGAGCATCGACGGCGCTGTCGCGTGGAACTGCGCCCACACCCGCCGCATGTGACGGGCCGAGGCGAAGCCCGCCCGTTCGGCGACCTGTTCGAGGCCGAGATCGGTCTGCGCGATCAGGTCCCCGGCCCGCGCGATCCGGGCGCGGTTGACCGCCTCCGTCACGGTCATCCCGGCGTGGAGCCGGAACAGCCGCGCGAGGTTGCGCGGGCTCGCCCCGACCAACGTGCCGAGCATGGCGGGTGACCAGTCCCGCACCGGGTCGGCCGCGATCGCGTCCTGCGCGCGATGGACCACCGGGTGCAGGTGGCTGCGGCCCTCCAACCAGGGGGAGAGCTGCGGATCGTCCGGGCCGCGGCGCATGTAGACGACCAGCGTGCGGGCCACCGCGACCGCCGTCGCCGGGCCGGCCCATTCGGCCACGAGATGCAGCATCAAATCGATGCCGGCGGTGACGCCGGCGCTGCTGAACCGGTCATGGTCCTGCACGAACAGCCGGTTCTCCAGCACGTTTGCCCGTGGCGCCACCGCGGCGAGGCGGGCGCAGCTGCCGTGATGGGTGGTGCAGGCGTAGCCGTCGAGCAGGCCGGCCCGCGCTGCCAGCAACGCGCCCTCGCAGACCGTCACGACCGTGTGGCCCGGACGGATCGCCGTGCGCAGCCACGCCACGATCTGCGCCTCCGCGGCGGCCTCCGCGGCCTGGTCCCGCTCGGGGCCGAGCGGGTGCTCGGTCGCGCCGGGCAGGAGCACCACCGTCCCGGGCGCGATGTCCGACGGCAACGGGCCGGCGCCGCCGAGATCGAGCCCGATCGAGCTGCGGGTCGATCCCTGCGGAGCCGCGTAGCGGAGATCGAAGGCGATCCGGTCCTGGACCGCCCCGGCGATCCGCAGCACCTCCATCGGGCCGGCGAGATCGAGCAGCAGGGCCCGGGGCGGCAGCACCACAAGGACCGGGATGCGGCGCCCCGGCCCGGTCATGCGGCGGCGGCCAGCGCCCGGCCGGCCAGCGCCTGCTCCACCGTGGCGATGCGGGCGAAGCGTTCGGTCAGGACCAGCTCGGTCCGGGCCTTGATGTCGCCGGCCTCGAAGCGGCGGCCATCCGGATGGGTCATGGCGAAGGTCAGGGTCGCCTCGGTGACGAAATCCACCTGCCAGCCTCTGTCGGAGGCGTGGCGCGTGGTGGTCTCGCAGCATTGCTCGGTCCGGATCCCCGACACGATCAGGCGGCGGATGCCGTGCTGCGTCAGCCAGCCCGCGAGGCCGCTATCGACCAGGGCGCTGTGCCGGCGCTTGTGGAACACGGCCGCGGGCGCGATCACGATGGGAGCGAGGGTGCGGACATGGCCCGATTCCAGGGAGAACGGACCCGTGTCGGCGAGGTGGAACACCTGCAGCACCGGGATGCCGCGCGCCACGGCGCCGTCGATGAGCGCCTGCTGACGCTCCGTGAAGTGCGGGAGTTCGGCGTCGGTCCAGAACGGCCTGTGCCGGAAGGATTCCTGGACATCGATGACCAGCAGCGCAACATCGGACATGTCCTGCCTCCGCAAGGGTGGGTGCAGGACCAGCATCCGTCCCTCGGCCTGGGCGCGAAAGCAACCGCGTGGCCAACGAGCGGACATTTTCGGCCATCCGGGGCACAGGCATGACGCGGCATCCCGAAAAGATCTTCGTGCTGACCGGCGCCGGCGTCTCGGCCGAAAGCGGGCTCGGCACGTTCCGGGACCGCGGCGGGATCTGGGCGCGGTTCGATCCCATGAAGCTCGCCACCCCGGAGGCCTATGCGGCCGACCCCGACACGGTGCTCGACTTCTACGACCATCGCCGCCGGGGCGTGATCGCGGCCGAGCCGAATGCCGCGCATATCGCCCTGGCGCAGGCCGAAGCCCGGCTCGCCGCGCGGGGCGGGCGGCTGTTCCTGTGCACCCAGAACGTCGATGACCTGCACGAGCGGGCGGGTTCCCAAGCGGTCACCCACATGCACGGCGAATTGCTCAAGGCCCGCTGCTGCGCCTGCGGAACGGTCACGCCCTGGCGCGTCGACCTCAGCCGTACGGACGCCTGTCCGGCCTGCGGCGTCGCGGGCCGGATGCGGCCGGACGTGGTCTGGTTCGGCGAGATGCCGATGCACCTCGACGCGATCGAGGCGGCGCTGGCGGAGGCCGATCTGTTCGTAGCGGCGGGTACGTCGGGGGCGGTCTACCCGGCGGCCGGCTACGTGCGGCAGGCCCGGGCGCTCGGAATTCCGACCTGCGAGATCAACCTCGAACCCTCCGACAACGCCGACGCGTTCGACACGGCGCGGTACGGGCCGGCCAGCGAGGCGCTGCCGCGCTATCTCGCCGATCTGGGTCTGTGACCGTACCTAAGCCGGCAACGCACTGAAATGCCTGTGTATTTCGGCGTAAAAAGCATTGCGGTTGTCGAGGATCATGATCCTAATTTTCGCGAATCACTTCGTTGCGAGCTGTCAAGAACTGTTCGGATAGTTGCCGACCGGTTACAACGGCCAAGCTCGGGCTCGGCGTCGCGGCCCTCCCGAGCGTTCGTTGAAGCCATAGGGGAAGCTACGACCCATGCAGCACTTCACCGTAACCGACCGCGAGCGTGACACCGTCCTGGCGGCTTTGCGCTATTATCAATTCTACCGGATGCAGGGACATCCCTTCGACCCACGCCAGGACCACCTGATCGACACCATCGCCGGCCAGACCGGTGATGCCCTGAACCTCACGGAGATCGACGATCTCTGCGCTGGCTTGAACGGCCACCGCCACGCCCTCGCGGCCGCCGCAGCCTGAGGCTGCAACGCGGGGCGGCTTGTCCGCCCCGGTTATCCCGCGCGTGGGATATCGCTGGAAGATCCTCTCCGAGATGAGCGCAAGCGCCGCCGGAGCCGGTTCCTTCCCGGTCCGGGAGGCTTCAGATGCCTCCCGCCTCCCCCGAAAGGCCGGTTTTACCGAGCCTGGAAACATGCCCTAACGATCCCGCGGGGCCCTCCGGCCGCGTGAGGTCCGGGGATACCCATGCCGAGCATGCGGACGGGTTCGGGATGGCTGTGCCGCGGCGCGCTGCGGGCGGCCGCCCTGATCTTCGGCCTGAGCCCCGCCGTCGCGGCCGACGGCGTCGCCACCGCGCTGGTGGTCTCCGTCGATGTCTCGCAATCCGTCGACGACACCCGGTTCCGGTTGCAGATGGAGGGCATCGCCGAGGCCCTGGAGGATCCCTCTGTCGTCGGCGCCATCACGGGCAACCCAGGCGGCATCCTGTTCGCCATGGTCACCTGGGCGGACCGGGCGAACCTCGCGGTCGGCTGGCGGCGGATCGCCAGCCGGGCCGACGCCACCGCCACCGCCGCGCTGGTGCGCGCCACGCCCCGGCAGGCGGGCGAGTTCACCTGCCTCGGCCAGATGTTCCGCACGGTCACCGCAGGGGTGCTGCCGGCGCTGCCGATGCCGGCCGAGCGCGTGGTGATCGACGTCTCGGGCGACGGCATCGACAACTGCACCGACGCCGACAGCCTGAGCGATGCTCAGGAGGCGCTGCTCGCCACCGGCGCGACGATCAACGGCCTGCCGATCCTGGTTCCGGGCGAGAACGACGTGGTCGGGGCCGGCGCCTACCGCGCCCCGGGCTACGGGTTGCGGGCGACCCCGCTGCCGCAGGAGCGCACGAGCCTGGAGCAATGGTACCGCGCCCACGTCATCGGCGGACCGGGCGCGTTCCTGCTGGCTGCGGCGGGCTATGGCGACTTCTCGCGGGCCCTGCGACGGAAATTCGTGATCGAGATCAGCGCGCTAAGGCGGTAGGGGCGGCGGGGCGACCACATCGCGGCGCCCCTTCCCGCCCGCCCAGCGTCAGCGGACTGCGACCCGGAGGTGTCGACCCTCAACCCTCGCCGTCGCGGAGCTTGCGCAAGCCGGCGAGCGGACCCGCATCCTCCCCAACCACCACCGGCTCGAAGCTGAGGCCGGGCTTGCGCGGATAGGGATCGAGCCCCAGCGCCAGGAACTCGGCGGTGAGCGCGCCGAAATCGATACGCCCGCCGACCAGCGGATCGGGGATGTCGGCCTCCTCGGCGTCGGTGCCGGCGAGCTGGTCGGTGTCGGTGAACACCACCTCCACCGGCTCGTGGACCGGCGCCTCGAACGGCTCGAGGCTCACGGTGCAGACCTGCGTCACCAGGGCGTCGACGGTGCCGGTCACGGTCAGGCGGCTGGTGGAGCCCGAGATCTCGAAGCGCCCGACCAGGTCGCGGATTCCGGGAATCTTGAAATCGACGGCCAGCGCCGCGCACTCGGCCGGGCTCGCCTCGACGGTGACGGCACCCCGCCCCTGGGGCAGGCGCTCGACATTGACCCAGCGCGCGAGCGGAAAGCTGTCGTTCGGGTTCTCCCGGCGCCTGTCCTGGCTCATGCGATGGCTCCTTCTGCTTCTCTGTCCGACGCGAAGCCGTCCGGCTCCGGAAAGGGCGGCCCGGCGCCAAGCAGCAGATCGAGATCCGCGCCGGCGAGCGCCGCGTCGGCGGCCTGCACGTAGGCGGCGAGCCCCACCCCGTCCCCCGCCCCGCCGAGCACATTGCGGACGAGCACCGCGCGCAGCGCCCCCGTGTCGCCCGCGTCCAGGGCCGCGTCGTAGCCCGTGGCCCGGCCGTAGAAGGCGGCACCGAGCTTCTTCATCCGCTTCCCCACGCCCATGTCGCCGACACCCAGCTCGCGCAGGGACGCGTCGAGCTGGGTGAAGACGGAATTCACGAGATCCTGCGCCACCTCGGCGGCCGGGGCCGGCAGGCGGTTCAGCCGGCGCAGGACCAGGATGGCGTGCAGGCACAGGGCCTCGAACCGGCCCTCGACGGTGTCGGGCACGTCGAGGCCGGTATAAAGGCCGGGGCGGCGGGCCGCCATGCTGAGCGCCACATGCAGGCCCTCGACGGCCTGCCGCCGCGCATTTGCCTGCCGGAACAGCCGACCGATCATCGATGCCACGCCCTTGCGAAGTGTGGCCAAGCTTGCCTTGTCAAAGCCATAACCCCGCGGTACGGCAACCCACGCCCAGGGCGCAAGCGTCGCCGGAATTCCGAACCGGCGGCATCGGTTGCGCCCTGTCCGTCCACACGCTTCCTGGGGGCCCGATGCGGCGCCGTCTCGTCCAGTCCTTCGCGCGCCTTGCCCTGCTCGGCCTCGCGGGCGCCGGCCTGTCCGGCTGCATCGGCGAGGAGCTGCGCCACGGCTATCAAGTCGATCAGGCGGCGCTCGCTACGATCAAGCCCGGCATGAGCCCCGAGCAGGTGCTGCAGATCCTCGGCACGCCCTCCACGGTCTCCACCGTGGGCAACAAGTCCTGGTACTACATCTCCCAGAACACCCGCCGCACGATCATGTTCATGGGCGAGCAGGTGGAGGACCAGAAGGTCACGGCCGTCTACTTCACCCCCGCCTTCAAGGTCGAGCGCGTGGCGCTCTACGGCCTGCAGGACGGGCGGGTGTTCGACTTCATCGAGCGCACCACGCCGACGAGCGGCGCCGACCGGGCCTTCCTCAGCCAGCTGTTCCGCGGCCTGACCCGCTACGAGCCGTTCGGCAGCGGCAGCGGCGCCAGCGTCGTGCCGGGCGCCAACCGCGGCATGTGAGCCGGGGCGCCCGCCAGCAGGCGGGCGATCTCTCCGGGATTGGAGAACAGGTAGTCCGGCTCCTGCGCGGCCAGCGCCTTGGGGTCCGTATAGCCCCACGCCACCGCGCCGAACGGGCAGCCGAGGGCGCGCGCCGCCTCCAGATCGCGGATCTCGTCGCCGATGCACAGGGCCCGGGCCGGCGTCACGCCCCGGCGCGCGAGGAGCTTGCGCAGGCGCCGCGCCTTGCCGAACAGCGAAGCCCCGCAGGCATAGGCGTCGATGCGGGCGGCATTGTCCGGCCCAAGCACCCTCCGAACCGTGTCGGCGCGATTCGACGACAGGATCGCCATCGGCACGCCGGCCTGCGCGAGGCCGGCCAGCATCTGGGGTATGCCCGGAAACAGCGCGATCTGCGCCGCGTCGCGGGCCGCGAGCCGGTGCATATGGCGGGCGATCAGCGGCAGCTTCCAGCGCGGGATGCCGAGATGGGCCACGATCGCGCGGGCACCCTGGAGGCGCAAGCCTTCGACCTCGTGCGCCTCGACCTTCCGGAAGCGGTAGCGCGCGGCGACGCCGTTCATCACCGCGCAGAACCAGTCGAAGCTGTCGGCCAGGGTCCCGTCGAAGTCGAGCACGACGAGGCGCAGCCCGGCGGCCTCATTCTGGCGGATCATCTCAGGCCCGGAGGTTCTCGATCGGCACGCTGAGCCGCATCAGGAGGCCCCCGGGCGTCCAATCGTGCTCCAGCACGCCGTCGAGCTGGCCTGCGACGCTGCGCTCGGCCAGAACCGTGCCGAATCCCTTCCGGGTCGGGATGCCGGTGACCGGAGGGCCGCCGGCCTCCCGCCAGGTCAGGGTGTAGCGCCCCGCCTGCCGCAGCCCGCTCAGGGAGACGCCGCCCTCCTTGGTGGAGAGGCCGCCATACTTCATCGCGTTGGTGGCCTGCTCGTGCATGATTAGCGCCAGCGCGGTCGCGGTGCGTTCGCCGATTGCGGCGTCGTCGCCCGAGATGGCGACCCGCGCCTGGCCGCCTTCCTCGTAGGCCGCCATGATCAGGCGCATCAGGCCCAGCACGGTCTGCCCCGCCACCGCGGGGGCGCTGTCGGGAGAATGCGGCCGGACGTACTCGTGGGCCTGCGCCAGGGCACCGAGCCGCTCGCGGAACGCCTTGGCGAAGGGCTGGGCCGCAGGGTCGCTCCGGGCAGTGAGCGCGGCGAGCCCGCCGACCACCGCGAAGATGTTCTTGATCCGGTGGGACAGCTCGCGGATCAGCAGGTCCCGGGCCTCCTCGGCGCGCTTGGCGTCCCGCAGGTCGCGGGTGACCGTGGCGTAGCCGATCTCGGCCCCGGTCGGATCCTTCACCGGGAAGATGTTGTAGAGCACCGCCACCGGCTCGCCCGTGACGAAGTGCCGGAACGCCAATTCGCCCTCCCAGAACCCGTCCCGGCGCATCGCCGGCATCGCGGTCTCCTCCAGGATCCGGCGACTGCCCTCGGTGAAGAAGTCGGGAATCCGGTGCCGGCGGGCGGCGGCGAGGTCGGGCAGGCCGACGAGGGCCAGGGCCGCCTCGTTGAGATGGGTGATGGCGCCGTCGAGGGTGCAGAGGCCGATGAAGTCCTTCGAGGTCTCCACGATGGCGGCGAGCTTGCGCGCCTCGGTCTCGGCCTGCTTCAGGTCGTCGATGTCGGTGCAGGTGCCGAACCAGCGCTCGATCCGCCCCTCCGCATCGCGGATCGGCATGGCGCGGCCCAGCGTCCAGCGATACGCGCCGTCGCGATGGCGCAGGCGGTACTCGATCTCGTAGGGCTCGCCGGTGGCCAGCGAGTGGCGCCAGCGCGCCCAGGCCCGCTCCTGATCGTCGCGATGGAATACGTCGTTCCAGCCCTCACCGTCGGTGGAGCCGTAGGGCACGCCGGTGAACTCGTACCAGCGGTCGTTGTAGTAATCGTGGAACCCGTCCGGCCGGGTGGTCCAGACCATCTGGGGCATCGCCGACGTCATCACCCGGAACCGGCGCTCGCTGGCGGCGAGTTCCGCCTCGCGGCTCGCCACCTGCGCCAGGGTCCGGCGGTGCTCCAGCAGGCTGGAGATCTGGCGCGCCAGGGCGACGAGGGTGGCGGTCTGCTCCGAATCGAGCCCTCCGGGCCGCGTCGCCCGGTCGAGCACGCAGAGGGCGCCGAGCGGGATGTCCTGTCCGCCCCGGATCACTGCGCCCGCGTAGAAACGGAAGCCCTCGGGCCCGGTCACCAGCGGGTTCTCGACCGTCCGGGGATCCGCGGTCAGGTCGGGGATGACGAGCAGCGCCCCCGCCTCGATCGTGTGGGCGCAGACCGAGCAGGTGATCGGCAACTCGCGCTTGCCGAGCCCGACCTCCGACTTGAACCATTGCCGCTCGGCATCCACGAGGCTGACGAGGGCGACGGGCGCGCGGCACACATAGGCGGCGACCCGGACGAGATCGTCGTAGAGCGGCTCGGGTTCTGTATCGAGGATCGCGAGGTCGCGCAGTTCCGCGATCCGATCCGCGGTGCTCCAGGCGCCGCCGGTCGGTTGGGAAGCCGCGAGCGCGTGAGGGGACGGCACATCCATGGTCTAGCCGTCACATAGGCCTGTTGCGTTCCGATGCCTAGGGCGCTCAGTGCGGAAGTGCACACCGGTCCGGTGTCGGAGAACGCGGCATCGTAAAGACTTAAGGTTGCGCCTGTGGTTCAATCGCAGGCACAACCCCGTGTGACCGCGCCCATACGGGGCGCGGCGGTCGATTGGGCTGGCGCCCTACGCGGCGCGGGCTTGCCCAAGGGTCGGGTAATCGATGTAACCCTTCGGCCCCTGGCTGTACCACGTGGCGGCCTCGTCCTTGTTGAGGGGCGCGCCCTTGGCGATCCGCTCGACGAGATCGGGATTGGCGATGAAGGTGCGCCCGAACGCGATCGCGTCGGCCTCGCCGGCATCCAGTACCTTCTGGCCGCTGATGCCGTCATAGTCGGCGTTGAGGATCATCGGGTTGCGGAACACGCGCCGCATCGCCGGGGCGATCGGCGGATGATCGGCCTTGCCGAAGGTGCCGTCCGGACCCGGCTCGCGCATCTCCAGGAAGGCGATGTCGAGATCGGCCAGCGCCTGGGCGGCGGCCACGAACAGCGGCTCGGGGTTCGAATCGTTGCAGCCCTGGATCGCACCGTTCGGCGACAGGCGCACGCCGGTGCGCTCGGCCCCTGCGACCTTGGACACCGCCTCAGTCACCTCGCGCAGCAGCCGCACCCGGTTCTCGATCGAACCGCCGTACGGGTCGGTGCGGTGGTTGGTGCCGTCGCGCAGGAATTCGTCGATCAGGTAGCCGTTCGCCGCGTGGATCTGCACGCCGTCGAAGCCGGCGGCCAGGGCGTTGGCGGTGGCGCGCTCGTAATCGGCGAGCAGCCGCGGGATCTCGGCGAGTTCCAGGGCCCGGGCCTCGCCGTAGGGCTTCTTGCCCTCATAGGTGTGGGCCTGATCGGGCGCCGTGGTCGCAGAGGCGGAGACGGGCTTCGCGCCGGCGAGGAAGTCCGGATGGACCATCCGGCCCATGTGCCAGATCTGGCACACGATCTTGCCGCCCTTGTCGTGGACCGCCTTCACGATCGGCCGCCACGCATCGACCTGCGCGTCCGACCAGATGCCCGGGGCGTAGGGCCAGCCGAGGCCCTCCTGGGAGATACCGGTGGCCTCGGTGAGGATCAGGCCGGCGCCGGCGCGCTGGGCGTAGTACTCGGCCATAATCGGGGTCGGCACGTGCTCGCGGGTGCCGCGGCCGCGGGTGAGCGGGGCCATGAAGATCCGGTTCTTCGCCTCGATGGCGCCGATGCGGATCGGGTCGAGCAGGGACGGCATGGGATACCTCGTGCTGGTGCGGCCGCGCCGCATCCGGTTCATTCCGGCGCCGAGGTGGCGCTGCGGCGCGGCGATGCCAAGGTGCAGCGCACCAGGGACGGCGGCGGCGTGCGGAGGCGCACATGGCGGGCTGCCGCTGAACCGGACGTTATCCGGACGGATCGAAGGGCAGCGCACAGTCCGCTGCGAGCCATGCCAGCCGACGCATCATCTCACGCCGCTCAGGCACACGATCAGGCATGCGCGGCAGACGGGTTGCCATCAGGCCGAGATCGAAGAGGCCGGATCGCAGGCCCGACGTGAGCCACGCTCTGTCCTTCTCCCGCCAAGCCACCATCTTGGCGAGAGCGATATCCGCGGGATCGGCGACGATGGCCGTGATGCCGGGGCAGCCCGGGCTCTCGTACGCCACGGCGCGCGCCTGCCAGTCGGCGGGCATCACGGCCGTTCCCGCGGAGACGCCATCGCAATAACAGCCGTACTGTTGGTGGACGCTCGATCCCTGGCCGATATTGGCCCCGATGGCATCCGACAGATCCTCCGCGTTCGGGACCTCGGGAACGGAGAGATCCGCCTCGGGGGTCAGCAGCAGATCGCCGGGGATGTCTTTGCAACGCATGAGGATGGCGGCCGACCCGACGAGCACGAAGCACCGGTGGCCTGTGACGGTGCTGGCCGCCCGCAGGAGGTGATCGAGCTTCTCGCGACGCATCATCCGATGCGATCCGCGGTGCGGTTCCTCAACGCTGCGCCGTCTTCCGGCTCTGCGAGCGCTCCTCGGGCGGAATCACCACGAAGACCGGCTGGGTATCCCGCAGAAGGTCCCCCTGCGAGGTATTCGCCAGCATCCGCCGAACGATCTGCCGGACGTCCTGGCGGAGAAGATTCATCCAGAGCTCGTAATATTGAGCCTGCGCGGGGTCGGGACGCACGTGCCGTTCCAGAAAGGCCCTGCCGTTGTCCACCAGTCCGGGATCATCGATGAGATGAGCCGCGACGCGCCGCGTCACAGGAGCGGCGCTTGCTACGATCGTGAAAGTTCATCTTCGCAGGCAGACTGCTGACGAAGCGCTCTCCCTCGGTCATGACAGGATCCCGACACACAGGACATGGCAATGACGGAGCACAGCGCGATTTTCGAAGGTCCCGAAGCCGGATCGTGATCCATCACCTCTGGCCGTCGCGAGATCGACGTCTCGGACAGGAGCCGCGGCCAGCCGTGGGGCTCGCCGCAGCCAGCACCGTCCCTCAGCTATGCGCCAGCACCGCCAGCAATAGCAGGGCGATGATGTTGGTGATCTTGATCGCCGGGTTCACGGCGGGGCCGGCCGTGTCCTTGTAGGGGTCGCCCACGGTGTCGCCGGTCACCGCCGCCTTGTGGGCGTCCGAGCCCTTGCCGCCGTGATGCCCGTCCTCGATGTACTTCTTGGCGTTGTCCCAGGCGCCGCCGCCCGAGGTCATCGAGATCGCCACGTAGAGCCCGGTCAGGATCACGCCGAGCAGGCTCGCCCCCACGGTGGCGAAGGCTTGGCTCTTGCCCGCGATGAGCTGGATCACGAAGAACAGCACCACCGGCGACAGCACCGGCAGCAGCGAGGGGACGATCATCTCCTTGATGGCCGCGCGGGTGAGCATATCCACCGCCCGCCCGTAATCCGGCCGGTCGGTGCCCTGCATGATCCCGGGCTTGGCCCGGAACTGCCGCCGCACCTCCTCCACCACCGCGCCTGCCGCGCGCCCCACCGCCGTCATGGCGATGCCGGCGAACAGGAACGGGATCAGGCCGCCGAGGAGCAGGCCCACCACTACGTAGGGGTTGGAGAGCGAGAAATCGACGCTGACGCCCTGGAAGAAGCGGTACTGCGTCGGGCTGGCATTGGCGATGAAGTAGTTCAGGTCCGACGTATAGGCGGCAAACAGAACCAGCGCGCCGAGGCCCGCCGAGCCGATCGCGTAGCCCTTGGTGACCGCCTTGGTGGTGTTGCCGACCGCATCGAGGGCATCGGTCGACTTCCGGACCTCCGCGGGCAGGCCGGCCATCTCGGCGATGCCGCCCGCGTTGTCGGTGACCGGCCCGAAGGCGTCGAGCGCCACGATGAAGCCCGCGAGCGCCAGCATGGCGGTGACCGCGATGGCGATGCCGAACAGGCCGGCGAGCGCGTAGGTGCTGATGATGCCGGCCACGATCACGAGGGCGGGGAGCGCCGTCGATTCGAGCGAGATCGCCAGCCCCTGGATCACGTTGGTGCCGTGGCCTGTGACCGAGGAATCGGCGATCGACTTCACCGGGCGGAAGTTGGTGCCGGTGTAATACTCGGTGATCACCACGATCAGCGCCGTGATGGCGAGCCCGATCACCGCGCAGCCGAACAGGCCGCCCGACGTGAAGGTGACGCCGGTCGAGGTGGTGAAGGTGGTCGCGAACCCGCCGAGCAGGGTCATGTTGACGGCCGCGATCGCCACGATCGACAGCACGCCCGCGGTGACCAGGCCCTTGTAGAGCGCACCCATGATCGACTGGTTGGCACCGAGCCGCACCGCGTAGGTGCCGGCGATCGAGGTGAGGATGCAGGCCGAGCCGATGGCCAGCGGGTACAGCATCATCGGCTCGAGGACGTCGCGGCCGCTCCCGGTCGGGCCTGAG
Source organism: Methylobacterium sp. E-005 (assembly GCF_022829725.1). Taxonomy (GTDB): domain Bacteria; phylum Pseudomonadota; class Alphaproteobacteria; order Rhizobiales; family Beijerinckiaceae; genus Methylobacterium. The sequence continues at coordinate 53,512 of NZ_JAKSYG010000199.1, read as the reverse complement.
AAGAAGATCGCGGCCAGCACCATCGTGGCGACGACCGTCACCGCGTAGGTTTCGAACAGGTCGGCCGCCATGCCGGCGCAGTCGCCGACATTGTCGCCCACGTTGTCGGCGATGGTGGCGGGGTTGCGCGGATCGTCCTCCGGGATGCCGGCCTCGACCTTGCCGACGAGGTCGCCGCCGACATCCGCCCCCTTGGTGAAGATGCCGCCGCCGAGACGGGCGAAGATCGAGATCAGCGAGGCGCCGAAGCCGAGCGCCACCAGCGCGTCGATCACCTCACGGCTCGACGGGTCGAGATGGGCGCCGCGGGTGAGGAACAGGTAGTAGAGGGCAACGCCGAGCAGCGCGAGGCCGGCCACCAGCATCCCGGTCACCGCGCCCGACTTGAACGCCACGTCGAGGCCGCCGCCGAGCGAGGTCGAGGCGGCCTGGGCGGTGCGCACGTTGGCCCGGACCGAGACGTTCATGCCGATGAAGCCCGCCGCGCCCGAAAGCACGGCGCCGATCAGGAAGCCGATGGCGACCTTGATCCCGAGGAACACGGCGAGCAGAACGAACAGCACCACGCCGACGAGGCCGATGGTCGTGTATTGCCGCCGGAGATAGGCCTGCGCGCCCTCCGCGATGGCGGCGGCGATCTCCTGCATGCGCTCCGTGCCGGCATCGCGCCGCATCACGTCGAGAATCGTCACGATGCCGTAGGCGACGGCGCAGAGCCCGCCCACGATGATCAGAAGCAAGGGAATCATGCGACCGTCCTTGTTATTATCCTGCCTGGCGTGGGCTTGTGTTTGTCGAGCTTGACCGTCGGGAAACGGCCATGGGACGTGGTGCTCGGATTCGGGGCTTTCCTTCCCAGAACAACACCTTGATTGCCAAACTTCGCCGCAGAGCGCAAACGCCGCGTTCCGGTTTATCGCGACGCAGCCTCCGGACATGCGTCGTATCCGGCGCAGAATTCTGCATCATTTTGCAGGTTTCAGGACGCGTGTTCTCGCCGCGGGTGCGTTCCAGCCTTCGAGAAACGGACTCAGAAGTGGCTGAAGGCCCCGGCGGCGAACACGCGCGTCGTCCCATCCGCGAGCGTGAAGTCGGGCGGACCTTCGTCGGCGGTGATGTGACCGAGGCCGGTCAGCCTCACCCCGGCCGCCGCTGCCTCGACCCGAAAAGCCTCGAACGCCTCCGGCGCCACCGTGCACAGGATCTCGTAATCGTCGCCGCCGGTCAGCACCGCCTCGATCAGATCAGGATCCATGGCGCAGGCCCGCCGTGCGGCCTCCGAGAGCGGCACGGCGGGCAGGTCGATCCGCGCTGAGCGGCCCGTACCCAGCATCTTGGCGAGGTCACCCGCGAGCCCGTCGGACACGTCCATGGACGCGGTGGCGTGGCGGCGGATCGCCTGCGCGGCGGCGAGGCGCGGACGCGGGTGCAGGTAGCGGTCGGCCAGCACAGCCCGCAAAGCCGGTTCGAGGCCAGCCGCCCAGGGCGCCTCCGGTTCGAGGCGCAGCTGCAGGCCGAGCGCCGCGTCGCCGATCGTGCCGGTGACACAGATCCGGTCGCCGATCCGCGCCGTGTTGCGGCGGACAATCGTCCCGGCCGGCACCTCGCCCATCAGCGTGACGCCGATCAGCGCCGGCCCGCCGGAGCGCACCGTGTCGCCGCCGAGCAAGGGGCAGCCCGCCTCCGCGGCGGCCGCGCCGAGCCCGGCCGAGAACCCGGCGAGCCACTCCTCGGTCCAGTCGTCGGGCAGCGCCAGGGTCAATAGAAAACCGCGCGGCACCGCCCCCTTGGCGGCGATGTCGGACAGATTCACGCCGAGCGCCTTGCGGGCGATCGAGGCCGGCGGATCGTCCGGGAAGTAGTGGACCCCCGCCACGATCGCGTCCGTGGTGAGGACGAGGTCGTGGCCGGGCGACGGGGTGAGGGTCGCGGCATCGTCCCGGAGCCCGTCGGCGCCGGGCCCGGCCAGCGGGGCGAAGTAGCGGGCGATCAGCCCCTCCTCGGAGGCGCGGACCGGCCCGGCCACGGGTCAGGCCTTCCCGGGGGCCGGCTTCGCGGGCAGCGGCTTGGACGAGCCCGGCTTGTTCGACCCCTTGGCCGGCCCGACCTCGCCGGGACGGACCTCCCGGGCGACCCGGTCCAGAACCGCGTTGACGAGGCCCGGCTCGTCGCCCGGATAGAAGCTGTGGGCCACGTCGACATATTCCGAGATCGCCGCCGCCGCCGGCACGTCCGGCCGGAACATCAGCTCGTAGGCGCCCGCCCGCAGGATCGCCCGGAGCACGATCTCGATCCGCCGAAGCGGCCAGCCCTGGGCCAGGGCCTGATCGAGCTTCGGGTCGATCGCCCGCTGCTCCTCGACGGTGCCGCGCAGCAGGTCGCGGAAGAAGGCGGTCTCGGCCTGGGGATGCGCGATCCCGTCGACCTCCTGGCCGATCCAGAACGCCTCGAACTCGGCGAGCGCGTCGAGGACGCCCTTGCCGGAGACATCCATCTCGTAGAGCGCCTGCACCACGGCGAGGCGGGCCCCGGTGCGCGGGCTGATCGCCTTGGCCGCCTCCGGTTTCGTGTCGGTGGTCCCGGTCATCTGGCTATCCGTCATCGGGGGCGGGCGGCCTCGGCGGCGCGCTTGAGGGCGAGCACCCCGAGCGCGGCCTCCGCGGCACCGCCGCCCTTGTTCATCTCGGCCACGCGGGCGCGGGCCAGCGCCTGCGCCTCGGTCTCGACGGTGAGGATGCCGTTGCCGAGGGGAATCCGGCGATTCACCGACAGATCCATCAGCGCCCGGGCGCTCTCGCCGGCCACGATATCGTAATGGCCGGTCTCGCCCCGGATGACGCAGCCCAAAGCCACCACGGCATCGTAGGCCTCCACGTCGAGCAGGATCGCCACGGTGGCGGGGATCTCCAGGGCGCCCGCCACCGTCACCACGGTCGCATGCGCGCCGGCCGCCTCGATCGCCGCGCGGGCGCCGGCCAGCAGCTCGTCGGCGAGGGCCTCGTAGTAGCGCGCCTCGACCACGAGGACGCGGGCCCCGGCAAGCGCCGGGTCCTGGGGCTTCGACGCCGAATCGGCGCGGGTATGGGCGACCATGGCTCTCGTCCGGCCGGGTTTTCGGGGGTTGGCGGGCGGCACGGGGCGCCCGCGAGGGGAGGACGGTTAGACCGAAGCGGCCGGCGCCACAAGCGGCGTGATCCGCTTCGCCGCCGAACAGGCTTGAGCTTGGACCCGTGAGCCGGCAAGATCGCCCGATCCGTCGGACCGCCGCCGAACGAAACGCCCATGCCGCCAGCCCTCGCCGCCCAGCACACCCCCGAAGCCGGCGAGAAGAGCGCCTACGCGTTCCGCACGATCAGCGAGGTCGCCGAGGAGCTCGACGTGCCCCAGCACGTGCTGCGATTCTGGGAGACCCGCTTCGGTCAGATCCGCCCCGTCAAGCGCGCGGGCGGGCGGCGCTATTACCGGCCCCAGGATATCGAGCTCGTCGCCGGCATCCGCCAGCTCCTGCACGTGCAGCGCTACACCATCGCGGGGGCGCAGCGGGTGCTCAAGGAGAACGGCGTCCGCTTCGTCCAGGCGGTGGGCCGCGGCGATGTGGTGGCGGCCGAGCCCCTGGTCCAGGATGCCGAGTCGGAGACCAGCACCTTCGCGGATCCGGAGCGCGCGGCCCTGGCGGCGGCCCTGGAGGAGATGCGCGCCTGCCGCGCCCTGCTCGACCGCCTGCACACGCCCCCGGACGCCTGACACCCCGGTCCTGGCGGCACGGCAGAGCCCTTGCAAGGGACGGGCGAACTTTCACCCGGACCCCGCGTTGTCGCCCGCATGGCCACATCCCGATCCAAGCTGTCGCCCAGCCAGGAACTGATGGCCCGTATCATGCGGATCGTCCGCACCTGTCCGGAGGCGGCCGGGGAGATGCTGGAACTGATGTTCCTCGTCAGCCAGATCGAGGCCGCCACCAGCGTCGACCGGGAGTACCGCGACGCGAAGCGCGTGATCAGCCGCCTGCGCAATCCACTCTGGGACATGGGGCCGGCCGACCGGGAGAAGCTGCTCTCGGCCGCGGAGGCGATCCGCCGCGTCTGCCGCCTCGCCGAGGACGAGATCCCCTCTGCGCCGATCGCCGATGCCGGCGAACGTGCCCGCGTCGAAGCTCGCCTCAATGCCGCCCTGGCGGGTGAACTCGATGCCGCGCAGATCGCCCGCGTCACCGGGATCGTGGCGGCGGTGCTGCAGAATTAAGCGGGGCTCATCGGCGTCCCCTGGCTCTCGACGCCCGTGCCGGGCGTCCCCACATGCGTCTCACCGCTGGAAGGGGCACCCGGAAGGTCTCCGGAGATCGCACCCGCCTCGGCACCGGAGAGACGCTGCCATGATCGCCCTTCGTCCGCTCGCCGCGCTGCTCGCAGGGAGTCTGGCCCTGGCCGGACCGGCGCTGGCCCAAAGTCCGGCGAGCCGATCCAAGACCGTCGCCCCCGGCAAGACGGTGCGACTTGAGATCGCCCCCAACCTCAAGAAGGATTGCTCGCCCGGCCCGATGCCCGAGTTCAAGATCTCCGGCCCGCCCAAGAACGGCTCGGTGATCACCAAGGTCGGCAAGCTGAAGACGCCGGCGAGCTACCGCTGCCCCAACAAGGAGGCCGCGGTCCAGGCCCTGTTCTACCAACCCAATGCCGGCTTCACCGGCACCGACGAAGTGACCTTCGAGGTGAAAGCCTCCGACGGGCAAGTCCAAACCCAGACCGTGAAAATCACGGTTGGTGGAAACGGCACCAAATCCGGAGACGATGCCAAGAAAGAGGGCACGGATTTGTGAGACGCGGCGAACATCCGCGGCCTTTGCGCAGTTTTTCAGCTCTCGACACACGCCATGAGGCGGCTCAGACTCTCGTTTGCGCCGCCCTCAGAGGTGAGGAGTGTTGCATGCAATCGACATGCCGGGCGACTTGCTCGCCGCACTGCGACAAAAGCGGGCCTGTCGGTTGCATCCGAGCCGAGACAGGATGAAGCTGTCACGGTCTGAGAGGGTTATCGAATGCCGATGCATGCGACGAACGACCTTTTCCAGAGCTTCGCCCGAGGCTACGAGGCCCGCCGCGACACGGAGATGACGCTCTCCGAGTATCTCGAAGCCTGTCGCGACGAGCCCCTGATGTACGCCTCGGCCGCCGAGCGCATCCTGGCGGCGATCGGCGAGCCCGAATTCGTCGACACCTCGAAGGATTCGCGCCTCGGCCGGATCTTCATGAACCGGACGATCCGGACCTATCCGGCCTTCCGCGAGTTCTACGGGATGGAAGAGACGATCGAGCGGATCGTCTCGTTCTTCCGCCACGCCGCGCAAGGATTGGAGGAGCGCAAGCAGATCCTCTACCTGCTCGGACCCGTGGGCGGCGGCAAGTCGTCGCTCGCCGAGCGGCTGAAGCTCCTGATGGAGGTTCACCCGGTCTACGTCCTCAAGGCCGGGGACGAGGTCTCGCCGGTCTTCGAGAGTCCGCTGGGCCTGTTCGACCCCGACACGATGGGCGAGGAGATCCAGAAGCGCTACGGCATCCCGCGCCGCCGCCTCACCGGCCTGATGAGCCCCTGGGCGCTCAAGCGCCTCGACGAGTTCAACGGCGACATCTCGCGTTTCAAGGTGATCAAGGTCCGGCCGTCGCGGCTGCGCCAGATCGCCATCGCCAAGACCGAGCCGGGCGACGAGAACAACCAGGACATCTCCTCGCTGGTCGGCAAGGTCGACATCCGCCGCCTGGAGACCCTGTCGCAGGCCGATCCCGATGCCTACTCCTACTCGGGCGGCCTGAACCGGGCGAACCAGGGCATCCTCGAATTCGTCGAGATGTTCAAGGCGCCGATCAAGATGCTGCACCCCCTGCTCACCGCGACGCAGGAGGGCAATTACGTCGGCACCGAGAATATCGGCGCGATCCCCTTCACCGGCGTGATCCTGGCTCACTCGAACGAGGCCGAGTGGCAGACCTTCAAAACCAACAAGAACAACGAGGCGTTCATCGACCGGATCTACGTGATCAAGGTCCCGTACTGCCTGCGCGTCACCGAGGAGCAGCGGATCTACGAGAAGCTGATCTCCGGCTCGGAACTGTCGGACGCGGCCTGCGCGCCCGGCACGCTGGAGATGCTGGCGCGGTTCTCGGTGCTGTCGCGGTTGCGCGAGCACGCCAACTCGAACGCCTTCTCGAAGATGCGGGTCTATGACGGCGAGAGCTTGCGCGAGGTCGATCCCCGGGCCCGCTCGATGCAGGAATACAAGGACACGGCCGGCGTCGACGAGGGCATGGACGGGGTCTCCACCCGTTTCGCCTTCAAGGTGCTGGCCGCGACCTTCAATCACGACACCACCGAGGTCTCGGCCGACCCGGTGCACCTGATGTACGTGCTGGAGCAGTCGCTCAAGCGCGAGCAGCTGCCGCCGGAGACCGAAAAGAAGTACCTGGAATTCATCAAGACCGAGCTGGCCCCACGCTACGCGGAGTTCATCGGTCACGAGATCCAGAAAGCCTATCTCGAATCGTACCACGATTACGGACAGAACCTGTTCGATCGGTATATCGACTATGCCGATGCCTGGATCGAGGACCAGGATTTCAAGGACGCCGAGACCGGCCAGCTCATGAACCGGGAGCTCCTGAACCAGGAGCTGACCAAGATCGAGAAGCCCGCCGGGATCGCCAACCCGAAGGATTTTCGCAACGAGGTGGTGAAGTTCGCCCTGCGCTCCCGGGCCCAGCATGGCGGCCGCAACCCGAGCTGGACCAGCTACGAGAAGCTGCGAGAGGTGATCGAGCGGCGGATGTTCTCCCAGGTGGAGGAACTGCTTCCGGTGATCTCCTTCGGCTCCAAGAAGGACGGGGACACCGAGAAGAAGCACGGTGAGTTCGTCGAGCGCATGGTGGCGCGCGGCTACACCGAGCGGCAGGTCCGCCGCCTGGTGGAATGGTACATGCGGGTGAAGCAGGCCGGCTGAGGGACGACGGGGTCCGGTTCGGCCGGACCCCGCACCGACCCTCCGCCGCCACAGTTTCGGACGACCGGCCGGTGAGGATGTCGGCCCTGCTGCCAAGACGGGATCCATTCCCTCTGCAACAGCATGGTACGACAGGGTCGAGACCCGGCCGGCACACGCGGACGAGGGTTTTCGCAGCGGATGCACATCGTCGACCGACGTTTGAACCCGGGCGGCAAGAGCCTCCCGAACCGCCAGCGCTTCCTGCGCCGCGTCAAGGACGTGGCCCAGCGAGCGGTGCGCGAATCCGCCCGCGAAAAGGACATCAAGGATCTGGGCAAGGATGGCCGGGTCACCGTGCCGGCCGACGGCGTGCGCGAGCCGCGCTTCTCCCGCCAGCCCGGCACCGGCCTGCAGGACCACATCCTGCCCGGCAACAAGACCTACGTGGAGGGCGACACGATCGAGCGTCCGCCGGGCGGCGGCGGTGGGCGCGGCTCCGGCGAGGGTGGGGACGGTGGCGAGAACAGCGAGGACGCGTTCCGCTTCGTGCTGACCCGCGAGGAGTTTCTGGAACTCTTCCTGGAGGATCTGGAACTGCCGGACCTCGCCAAGCGGCGGCTGGCGGTGGTGGAGACCGAGGGGCTGCGTCGGGCCGGCTACACGGTCACCGGCTCGCCCGCGAACCTCGCACTCACCCGCACCCTCCGCAATTCGATGTCCCGGCGGATCGCCCTCAAGCGGCCGAAGCCCGAAGACGTCGCGGCCCTGGAGGCGAAGCTCGACGCCCTGCCGGAGGGTGACCCCGAGCGCGCGGAACTGGAGCAGGCGCTGCTGAAGCTGCGCGAGCGGGCCAAGCGCATCCCGTATGTCGATCCGCTCGACCTGCGCTTCCGCCGGTTCGAGCCCTATCCGCGGCCGATCGCGCAGGCCGTGATGTTCTGCCTGATGGACGTGTCCGGCTCGATGACCGAGCACATGAAGGACCTCGCCAAAAGGTTCTACATCCTGCTGCACATCTTCCTGACGCGCCGCTACCGCCACGTCGAGATCGTGTTCATCCGCCACACCGACCGGGCGACCGAGGTGGACGAGGAGACGTTCTTCGGCTCCCGCGAAACCGGCGGCACGCTGGTCTCGTCGGCGCTGGTGGAGATGAAGCGCATCATCGCCGAGCGCTACGACCCCAACGACTGGAACATCTACGCCGCCCAGGCCTCGGACGGCGACAACGTCTCCTCGGACGGGCCGACCTCGACGGAGTTGCTGCGGTCGCACATCCTGCCGGCCTGCCAGCACTTCGCCTATCTGGAGGTGGGCGACGAGAACGGCCCCCGGGCCGGTTTCGTGGAGCACCGCACCACCCTGTGGCGGACCTACGAGGCGATCGCCAAGGCGGGCGGCCCGATCGCGATGCGCAAGGTCAACCACCGCCGAGAGATCTATCCGGTCTTCCGCGAGCTGTTCGGCCGCAAGGATGCGCGGGCGGAGGCAGAGGCGTGATGGCGGCGCGCACATCAATCGATCGGGAGGCCGCATGACGCTCGTCAAGGCACGCACGCCCCAGATCATCTCGGGGAACCAGAAACCCCTGTTCACCGGCAACGACTGGGATTTCGACACGATCCGGCGCATCCACGACGCCTGCGAGGCGGTGGCCGGACCGCAGCTCGGCCTGTCGTGGTACCCGAACCAGATCGAGATCATCACGGCTGAGCAGATGCTCGACGCCTACGCGTCGATCGGCATGCCGCTGTTCTACAAGCACTGGTCGTTCGGCAAGCACTTCGCCCAGCACGAGGCCGGCTACCGCCGCGGCCTGATGGGGCTCGCCTACGAGATCGTCATCAACTCGGATCCGTGCATCTCCTACGTGATGGAGGAGAACACGGCGACCATGCAGACGCTGGTCATCGCGCACGCCGCCTTCGGCCATAACCACTTCTTCAAGAACAATTACCTGTTCCGGCAGTGGACCGACGCCGAAGGGATTCTGGACTACCTGGATTTCGCGAAGGGCTTCATCACCCGCTGCGAGGAGCGCTACGGCCACCAGGCGGTGGAGCAGGTGCTCGACGCCGCGCATGCGCTGATGAGCCAGGGCGTCCATCGCTACCCGCGCAAGAAGCGGCCGGACCTCGCCTCCGAACAGCGGCGCGAGCGCGAGCGGATCGAGCACGGCGAGCAGATCTACAACGACCTCTGGCGGACCCTGCCGCAGAAGATCGGCACGGCGCGTCCGGATGCGGCCGTCGAGCGGCGCAAGGCCCTGCTCGAACTGCCCCAGGAAAATATCCTGTACTTCCTGGAAAAGGCCGCGCCCCGTCTGCGCCCCTGGCAGCGGGAAATTCTGCGTATCGTCCGCTTGGTCGCCCAGTATTTCTATCCCCAGCGCCAGACCAAGGTGATGAACGAGGGCTGCGCCACCTACTGCCACTACCGGATCATGAACGCCCTGTCGGAATCCGGGCAGATCACCGAGGCGGCCTACCTCGAATTCCTGCAGTCGCACACCAACGTCATCCGGCAGCCGACCTACGACGACCGCTCCTATGGCGGCCACAACCCCTACGCGATCGGATTCGCGATGATGCAGGACATCGCCCGCATCACCGAGCAGCCGACCGCGGAGGACCGGGACTGGTTCCCCGACATCGCCGGCACCGGCGACGCCATGGCGGTGCTGCGCGACTGCTGGGAGAATTACCGGGACGAGAGCTTCATCCAGCAATTCCTGTCGCCCAAGCTGATGCGCGATCTGCGCCTGTTCCACGTGGTCGACGACCCGGAGGAGCCGGAGCTGCGGGTCGAGGCGATCCACGACGAGCGCGGCTACCGCAAGCTGCGCCGCTCCTTCGCGCGCCAGTACGATGTGGCGTGGCTCGATCCCGACATCGAGGTGGTGGACGTCGATCTGGAGGGCGACCGGCGCCTGATCCTGCACCACAAGGCGATCAACAAGATCACCCTGCAGAAGGACGACGCCAAGCGGGTGCTCCAGCACCTCGCCGACCTCTGGGGCTACGACGTGGTTCTCAAGGAGGTCGAGCCGGCCACCGGCACGGTGCTGGGCGAGATCACCGCCAGCGCACGACCGATCTTTTTCTGATGGGCGCTGCGGGAAGGTCGCGCCCGGCCGCTTCCCCGCCCTGATGCGACGTCTGGTCAGAACCCGCGATGGAGGCGGCCCGCCGTCATCACGAGCGCAGCGAAGTGACCCAGGGCAGTGCGACATCCGTGAACGGAGCGCCGACTGGATGGCTTCGCTCCGCTCGCGCAGACGACACCGGCGGATCGACCGGGAGATTTCGATGAGGCAGGCGGTTCGAACGGCCTCGTGATTGCCTTGACGGTACCGCCGTGCTGCATGAGGCGATGGCCGCCACGATCCTCACCCTCGCCGAAACGCAGGACTTCCTCGACCGTGAATTCCCGCAGATGCAGGCGGGGGGCCGCGCCTATCACCTCGAGGAGGTCGGCCCGCTCTCGGCCCGGATGCGGCTCGAAGCCCACGAGCGGTTCCTACGCCCCGGCGCGACCGTGTCGGGTCCGGCCATGATGGCGCTGGCCGATTACGCCCTCTACGCGGCGATCCTCGCCAATATCGGCCCGGTGGCGCTCGCCGTGACCACGAGCTTGAGTTTCAACTTCCTGCGCAAGCCCGCCCCGGGGGATCTCCTGGCGGCGTGCCGGTTGCTCAAGCTCGGCCGGCGGCTCGCGGTGGGCGAGGTGCTGATCACCGCCGTGGGCAGCGCGGATCTCGTCTGCCACGCCACCGGGACCTACTCGATCCCGCCGCGCTGAGGCCGCGCCCCGCTCCGGTGGAGGGCCTGACCCGGCCCCGGTCATCCACCCGCAAGCTGCAGCTGCACCTTGATCAGACCCGGATCCTCCGGGTCGCGCCCCTGCGTGAAGCCCAGGCGCCGGCAGACCGCCAGCATCGGTCGATTCTCGGCCAGCACCGAGCCCTCGACCCGCCCGATTCCCTCGGAGCGCGCCCAGTCGATCATCAGGCGCATCAGCGCGAAGGCGAGCCCCGTACCCCGGACGTCGCGCCCCACGGCGATGGCGTATTCGCCGCTCTCGTGATTGGCGTCGGCATGCAGGCGGACCGCGCCAAGCATGTGCTCGCCGCCGCCCGCATCCACCTCGGTGGCCACGAACGCGATGGCGCGGGCGTAGTCGAGCTGCGTCAGGCGGGCCAGGAAGGCGTGGCTGAAGGCGCGCACCGGCCCGAAGAAGCGCAGGCGCAGATCCTCCGGGTCGAGCCCCTGGAAGAAGCCAAGGAACAACCCCTCGTCCTCCGGGCGCACGGGTCGCACGCGGATGGTGCGGTCCTTGAGGTTGAGGGTCCGCACCCATTCCGCCGGATAGGGCCGGATCGCGAAGCGCGGATGGCCCCGTCCCTGCCGCCCCCGCTCCCAGCGCCCGATCCGCACCCGTGCGTCGAGGGCGAGCACGCCGGTCTCATCGGCGAGCAGCGGGTTGATGTCGAGTTCGCGAACCTGCGGCAGGTCGGCGGCGAGCTGGGACAGCTTCACCAGCGTCAGCGCGATCGCCGGGATGTCGGCCGCCGGCACGTCGCGATAGCCCTCGAGCCGACGGGCGACCCGGGTCCGGCCGATCAGATCGCGGGCGAGGATCAGGTCCAGCGGCGGCAGGCCGAGCGCCCGGTCGTCGATCACCTCCACCGCCGTGCCGCCCCGCCCGAACACCACCACAGGACCGAAGACGGGATCCTCGGCGAGGCCGGCGATCAGCTCCCGGCGCTGGCCCCGGCGCACCATCGGCTGCACGGCGAAGCCGGTGACGCGGGCATCCGGCCGCTCCCGGCGCGCCCGGGTCAGGATGCTGCGTGCGGCCTCGCGGACGTCGGCCTCGCTGGTGAGATCGAGGTGGACGCCGCCGATATCGGATTTGTGCACGATGTCGGGGGAGACGACCTTGAGCGCCACCGCGCCCCCCGCCGCGATGATCGGCCAAGCGGCCGCCGCGGCGGCGTCCTTGTCGGGGGCCAGCGTGATCGGCACGGTCGGGATGCCGTAGGCTTCGAGCAGGCCGTTCACCGCGATCGGATCGAGCCACGACGCCCCATGACGCAGGGCGCCCGCGATGATCGAGCGGGCGCGGGCCGGGTCGGGGGAGAAGTCGCGCGGCAGCGAGTCCGGCGTGCGCATCAGGTCGTCCTGCGCCTCGCGGTAACGCACGAGGTGCAGGAAGCCCTCGATCGCCTCGGAATCGGTGGCGAAATGCGGCAGGCCCGCGCGCGCGAACGCCTCCCGCGCCGCCTCGGCATCCCCCAGGGAGACCGCGAAGAGCGGCTTCTTGCGCGTCTGGCCGGCGCGGACGCGCTTGACCGTATCGGCGATGGCGTCGGCAACCTCGCCCGCGTCCGAGCGGACGGTGGGGACATGGATCGCCAGCACGGCGTCGCTGACGCGGTCCGTGAGGATCGGCTCCAGGGCGGCCGCGAAGGCCGGGCCCGCCGCATCGATGCCGAGATCGAGGGGATTGCCGGCCGGGCGCCCTTCCGCCTCGGCGGCTTCGGCCATGGTGCCCGCCCGCTCGATCAGCCGGTCGGCCGCCAGCAGGCCGATGCCGCGGCCGTTCGACAGGATCGCGAGCCGATCGCCGGGGAACGGGCGCTGGCGCCCCAAAGTCTCGACCGCGGAAAACATCTCGTCGAGATCCTGCACGGCCAGGAGGCCGGCCCGCCGGAACGCCGCGGCGTAGACCGCGTCCGGCCGGGCCAGCGCCCCCGTGTGGGTCTCGGGCGCGCGGGTGTCGGGCCGGTGCCGGCCGGCGCGCAGGACCACCACGGGCTTGGCGCGGGCCGCCGCCCGGGCCGCCGACATGAACCGCCGGGCATCCGCCACCCGGTCGAGGCAGAGCAGGATCGCCCGGGTGCGGTAATCGGCGGCGAAATGGTCGAGGCAGTCGGCCACGCCGATATCGAGCACGCTGCCGAGGGAGAGTACCGCCGAGAAGCCGGTCCCGTGACGGGCGCCCCACTCGACGATGGCGGCCGCGACCGTTCCGGATTGCGACACGAGGGCGAGGTCGCCCGCTGCGGGCGCGTGGGCGAACAGGCTGGCATTGAGCTTGGCCGCCGGCACGGCGAGGCCGGCGCTGTCGGGGCCAAGCAGGCGCAGGCCATGCGCGCGGGCGATCCGGTGCGCGGTCGGCCCCGGATCGTCCGGCCCGGAGCCGAGCCGGGCCGTCAGGATCACCGCCGCCCCCGCGCCGGCCTCGGCGGCCTGCGCGACGACCTCGGGAACCCGGGCCGGCGGCACCGCGATCAGGACGAGGTCGGGGGCGGTTGGCAGATCCGAGATCTGCGGGACGCATGGCAGGCCGTCCACCATCGCGTGGTCGGGCTGCACGGGCAGGATCGCGCCGGGGAAGCCGGAGGCCCGCAATCCGCCCAGCACGCTGCGCGCCACCGAGCCCTCACGCGCCACGGACCCGACCAGCGCGACCGCCCGGGGCGCCAGCAGCTTGTCGAACCGATAGGTACTCACGGGGTCGCCGTCACGGAATCCGGGCCCGCGGGCCAATCGCGCCGGCATGCATGGGGTGGTGCATGGGGTCGTGCATGGGATGCCCCTCGCTCAGGTCGGGATCAGGCGCGCGATCCCCGGCGCCCACCGTCCGCCCATCCGGTCCTACCACATGGCGCGGGCGGCCGCTCGGGCAACGTCGATCCGCCTCGGCTCCGCCGCGATGCGCGCAAAACTCGCCCGGCAGGCTGACAGGCAACCCGATCGACCAAATATCCGCCATCTTTTATCATCGTCAAAACGACCGCTATGGCCACAGGCAATTTGTTCTTGCCATGAAAGTCCCACCACAATAGTAACTGCGCCACATATGCCTGTATCAGGCGAGCCGGAAACAGGTTCCGATCATCCTGCCGAGTGACGGCGCGAGCCCGGAATCGCCAGGAGGTTCAGGGAATGGATTCCACGGTCGAAGGACAACCGGATTTTCTCACGCTCTCGGTCGACATCGTATCGGCCTTCGTGAGCAACAATCCGGTCCCCCCGCCGGAGCTGCCTGGGCTGATCGCCGCGGTTCACGCCACCCTGCACGGGCTCAGCCAATCCAGCTCCGCGCCGGCCGAGGATCTGCGGCCGGCGGTTTCGGTCCGGCGCTCGGTCCAGCCCGACTTCATCGTCTGCCTGGAGGACGGGAAGAAGTTCAAATCCCTCAAGCGCCACCTGCGCACGCACTACAACCTGACGCCGGATGAGTACCGCCAGAAATGGGGCCTGCCCGCGGATTATCCGATGGTCGCGCCGAACTACGCGGCGGCCCGATCGAGCCTCGCCAAGAGCATGGGCCTCGGCCACCAGCGCCGGAAGGGCTGAGGACGCCCCGCGTCCACAGGTTTCCGGCGGCTCTTAGGCATCGGGCAAGGGGCGCTTGCGAGGGTTCGGAGCTCGTCCACCCCCAAGAGACCCGATGCACGGCAAGCCCAGCCCCGTCGCCCGCCTGTTCTGGACGGCCGTGATCAGCGGCCCGTTCGCACTCTGGTACGGCCCGCCCGCCCTCGGGGCCACGGGGGTGGCGTTGCTGTGCGTGTGGCTGCGCCATCTCGGCCGGCCCCGCCGGTTCCGCGCCCGGGTCCGCCGCATCGCCCGGGCGCATGGCGAGACGCTGGCCCTGCGGCGGCGGCAGGAGAGTTTTCGGGACGCCTACGGCAACTGGATCGAGGACGGCTGGCTGCGCGAGCGCGACTACTTCCTCGACCGCACGGTGCTGCCGCAGATAAACCCGCGCGACGCCGACCTGTTCGCGACGGAACGCGACCGGATGCTGGCGATCGTCGAGGCGGAGGCGTCGGCTGTCGACCTGCCCGAGGAGGAGGACGCCCCGGAGGACGGGCTCGACTACGAGCGCTACTGCGCCGAGCGCCTCGCCCGGGCGGGATGGCGGGCGCACCGGACCCCGGCGAGCGGCGACCAGGGCGCCGATATCGTGGCGGACCGCGACGGCCTGCGCCTCGTCGTCCAGTGCAAGCGCCTGACCAAGCCCGTGGGCAACGCCGCGGTTCAGGAGGCGGCCGCGGCCCAGCGCTACTGGGCCGGCGACCGGGCCGCGGTGGTCTCGAACGCGGGCTTCACGCCGGCCGCCCGCCGGCTCGCGGCGGCGACCGGCGTGCTGCTGCTGCATCATGACGGGCTCGAGGCCCTCGACCTCGCGCAGGTGTAGCTTCGGCCCGCTGGGCGAGCCGGGACGCCCCGCTCAGAGCACCTTGAGCAGTGCCTCGGCCCCGGAAGCCTCGGCCTTCGAGGGCGTCTCCTCGACGTTCAGGATCTTCACGACCCCGTCCTCCACCAGCATGGAGTAGCGCTTCGAACGGATCCCGAGACCGAAGCCCGTGCCGTCCATCTCCAGGCCGATCGCCTTGGCGAAGTCGGCGTTGCCATCGGCCAGGAATTCCAGGCCCTCGGCGCCGCTCGCCTTCGACCACGCATCGAGCACGAACACGTCGTTGACGCTCGTGACCGCGATGGCGTCGATGCCGCGACCGAGGATCTCGTCCTTGTGGGTGACGAAGCCCGGCAGATGGTTGCGGTGGCAGCTGGGCGTGAAGGCGCCCGGGACGCCGATCAGCACCACGCGGCGGCCCTTGAACACGTCGTCGGTGGTGCGGGCGATCGGACCCTCGGGGCCGCTCACCCGGAAGGTGGCCTGGGGCAGATGGTCGCCGACCTGGATCATCGCGGGTCCCTCGTTGCTGCGCAGATGCGTTTGCGCGCCTGACCTAGCGTGGTCGGTGGGGCCTGTCGAGCAAGCGGTCTTCTGCCGAACGCTCTGTCCAAGGGCCAAAACAGTGATCCATGGCCGACGTTGCGGGACACTTCTTTGTCCCTCCGCTTCGGCCGACATCCCGGGACGCGCGATCGCCTCGGTGCGACGCGCACAAGCTGGGCGGAAGCTTGCTGCGTCCCTATTGCCCGCTGGACAATGGGAGGGGGCGGCGTAGCATGGCGCCATGGCGTCTCCTCCGCATCGCAAATCGGATCCTTCGCCTTCGGCTCCCCGGGGGAAATCCGCCGCGCCCGAGGATTCCGGGACGGCAACGCCGCGGCAGACGTCGCTCCTGGGCCCGGACTTCCTCGACGGGCAGTTCCTCGTGGCGATGCCCGGCATGGCCGATGAGCGCTTCGCCCGCTCGGTGATCTATATCTGCGCCCATTCCGCCGACGGGGCGATGGGCATCATCGTCAACAAGGCGGCCACCGACATCAGCATGCCGGACCTGCTGGTCCAGCTCGACGTGGCCCCCGAGGCGGATGCGATTCGCCTGCGCGAGCGGGTCGGGCATATGCCGGTCCTGATGGGCGGGCCCGTAGAGGGGCGGCGCGGCTTCGTGCTGCACACCGACGATTTCCACATCCAGCAATCGACGCTGATCATCGACGACGGCATCTGCCTCACCGCGACCGTCGAGATCCTGCGCGCCATCGCCAGCGGCGAGGGCCCGGCGAGCGCCGTGCTGGCGCTCGGCTACGCGGGCTGGCAGGCGGGGCAGCTCGAGAGCGAGATCATGGCCAATGGCTGGCTCAACTGCCCGGCCGATCCCGAACTGATCTTCAACACGGATCTCGACGCCAAGTACGAGCGGGCGCTCCGGGCCAACGGCATCGATCCCGCCATGCTGTCCATGACGGCTGGCCGGGCCTGATCGGATCCGCTGGCGGTCACTCCGGAACGACGTCGCCGCCGGCCGCGTCCGGGTTCAGGCCCTCCACCGCCGGCTTGGGCCGGGGCCGGCTGCGCGGCGCCACCGAAGCGGTGGGCACCGCCGTGTTGGCGCCCAGCCGGGTCGCCAGGGCAAGCGCCCGGTTCTCGGTGAAGCGCAGGTGGCAGAAGCCGTGCGTGCCCTCCCGGGCGTAGCCGCGGCAGAACTGCTCCCGGTCCGACGAGAAGGCCGCCTGCTCGGTCACGATCGGCCGCACATCCTCGCGCCGGGCCCGCTGGGTCATCAGCTTGTAATTGTCGCGCACCGCCTTGTCGGCGACGCCCCGGGCCGTGTCGAACTCGCCGGCCCGCGGGATCAGGGTGGCGGGGGCCGGGCCCCAGAGGCCGGTCGGCGTCGTCGCGCAATCCGCGGCCGAGAAGGTGCAGACCGGGCCCGAGCCCAGCGTCGAGACGAGGACGCCGCCCTCGGTCACGTCGAGGCGCAGCGGGCACTCCGCCCCGGCCGCCTCATAGCGCGGCACCCCGTCGGGCTTTCCCTCGGAACTCAGCGTGACGGGGCTGCCCCCGCCGAGCGGCACCGTGCAGGATTCCGTGGGCTGCGAGATCTTGGTTCCCGGCAGGCTGATCCGGGCCGTGACGGCGTTGGCCGACCGTTCGAGCTTCAGGGAGCCCGACATTCCGTTGAGCTGGAGATCCTGCCCGATCACGCCGTCCTCGGAAGGCGCCTTGAGCACCACCGGACGGGCTGGGGCCGGGGGCGCCCGGGGCACCTCGGGGGCCGGCGGCTGGCCGGGCTCTCCGGGGGCCCCGGGCGGCGGGGCCGGCGGTGCCTCGGGCAGGCCACGGGGCGGCACCGGCGGCCGCTCGGGCTTGATGCCGAACAGGCGCTCGAAGAAGTTCTGCGCGTGCGCCGGCGGGGCGGCGAGCAGGGCGGGAGCCGCGATGGCCAGCGCCAGGGTGGATAGCAGGAGGCTGCGGGTCGGGCGCATCGGGCTCTACGACGGGGACACGAAGTGGCGGGGCCACGCGCAACCCCTTGTCGAAGTGTTAACACGCTCTCGATGGCGCAGACGTGGCAGCGGCGCAACAAAATGCAACCACGCCATCCGGGCCACCCGCGTTCTGCGAAAGGATTATTCAGGCCGCGGAACGCGTTAGCGCGAAAGCGGCCTACCGGCCCGGACAGGCAGGCTTCGCCTTGCGGGCCCGTTGAGGGCTTCTTATATCGCCCTCGACGCGGGATTGCGCGCTGGGTTTCAGCCGTTCACGGCCCTTGATCCGGCCCGGGTCCCATACTCACATCACCTTCGTACACCGCCATGGGCCGAGCTGCTTCGGGGCTCGGCGGTCTGCTTGAACGCGACACAAAGAGGGATCCCACCATGGGTAAAGTTATCGGTATCGACCTCGGCACCACCAATTCCTGCGTGGCCGTGATGGATGGCGCGCAGCCCAAGGTCATCGAGAATTCGGAAGGCGCGCGCACCACGCCGTCCATCGTTGCCTTCACGGATGACGGCGAGCGGCTCGTCGGCCAGCCGGCCAAGCGCCAGGCGGTCACGAACCCCGAGCGCACGTTCTTCGCCATCAAGCGGCTGATCGGCCGGACCTACGACGATCCGCTGACCCAGAAGGACAAGGGTCTTGTCCCCTACACCATCGCCCGCGGCGACAACGGCGACGCCTGGGTCGAGGCGGACGGCAAGAAATATTCGCCCTCGCAGATCTCCGCCTTCACGCTGCAGAAGATGAAGGAGACCGCGGAGGCCCATCTCGGCCAGCCCGTGACGCAGGCCGTCATCACCGTCCCGGCCTACTTCAACGACGCCCAGCGTCAGGCCACCAAGGATGCCGGCAAGATCGCGGGCCTCGAGGTGCTGCGCATCATCAACGAGCCGACCGCGGCGGCGCTGGCCTACGGCCTCGACAAGAAGAAGGCCGGCACGATCGCGGTCTACGACCTCGGCGGCGGCACCTTCGACGTCTCAATCCTCGAGATCGGCGACGGCGTGTTCGAGGTGAAGTCCACGAACGGCGACACCTTCCTGGGCGGTGAGGATTTCGACAACCGGATCGTCGAGTACCTGACCTCCGAGTTCAAGAAGGAGCAGGGCATCGACCTGACCAAGGACAAGCTCGCCCTCCAGCGCCTCAAGGAGGCCGCCGAGAAGGCCAAGATCGAGCTGTCCTCGGCGACCCAGACCGAGATCAACCTGCCCTACATCACCGCCGATCAGACCGGCCCGAAGCACCTCGCGCTGAAGCTCAGCCGGGCGAAGTTCGAGTCGCTCGTCGACGACCTGGTGCAGCGCACGATCGAGCCCTGCCGCAAGGCGCTCAAGGATGCCGGCGTCTCGGCCTCCGAGATCGACGAGGTGGTGCTGGTCGGCGGCATGATCCGCATGCCCAAGATCCAGGAGGTGGTGAAGTCCTTCTTCGGCAAGGAGCCGCATAAGGGCGTGAACCCCGACGAGGTCGTGGCGATCGGCGCCGCCGTGCAGGCGGGCGTGCTCCAGGGCGACGTCAAGGACGTGCTGCTGCTGGACGTGACCCCGCTTTCGCTGGGCATCGAGACCCTGGGCGGCGTGTTCACCCGGCTCATCGACCGCAACACCACGATCCCGACCAAGAAGTCCCAGACCTTCTCGACGGCCGAGGACAACCAGAACGCCGTCACGATCCGGGTCTTCCAGGGCGAGCGCGAGATGGCGGCCGACAACAAGCTGCTCGGCCAGTTCGACCTCGTCGGCATCCCGCCGGCGCCCCGCGGCATGCCGCAGATCGAGGTGACCTTCGACATCGACGCCAACGGCATCGTGAACGTGACCGCCAAGGACAAGGCGACCAACAAGGAGCACCAGATCCGCATCCAGGCTTCGGGCGGCCTCTCGGACGCCGACATCGAGCGCATGGTCAAGGACGCCGAGGCGAATGCCGAGGCCGACAAGAAGCGGCGTGAGCTCGTCGAAGTGAAGAACCAGGGCGAGAGCCTGATCCACGCCACCGAGAAGTCGGTGACCGAGTACGGCGACAAGGTCCCGGCCGCCGACAAGGGCGCGATCGAGACCGCGATGACCGCGCTCAAGACGGCCCTCGAGGGCGAGGATGTCGAGGCGATCAAGGCCCGCACCACGGACCTGATGCAGGCCTCGATGAAGCTCGGCGAGGCGATGTACGCCGCCAACCAGGCGGCGGGTCCCGAGGCCGGCGCCGAGGCGCAGGCCGGCGAGAAGAAGGACGACGTCATCGACGCCGACTTCCAGGAAGTCGACGACAAGGACCAGAAGAAGCGCGCATAAGGGCACGCGTGGTTCGTGAGCGAGGCCGGAGCGATCCGGCCTCGTTCGCTGTCGTGCGGTCATGGGTTTCGAAGGGGATCAGTCCCTTTCGCGGGTGCAGGGCGGAGCCCTGCTGTCGGGGTGGAGCCCCGGTACGTCGGGATTTCACCCCGACACCCCACCAGAGGGCTCAGCCCTTTGGAAACCCGAATGACGTGCGGGTCGGGTTGTCCGGAGACGGGGTCGGATGTCGAAGCGGGACTATTACGAGATCCTGGGGGTCACCAAGACCGCCACGGAAAGCGAGATGAAGGTCGCCTTCCGCAAACTCGCGATGACCTATCATCCCGACCGCAATCCCGGCGACAAGGACGCCGAGATCAAGTTCAAGGAAATCAACGAGGCCTATCAGTGCCTCTCCGACGGCCAGAAGCGCGCCGCCTACGACCGGTTCGGCCATGCGGCCTTCAGCCAGGGCGGGGGCGGCCCCGGATTCGGCAACGAGTTCGGCGACTTCATGTCGGACATCTTCGACAATTTCTTCGGCGACGGCCGCGGCGGCGGCGGACCGGCCCGGGGCCGGGGCGGCGCGCCCGGCCGCGAGCGCGGGGCCGACCTGCGCTACAACCTGGAGATCACGCTGGAGGAGGCCTTCAACGGCAAGGCCGAGACCATCCGGATCCCGACCTCGGTGACCTGCGAGGCCTGCGACGGCTCCGGCGCCAAGCCGGGCTCGAAGCCCAGGACCTGCCAGACCTGCGCGGGCTACGGACGGGTGCGGGCTGCCCAGGGCTTCTTCGCGATCGAGCGGACCTGCCCGAACTGCCACGGCCGCGGCGAGATCGTGGACGATCCCTGCACCGCCTGCCAGGGCGCGGGCCGGGTCAACCGCGAGCGCACCCTCTCGATCAACGTGCCGGCCGGCGTCGATGACGGATTGCGGATCCGGCTGTCCGGCGAGGGCGAGAGCGGATTGCGCGGCGGCCCGCCGGGGGACCTCTACGTCTTCCTGTCGATCAAGCAGCACGAGTTCTTCCAGCGGGACGGCGCCGACCTGTTCTGCCGGGTGCCGATCTCGATGGTCACCGCGGCGCTTGCGGGCGAGATCACCGTGCCGGTGATCGACGGATCGCAGACGCAGGTGCGGATCCCCGCCGGCACGCAGACCGCCAAGCAGTTCCGCATCAAGGGCAAGGGCATGCCGGTGCTCCGCTCGCGGGAAGTCGGCGATCTCTACATCCAGGTCTTCGTCGAGACCCCGCAGAACCTGACCAAGCGCCAGCGCGAGCTGCTTCAGGAGTTCGATCAATCGGCCTCGCCGGAGAACCATCCGGAATCCGCGGGCTTCTTTTCGAAGGTGCGGGACTTCTTCGGGGGCGCGGTCCGTCCCTAGGGTCCTGCGCGATCGCGCCGATCGGACAGGGTTCCAGGCTGTTGTCTTGACGCGCGTTCCGCCGAACCAAGTGCATTTCGGCGGTGCGTGCTCCGGGGCCGGATCCGAAACCCCGGCGGCCCGTTATGCATGCGGCCCCAGCGTGGCACGCGTACCCTATGCGCCGCCGTGGCTTGGCTGTAAGACAGCGCGTTCCCCTAGCCTTTCATTCTCATTCGGCATCAAGGAATTCGAGACTTGCCGCCGCTGCGCCGTCCCACCGCGAAGGCTCCTGCCACCCGGAGCGCGATTTTCGGGCCGCGGCGCGACCCCCTGGAGGACGAGGCGCGATTTCTGCGCTCCTGGCTGGAGCGCCCGCTCGTCACCGGCGCGGTGACGCCGTCCGGCAAGATGCTGGCCCGCACGATGGCGTCCTACGTCGATCCGCGCCGTGAGGGCCCGGTGGTCGAGCTCGGCCCCGGCACCGGTCCGGTCACCGAGGCGCTGATCCGGCGCGGCATCGCCCCCGAGCGGCTGATCCTGGTCGAGTTCAACCCCGATTTCTGCAAGCTCCTGACCCGCCGCTTCCCCGGCGTGACCGTGATCCGGGGCGACGCCTACGACATGCAGGCGAGCCTGCGGGACGTGCTGACGCAGCCCGCCGCCGCCACGATCTCCAGCCTTCCGCTGTTCACCAAGCCCCTCGAGCAGCGGCTCGAGCTGCTCAACATGGCCCACGACCTGATGCAGCCGGGCGCGCCGTTCGTGCAGTTCACCTACGCGGTGGTGCCGCCGATCCCGGCCCGCTGCGAGGCCGGCAGCTACACGGCCGACCGCTCCAACCGGGTCTGGTTGAACCTGCCGCCCGCCCGGGTCTGGGTCTATCGCCGACCCTGAGCTGAACACGGCCTGAGCGAACGGCTCACATTCGCGTCAACTGTTAGGTGTCACACCGGGGACATCGCCGGTCGCAGCATCGCGGTCGGCCTGGAGCAGGAGGACGCCGATGTTCACCAAGACCGCTCGCCTGGGCCTAGCGGCCGCTCTGGCTGTCGGGGGATTGTCCCTCGCAGTTCCGGCCATGGCCGCGCCCCTCGGGGTCGATGCCGGATTGCGTCAGGGCGCCGGCGATGTCGTGACCGTCCAGTACGGTTATGGTTACGGCCCGCGCCATCACGGCGGCTGGCGCGGCCATGGCGGCTTCGGCCCTCCGCGCCATCACGGCTGGGGCCGCGGTCACCATTACGGCTGGGGGCCCCGCGGCTTCGGCCCGCGCCACCACCATCATGGCGGCTGGGGACACCGACACGGCTACGGCCGCTGGTAGATCGCCGCGCCCGTTCGAGAACAGTCTGACCGACGCCGCACGCGGCCCCTCCCCCCTTGCGGGGGAGGGAGATGGGCAACCCTTCAAGCGCCTCATCTCGTCCCGGGGTCCAGCCTTCGACCCCGTACCCTAAAGCGCAATCTGCTCCCGGACCGGAACATCCGGGTTCGACGCCCCGCAGGTCGGCAGGCTCTCGACCGGGCCATGGACCGCCGAGGTCGTCGCCGACAGGTCGTGGTAGCAGACGCAGCCCTCGGCGAAGTAGTGGTGCACGAGCGCCTTGCGGGACCGCTCGATATCGGCCCGCGCCGAGCCGCCATGCAGCAGGTTCGCATGCCAGAACAGGACGTCCCCCTTGCGGGCCGTAAAGTATTCCGGCTTCGCCCCGTGGTCCCGGATCTCCCGCTGGATCGCCGGCTCGTAGTGATCGACATAGGCGCCGTAGCCGCGCTGCTTAAAATCCACCGGCGAGATGCCGACATCGTGGCTGAACAGGTACGGCAGGCGGTGCGTGCCCGGGTAGTAGACCAGCGGGCCTGACTCCGCGTGGATATCCTCCATGGCGATCCAGCAGGCGGCGAGATAGCCGACCGGGTAGGTCGTCATGTGGATCGAATCCGAATGCTCGGCCTGCTGGCTGCCCTTGTGGGAGGCGATGGCCTGGAATGGAATCGCCGGGCGGCCCAGCACCATGCTGCTGAAGTTGACCAGCACCGGGTGCTTCAGCAGCCGCTCAAGCTCCTCGACCTTCAGATGGGGGTTGAGATAGCGGCCGGGATGCGGATCGTCCTCGGTGGCCTTCTCGGGGGCGAGGGTCACGTCGCCCTGGGCGATCGCCGCCTCGTAGGCTCCCCAGGCCTCGTCGATCGTGTCGGGATCGATGGCCCCGCGCAGGACATAATAGCCGTGCGCCTCCCAGGACCGGCAGATCTCGGCCTGCCGGGGGGTGATCTCTCGCCGCGCCACGCGCCGGGCGATGATCTCCTGCGCGTCCGGCTGGTCGAGCCACGGGCTCGGCCCGGATTCCGGAAAGTTCTCGGCCCGGAAGATCTTGATGCAGCCGATATCGACCGGGACATCGGCATCGACCACGAAGGGGGCGGGCGGGGGTGGCGCGTTACGATCGTGTCCGGGATCGCGGTTTGATCGCGTCAGCGCGCGCGCAAGGTCCGCAACACGGCGGAACGGTTGAGCCATCACATCCTCCGCCCGAGGGCTTTGCCGCAGCGTCTGCGGCGCGGGATCTGCGCGACGCGTGCGGCTTACGGACGGACCTCGCAGCGCTTCGCGGCGATCGTAAGACCGCCTGCGCAGAATTCTGCCGCGGCCGACGCGTCAGGGTGCAGGCGCCCCCTCGCCGCGCACGGATCCGAGAATAGCCGGCCGTTCGGCGGGCGCCTCGCCCATCCGGTAGGCCGCCTGCAGGGCCGCCTCCGCCCGATCGGCGGCGGCCTCGTCAGCCGCGTGGATGATCCCGAGCAGCCCCCCGGACGATCCCGGTCCGGCGAGATCGGTGAAGCCGACCCGGGGGTCGATGGCATCCTCCGGACGGGTACGTCCCCCGCCGAGCCCGATCACCGCGAGGCCGATATCCCGGGTGGCGATGGCCGCCACCGTCCCGGCCTGATGGACCGCCCGCCGCACCGGCGCGGCGGGCAGATGCGTCTCGGGCTCGTTCAGGAGATCGGCCGGTCCACCGAGCGCCGACACCATCTCCGCAAAGATCTCGGCCGCCCGACCCGTGGCCAGGGCGGTTTCGAGCCGCTCGCAGGCGCCGGCCATGTGCCGGGCGAGCCCCCCGGCCACGAGCATCTCGGAGGCCAACGCCAGCGTGACGGCGTGGAAGCGCGGCTCCCGGCGCAGGCCCTTCAGGTAGTCGATCGCATACGCGACCTCGACGGCGTTGCCGGCGGCGCTCGCCAGCGGCGCGTCCATGTCGGTGATCAGCGCGGTCGTCCGCAGGCCGGCCCCCTGCGCCACCGTGACGATGCTCTCGGCGAGCGCCTGCGCCTGTGCCAAGCTCTCCATGAAGGCGCCGGAGCCCTGCTTGACGTCCATCACCAGTCCGTCGAGCCCGGCGGCGAGTTTCTTCGAGAGGATCGATGCGGTGATGAGATCGAGGGATTCGACCGTACCGGTGACGTCGCGGATGGCGTAGAGGCGCCGGTCGGCCGGGGCGAGGTCGGCGGTCTGGCCGATAATCGCGCAGCCGACGTCTCGGACGACCCTGCGGAACCGGTCGAGCCCCGGGGTCGCGTCGTAGCCCGGGATGCTGCCGAGCTTGTCGAGCGTCCCGCCGGTATGGCCGAGGCCGCGGCCTGAGATCATCGGCACGTAGCCGCCGCAGGCTGCCACCATCGGGGCCAGCACGAGGCTCACCGTGTCGCCGATGCCGCCGGTGGAATGCTTGTCGAGCACCGGACCCGGCAGCGCCCAGGTCAGCACCGTGCCCGAGTCGGCCATGGCCCGGGTCAGCGCCACCCGCTCGGGCAGCGCGAGGCCGCGGAAGAACACCGCCATCGCGAAGGAAGCCGCCTGTCCCTCGCCGACGGCGCCATTCGTGAGGCCCTCGATGAAGGCCCCGATGTCTTCCGGATCGAGCGGCAGGCCGTCGCGCTTGGCCCGGATGATCTCCTGCGGCAGCCGCATGCTCACAATTCCCGGGCCTGCATCAGGGCGCCGTACAGGCTGCTCGCCCCGAGGCGGAAGGTTTTTGGCGTCACCCAACCGGCTCCCATGATCCGATCGGCGAGCGCCAGATAGAGGGCGGCGTCGGCGACGCTGCGCAGGCCGCCCGACACCTTCAGGCCGGCGGGGCGGCCACTCGCGTGAATCTCGCTCAGCATCGCCCCGGCGGCCTCCGGGGTCGCCGAGATCGGGCTCTTGCCGGTCGAGGTCTTCAGGAAATCGGCGCCCGCCTCCAGGGCGAGCCGGCTCGCCGCCCGGATCGACCCTGGATCGCCGAGCTCGCCCGTTTCCAGGATCACCTTGAGGGTCGCGGTGCCGCAGACATCGCGCACGGCCTCGACCATGTCGCGGGCGAGCGCCGCATCGCCCCGCATCAGGGCGCGGTAGGGCAGGACGAGGTCGATCTCGTCGGCACCGTCGCGCAGGGCCTCGGCGGTGTCGTCGGTGGCCCGGGCGCAATCCTCGCCGCCTTCGGGGAAGTTGATCACCGTGGCGATCCGGATGCCGGTGCCGGCGAGCGCCCGGGCACCCTGCGTGATGAAGCGCGGCCAGATGCAGATCGCCGCCACGGAACCGGCCTTCGCGTCCCGGCACAGGGCGTCGATCTTCGTCTCGGTGCAGGTCTCGCCGAGGTCGGTGAGGTCGAGGAGCGGCAGCGCCCGGCGGGCGACTGCGCCCGGGTCCGAATCCGTCATGGCGCATCTCCGTCTGGCAGATCGGCCACGAAGGCCCGGATCAGGCGGCCGAGATCCTCCGCGGCCCGGGCGGCCACCGCCTTGGTCTCCGCATGGTGCGGGGCGCCCCCGGCGATCCCGGCGGCGCGGTTGGTCACCACCGAGACCGCCGCCACCGGCAGGCCGAGGAAGCGGGCGAGAATGACCTCGGGCACCGTCGACATGCCGACGAGGTCGGCCCCCAGGATGCCGGCCATCCGGACCTCGGCGGGCGTCTCGAAGCTGGGGCCGGAGAACCACGCGTAGACCCCCTCCTCGAGCGGGATACCGCAGGTCCCCGCCGCCGCATGCAGTCG
This sequence comes from Methylobacterium sp. E-005, assembly GCF_022829725.1. Classification (GTDB taxonomy): domain Bacteria; phylum Pseudomonadota; class Alphaproteobacteria; order Rhizobiales; family Beijerinckiaceae; genus Methylobacterium. The sequence continues at coordinate 27,139 of NZ_JAKSYG010000199.1, read as the reverse complement.
CGCGCGCAGGTCCGGATCGTAGGCGTCGGTCATCGGCACGAAGCGGGCGTCGCTCGCCTCCCCGATCAGCGGGTTGAGGCCGGACAGGTTGATGTGGTCGGCGAGCAGGACAAGGCGGCCGGGACCCACCTCCGGCCGCAGCGACCCGGAGGCGTTGGTGAGCAGCAGGCGCCGGGCCCCGAGTTGTCGCGCGCAGGCAAGCGGTACGCGCATCACCGCCGCGTCGCCCCGCTCGTAGGCATGCGCCCGCCCCTCGAAGATGAGGACGGGCCGCCCCGCCAGGGATCCGCGGTGCAGCCGTCCGGCATGGCCGCTGACCCCCGCCCCCGGGAAGCCGGGAATCGCCGCGTAGGCGAGGGAGACGGCCTCCTCCAGGGTCCCCGCGATCCCGCCGAGGCCGGTGCCGGTTACGAGGGCGCAGGCGTAATCCCCCGCGAAGCCGGCGGCGCGCAGCGCCTCGAGGGCGGCCTCACTCACCGAGCGTCTCCGGGCCGAAGGATTCGGGCAGCAGCTCGGCGAGCGTGAAGCTCTTCGCAATGCCGTCCGGCGTGGCGGCATGGATCGGCGTGTCCGCCCGAGCGAATTCCCGGATGCGCTGGCGGCAGGCGCCGCAGGGCGTCACGAGGCCCGCGCCATCGCCGCAGACGAGGATTTCCATGATGCGCCGTCCCCCGCCCGCCACCATGGCGGCGATTGCTCCGGCCTCGGCGCAGGTCCCCACCGGATAGGCGGCGTTCTCGACGTTGCAGCCGGCATGGATGGCGCCGTGCTCGTCCCGAAGCGCCGCCCCGACGCGGAAGCGGGAATAGGGCGCGTGCGCCCGCTCGCGAACCGCTCGGGCGGCCGCCAGCAGGGTCACCCCGTCATCTGTTCGTGCCGAATCTGCAGCCTGCATGGCTGATCTTTGGCACCCGCCGGGGCGGGATGTCGAGGGTCCTGGCAAGTCGGGGCAGCGCCGTCCTCCGGAAGGCCTTCGCCGTGGAATCGGAACGCACGTGGGATTCAAGCGACTTTCGCAGATCGACCCGTATTCTATAGATAACAACTTGCGGATCGAGAAGAAAATAGATCAATCAATATCCAAATTTTCAAGACAATTACTATCAGAAAGTCACACGCCCTGTGAATGTGGATGAGTCCCCCAGCTTGTGCCGCCCGTCACCGCGCCCTCAGAAAGATATGCTACGCCCCTAAACAGTTCGGCGCGCGAGCATGCAGCGCAGATCTGCTTAAATCTTGCGCGTCTCAAGAAGGGGTGGTTCCATGAAGACTCTGGTCGCCGCCGCCGCGTTGCTTGGCTCTCATGTCGGCGCCCTGGCGGTCGAGTCGTACGGGGATTATCGTAACTACTTCGATGCGAAACCCGCTGTCGTGGAGCATGCCCCGCGCAGCGCTTCCCGGAAGAGGTACGGCATCGACCCGCGCCGCCACGGCACAGGTGACCGCGTCGAGATGTACCGCTACGACGATGGGGCCTTCGGGAGGACACCCGACCTGAGGCCCCGCAGTTGGGACGGCGGGTACGTTCCCATGCATCCGCGGAGTGCGTCGCCCGACGGCTTCTGGAGCCCGATCGACCAGTCCTCCGAAGGCCGGGAACTGCGTCAGCAACGTTTCAGGTGATGCGGTCTCCTGACCGCGAGGCGACCTTCAAAGGCCGCCCGATCGGAACGCGGCGGACATAGGGCGTTCCACGATCCCGCGCGGAGCGACGGGGACGTCGGAGCTATCCCGTGCCGCCACCCTGACGGAAAGCTGGAGCTGATGCGGTCCGCGCCGTTCAGCGCGCCGCCGGCCCCGCGCCGAGGAGCCCCGCCACCTGCCGGAGCGCCCGATCGTCCCGGGGACCGATCAGCGCATAGGCGGTGTCGCCCGCGTTCCACGAGACGATGTCGCCGTCCTCGGACCCGGTGAGTGTCGCAGGGCCGCCGCGGATGCCGCGGGTGGCGAACAGCGACGCCTCACCATATCCCCCAGCCTCCAGCGCGACCTCGATGCCGGTGCCGTGGCGGGCCGGGAAGATCTGGATGTCGCGCACCCGCCAGCCCTCCGGCAGCGCCGGCAGATCGATGCCGGTCACCGAGCGCAGGCGCGCCCGGTCGTAGACCGCCCCGTCGGCTTCGCCGCTGATGCTCTTGCGCAGCTGCGCCACCGCCCGGGCCTGCCGGGCATCGGCAATCAGCGCCGGATCCGGCGTCGCCGCCAGGGTGTCGGGCACGCCGAACCGGCCGATCTCGTCATGGGCGAGCCAGCCCGCGCCGACCAGCACCGCGATGGCGGCAGCCCGCTTGAGGCGCGAGGCGACCCGGCGCCAGCGCTGGTTCCGGTCGAACCGGCGGGCGAGCGCGATCGTGCGGTCGGGCCCGGGGCCCGGAACCCGCTCGAAGCAAGCCCGCAGGGCGTCGCGATCGTGCATCTCGGCCATCACCCGGGCGGCGGCGGCCGGATCGGCGGCCAGATGGGCCTCCACATCCAGGCGGCGCATCGGGTCGATCTGCCCGTCGACGAAGGCGATGAGATCGTCGTCTGTGATCGGATCAATCATCGTGAAGTCCTCGGTGCCAGCGTGCCCCGGATCGCGCCGCCCAACAACGACGGCGGCCCCGGGCCTGTGTTACCGCATGGGAAATTGGGAAAACCGGATGCCGCGTTCCCGCACCATGCCGCAGAGCGATCCGCCGGTCGCTGCAGTCAGTCCGCGCCGGCGCCGGGGACTGACCGATTGTCTGAATCGGGCCCTAGTTCTCCCCGGCCGCCCGCCGCAGGGGCCATGTGGACCGGCCCGGCGGCGTGTCGGACACGACGAGCCGGAGGGTTGAGGGCGACCCGCGCCGCGACTCGGATGTCTGGTCGGAGGCTCTGGTGCCCGCCTCCTCGCCGGAGGCCCGGTCGGTCCGCGCCCCTTCCTCGAAGGCCCGCAGGGCGGCCCGGCCGCGGCCGAGGCGGGACATCAGGGTCCCGATCGGAATGCCGAGCACGGCCGCCGCGTCGGCATAGGCCATGCCCTCCAGGGTCACGAGGTGCAGGGCGGCGCGCTGCTCCTCGGGCAGGGTGAGGAACGCCTTGCGGATCTGGGCGAGGCGCACCTGCCCCTCCTGGGCCGGGGGCGCCATGTCCTCGGCCATCCGCACCAGCGTGTCGGCGTGGCGCGCCTCGACCTGCCGGCGGCGCTGCTCGTCGATGAAGGCGTTGTGCAGCACCGTCATCATCCAGGTGCGCAGATTGGTGTTCGGGCGAAGCGTGCCCTGCATCTCCAGGGCGCGCACCAGCGTGTCGTGCACGAGATCGTCGGCCCGCAGCGCGTCGCGGGTGAGCGACCGGGCGTAGCGCCGCAGGGGCACCAGCAGGTCGAGGAGGTCAGCGCGCTTCTGCTTGTCTGATGCCATGAAGCGTGAACGCATCGTCCCGGCGCTTTAATCCCGCCCGGCGGAGCGGCACGGTTCAGGCCTGATCGAGGGCCGCGGCGATCCCCGAAATAACCCGCGGGTCGGTGGGCTCGACCTGTGTGGCGAAGGCAGCCGCGAGGGTGCCGTCCCGGGCGATCAGGTATTTGTGGAAGTTCCAGCGCGGCGTCTCGGCCGGGCGCTCGGCGGCGGCCCACCGGTAGAACGGATGGGCGCCCGGCATCTTCACGTGGGTCTTCGCGGTGAGCGGGAAGGTGACGCCGTGGTTCTTCCGGGCGGCCTCCGCGATGGCGGGACCGTCGAGCGGCTCCTGGTTGCCGAAATCCGGGGACGGCACGCCGATCACCGTCAGCCCCCGATCGCCGAAACGGGTCCACAGGGTCTGGAGACCCGAGAGCTGCCCAGCATAGCCGCAGGCCGTGGCGGTGTTGACCACGAGGATCGGCTTGCCGGCATAGGCCGAGAGCGGCATCGGCCCGCCCTCCGGCGTCTCGAAGGCGAAGTCGGTGGCCCGCACGGACTCGGCGGCGCGGGCGCCGCCGGCCAAGCCGGTACCGATCAGGATCAGGACCTCGCGGCGCAGCAGTGTCATGGCGTCAGCCTCCCCGAACGCTGTCGCGGAACGCAGCAGCGGGCCCCACGTTTCGTCCGCCGGGGCGGTCGATTCGCCGCAGGGCCGCGCATCGTCGTCTGCCAGAAGCTGCGCCTCGGAACGAGGCCCTAAGCCGCGCGGACCGTATCGAGGAAGCGGCGGACCTCTGCGTCGAGGCGCTGGGCTTGGTCCGAGAGACCCGAGGCGGAACCCAGAACCTGCGCGGCCGCGGCCCCGGCCCCCTCGGCCGCGCGGCTGACGCCCACGATGTTGGTCGTAACCTCGCTCGTGCCCTGCGCCGCCTGCCCGACGTTGCGCACGATCTCCTGCGTCGCCGCCCCCTGCTCCTCGACCGCCGCAGCGATCCCGCCGGCCAGCACGCTGATTTCGCTGATGCGGCTCACGACCACCGCGATCGCGTCCGACGCATCCCCGGTCCAGGACCGGATCTCCCCGATCTGCCGGGCGACGTCTTCGGTCGCCTTGGCGGTCTGGCTGGCCAGTTCCTTGACCTCCGTCGCCACCACGGCGAAGCCCCGGCCGGCCTCCCCGGCGCGCGCGGCCTCGATCGTGGCGTTGAGCGCCAGGAGGTTGGTCTGGGCCGCGATGCCCGAGATGAGGCTGACCACGTCGCCGATCCGGATCGCGCCCGCGCGCAGCGTCTGCATCAGGTCGGCGGACTTTTCAGCCTCCGCGACGGCAGCGGTGGCGAAGCTCGCCGAGCCCTGCACCTGGCGGCCGATCTCCGACACGGAGGTGCCGAGTTGCTCGGCCGCCGCCGCCACTGTGCCGACGTTCGTGGCCGCCTGCTCGGCCGCCGAGGCCACGGTGACCGATTGCTGCGCGGTCTGCGTGGCGGCCGCGCTCATGTTTCCGGCGGCCGATTGCAGCTGGGTCGCCGCCGCCGCGACGGCGCGCACGACGCCGCCGACCGCCGCCTCGAACCGATCGGCCAATTCGTGCATGGCGGCCTTCCGCTGCCTCTCGACCGCTGTCCGGGCCTCGGCCGCCTCCGCTTCCAGCACCTGGGCCCGCGCGAGCTTATCCCGGAAGACCTGCACGGCGCCGGCCATGGCCCCGACCTCGTCGCGGCGGCCCACGCCCGGCACCGCGACCGACAGGTCGTCGGCGGCAAGCCGGGTCATCGTGCCGGTTATGGCGTGGATCGGCCGGGCGATGCCGAGCTGCAGGAGGACCAACCCTCCAAGCGCCGCCAACGCCACCGATCCAAGCCCGGCGTAGCTGGCCGAGCGCGACGACGCGACCGCCGCCGCGGAGCTCGCCGCGCGCGTCTTCAGGAGGTCCTGTTCCGTCTTCGTCAGCTCGGCCGCCTTGGCACGCAGGCCGTCCATCGCCGTCTTGCCGGCCACCGAACCGGCGAGGCGGCGCGCCTCCTCCCCGGCCGCGGGGTCCTGCATCAGGGCGATCGCGCGGTCCGCGACGGTCCGGCTCCACTCCTCGGCCAACCCCAACAGCTCCGTGAGCCGCGCCTGCTGGGCGGCGTTGGCACGGGTCAGGCTTTGCGCCGCCTCCCAGGCCGCCGCGAAGGTCTTCCGGCCGGTCTGCTCGGGTTCGAGAAAGGCGGGATCCGCGGAGATCAGGTAGCCGCGCAACCCCGTCTCCCGATTGATCATCGCGGCGACCATCTGGTCGATCTGGGACAGGACCTCGTGGGTGTGGACGGTCCAGTCTTCCGTCTCCTCGATCACGCCAATGTTCCGAAGGGAGATCGCCGAGACGCCGACCGTGATCGCCAGCATCACCGCCATGATCAGCGCGATCTTCGCGCTGATCCTCAGATCGACCAATCGAATCGTCATGGACCGCCCCCGCTCGCGAACGACGGCGCCCGCGTGAGGCCCATGCCATCGGCCGCAAGCAGAGGAAAGCGATCGAGACGCCATTCAACGCAACAAAAAACTTACATCTCCGACATAACCCAACAACATTTTTCGATCTGTCGCGAATTCATGCCCGGATATTTGCGCCGACATTCTGTTTTATGAGCCGGCGACCATCATCAAACCGCGATGCAGCTTTGAGATCACGGACCTATTGATACGCTTGTTGCAGATCGACTGTGCAATCCCGGCCGACGCGCTCGTAATTCTCCGCAAGCCAAGCCTGTGCCGCGGCCCGGCCCTTGTCGCGCAGGCGCTTGAACACGGTCCAGCGCGCGTCGAGCTTCGAGGCGGCGTTGTAATCCTCGAGCGCATCGGTGCCATCGATCCGATGAACCAGCACGCGCCGGTACTGCCCCTGGCCCAGCGTCCCCTCCTCGATCAGCCCGTCCAGGAAGTCGATGGCGCGCAGTTCCCGCATCAGGTTGGCGTTGAAGGTGATCTCGTTGAGGCGGTCGCGGATCTCGCTCTCCGTGCGCGGGGTCTCGCGGCGCTCCACCGGATTGATCTGCACGAGCAGGATGTCGCGGGTCTGGGCGCCCCGGTGCAGGGGATAGAGCGGCGGATTGCCGAGATAGCCGCCGTCCCAATAGGGCACGCCGTCGATCTCCACCGCCTGGAACACGGTGGGCAGGCAGGCCGAGGCCATCAGGTGATCGACGGTCAGGCGCTCGCGCTCGAACACCGCGAGCTTGCCGGTCCAGACATTGGTGGCCGAGACGAACAGGCCCGCCGTCTCGGCCCCGCGCAGGCGCTCGAAATCGACCTGCTCGGCCAGCGCCTTGCGCAGCGGGTTGATGTTGAGCGGGTTCGACACGTAGGGGCTGGGCGACAGCATCTTGGCCCAGAACTCGGCCACCGGGTTGCCCTTCCACAGGCTGAACAGCCCGCTGACGACATGGCGCTGGGTCGGGCCGAGGTCGCCGTCGAGGCTGACCTCCCGCCAGAAACGCTCCAGCCCCTCCCGGGCGCCGTCGGGACCGCCCTTGAGCCAGCCATCCACCAGGACGACGGCGTTCATCGCCCCCGCGCTCGCCCCGGTGACCGCCTCGAAGCCGAGCCGCCCGTCCTCGATCAGCGCATCGAGCACACCCCAGGTGAAGGCCCCATGCGCGCCGCCACCCTGGAGCGCCAGGGCGACCGGCTTCTCGGCCCGGGGGCCGGCCAGCATATGGCTCGGCGCCGCCGCCGGCTGCGCGTCGATCGCGTCGGAGACGGGGGTCTCCGGCACCGCGGTGACGGGATTGTGCGGCTCAGCGCCACCGAACTGCTCGCTCATCTCGGCCTCCTGTATCGGACCGACAAGATGGGCATGCTGCGGTGCAGCATCAACGGCACGACCCGGCGGAGATCCGCGCCGGCCGCGGATCGGCGCGGTGGATGGGCAACAGCCGCCGACGAAAACCCTGCTGGCCGCACGGCAAACTCGACATCTGCGCGCAGATACGACATGAGAGCCGCGTATGCTGTCCAGCGCGATGCTGTCCCGCGTGGCGCCGGCTTGACGCCGCCCCGGGTCGTCCGCAACTCACCTGCGGCAGCCCCGAAGTTCCGGTGCGGCGTGTCCCCGGGACAGGCCGGACGGCCCTGACGGGCGCCGGCGCCTCGCGAGGCGCGCACCGAAGGTCCACGATGGAAGTCATGGAAGCCACCACCCGCTCCGACATTCCCGCCGAGAACCCGCTGGCCAGCGGCGGACCGGAGATCGCCGGCCCCGCCCCCCGCCACCGCACGGTCGGCGTCACGGTCGGCGAGGGTGCGGGCGCGGTCACGGTGGGCGGCGGCGCGCCGATCGTCGTGCAGTCGATGACCAACACCGACACGGCCGACATCGACGCCACGGTGGCCCAGGTCGCCCAGCTCGCCCGGGTCGGCTCGGAGCTGGTGCGCATCACGGTCGACCGCGACGAGGCGGCCGCCGCGGTGCCGAAGATCCGCGAGCGCCTCGACCGGATCGGCGTCAACGTCCCGCTGGTGGGCGACTTCCACTATATCGGCCACAAGCTGCTCGCCGACCATCCGGCCTGCGCCGAGGCGCTGGCCAAGTACCGGATCAACCCGGGCAATGTCGGCTTCAAGGACAAGAAGGACACGCAGTTCTCGGCGATCATCGAGCAGGCGATCAAGCACAACAAGACCGTGCGGATCGGCGCCAACTGGGGCTCCCTCGACGGGGAACTCCTCACCCACCTGATGGACGAGAACGCCAAGGCGCCGCGGCCGATCGATGCCCGGGCGGTGATGCGCGAGGCGATGGTCCGCTCGGCGATCGGCTCGGCCGACCGCGCGGTCGAACTCGGCCTGCCGCAGAACAAGATCATCCTGTCGGCCAAGGTCTCGGCGGTGCAGGATCTGATCGCCGTCTACCGCGAGGTGGCGCGCCGCTCGGATTACGCGATCCATCTGGGTCTGACCGAGGCCGGGATGGGCTCGAAGGGCATCGTGGCCGCCTCGGCCGCCATCGGCGTGCTGCTGCAGGAGGGGATCGGCGACACGATCCGCTACTCGCTGACCCCCGAGCCCGGCGGCGACCGGAGCGTCGAGGTGAAGGCGAGCCAGGAACTCCTGCAGACCATGGGGTTCCGCACCTTCGTGCCGATGGTGGCGGCCTGCCCGGGCTGCGGCCGCACGACCTCCACGACCTTCCAGGAGCTCGCCCGCGACATCCAGAACTGGATCGTCACCTCCATGCCCGAGTGGAAGAAGACCTATCCGGGCGTCGAGGGGCTGAACGTCGCCGTGATGGGCTGCATCGTGAACGGCCCGGGCGAATCGAAGCACGCCGATATCGGCATCTCCCTGCCCGGCACCGGCGAGACCCCCACCGCACCGGTCTTCATCGACGGCAAGAAGGCGATGACGCTGCGCGGCCCGACCCTCGCCAAGGATTTCGAGGGCATCGTGATCGACTACATCCAGCGCCGATTCGGCCAGGGCGGGACGCGCACGGCCGCGGAGTGAGGATCGGCGCCCGGGATACGGCCGTCCCGCGTCGATCGACCTCCCCGCGCCGTGCCCCAGCCCCCCGGACTTCGCAGGTGCACACGGTTTCCGCCCGCGCGCGACCGTGGTAGCAAGGCGCCACGATCCCGTGAGCGGTCGGCCCGGTGGCCGGCCCGCGCGGTTCGGCGGAGTCTTCGCGTGTTCTGCCCGGCCCCGACTGGCCCCTGAGCCGAACCGCGAAGCGCCGGCCACGCCCGAGCTTCCGACAATCGCATGAGCCAAACCTTCGCACCCGGCGTAGCAGCCCAGCCCGCGTCCGCGGCAACCGACACCGCGCGCGGGGCCGCCCCGGCGGCCGAGGGCGAGGGTCCCGTTCAGGGCCCGGCGACCTCCGGCACCCTCGATTCCCCCGAGAAGGCCGAGACGCGCCATGGCCATGCCGGCTTCTGGACGCTGCTGGTCGGCTCGGTGGGCGTCGTCTACGGCGACATCGGCACGAGCCCGCTCTACGCGTTCCGCGAGGCCCTGGTCCCGGCCCGGACCGACGGCATCCTGCTGCCCGAGGAGGTGATCGGCACCGTTTCGCTGATCCTCTGGGCACTGTTCATGATCGTGACGGTGAAGTACGTCGCGATCCTGCTGCGCATGGACAACAACGGCGAGGGCGGCATCCTCTCGTTGATGGCGCTGGCCCGGAAGGCACTCGGCGGCTCGCGCATCGTGTTCATGCTGGGGCTGCTCGGCGCCTCTCTGTTCTACGGCGACGCCGTGATCACACCGGCGATCTCGGTGCTCTCGGCGGTGGAGGGCCTGAAGCTCGTCACCCCCGCCTTCGACGATTACGTCCTGCCGATCACCGTGGTGATCATCGTCGCCCTGTTCCTCGTGCAGAACCGCGGCACCGCCAAGGTCGCAGCCTTCTTCGGGCCGATGACGATCGTGTGGTTCCTCGCCATGGCGCTCGCCGCGCTGCCGCACATCACCCTCCATCCGGAGGTCTTTCGCGCGGTCAACCCGGCGCACGCCGTGTTCTACCTGCTGGGCCACGGCACCGGCGCACTGGTGGCGCTGGGCGCGGTGTTCCTGGCGGTGACCGGCGCCGAGGCGCTGTTCGCCGATCTCGGGCATTTCGGCCGCAAGCCGATCCAGGTGGCGTGGGTCTGCCTCGTCTTCCCGGCGCTCGCCCTCAACTATCTCGGGCAAGCCGCCCTGGTGCTGGAGAAGCCCGACACGGCCGATCCGTTCTTCCAGCTCGTCCCGGCCTGGGGCCTGCTGCCGATGGTGGTGCTGGCCACGTTGGCCACAGTCGTGGCAAGCCAAGCGGTGATCACCGGGGCCTTCTCCCTGTCCCGGCAGGCGATCCAGCTCGGCCTGCTGCCGCGTCTGGAAATCCGCCATACCTCCGAATCGCATGCCGGCCAGATCTACCTGCCGCAGATCAATTCGCTCCTGATGATCGGCGTCGTGCTGCTGGCGGTGCTGTTCAAGAGCTCCTCGTCGCTGGCCTCGGCCTACGGCATCGCGGTGACCGGCACGATGCTGCTCACGGCCTCCATGACGTTCCTGGTGATCTGGCGGATGTGGGGCTGGTCGCCGGTGGCGGCCGCCGCCGTGATGCTGCCCTTCATCGTGCTCGAGTTCCTGTTCCTCCTGTCCAACCTGATCAAGGTGGTGGAGGGGGGCTACGTGCCGCTGCTGCTGGCCGGCGCCCTGGTCATCGTGATGTGGACCTGGGTGCGCGGGGTCACGATCCTGTTCAACAAGACCCGCAAGACCGACGTGCCCCTCGTGGAGTTGGTCGGCATGCTGGAGAAGAGCCCACCGCACCACGTGCGCGGCACCGCGGTGTTCCTGACGAGCGATCCCGAGATCGCCCCGGCGGCGCTCCTGCACAACCTCAAGCACAATAAGGTGCTGCACGAGAAGAACGTGATCCTCACCGTCGAGACGGTGGACACGCCCCGCTCGAACGAGGCCGACAAGGTGCGGATCGAGCCGGTGGGCCCGCATTTCTACAAGGTCGTGATGAAGTTCGGCTACATGGAGACGCCGAACATCCCGAAGACCCTGGTGCTGCTGCGCCGCCAGGGCTTCAAGTTCGACATCATGGCGACGTCGTTCTTCCTGTCCCGCCGCTCGATCCGGCCGGCGGCGCATTCGGGCATGCCGCTCTGGCAGGACCGGATTTTTATTACCCTTGCTAAGAACGCCAATGATGCGACGGACTTCTTCCAGATCCCCACGGGGCGGGTGGTGGAGGTTGGCACGCAGGTGACGGTGTAAAAAAATGGACACGGATTGAATTGGCACGCTCGAACTAAGGCTCAATACTGTAAATATTATCTAGCGCTCTTCCAGATTATTGTTTTCGATTTCAGAGGTGACAACTCATCGTAGAGGGCCATCGTCCAGCACGCGCAATCGTTCATAGGCTTTTTTTCATTGATTTTTTGATAAAAAACCTATACATGGTTTGGGCCATTAGGAGGACGCAATGCGGACCGGCCCTGGGATCGACAGTGCTATTGCTGCACGGCGCGCAGAACTAAACCATCTCCAGTACGTCGTCGATGAGCTCAGAATTGCGCTTCATATAAAGGAATACGATCCTAATCAACCCCGCATTCCCGCTCATCAAACTGGTGCGGGGCGCTGGACAAAAGACCGAAGCTCTGAAGGAATAGATGTTACAAAAACTGATCGATTTAAGAAACAACTCTACGCTGCATCAAGGCGGCTAGAGGAATGCGCAGAAATGAATCGGCGCGATTTGATCGTTTGCAAATTTACTGGCCTTCAGTCTTGCTATGCGCAAGCAATGGTCCGCTTGGTCGCATGCGAGAATGGTCACCCAATCCCTCCATTGAATTTTTAATGGTGAGATCATGATTATTGCAGAGCGATCACTCTCAATCCAAACTGGCACGGAAGCTAAGGAGTGCAAGATATCTATAAGCGCTCCGGAAATTTTCGATGGCATGTGGATTTGCCGCTACACTATCGGGTGGCCAGATGCCGTGCGAGATAGTTTTGGTGCAGGCGTTGATTCTGTGCAGGCTATTCATCTAACTTTGCAGAAAATCGGCATTGAGCTTTACGGCAGCGCTTATCACAAAGCCGGTATCTTAGTGTTCGAGAAGCCGGGCGATGGATACGGCTTTCCTATCCCGAAAAACGGCCGCTATCTCTTGGTTGGAGCGGACAAAACTTTCGAGGGGTGAGCAGACGGCAGGATCCGCTTATCTCGCTGATTGACTTGGCATGGGGCGTCTCCGGGAGGGGCGCCTTGAATAACAGCAGTACCATCGACACACCCAGAGCGCTCCCCGCCTCGGCGCGCTTGCGATCGAGGGTTGCAATGCCCAAGCCGGCCTCGAACGCGATAGCAAGGTGCAGCGCGTCGCCAGCTCGCACTCCGAGCGGGGCTTGGTTGGCGAACCGAGCTGCAACCCGGTAATCCTGATCGGAGAGACCGCAAGCACATGAAACGACTCCGACGTGATCCGGGAGAAGGCTGACAGGGCCGCTGCCCGATGTTCCAGCCCGAGGTGGCCGGACCGGATCTTCATCGAGAGAGCGGCCGAGAACTCAGTCACAACCCAAGGACTGATCGCGAGGTCGCCTGGATTCTAACGCGCCATCCAGGCTTGCACATCCGCAGTCCGGGTCTCTTTGGTCAGCGCCGAGACCAAGACCGAGATGTCGACATACGACCTCAATAGCGGTCTTCATCCTGCATGGTGCGGGTGAGGAATTCGGCACTCTCACCCTGCTCCGGCATGGCGGCAGTCACCGCCCGAAGGGCGTCAAGGCTGATGGGCTGCAACGGGCTGTCGGTGCGAGTCAGAAGCGCAACCGGACGGCCGTTACGGGTGATCGCGACCGAACCGCCCACCGCGCGACACAGTCGATCAGGACGCCAAGCTGTGTCTCCGCATCCGCGAGGCTGATCGTGTCCATCAATCGAAATCCGAGGTGTGGGACCGCGGAATTGATTTTATACCGCGTCGCGGCGCGGTGGACCAGCGAGCGCCGCGGGCCGGAGCACGATCACCGAGCGTTGCTCGATCGACTCATGTGCGCCACCGCACGTGTCATGCCCTGAGCGCAGCTACGTAGGGATGACCCGCCTCACCCCCGCGTTGCACCCGGCCCGCCGCCTGCCTTAGAATACTTATTATTCTGAGCTTGAGCGTTCGCCCGGCGGCGTGCCCGCATCGGTGAACGTGAGCCGGCAAAGCCGGTATTGGCGCAAGGCCCGGCTCGGACCCGACTGAACGCCGCTCCGGCGCCGCCAGACAGGACGCAACGATGATCAAACTCACCGTGAACGGGGCTGCGCGCAGCTTCGACGGCGACCCCGACATGCCGCTGCTGTGGTACCTGCGGGACGAGCTCGGCCTCACCGGCACCAAGTTCGGCTGCGGCGTCTCGCTCTGCGGGGCCTGCACGATCCATCTGGGCGGCGCGGCGACCCGCGCCTGCATCACCCCGGTCTCGGCGGCGGCCGGCCAGGAGGTCGTCACCATCGAGGGGCTGTCGCCGGACGGCAACCACCCCGTGCAGGTGGCGTGGCGCGAGCAGAACGTTGCGCAGTGCGGCTTCTGCCAGTGCGGCCAGATCATGCAGGCGGCGGCGCTCCTGAAGGATACGCCGAAGCCGACCGACGAGGACATCGACACCACGATGAGCGGCAACATCTGCCGCTGCGGCACCTATCCGCGCATCCGCACCGCGATCCATCAGGCCGCCGGTCAGACGGCGCCCGCCACCAAGGGAGAGCGCCTGTGATCCATGACGCCAAGCTGAGCGCTGAGCTCGCCGCCGGCACCAAGCCGACCCTCGACAACGTCAGCCGCCGCGGCATCCTCGGTGGCGCCGGCGCCCTCGTGCTGGCCCTCTCGCTGCGCCCCGCCCGGGCCGACGAGACCCAGACCAAGGAGCAGAAGGAGCAGAAGTTCGGCGCCGACGGCATGCCGCACGGCTGGCGCGATGACCCGAAGGTCTTCGTTGCGATCGCGCCGGACGGCACCGTCACGGTGACCAACCACCGCTCCGACATGGGCCAGGGCATCCGCACCTCGGTGGCCTTCACGGTGGCCGACGAGCTGGAGGCCGACTGGTCGAAGGTGAAGGTGGTCCAGGCCTGGGGCGACGAGACCCGCTTCGGCAACCAGGACACCGACGGCTCGCGCTCGACCCGCCACTTCTTCCAGCATTTCCGCCACGCCGGCGCCGCCGCGCGGCTGATGCTGATCCAGGCCGCTGCCAAGCAATGGGGCGTGCCGGTCACCGAGGTGACGGCCGTCAACCACACCCTGACCCACGCCAAGTCGGGCCGCACCCTCGGCTACGGCGCGGTCGCGCAGGCGGCGGCCGAGTTGCCGGTGCCCACCGACGTCAAGCTGAAGGACCCCAAGGACTTCCGCTATATCGGCACCGGCAAGATCGGGCTGATCGACAATGTCGACATCACCACCGGCAAGGCGATCTACGGCCTCGACACCAAGCTCGACGGGATGCTGTACGCGGTCGTCGCGCGGCCGGCCGTCTATGGCGGCACGGTGAAGTCCTTCGACGACAGCGAGGCCAAGAAGGTCCCGGGCGTCGTGAAGATCTTCAAGATCGACGCCACGCCGATTCCCACGGAGTTCATGCCGCTCGGCGGCGTCGCGGTGGTCGCCAAGAACACCTGGGCGGCCCTGAAGGCGCGCGACGCCCTCAAGATCACCTGGGATGACGGCCCGAACGCCGGCTACGACACCGACGCGTTCCGCAAGGAGCTGGAGGCCGCCGCCCGCAAGCCCGGCAAGGTCGTGCGCACCCAGGGCGACGTCGACGGCGCGCTCGCCAAGGCCAAGACCAAGGTGCAGGCCGAGTATTTCGTGCCTCACCTTGCCCAGGCGCCGATGGAGCCCCCGGCGGCGGTGGCCCGGGTGAAGGACGGGTTCTGCGAGGCCTGGGCCTGCGTCCAGGGTCCGCAGGCGGCCAACGACCGCCTGATGAAGGCGCTCAAGCTGCCCGACGACAAGGTCAAGGTGAACGTGACGCTGCTCGGCGGCGGCTTCGGCCGCAAGTCTAAGCCCGACTACGTGGTCGAGGCGGCGCTGTGCTCGCAGGCCGTCGGCGGCGCGCCGGTGAAGCTCGCCTGGACCCGCGAGGACGACCTCCACCACGGCTTCTACCACACGATCTCGGTGGAGCATCTGGAGGCCGGCCTCGACGAGAAGGGCATGCCGGTGGCGTGGCTGCACCGCTCGGTGGCGCCGACGATCGGCTCGATCTTCGCGCCCGATCCGAAGCACGAGCTGCCGTTCGAGCTCGGGATGGGTCTGGTCAACACGCCGCTCAACATCCCGAACATGCGGCTGGAGAACCCGGAAGCCGCCGCCCATGTCCGGGTCGGCTGGTTCCGCTCGGTGTCGAACATCCCGCACGCCTTCGCGATCCAGTCCTTCGTGTCGGAGCTGGCGCACGCCGCCGGCCGCGAGCCGAAGGAGTACCTGCTCGACCTCATCGGCCCCGATCGCAAGATCAGCCCGACCGAGATCGGCGACGTCTGGAACTACGGCGAGGACCCGAAGCGCTACCCGATCGAGACCGGCCGCCTGCGCGGCGTGATCGAGGCGGCCGCCAAGGGCGCGGGCTGGGGTCGCGAGATGCCCAAGGGCAGCGGCCTCGGCGTCGCCGGCCACTACAGCTTCGTCACCTACACGGCGGTGGCGGCCGAGGTGGAGGTCGACGACAAGGGTCAGGTGAAGGTGAAGGCGATCGACATCGCGGTCGATTGCGGTCCGCAGGTGAACCCGGAGCGCATCCGCTCGCAGATGGAGGGCGCCGTGGTCATGGGGATGGGGCTCGCCCTGACCTCCGAGATCACCTTCAAGCAGGGTCGGGCGGTGCAGAACAACTTCGACGGCTACGAGGTCCTCCGGATCGACGCCGCCCCGAAGGTGGTCCGCGTGCACCTCGTGCCCAGCGGCAACTGGGACGGCCCGCTCGGCGGCGTCGGCGAACCCGGCGTGCCGCCGGTGGCGCCGGCGATTGCCAACGCGATCTTCGCGGCCACCGGCCGCCGGGTCCGGCAATTGCCGATCCGCGATCAGCTGAGCGCCTGAACCGTCACCCGTCGCGAGACGTTGGGGCCGTGGGGGAACCCGCGGCCCCTTCTTTGTGGAAAGAGACCCGATCCGATGATGCGTTGCGCCCTGACCGCCTGCCTGATCCTGACGGCGGCCCCCGCCCTCGCCTCACCGTGCGGCGACCGGATCGACAGCCTCTCGAACCGCGTCAAGTCCGAGGTCAGCCAGTCGATCTCGGCGAATACCAGCGGCCAGGGCAACGCCGCCAAGCGCGCTGGCGAAGGCGTCACCGGCACCGAGGGCCAGCGGGCGAACGAATCTCCGGAGGCCCCCCCGGAGAAGTCGGCCCAGGCCGGCCAGGGGGCCGACGCCGCCCAGCAGGCGAAGGTCGCCCTCGATGAGGCCCGCACGGCGGATTCGAAGGGCGACGCCAAGGGCTGCGAGGCGGCCGTCACCCGGGCCGAGCAGCAGTTGAAGAAGGCGCCCTGAGGCGCCGACGCCCGACCGGGGCGAAACCATGGCTTCGGAAGGTTCGTAACCCGCCCTGTGGCGGCGTTCCCCGCGCGCAGCGACGCCACCCCGGGTCGCCCGGCGGGCGGGGAAAAGAGGCGCCGGGCGGAGAACGGAACCGTCCCGCGCCCGATTTCATTTGCCCGCCGGGCCGGTATCGCTATGGTCCGCCGCGCCCGGCGGGACCTCTCCCGCCTGATCCCCCGCCGAGACCCGCGACCCGTTACCGACATGTCCCAACGCGTGTGCATCTCGCTCGACGCCATGGGCGGCGACCACGGGCCCTCCACGGTCGTGCCCGGCGCTGCCCTGGCCCGGGAGCGCCATCCCGACACCACGTTCCTGATGTTCGGCGACGAGGCGGTGATCGCCCCGCTCGTCGCCAAGGAGCCCCGGCTCAAGGACTGCGTCGAGATCCGCCACACCAGCGTGGCGATAGCGATGGACGACAAGCCGAGCCAGGCGGTGCGCCAGGGCCGGGGCAAGTCGTCCATGTGGCAGGCCATCCAGGCGGTGCGCGACGGGCAGGCCCAGGCCTGCGTGTCGGCCGGCAACACCGGCGCCCTGATGGCCATGTCGAAGATCTGCCTGAAGACCATGTCGGGCATCGAGCGGCCGGCCATCGCCTGCCTGTGGCCGACCGTGCGGGGCGAGAGCATCGTGCTCGATGTCGGCGCCACCATCGGCACCGATGCCGAGCACCTCGTCGAGATGGCCGTGATGGGTTCGGCCATGGCGCGCATCGTGTTCGACCTTGAGCGCCCCACTGTCGGCCTGCTCAACGTCGGCACCGAGGAGATGAAGGGCAACGAGGCGGTCAAGGAGGCCGCCCGGCTGCTGCGCGAGATGGAGAACCCCGGGCTCGCCTATCACGGCTTCGTCGAGGGCACGGATCTTGGCCGCGGCACGGTCGACGTGGTGGTGACCGAGGGTTTCACGGGCAACATTGCCCTCAAGACCGCCGAGGGCACCGCCAAGCAGATCGGCACCTATCTGCGCGCCGCCATGACCCGGACGCTGTCCGCCAAGATCGGCGCGCTGTTCGCCCGGCAGGCCTTCAAGGCCCTGCGGGACAAGATGAACCCGAGCCGGGCCAATGGCGGCGTGTTCCTCGGTCTCGAAGGCATCGTCATCAAGAGCCACGGCTCGGAGAACGCGCAGGGCTTCGCCGCCGCGGTCGATCTGGCGCACGACATGGCCCGCCACGACATGATCCGCACGATCCGCGAGATGCTCGACCAGACGGCGGCCCTGGCGCCGGCCTGATGCCGTTCAGGATGGAAAACGGATTGTTCCGGTACCACACCTGACGGTTGTGATGTTGGAGCAGTCCGGGAAGGACAAAGATGGCAACCCTCCGCACTGACCCCGACCAGAGCCGGCGCGCGCCTCAGCTGCGCTCGGTGGTGGTGGGAACCGGCTCGTGCCTGCCCGAACAGGTGGTGACCAACGCCGATCTCGCCGAGCGGGTCGACACCTCCGATGAATGGATCGTCCAGCGCACCGGGATCCGCCAGCGGCACATCGCGTCAGCTGGCGAGACCACCTCGGTGCTCGGAGCCCGCGCCGCCCGGGCGGCGCTCGACGATGCCGGGCTGACGGGAGACGACATCGACCTCGTGATCTGCGCGACCTCGACGCCGGACCACACCTTCCCGGCGACCGCCACCCAGATTCAGGCGGCTTTGGGCATCCACCAGGGGGCGGCCTTCGATCTGCAGGCGGTCTGCGCCGGCTTCGTGTTCGGGGTCTCGACCGCCGACAAGTTCCTGACCACCGGGGCGGCCCGCCGGGCGCTGGTGATCGGCGCCGAGACGTTTTCGCGGATCCTCGACTGGGAGGACCGCACCACCTGCGTGCTGTTCGGCGACGGGGCCGGCGCCATCGTGCTGGAGGCGCGGGACGATGCGGAGGGCCGGGGCGTCCTCAGCAGCAGCCTGCGCTCGGACGGGCGGCACCGCGAGAAGCTCTACGTCAACGGCGGACCGGGCTCGACCGGCACCGTGGGCCATCTCCGCATGGAGGGGCGCGACGTGTTCCGCTTCGCCGTGGGGCAGGTCACCGACGTGATCGTCGAGGCCTTCGCGCAGGCCGGCCTCGCGGCCGACGACCTCACGTGGTTCGTGCCGCATCAGGCCAACCGGCGGATCATCGAGGCCTCGGCCGACAAGCTCGGGATTGCGCGAGAAAAGATCGTGCTGACGGTGGATCGCCACGGCAACACCTCGGCGGCCTCGATCCCGCTGGCCCTCGACGTGGCCCGCCGGGACGGGCGCATCCGAACGGGCGATCTGGTGATGATCGAGGCGATCGGCGGCGGCTTCAGCTGGGGGGCGGCGCTGATCCGCTGGTAACGGGCCCGAAACAATTCGTTGCGCCCGCGCGGTTGACCAGGGACCGAGCGCCGATTAGCGTGCCGGATCATAGGGATACGTCTTCAGCATCCGGTGCGGCCAGGTTCGCCGCACCCGACGCCATGGGACGAGAGACGCGGGCGGGGGGAGACGGCATGGCAGGCAAGACGGTGACGCGCGCCGACTTGAGCGAGGCCGTTTACCATCAGGTGGGCCTGTCGCGGACCGAGTCGGCCGCCCTCGTCGAGACGGTGCTGTCGGAGATCTGCAGCTGTCTGGCGAGCGGCGAGACGGTGAAGCTGTCCTCGTTCGGCTCCTTCGTGGTGCGCAGCAAGGGCAAGCGTGTCGGCCGCAACCCCAAGACCGGCGTCGAGGTGGCGATCGAGCCGCGCCAGGTGATGGTGTTCAAGCCTTCGAACGTGCTGAAGGCGAAGATCAACGGCCTGAACGGCGCGGACGGTCACGACGACGACGAGTGAGTTTCTTTTGGCGCGGACCGGCATGGTGCCACGTCCTGCGACAGCGATGCCGTCTGGTCCGAATGAGGCGCGTATCCCCTCTCCCCGCACGCGGGGAGAGGCCCGCACGGACCGCGTCGTCCGTACGGGAAGCGGAGGCGAAGCCGCAGCGGCGGTGAGGGGGCGATTCCGGACGAGACTCTCCTGAGCCGCCCCCTCACCTTCGGCTGCCGCCTCGCCGCGCTCCCCGACATGGGGGAGACGCGGCCCTCTCCCCGCAAGCGGGGCGAGGGGGAACTGCGGCCATCCGTCGGCCGCAGGATCCGCGAAACCTATCCCACCAGCGGTGGCAGCGGCGCGGAGGCCCCCTCCGGCACCGCCGTGCGGCCGACGTTCATCGTCATGGCCAGCAACGCGTAGTAGCCGTTGATCCCGGTGAGATCGATCACCCCCTGCTCGCCGAAGCGCGCCACCGCCGCGGCATAGGTGGCATCGCTCACCGCGCGATTGTGCGTGAGTTCGCTCGAGAAATCATAGGCCAGCGTCTCGTCGGCGCTCATCGTGTCGGGGCGGCGCCCCTCGGCCAGCGCCTGCGCGGTCTCAGGGGCGACGCCTGCCTTGAGGGCGATCGGCTGATGGATCGCCCACTCGACCGGCTGGCTCCAGGCCCGGGCGACGATCAGGATCGTGAATTCACTGATCCGCAGCGGCAGGACGCTGCCGTAGCGCAAGTAGAGACCCATCCGGCTTGCACAGAGCATCAGTTCGGGGCTGCGCAGGAGCGGCACGAACGGGCCGAAGACCGGGACGCCGCGCTCGGCCTCGAAGGCCGCGGCGGCCTCGGCCTGTGCCGGGGTCAGCCTGTCGGACGGGATCGCCGGCAAGCGGTCCATGATGTCGCGTTCCCCAGCCATCGCCGCCTTCACTTTCCGCGCCGCAGCACGCTCTGGATTTCCGACCGCACTGCGCCTAGACCATTCAGGCTCACCGGCACGACCTGCGACCGGGTCGCGATCCCGACACGCCAGCGAGGCTTACGGCTTTGGCCCTCCCCGTCAACGATCGCCGGCGCATCATGCTGCTCACGGGCGCGAGCCGGGGCATCGGCCACGCCACCGTGAAGCGCTTCTCGGCCGCGGGCTGGCGCGTGATCACCTGCTCGCGCCACGCTTTTCCGGAAAATTGTCCCTGGGAGATGGGCCCCGAGGACCATCTCCAGGTCGATCTCGCGGACGCGCAGGACACGATGCGTGCCGTCGAGGAGGTGCGGGGCCGCCTCGCCGCCGAGGGCGGGGTGCTGCACGCGCTGGTCAACAATGCCGGGATTTCGCCCAAGGGCTCCGAGGGCGAGCGCCTGGGCGCCCTGGCCACCGAATTCGACACGTGGCAGCGGGTGTTCCAGGTCAACCTCTTCGCCACGATCCTGCTGGCCCGCGGCCTGCGCGAGGAACTCGCCCGGGCCAAGGGCTCGGTCGTCAACGTGACGTCGATCGCGGGCTCGCGGGTCCACCCCTTCGCGGGCGCCGCTTACGGCACCTCCAAGGCCGCCCTCGCCGGCCTGACCCGGGAAATGGCGGCCGATTTCGGCCCCCTCGGCGTGCGGGTGAACGCGATCTCGCCCGGCGAGATCGACACCTCGATCCTGTCGCCGGGCACCGAGAAGCTCGTGGAAGCGATCCCGCAGCGCCGGCTCGGCACGCCGGACGAGGTCGCCAAGGCGATCTACTTCCTGTGCACCGAGGCCTCCTCCTACGTGAACGGGGCCGAACTCCACATCAACGGCGGCCAGCACGTTTGACCGGCGCCTGTTTTCCCTTGGATGCGGCTCACGCTGCGCGATCGGGCGGGCGGAGCTGGGCGCTCCTCCTGCTCGGGCTCCTGTGCGTGGCCCCCGCGGGTGCCCGGGCGGAGCCCGGGGTCCGGGTCCTCGATCTGCCCTTCACGGTGCGCGCCCTCCGGGGCCCCCGCAGCGAGATCGCGGTCTCGGTCGCGACCTCCGGGCTGCTGCCGATCGCCGGCGCGAAGGCCGGCCATGAGGCCGGCGACGAGGAGAGTGCGCCGGTCGCCGTGGTCTGGGGCGACGAGGGCGGCGCCGTGCTCACGCTGGCGAATGGCACGGTCGCGGTGAAGCCGATCGGGCGCGAGGCCGTGGAGGGTCTGGGCGCCGCCGAGACGCCGCGCGGCGCCCTACCGGGCACGCGGCGGGCCCTCTCCGGGCCACTCAGTGCTTATCTCACCGGCCGCACCCGGTCCGCGGCCGGCGGCGAGGCCGCCGCCGTCCTGACCATCCGCGAGCGCCAGCCCATGGCGGTCAGCACCGATCCGAAGCCGGTCCCGGTGGCCACCGCGACGGTGCCGGCGGGGGGCGAAGCGGTGTTCGCCCCGCTCCGGCCGCGCCTGCTGCGCCTCGCCGGCCGGCCGGCCCTGCTGGCAACGACTCTGTCGGGGCCCGATTTGGGGGGGCTCGCGCTGATCACGCATGCGAGTTCGGACGGAAGCTGGGGCGTCGCGGCGCGCACGCCGCCGCAGCCCGGCCCGCCCCTGAAGATCGCCGGCATCGCCGACTTGTCCGGATCCGGGACGCTCCAGGCCGCGACGGTCAGCGCGAAAGGCCGTCTCCAGCTCTGGACGCTGCAACCCGACAGGATCGAGGCCGCCGGGGAGGCCGCGGGCTACGCAGCCGGCGAGGGTGATGCGGATCTTGCCGTCACCGCTCCAGCCGGCGGTGCGCCGCCCGAGCTGGTGCTGCCGGTGGCGGGTCGCCCCGAGATCGCCCTTGTCTCGGCGAAGGGCGCCCTGCACGAGCGCCTGCGCGTGACCTTGCCCGCGCCCGTCACGACCGGCATCGTCGTCCTCGGTGAGGGCAATGCGGCGCGGCTGCTGGTGGGCCTCGCCGACGGACGGGTGGCGGTCGTCGCACCGGACGGGGGAACGCCGTGAGCGCGGAAGCCGACAGCCGTCTGTTCCCGGCGCGACCCTTCGTGGGCGCCTCGATCGCGGTGATCCGGGACGAACGGGTCCTGCTGGCGGCGCGGGCCAACGAGCCGATGCGGGGCGTCTGGACCCTGCCGGGCGGCCTCGTGGAGGCCGGCGAATCCCTGGCCGAGGCGGCGTTGCGCGAATTGTCCGAGGAGGTCGGCCTGGGTGCCGAAGTGGTCGGCGTGCTCTCGCCCACCGAGATCATCGTGCGCGACGAGGCCGGCCGCGCCCGGCACCACTACGTGGTCCATCCGCATGCCGCCCTGTGGCGCGGCGGCGAGCCCGTGGCCGGTCCGGAGGCGCTCGGCACCCGCTGGGCGACGCTGGACGAAGTCGCCACCCTGCCGACCACGCCGGGCCTGATCGACACGCTGCACGAGGCGTTTGCGCGGATCGCGCGGGACCGGGAGGCGACCGCGTGAGGCGACCGGCCGCGATCCTGTGCCTGCTCGCGCTCCTCGCCGGGACGATTGCCGCGCCGGCTCTGGCTCAGCAGCGCCCGGGGCGGGCGGCTCCGGCCGCCAAGGAAGCCGCCAAGGACGCCGCAAAGGAGGCCCCCAAGGAATCCAACGCCTCCACCGACATCCCCGCCCCCTACGACCGCGACCTGATGCGCATGTCCGAGATCATCGGGGCGCTCGCCTTCCTGCGCGGCCTCTGCGCGGCGCCGGACGCTGCGGACTGGCCGGCCCGCATGAAGACGCTGATCGAGTCCGAGGGCGTGACGCCCGCCCGCCGCGACCGGCTGGCCGGCGCCTACAACCGCGGCTACCGCGGCTATGCGCTCACATATCGGGTCTGCACGCCGGCCGCCCACGAGGCCGCCGCCCGCTACGTCGCCGAGGGCGACAGGCTGTCGCATGCCCTGGCGGGGCGTTTCGGGGGGTGATGCCGATGGGTGATGCGCCCGCGACACACCCCGCCGCGATGCCGGCGAAGCATCGGATTTGAGTCCTCGCGTTAACCGATTCGAAATTCCCGGCTGGCCGAGCCGCCGGGACCCGCCTATCATTCGTTGGTCCACCGGGTCCTGGGCCCGGCGCAACGGAAGTATCGGGTCATGCAGCACATCTCTCAGACCGCTCCTCTTGAGGTCGATGTCGAGGAGAAGCGCGTCGCGCTGAGTTACGTCTCGGAAGCCTTCGCGGAAGGCTGTCTGGACGGGCTCGACGGAGACTGCATGGCTCAGGCCGCCCTGTTCGCGGCCTTCCAGGAACTGGTGATGACCTACGGTGAGGAAGCCACGGCCCGCTACGCGGAGGGATTCCCCGAGCGCATCCGCGGAGGTGCCTTCACCACGGCGCTCCAGCATTGAGGTCCTGATCGCGCACGGTTGAGGCGCGGGCGGGGAGCGCCTACCTCCCGGCTCGCCCGCTCCACCCCGTCGCGTGAGGAATCGCCTGTCATGCCCGTCGCCCTGCTGCCGGACCGCGCCCTCGTCACCGTCACCGGGCCGGACGCCGCCGCGCTGCTCCAGGGCGTCCTGACCTGCAATGTCGAGACGCTCCAGCCCGCCGAGGCGCGCCTCGGCGCCCTGCTGACGCCGCAGGGCAAAATCCTGTTCGACTTCCTCGTGTCGCGGGCGCCGGACGGCTTCCGGTTCGACGTGCAGGTGGATCGCGCCGCTGATCTCGCCAAGCGCCTGACGCTCTACCGCCTGCGCGCGCAGGCGACGATCGCCGCCGATCCGACCGTGGCGGTCGCCGCCGCCTGGGACGGTGCGGTCCCACCCGCCGCCGAGGCGGTTGCCGATTCCCGCCACGTCGATCTCGGCGCCCGGCTCTACGCCGCCGAGGGCGCCTTCTCGGCCGACGCCGCGGAGGCGGATTACCACGCCCACCGGATCGCGCTGGGTATCCCCGAGGGCGGGCGCGACTACGCGTTCGGCGACGCCTTCCCGCACGAGGCGCTGATGGACCAGCTGGGCGGCGTCGACTTCAAGAAGGGCTGCTATGTCGGCCAGGAGGTGGTCTCGCGGATGCAGCACCGGGGCACCGCCCGGACCCGCATCCTGGCGGCCACCTACCCGGAGAGCACAACCGCCCCGGGCACCGAGATCACCGCCGGCGGCAAGGTGCTGGGAACCACGGGCAGCGTCGCGGGAGGGCGCGGCCTCGCCCTGGTGCGGATCGACCGCCTCGGTGACGCGCTGGCCGCCGGCGAGACGCCGCGCGCGGGCGAATTCCCGGTGCGGCTCGAGCGGCCGGGCTACGCGACCTTCGCGATGCCGGAGGGTGCGGCGAGCGCGGCCGGGTGAGGTCATAAGGCCGCCGCTCGCGCGGCGCGTCTTGCGCTGGGTCCCGGGTCGCATTCCGCTTGCGCTGCATGCGCCCGGGAAAGGGCGTCGCGCTCGGTTCTACGACGCCCCTTCTCCCGGACAGGTGGAGCGACAGCGGACCCTGATCCGGGATCCAGCGCACAGAGCGCTGCGAAGCGGCTCCGCAACCCCACACCGATGATGGCGTTCCGCACCTGTTCTCGTTAAACCGGTCGCATGTCCGAGACCGGCCTGATCGCGCATCCCGATGGCTGCCCCCGCTGCTGGTGGGCGGGCCTCGACCCGCTCTACGTCGCCTATCACGACACCGAATGGGGCGTGCCCGAGCATGACGGCCGGGCGCTTTACGAAAAACTGATCCTCGACGGCTTCCAGGCCGGGCTCTCGTGGATCACCATCCTGCGGCGCCGCGACGGGTTTCGCGAGGCCTTCGCGGGCTTCGATCCCGCGCGGATCGCCCGCTTTACCGAGGACGACGTCGTCCGGCTGATGCAGGACACCCGGATCATCCGCAACCGCGCCAAGATCGCCGGGACCATCGCGGGGGCTCGCGCCTGGCTGCGGATCGAGGAGCGTGGCCCAGGCTTTTCACGCTTCCTCTGGGACTTCGTGGACGGGCAGCCGATCCAGGGCAGCGCCCGGAGCCGGGCCGAGATCCAGACCGAGACGCCGGTCTCGCGGGCGATCGGCAAGGCCCTGAAGGCAGAGGGGTTCTCCTTCTGCGGGCCAACCATCGTCCACGCCTTCATGCAGGCGGTCGGCCTGGTCAACGACCACCTCGTCGGCTGCCACCGGCACGGGCCCTGCGCCGAACTGGGAGGGCCGCGGTGAACGCCCCGGCCCCGCGCGCGTGGCAGCGGATGCTCTCCGGCCGCCGCCTCGATCTCCTCGATCCCGCCCCCGGCGACATCGAGATCGCCGATATTGCCCACGGCCTCGCCCGGGTCGCCCGCTGGAACGGCCAGACCCAGGGGCCGCACGTCTTCTCGGTGGCCCAGCACAGCCTCCTGGTCGAGGCGGTGGGCCGACACCTCGCCCCCGGCTGCAGCGGGACCGACAGCCTGGAGCTGATGCTCCACGACGCCCCGGAATACGTCGTCGGCGATATCATTTCGCCCCTGAAGGCCGTGATCGGCGATGCCTATCGGGGCGTCGAGCTGCGCCTGCTCGACGCCATGCGCCGCCGCTTCGATCTGCCCGCCCCCTCTCCCGCCCTGGCCGGCCTCGTGAAACAGGCCGACCGGGCCGCCGCCCATCTGGAGGCCGTGCGGCTCGCCGGCTTCGCGCCGGAGGAGGCCGAACTTTATTTCGGCCCCCCCGCGGACCTGCCCGGGGCGGTCGCGGCCCTCGCCGAGCCCTGGCCCACCGCCGAGGCCGAGGCGCGGTTCCTGGCGCGGTTTTGCGCGCTGCACCCGAGCTGACGGCCGCCCTCGATCCGTCACGATCGCACGGCAGAGGCGCCGTCACGATGTCGACCCTGCATGTCTGCCCCCTCTCGCGCCTGCCCGAGACCGTCGCCGCCACCGGCGCGAGCCATGTGCTCACGCTGATCAATGTCGGGACGCCGCTCGAACGGCCCGCCGTGATCGCGGCCGACAACCACGCCATCATCGGGGTGAGCGACATCGCCGAGCCGCGGGACGGCCACGTTTTGCCGGCTGAGGAACACGTCGCCGGCATTCTGGCTTTCATCCGGTCCTGGCCGCGAGAGAAGCCGCTGGTCATCCATTGCTATGCCGGGATCAGCCGCTCGACCGCGGCGGCCTACATCGCGGCCTGTGCCCTGGCGCCGGAGCGCGACGAGGACGCGATCGCCGATGCCCTGCGGGCGGCCTCCCCCTCGGCGACGCCCAATCCCCTGTTCGTGGCCATCGCCGACCGGATGCTCGGACGCGACGGCCGCATGGTCGCGGCGGTCGCGCGGATCGGCCGCGGCGCAGAGGCCTTCGAGGGCGAGCCGTTCAGCCTCGCGCTGACGTGAATGCGATTTCGGTGTGGCGGAAAGGCCGCCGCACCGCTTCAAAACGGCCGGCGGCAGCCCGGCGCTCTGGTCCCCAGGGTTGTGGCCGCAGGGGCTGGCACCGTAGAACCGGTTCAAAGGACGGATCTGGAATGAGTGCGAGCAGACCCGAGGCGGCCCCCGCCGCCAGCGAACTGCCCTTCGAGAAGGCCCTGGAGCAGCTCGAGGAAATCGTGCGCCGGCTCGAACGGGGCGACGTGGCGCTCGACGAGTCGGTGGCGATCTACGAGCGCGGCGAACTTCTGAAGAAGCATTGTGAAGCGCTTTTGAAGCGGGCCGAGGCGCGGATCCAGCGGATCACCCTCGGCTCCGACGGGCGGCCCGAGGGCGTGGCCCCGCTCGATATGTCCTGAGGCTCGGGCGTCGCACCGATCCTGTCCGATAGAGGTTGAAGCCGTGGCGATTACCCCCGAGCAGAGTGCGCTTCTCGACCGTGTCCCGACCCCGTCGGCGTTGCGCCGTCTGCCCGAGTCGGAACTGCCGGCGGTGGCGGACGCGGTGCGCGCCGAGATGATCGACGCCGTCTCGATCACCGGCGGCCATCTCGGCTCGGGGCTCGGCGTCGTCGAGCTGACCGTCGCGCTCCACCACGTGTTCGACACCCCCGACGACCGCATC
>NZ_JAKSYG010000173.1 GCF_022829725.1 Methylobacterium sp. E-005 | reverse complement strand
GGTGTCGAGCGAGAACTCGTAGAACAGGGCACCCTGCTCGACTTGCCGAGGTCCCATCATCTGCTTCGATCTCCGTCTCTCGACAGGAGTGAATCACCTCATCACAACCGCTGCAACACCCGAGTTTTTCAACAGAATCGGCCAGTTCCGGTCAGTTGCCCCGCGCCCATGGTGAACCCAGGGCGGAAGGTCGCCTTCTGGGAACCAGCGGCCTCCACATCGCAGAACCAGTCAATGACAAGCTGTTGATCGCTCCGGTAAGGGCAATCGTGGCGCGCGACACTCAAGATCATTGGCTGACAGGCCTGTAGAGATCCTCAGCACTCTACTCAGCTGCCTGCCGTACGATCTGTGCGCTCGGCACACCGAGGCCGATCGCCTTTGCAAGTGCCGAACGTTTAGCCGCGTAGTCCTGAGCGATCATCGGGTAATCGGCCGGCAGACCGAACCGCGCGCGGTAGCTCTGGGGCGAGAAACCGTGAGCAGTCAGATGCCGCTTGAGCGTTCGGTACGCACGGCCGTCGATGAAGCTGGTCAGCGCCTCAGCTCTTACCGACCGTCGGATTTCGGCGGCGGTGGGTGAGCTGGGTTCGTTCGCCGGCGCGGTCTCGACGACAAGCCCGCGATCCAACGAGCACAGGACACGATGAATGTCCGCTATGAGCTGAGGAAGCTGAGCGGACGCAAGGTG
The DNA here is from genome assembly GCF_022829725.1 of Methylobacterium sp. E-005. Classification (GTDB taxonomy): domain Bacteria; phylum Pseudomonadota; class Alphaproteobacteria; order Rhizobiales; family Beijerinckiaceae; genus Methylobacterium. The sequence goes on along the minus strand of NZ_JAKSYG010000173.1, from coordinate 3,317 downwards.
GTTTTTCGACACGTAGGCTGAAATTATAGAGACAGTGATGTCTGCGTATCTAACGTCTCGTGTCTCGTGTTCGTGGTTGTCACGCATAACTCTTTCCTTCTCGCGGCCTGGCATGAACATTGGCCCCGCTCTCATAGTACAGGCGTTGTGGGGAGAAGCTCCGCCGCCGGATCGTCCCTTCCATCCGGCGGCGGAGGCGGTTGAACTGCGGCGACGCCCGGCCAGCGCATCGTTCCTCATTCGATGCGTCAGCTGAGTTTGGATCGTCGGAGCATCTGATCGGCCACACGACGCCCGAGTTCGATCAGCACGACATCCACAATCTCGCGAAGGGCGGGATCCTGAAGCTCCACGATCGTTCGGCGAAGATCGATGGCTTGCTCAACCGCTCGCTCCAAACGCGATCGCATGTCGTCATGCGGATGAATATGGACAGGTGTCGTTCGTGGCACGGCAGGACCTTCTTCAACTCGCCAAACGGGTCGAGACTCGGCTCTCGGGGGACAGGACGGACTCCGTGGTCCCACGCATCTTCTGCAGCTGGCGCAGGCTCCGTGTGTCGAAGCCTGCGTTGACGGCGACGATCTCCACATCGTCGATCATCTGCGGAAGTCCGAGTGGCAGCGCGTGGATGTGCAGTTGGAGCAGCCGCAGCAGCCAACTCGTCGGCATCTCGGAGACGAAGCCCTTCAGCCCGCGCGGTAGTCCCCACTCGACGATCGCAGTGAGGATCGCCAGCGCGGTTGGGTTGAGCCGTCGACCGGACGTACGTGCCGGGCCGGCGACGCCGATCCGGCTCCATTCGACGATGTGCGGGGACGATGGAGGGGCGGCCTCGCAGAGCTGGGGGAGATGCTTCGACATGACGTAGGGGCGTACAGTCGGCAGCAAGCGTGAGTATCCGACTACCTTGTCGTCTTCCACGGCTAAGAGGTGGACGGCGTACTCATCATCGAATTCATCGATTTCGCGCTTGTCGTCCCGTGCGATCGCAGACCAGCCCATCTCTTCGACGAAGATCTTGTGGCGCAACCGCCAAACTTGTTCCATCAGCTCGGCGTTCTGCGCGATATTAGCGGCAGTAATGACTTGGATCATGGAGACACCTCTGTACGTGGTGTGCCCGCCCGTTCGGACGCGCGACACCACGCGAACGCGTGGTGTCGGCATGTTCGTTGCGCGATCGCCGGCTTCGTCTGGATGTATGGCGTCTCATCCCCTAACTTAGTCCGGGATGGGCACCGTCAGCGTTCGTGGTCAGGATATGCCGTGAGCAGAAAGTCCCTCGATCACACGCTCAAGCTGCTCACAGAGCTTGATCGAGCCGGGAGCATCCCGGAGGTCATCGCCGCCGTGCAGCGACAGCTCACAGGCTTCGGCATCGACGCGATCATCGCGGGGCTTCTCCCGACGCCGACGAGTTTGGTCAGCTTTAACCGCCAGTTCCTAGTCATGGAAAGCGTACCGGCGGAATGGCGTTCACGGTACCTCAGCCGGGGGTACGCCGCGCACGACCCGATCGTCACGCTGACCTTCCAGCAACAAGCCGGCTTCCGTTGGAGCGATCCTGTTCTGCCCCCGCCCGCGACGGCGACCGCCAGCCGGGTCATGCATGAGGCGGCAGATTTCGATCTTCGTGATGGGTACACGGTACCGCTGACGACCATGGAGGGCGAAGTCGGGGGGATGAGCTTTGCCGGATCCCAGCTCGAAATCGCCCCGGAGCATCGCGGTATGCTCACGCTGATCGCGAGCTACGCCTTCGGTCATGCTCTGCTGATGCGAGGCCAGCCTATCGCGACGCGGTCAAAGCTCTCACCACGGGAACGTGAAACCCTGCAGTGGGCGGCCGAAGGCAAAACGGACTGGGAAATCGGGGAGATCATGGGCATCTCGGAACACGGGATCGACTCTCATCTTCGCCGTGTGCGCACCAAATTGAGAACCCGCAACCGGGCTCAGTCGGTAGCTGAGGGTTTTCGGTTAGGGATAATCGTCTAGGTAGCGAGGTAGGCATGGGGGCAGCCGGGCTCCGGAGGCGCGACGTTGACGGATGACGAGCGGGACGAACGCCTCATAGATTCCATCTCGGCCGCGCTCGGCGTGGACATGACCGTGTTTCATAACGGGTATGCCGAAACCCAAAATAGTCCTGCCGAGTATCATGACTTGATCGTTCTAGCACGTTTGATAAAGGCATTTCGATCGCTCTCCGATGAGGAGCGTATGACAGTACTAAGGATGACAGAGAAAATAGCTACACGTAAATCTTAACTAAGGGCAGGTGTATCTAGTCTTCAGGTTCGATGAAATGGGGCACGAGCTGCGACGTATCATTCGAGATGACCCCTACGCTCTCGCGTAGGATCATCCCAGCTGGCTCGTCGCCCACCACCCACGATCCGATCACGACACGGCGGCCGTCGAACTCGGGGATGTTCGCCAGCGCTTGGCGGACATAGCCGCTCCGGGCGTAGGGGCCGTCCTCAGCAGCCGCGACCTGCCCGTTCGTGACAATGGTGATGTTGGCCCCCTCGCGCCCCAGCAGCGGCTTGAGGACAAAGCTCTTCCCCAATTCGAACTTGCGCGGGTCATTCTCGAAGTAGGCTGGCAGCAGGTTCGGGTGGCCCGGGTGGCGCTCCCAGAGCAGGGGCAAGATGCCCTTGTTGCTCAGGACCATCTTCCACGCCGGCTCGAAGAAGGTCGTGCCGCTGGCGACGATCGCCGGTCCGAAGCTGTCCCGCAGGAGCCACTCCCACGGGTAGAGCTTGAACAACAGGCGGATTGGCTCGCCGCCGCGATCGACGAAGGTCTGGCGATCGACGTCCTGGCGCAGGCCGATGTCCGACACGTCGACGAGGCGCACCTTCAGGCCGGCCTGCGCGGCGCAATCCGCGAGGTACCCAACCGTGCCGCGGTCCTCGGGGAACTCCGTCATGCAGGTCAGATGCAGCGCATTGCCGACCCGGGCCCGGATCTCGACGAGGCGGGCGAGCAGGCGCTCGTGGACCGAGTTGAACTGGTCCGCGCCCGGCGGCAGCGCGCCGCTCGCACGCTTGTCCTCCAGCCATCGCCACTGGAACACCGCCGTCTCGAACAGGGCGGTCGGCGTGTCCGCGTTGTACTCCAGGAGCTTCGCTGCGGATCGGCACTGGAGCGGGACCCCCGACAATAGTTGAAGCAGCCCGTTGTTATCATTGGCGAAATCGAATAGGGAGCGGGGTCCCCGTCGGCGCCGATCGGGACCCCGCTTATAGACAGAAAAAACGTTCGTTTTAGAGGATGTTACCGTCTTTTAGAGGAGGGTCCCGGTTCGG
>NZ_JAKSYG010000160.1 GCF_022829725.1 Methylobacterium sp. E-005 | reverse complement strand
CGACCGGGTGGAGTTGGTGATCGCCAGCTGAGGGCCGGAGCGTCAGCAGATCAGGTTTCCAAAGGGCGTGGCCCTTTGGTGGGGTGTCGGGGTGAAACCCCCGACGAACGGATCTTCGACCCCCGGAAGGGGGTCGAAGATCCGTCTGCAGGGCTCTGCCCTGCACCCGCCAAAGGACGCGTCCTTTGGGATCCATGACCGGCTCAGCGCGCCGCCGGCCCGATCAGCGCCCGGCGCAGACGGGTCGAGACCCAGTCGATCGCCGCCACGGTGACGAGGATCATCAGCACCAGGAAGGCGACCTGCTTCAGCTCCAGCACGCGGATCAGCTCGGTGAGGTACTGGCCGATGCCGCCCGCGCCGACGATGCCGATGATCGTCGCCGAGCGGGTGTTCGATTCGAAGAAGTACAGCACCTGGCTCGCCAGCACCGGCAGCACCCCGGGGATCAGGCCGAAGCGGATCCGGTGCAGGCTTGAGCCCCCGGAGGCGATGACCCCCTCGCCGGGCCGCCGGTCGCAGGTCTCGATCGCCTCCGAGAACAGCTTGCCGAACGCCCCGAAATCCGAGCACGCGATGGCGAGCGCCCCCGCGAACGGCCCCAAACCCACGACGTTGATCCAGATCAGCGCCCAGATCAGCACGTCCACCGAGCGCATCACGTCGAGGCCGCGGCGCACGGCGAAATGCGCGAACGGATTGGACACCACGTTGCGCGCCGCCAGGAACGCGACCGGGAAGGCCAGGATCGCCGCCGTCAGCGTGCCGAGGAACGCGATGCCCAGCGTCTCACCGAGCGCGTGCAGGAAGGTCCAGAACTGGCCCTCCGGCGATGGTGGTACCATCAGCACCGCGAAGGAGCCGAGCCGCCCGAGCCCATGGAGGATCCGCGCCAGCGAGAAATCGAGCCGCCAAGCGCCCAGCGCCGCAAGCCCGACGAGGAGGCCGAGCCCGGCGGCGAGCCGGGCACGCGCCGCCCAGTCGGTGCGGAACTGCGCCGGGTAGCGGGCGCGCAACCGGTCGAGATCGGCCTGGGCCGCCGCCCGCAGGGCTTCCGGACGCGCGGTCATCGGTGGGTCTCCGGGCCGATCAGCCGGTGGCGGACCCGCTCGGTGGCGAGGTCGATGCAGAACACGGTCAGGATGATCAGCACGAGGATCGCGCTGACATCCGCGTAGTAGAAGTTGCGGATCGCCACCAGGAATTCCTGGCCGATGCCGCCGGCGCCCACGAAGCCCATGACACCGGCCCCGCGCACGTTGATCTCAAAGCGCAGCAGCGCGTAGGAGGCGAAGTTCGAGAGCACCTGCGGCAGCACCGCAAAGCGCACGGTCTGGACCCAGGTGGCGCCCGAAGCCGACAGGCCCTCGATCGGGCGCATGTCGATGTTTTCGACCACCTCGGAAAACAGCTTGCCGAGCGCCCCCGTGGTGTGGATCGCGATGGCGAGCACGCCGACCATCGGCCCGAGCCCGAAGGCGATCACGAAGATCAGGGCGAACACCACCTCGGGGACGGTGCGGCACACCTCCAGGAGGCGCTTGGCGCCGATCCGCAGCCAGGGCGACCGCACGAGGTTGGCGGCCGCCACGAAGCTGAGGGCGAAGCCCGCCAGCCCGCCGAGCAGCGTGCCGAGATAGGCCATCAGCAGGGTCTCGCCCAGGAGGGCCAGCCAGTTGGGCAGGCCCCAATACCACGCGCGCATGTCGGCGATCGGGTGTTCGAGCCCGATCGGCGGCAGGATCTCGTAGAGGTAGGCGGTGAACTTGCCGATGTTCTCGGCGAAGACCAGCGGCCGCACCTCGGCGATGAGCCCGGCGAGGAGCGTGAGGGCCGCCACGATGGCGAGCCCCGCCAGGGTGCGGCGGCGCGCGGCCGCCGTCGCCGATGCGTAGAGACCGGAGAGGGCGGCGTGCCGCTCCGGCGGCAGCGGTGTCAGGCCGCGCGCGTTCGCCATGATCGGCTCAGGACTTCTTGCGCTGTTCGTCGTTGGCCTTGAGCATGTCGATGACCGGCTCGTAGTCCTTGAGCGTCACCGGGACGAGGTCGAGATCCTTCCCGTCCGAGAGCTTGTCGAACGCCGCCTTGTCGGCCTTCGGCAGATCGAGCAGGGCCTGACGGATCTTGGCTTTCAGCGCCTCCGGCAGGCTCGCCAGCACGGCGTAGGGGTCGCCCGGCAGCATGTCGGACTTGAACACGACCCGGAGGTCGGACTGCCGCATCGGCGTGCCGTCCGGCTTCTTGAGCATGCCCTTGGCGGCCATCCGGGTGGCCATCGTGTCGGTCTCGGAATACCAGACATTGGCGGCGGCATCCGCGGTGCCCTGCGTGAGCGCCAGCACGGCGTTCTCGTGGCTGCCGGCGTAGAAGATCTTGCCGAAATGCTTCTCCACGTCGTAGCCGGCCCGCTTGAGGAAGAAGCGCGGGGCCTGGTTGCCGGAGGTGGAATTCGGATCGACCAGCGCGAGGTTCCTGCCCTTGAGGTCTTCCACCGTCTTGTACGGGCTCGTGGCCAGAACATAGACCACCGAGTAGTAGCCCGGCGTGCCGGTCTCGTGCTTCGGGCTCACCGTCGGCTCCAGCGTCACGCCGGTCATCAGGGCGCGCGAGAACGCGGCCGCGCCGTAATAGGCGATCTGGATGTTGCCGGCGCGCTGGCCCTCGATCACCGCGGCGTAGTCGCTCGCCACCCGCAGCTTCACCGGCACGCCGAGGGCCTTGGTCAGGTAGGCGGTGAGCGGCCCCCAGCGATCCGTGGTGCCCGTGGCGTT
>NZ_JAKSYG010000157.1 GCF_022829725.1 Methylobacterium sp. E-005 | reverse complement strand
CATGCGGCGAGGTCGAGGCCATGGTGCTTCAGGAGGGCCAGGGTGATCCGCTCCAGGCCGAAGCCGACGCAGGCCGTGTGAGCGACGCTGCCGTCGGCCTGACGCAGCTCCCAGGTGCTGCCGAAATGGTCCTGGTGGTAGTTGAAGCTGAGGCAGGCGGTCGGCTTCTCGACGCTGTTGACCGGCACGTTCAGCTCGAACTTGAGGCCCTGTGCCCGCTGGTTGTTGGCGAGCATCCGGCCGGCGCGGCCGAAGAACGGGTCGTTGGCGGCGTCGATGGCGAGCGGCAGGCCGAGGTCGCGCATCATGGCGGTGCCGCGCTCCAGCCAGGATTCGCGGAAGGCCAGCACCTGCTTGGGGCTGCCCATGCGCACGTATTCGCGCATCCGGAACAGCTGCATCCGGGTCGGCTCCAGCGAGGGCTCGCGCCGGAAGCAGTAGGATTGCAGGTCGAACAGGCGCCCCTCGGCGGGCAGCGCCCCGCGGGCGGCGGCCACCGGGTAGAGCGGGTAGCAGGCGGCGGGCGTCAGGACGACGTCGGTGGCCTCCTGCTGGCCGGTCCAGTCACGGCCCTCCTCGACGCAGGCCAGGATCTCGGCATGTCCCGCCCCGTCGCCGCAGAAGCTGTGGATCGTGCCGGCGAGGTTCGGGAAGCCCTTGAGATAGCCGCTGCGCTCGAAGGCCGGCCGGCTCATGCCGGGCGGGAAGCGCATCACCTCGGCGCCATCCGCCGCACCCAGGCGGCTGATCAGCCGGTCCAGGGCCTCGACCACGCTCTCGAAGGCACCGCTGCGGCCGTAGAGGCCGTCGACGCCGGTGCGGATCAGCAGGCCGTGGTCGAACAGCCGGTCGAGGAAGGTCGGGGCGCCGACGGGCTCCTCGTCGAGGAGCAACTCGGCCTGGGGAGAGGAGATCGAGTCCATCACGCGCTCATGAGCTGGCCGCTGCCCTTCTGCACGAGCAGGAGCTTGGCGGTGTTGGCGAGGATGCGGTCGTTGCCGATCATCAGCGGCGCCGAGAGGACGTCGCGCAGGGGTCGGCCGAGGCTGTAGGGGGTGTCATTCTTGTAGCCGGAGAGCCCCACGATCGAGAGGGCGCGGCGCACGATGTCGACCGCCATGTCGGAGACGGTAACCTTCAGGTTGTTGAGCATCACGCTGAAGCCCATCGACCCGATCGTGTCGGCATCCCCGTGGGCATCCTCGTACCGGCGGAGCGCCGCCACGACGGTGCCGCGCATGGCCTGATGCGCATTCACGACCTCGGCGAGGCGCAGGGCCGTCGGCGGCACCTTGCCGGGGGCGCGGCGCGCCTCGGCCTGCACGAAGGCCCGGGCGCGATCGACCGCGTAGGTGGCGATGCCGTACCACACGCTGCTCCAGAGCAGGTGCGACGAGGCCAGCATCGACACGGCAGCGATCTCCGCGAAAGGCTTGGGCAGGATCTGCTCGACCGGCACGTCGCGGGCCTCCAGGCGGAAGCCGTCGCTGCAGGTGCCGCGCATGCCGAGCGTGTCCCACTGGCTGGTGCGGGCGAGCGAGATCTGATCGGCCATCAGCGCGACCAGCACCTGATCGGAGGTCGCGGCCTCCGGGTGGCGTCGGGCGGTGGCGAGGATCAGGTCGGCCTGCGCTCCGTAGGAGATCACCGAGGCGTCCTTGCCGAGCGAGAAGGTCTCGCCCTGGGTCTCGACCGCGCAGAGGGAGTTGCGCAGGTCGCCGCCGATGCCGGCCTCGGTGGTCGAGGAGGCGACGAGCAATTGCTCGCGGGCGATCCGCTCCATCAGCCGGCAATGCCACGCGCTGTCGAGCCCGTGGGTCACGAGACTCGACACCTTGATGTGGTGCATCGCGAAGACCATCGCGGCCGCGCTGCAGGCGTGGCCCAGCGTGCTGCAGACCTCGGCGATCTGCACCAGCCCGACGCCTTCGCCGCCGAACTGACCCGGAATCTGGAGGCCCAGAAGGCGCTCGTCCTTCAAAGCGGCGACCGCCTCCGCGGGGAAGCGGCCCTCGCGGTCGACGGCATCGGCGTGGCGTGAAGCCACCGCCGCCGCCCGCTCGGCCCGCGCGGCGAGCGTGCTCATGCGGCTTCCTGCTGGACCAGGGTGGACACGGCCTCGCTGATCGCGCGGATCGACGAGAAAGACTTACGGTTCAGAAGCTCGTCGGGGAATTCGATGTTGAAGCGCTCTTCGAGTGCCAGCATCAGCTGCACCGAACCGAACGAATCGAGGCCCATATCGAACAGGCTATCGTCGTCCGAGAGCTGATCGGCCTTCCCGGCGAAGGCTTCGTTCGAGCCCAGGATCTCGCGGATATCTTGAGCGATGTTCAAGGCAGAACTCCTTAATTCAGTGGTCAGCACTTTATTGATCGGCCTCGTGAGGCGTCAAATATTCTAGCAATTAATAGTAAATTTCCGCTGTCCCCGGAGCCGGTGGAAGCGTGGCTGTGCGTAGAGGTTCGCAAGGGAACCGACTCGACCATACTGGCCGCACCCGCCTTTCTAATCAATTTCCGTCGGGCTTCGACCAGTGTTTCAGCTTGGACATGTGGACAAGACTGTTCAGGCTCGCATCTGGGTTGTAGCGGAGGGTGTCATTCAGCAAGAAACCGAAGAGTCCGTGACTCGGCGGCGCGGGATCCCCATGGTGCCCCGTCTCCGCGCCCGTACGGGGGGACGACGTCCCGCGAGCAGTCGGCGAGCCATGCTCTACAATCTGCAGATCCTGCGCGCCCTCGCGGCGTACCTCGTCTTCCTGACACATCTGGGCCAGTACGCCGGCGCGGTCCTGCCAAGGCCGGACCTGCTGGCCTTCGGCTCCGCCGGCGTCGACGTGTTCTTCGTCCTGTCCGGCTTCATCATGTTCGTGAGCACCAGCGGACGCGGCGAGGGTGTCGGCGCGTTCCTGACGCGGCGGGTCGCCCGCGTCGTCCCGGTTTACTGGCTGGTGACCGCCGTCGTCGCGCTCCTGGCCATCGCCGGCCTGAAGCCGATCGGCGTCATGGAATTCCGGCCGGAATACCTGATCCAGTCTCTCCTCTTCGTGCCGTTTTCCCGGGGCGGCTATATCGAGCCGCTCGTCTCGGTCGGCTGGACCCTCGACTACGAGATGTTCTTCTACGTGGTCTTCGCCGGGTTGCTGCTGGTCCCGGTCCTCGCCCACCGGGCCCTCGCCGCGGGCGCCATCTTCCTCGGATTGGCCCTGCTCGGCCTTCTGCCGGTCTCCGGGCTCTACTGGAGCTTCTACACGAAGCCGATCGTGCTCGAGTTCGCCGCCGGCATCGGGCTCGGCTACGCGTATCTGCGTCTGCCCGCCCCGGCTCCGGGTTTCCCGGTCCGGCGCATGGCCGGTGCCGCCGTCCTGGCGGCGGGGCTGCTCGTTCTCGTTGGACAGATCACCGCCCATGCCCTCGGCATCGCGGGTGAGCTGACGGGTTTCGCCCGGCCCTTGGTCTGGGGAACGGCCGCGAGCCTCATCGTCGGCGCGATGCTGCTGCTGGAGCGGAGCGGCATCACCCTCCGCTCGCGCTGGCTGCTGTCGCAGGGAAACGCCAGCTACTCGTTCTATCTGGTCCATAACCTCATGCTGCACACGAGCGCGAAGCTCGTGTCCGTCCTGCCCGTGTCGGGCGCCATGCGCGTGGGCCTGATCTTCCTGATCGCGTTCACCGCGGCGGCCCTGGCCGGGGAGGTGCTGTTCCGCCGTGTCGAAGCCCCGATGAACGCGGCGCTCCGGCGCCGCCTCGATCGCCGGCCGACGCCCCAGCATCTGCGGAGCGTGATGACGCGCTGATCGCCGATCCAATCCGACATGTCGGCGGTCGGACCGCATCGCCGGGCTGCGGGACGACCCATGCACGCCTGCAGGTCAGTTCCATCCGGACCGAATCCGATCGATGATTAACCATAAATGGAGATGAAAATTAAGCATGAAACTAATCGTTGAGGTCCGATAAGCATTAAACGCCGACGCGACCTACGTATTCACTCCTTTTTCAATCGCGAGACTTCATCTAACGTCCCATGTGCGCCTCTGCTCAGCGTCCCTCATAAGGTCGGCAGGCGGATAGTCTTTTTACGAAGCCGGCGCATCGACGAGGAAGTTGTAATGCGGGTCGCAATCGTTCACGATTGGTTGTACGTCGTCGGCGGCGCCGAGCGCGTGCTCGAACAGCTCCTGCGGATTTACCCGGACGCCGACGTCTACGCATTGTTCGACTTCCTGTCGCCGGCGGACCGGGCTCGGATCGGCTACGCGCAGGCCCGCACCAGCTTCCTGCAGCGCATGCCCTTAGCGCGATCGCGGCACCGGGCCTACCTGCCGTTGATGCCGATCGCGATCGAGCAGTTCGACCTGTCGGGCTACGACCTGATCATCTCGTCGAGCTACGCGGTGGCCAAGGGCGTCCTGACCGGGCCCGACCAGTTGCACGTCTCCTACTTGCATTCGCCCATGCGCTACGCCTGGGACCTGCAGCACACCTATCTGCGCGAGAGTAACTGCGACACGGGCCTCAAGGGCGTGCTTGCCCGCTGGGTCCTGCACCGCATGCGCCTGTGGGACGTGCGCACGGCCGCCGGGCCGGACGCGATCGTGGCCAATTCCGCCTTCGTGGCCCGCCGCATCCGGAAGGTCTACGGCCGCAAAGCCGAGGTGATCCATCCGCCGATCACCCTGTCGAGTGACCGGTTCGACGGGCCGCGCGGCAACCATTTCCTCGTGGCGAGCCGGCTCGTTCCCTACAAGAACGTGGAAGCGGTGGTCCGGGCCTTCGCGGATCTTCCCGACCTGCAGCTCGTGGTGGCTGGCAGCGGCCCGGACGCGGCGCGGCTGCGTGCGGTCGCCGGCCCCAACGTCTCCTTCGCCGGCTTTGTGTCCGACGAGGGCTTGCGTCAGCTCATGGCCACCGCCCGCGCCTTCATCTTCGCCGCCGAGGAGGATTTCGGGATCATCGTGCTGGAAGCCTCCTCGGAGGGCACCCCGGTCCTCGCCCTCGGCCGCGGCGGCGCGCGCGAGACAGTCCAGACGCGCGGTCCCCAGCGCTCCGGAATGTTCTTCGACACGCCGGATCCGGAGGCGATCGCGGCCTGCGTGCGCGGCTTCATCCAGCAGGAACACAACTTCACCCGGGACGCCTGCCGGGCCCAGGCCGACCAGTTCTCGGCGGAGCTGTTCCGGATCCGCTTCACCCGGTTCGTGGAGGAGCAGATGGCCCAGCACCGGGCAGCCTGTGAACCGCCATCGCGCATCCTGCCGCGCCTCGAAGCTGTGAGCTGACGCCGATGTCGATGTCGCTGGTTACAGTCGATCTGAACGAGCGCAATCCGGTCCGCGCGGCGCCGTCGGAGGAGACGCGCGGCAGCCCGCTCGCCGCGCCGCTGCTGCGGATCTGGCGCCGCCGCTACCTGTTCGCGACAATCTTCGTCCTCGTCTTCGGCCTCGCCGTGACCGCGCTGACGCTGATCATGCCGCAATATGTGGCCAGCGGCTCGGTCATCGTGGCCGAGGCCGAGCCGGGCGCTCACAACGCCTCCATGGCCTGGATCCAGAAGATCGGCGACCCGGCCGACATCGAAAGCCAGATCCTGGTGATCCGCTCGCCACGGCTGCTGCGGCTCGCCATCGACTCGGGCCTCGCCACATCCGTCCTGGCCGAGTGCCGCTACGCCGCGGGCGGCGGGAAGCCGGGGCCGATCTCCGAGAAGAAGGAGGCCGCCTGCACCAAGCTCACGGCCGACCGGAACGCCTTGGTCGAGTATCTGCAGAAGCGTTACACCGTCATCAGCTCCGGACGCTCCCGGATCATCACCATCGGCTACCGGTCGCCGCTGCCCGAGGTCGCGCAGACGATGGCCAACGCCCTCATCGACGCCTTCCTAGACGATCAGCGCGAGGCTCAGGCCTCCAGCCGCAAGGCGGCCTCCGACTGGCTCCATACCGAGATCAACCAGCTCGACGCCTCGATCCGCGACGACGAGACCCGGATCCAGACGTTCCGGCGGCGCAAGGGCTTGCTGAAGGGCACCAATGCGCCGATCAGCGCCGAGCGCCTGACCAGCATCAGCCAGCAGCTTGCCGCCGCCGAGGCCTCCAAGGCGGACGCAGCCGCGCGCCTCGGCGAGATCGAAAGTCGCGGCGGTCGCGGCGCTGAGACCGCTCCGGCGGTCCTGTCCAGCCCCACCATCGTGTCCCTCAAGCAGCAGCTGAGCGGAGTCGCCGCGCAGCTCGCCAACCAGGGCACGTCCCTCGGGGCGAACCATCCGGCCATCCGGGCGCTCACGACCGAGCGGGCAAGCCTGCGTCAGCGCATCGATCAGGAGATCCGCAACGTCGCCCAGGGTCTGCGCAAGACCTACGACGCCTCGAGCGCCCTGGCCCAGTCGCTGCGCGCCCAGCTCGAGACCGCCAAGACCGAGGCCGCCTCCGCCATGGATGACGAAGCCTCGATCGAGGGCATGGTGCGCAACGCGGAGATCAAGCGGACCCGCTACGCCGACCTCGTGAAGCGCGCGGGCGAACTGGAAACCGAGCGGCGCATCCTCACGGGATCGACGCGCCTCGTCAGCCTCGCGGAACTGCCGCAGGAACCGTTCTCGCCGAAGGCGGTGCCGTTCCTGGCCGGCGGCTTCGTGCTGGCGGGCGTGCTGGCGGCGGCGGCGGCCCTGCTGCGCGACTTCACCGATCAGCGGGTCCGCAACCCGGCGCAGCTCATGGCCGGCACCGGCACCCCGGTGTTTGCCCAGCTTCCTTCCCTGGAGGCCTCCGGGCTGGTCGGGCGCCTCGCCGACCGACGCCGGGAACTCGATCTGCCGGAGGCCCTGGAGCGAGCCCGGGTCGACCCGGTGATGCAGACCGTGCTGCGCAACCTGCATGCGCATCTCGTTCTGGCGGGGGGCGGTGCGTCCCGCCTGGTCCTGGTCACGTCGTCGAAGCCGCGCGAAGGCAAGTCCTTCACCGCCTTCGCGCTCGCCGCCGTCGGTGCGGCCGGCGGCCGGCGCGTGCTGGTGGTCGAGTGCGACTTGCGCCGCCCGAACTACGACGCCTCGCTCGGTCTCGGCCGCGGCCCGGGGCTTGTCGGGGTCCTGCGCGGGGAGGTCAGCCCCGCCGACGCGGTGATCGCGACCGGCCGCTACGACGTGATCCCGGCCGGAACGCCGACCTCGGACTCGACCGATCTGCTGATGAGCGGGCGCATGGCCGAGTTCCTCCGCTGGTCGCGCCGCTACGACCTCGTCCTGCTCGACAGCCCGCCGACCAGCCTGCTGATGGATGCCGCGATGCTCGCCCGCAACGTGGACGGCGTCCTCTGCTGCGCCCGCTACGGCCGCTCGCAGCTCTCCGACATCGTGGAGACCGTCAAGAACCTTCGGCAGGCCGGCGGCACGGTGTTGGGGATCGCGATGACGATGGTCCGGTCGAGCCGCCAGCCGACCTATGACGTGATGCAGTTGCCCCAGCCGCGTACCGCCGGGGCCGCGTGATGACCGAAGCGCTGTCCCCCGGTGGGCTGGCCGCCCGCGCCGCTGATGCCGGGCCTCGGGCCCGGCCCCGGGTCCTCTTCGTGTCCCACACGGGAACCATGTCGGGCGCCGAACTCGTCCTGCGCGATGCCGTGCGGCCCTGGGCTGGCTCCACGGCGTTCCTGTTCGAGGACGGCGCCCTGGCCGACACGCTGCGCGGCGCCGGCCTCGCCATCCGTCTCGCCCGGCGGGGGACCGGCTTGTCGGGCCTGCGCCGGGACGCCTCAATCCTGACGGCGCTGCCGAAGCTCCGACGGCTCGCCGGGCTTGCGCTGGAGATCGCCCGGGCGGCGCGCGCCTGCGATGTCGTCTACGCCAACTCGCAGAAGGCCTTCCTGTTGGCGGCGATCCCCGCGCGACTCGTCGGCCGTCCGGTGATCTGGCACCTGCACGACATCCTCGACGGCGCCCATTTCGGCCGTGCCCAGCGGACAGTGCAGGCGCAGCTTGCCAACCTGTGCGCAGCCCGGGTCGTGGTGCCCTCGCGGGCCGCCGCGGAGGCCTTCGTCAACGCCGGTGGACGCACCTCCCGCGTGACCGTCGTGCCGAACGGGCTCGATCTCGACCGCGATCCCCGGTCCCCGACGGCCCTGCGCGCCGAACTCGGTCTGCCGGATGGCCCCCTCATCGGGGTTTTCAGCCGCCTCTCGCCCTGGAAGGGGCAGGATGTGGTGATCGAGGCGCTGGCGAAGATCCCAAACGTCCGCTGCATCGTCGTCGGTACGGCCCTGTTCGGCGAAGACGCCTACGCGGCCGAACTGCGCGCCCGGGTGTCGGCCCTCGGCCTGTCGGAGCGCGTCCTTTTCCTGGGCCAGCGCTCCGACGTGCCGCGGCTGATGCAGGCGGTCGATGCGGTGGTTCACCCCTCCGTCGATCCCGAGCCCTTCGGCCGGACCCTCGTGGAGGCGATGCTGGCCGGCGTGCCGGTGATCGCCACAGATGCGGGCGCCTCCGCGGAGATCCTCGACGGCGGCGCGGCCGGAATCCTGGTTCCACCCCGGAGGTCCGACATTCTCGCGGCAGCTGTGGCCGAGGTGCTGGCCAAACCGGATGCGGTCGCGGCGCGCACGGAGCTTGCGCGCGTTCGCGCGCTCACCCGCTACAGCGCGGCCGGCATGCAGCAGGCCCTCGCCACCCTCATCCTCGACATTGCCGCGGGCGCCTGACGGGCGCCCCTCACCGCGATCGGAATTGCCGGAGCCGCCATGCCGCGCGTCCTCGTGAATATGCCGACCCAGTACGGCGGCCGCCCGTCAGGCGTCGCCCTCGTGGCCTTTCGGGTGATCGCCGGGCTGCTTGACCGGGGCGCCGTCTCGGTCGTGCTGCGCTCGCCCTGGACCCGGGACCAGCTCCCGCCCGCGATCCGCGACCGGATCGAGGTCATCACCGTGCCGCGGCCGCGCATCATGCTCTTCAATGTCGTGCGGCAGGCCGTCGCCGTGCCGAAACTGTGCCGGGCGCTCGACATCGATCTCGTCCTCAACGCCGACCCCTACGGCGCGGCCTTCGGGGGCCGCGCGCGGGTCAGTGTGGTGCACGATCTCTACTTCCGCACGATGCCGGCCCGGAGCCGGTCGCGGGAGGCCCTGACCACCGATCCAATCTTCCGTTTCGTCCTGGGCAACAGTGCCCGGATCATCGCGGTCTCGGATTCGACGAAGGCTGATCTCAGCCGCTTCTATCCGTTCGTCCGAGACCGGACCCACACCATCCCCTCGGCCGCGATGCTCGATCCGGACGCCGCCGATCCGTCCCCGGACCTGCCGGCGGGACCGTTCGTGCTGGTGGTCGGCAACGCCTTGTACAACAAGAATTTTTCGACGCTCGCCCGCGCGATGGCCGCCCTTGATCGACCGGAGATCGGCATCGTCCACGTCGGCGAGGATCGGGACGAGGCGATCGCCACCGCCCTCGATGGCGCGCCGGTCCGTCTGACACGGCTGTCCCGGATCAGCGAGGGCCAGCTCGCCGCCCTGTACCGGGCCGCCCTGTGCCTGTGCGTGCCCTCCTTCTCGGAGGGGTTCTGCCTGCCGGTCCTGGAGGCGCAGACCCTCGGGTGTCCGGTGATCTGCTCGAATCGGGCCGCCACCCCCGAGGTCGCGGGGGCGGGCGCGCTCACCTTCGACCCCGCCGATGCCGGAGCGCTCACAGCCTGCCTGCGCCGCCTGTTCGACGAGCCGGGCCTGCGCGCCGAGCTGATCGCAAGCGGCCACGAGAACGTGCGCCGCTACGACTGGTCCGAAACCGCCCGGCGCTACGAAGCCCTGATCCTCGATGCGCTGCGCGACGCCGCCCGCGCGAAGCCCGCCCGGAAGATGCCCCATGCGCATCCTGCACCTTAGCTCGCTCTACCCGCCCGAGCAGGTCGGCGGCGCCGAGCTGATGGTCGAGACCTTGGCCCGCACGCAGGCGGACCAGGGCCACGCCGTCGCGGTCGCCTGCGCGGCACGGGACGAGGCAGGGCCAGCCCAGCAGGACGGCGTCACCGTTTACCGGACGGGCTACGGCACGCCGTTCCACATCCTCGACTGGCCGCAGCACGGGCGCCTCGACCGCCTGCGCTACAAGCTTGCCACCCAGTGGAATCCGAAGACCGTCGCCCGGATGGCGGCGTCCGTTCGCGACTTCGCGCCGGATGTCGTGAACACGCATTCGCTCTCGGAGCTGCCGCCGGCGCTCTGGCCGATGCTGGCACGACATGGCGTGCCGGTGGTTCACACGCTCCACGACTTCACCAGCCTCTGCACCAACGGCGCGATGGCCCGGAACGGGAAGGCCTGCACCGGCCAGCACCTCAAGTGCCGGCTCTACGCCGAGCCGCATCGGCGCTGTCAGCGCGCAGTCTCTGCCGTCGCCGCCGTGGGGACGGATCTCCTCGATCGGCATCTTGCCGCCGGCTTCTTCGGAGCGGTGCCCTCGGCCCTGCGCCGGGTCATCTGGAACCCGATCCCAACGGGCGCTCCCATAACGCGGCGGAAACGGACCCCGCATGAGCCGGTGCGGTTCGGATTTCTCGGCCGCATCGAGACCTCCAAGGGCGCCGACATTCTGTTCGCGGCCTGTCGGGCGCTGCCGTCGCACGGCTGGAGCCTCGCCGTCGCCGGGCGGGCCGTCGATGGGCTGGACCGCTACCGCGCCGCGACCGAGGGGCTGCCCGTCACCTTTCCGGGCTTTGTCGCGCGCGACGCCTTCCTCGACGGCATCGACTGCCTCGTGGTTCCACCGATCTGGCCAGAGCCGTTCGGCCGCACCGTCGCGGAGGCTTACGCCCGCGGCGTCCCGGTGATCGGCACCGCGATCGGCGGCATCGGCGAGCAGATCGGACCCGGCCCCTGGCTGGTGCCGCCGGGGGACGAGGCCGCGCTCGCCGGCGCCATGGCCCGGATCGTCGCCGAGCCGGGCCGCCTCGCGGAAGGACTCGCCCGCGCCCAGGCGATCCGCGCCGGGACCGACCCCGCTGCCGTGGCGGATGCCTATCTCGACCTCTACGCGGCGACCCGCCAAGCGCGTGCCTCCTCGACCCGCAACGCGCACGCCTCCCCCCTGTGGGAAGGAGTTGGAGATCGGGGTCATGCAGAAGGCACCGGGTCGATCCATTCTGAACCACCCCCACCCCCACCCCTGACCCCTCCCCACACGGGGGAGGGGACACGCGAATCCGGCAGCCCCGCGCAAGCGGAGCGCCCGCAGCTCAGCGAGTGCCGCCCATGATCACCCCATCCCTGACCCAGAGCTACGCCCGGGCCCTGCCGGAGACCGCGACCGCCCCCCGCGAGCGCGCCCCGGATGCGACGGCCCTGCGCGCCACGACCGGCCCCCTCCGCATCCTCCACCTGAGCGCCCTCTACCCGCCCTACATCGTGGGCGGCGCCGAGCGCTCGGTGGAGCATCTGGCCGAGGAGTTGGTCGCGGCAGGCCACACGGTGGCGGCGGCCTGCATCGCCCGGGAGCCCGAGCCGAAAAGCGTGCGCGGCGGCGTCACGGTCTACCGGATGGCCCACCACAACGATTTCTGGCTGGAGGACTGGCCCAAGGCCACGCGCTTCGGCCGGGCCTGGGCGAAGCTCAAGCAGCAGTGGAATTTCGCCATCGCAGCCGAATTCGGCCGGGTGCTCGACGACTTCAAGCCCGACATCGTCAACACCCACTCGCTGCTCGACGTCTCGACCCTGGTCTGGCGCGAGGCGGCCAAGCGCGGCATCCCGATCGTCCACACCGTCTGCGAGTACGACCTGATCTGCGGCAATGCCGCGATGTTCAAGAACGGCAAGCCCTGCGAGCGCTGGCATCTCGGCTGCAAGGTGGTGAATGCCGGCAAGCAGATCACCAACCGCTCGGTGGACGCGGTCGTCAGCGTCGGCACCGAGATCCTGAAGACCCACGTCGACCACGGCCTGTTCACGCATCTCGCGCCGGAACGCCGCCGGGTCATCTTCTACTCCTGCACGGTCCCGGAGGGTGACCCCGAGGCCCGCCGCCGGATCGATCGGACCGGGAAGCCGATGACCTTCGGCTATCTCGGTCGGATCAACACCGAGAAGGGGGTCGGCACGCTGGTCGACGCCTTCAAGCGGATCGGCCCCGGCAACTGGCGCTGCCTTGTGGCCGGCCACGCGATGGATGACTCGATCGAGCGCTTCAAGACGCAGGCCGAGGGCCTGCCGATCGAGTTCGTCGGCTGGGCCAAGCCCGCGGACTTCCTCAGCGAGATCGACGTGCTCGTCGTGCCCTCGTTCTGGGCCGAGCCCTCGCCGCGGACGATCTACGAGGCCTACACGATGGGCGTGCCGGTGATCGGCGCGGCCTCGGGTGGCATTCCCGAGCTGATCGGCGAGGACAATGCCGACTGGCTGTTCACCCCGGGCGACGATGCCGATCTCGCGGCGCGCCTGACGAATGTCCTGGCCCGCGGCCGGAGCGACCTGCCGGACGAGCGCAGCTTCCAGCACGTCATCCGCGAATCGACTTCCGAGCGCGTCGCCGAGAAGTACCTCGACCTCTACGCCGAGCTCGTGGCCGAGCGTCGGGCGGCCCGTTCGTGACCGCCGGCACGCCGACGCTCACCGAGGCCGCCGCGGCAGCCGACGCCTCCGATATCGTGCCGGGCCCGACCGGCGCGGAGGTGACCGGCCGCTCCTTCGCGGCGGCGCGCTGGGTGGCGCTCGCCTCCGTGGGCAACGTCGTGCTGAGCTTCGGCGTGTTCCTCGTGCTCGCCCGGCTCATCGCCCCGGCCGAGTTCGGAATGGTGGCGATCGCCGCCGTCTTCATCGACATCCTGCAGATCGTAGCCCGCTGCGGCCTGCCGGACGCGGTGGTGCAGCGGGCCGACCTCGACGAGGATTTCGCCGCCACCGCCTTCTGGGTGATGCTCGGCACGGGCGTGCTCTGCACGGTGGCGCTCGCGGCCTCGGCCGGACCGATCGCCTGGATCTTCGATCTGCCGGAGTTGCGCCCGGTCCTCAGCGCGCTCTCGCTCTGCTTCGTCATCACGGCGGCCGGTGCGATCCACGAGGCGCGCCTGCAGCGCAGCTTCGGCTTCCGCAAGCTTGCGCTCCGGGCGCTCGGCGCCAACCTCGTCGGCGGAGCAGTCGCCCTCGGGATGGCCTATGCCGGCTATGGCGTCTGGAGCCTCGTGGTCCAGCGCCTCGTCGCTGCCACCGCCACGACGCTCCTGACCTGGGTGGCCTCCCGCTGGATGCCGGCCCGCCGCCTCGACCCCGCGGCGGCACGGGCCCAGATCGCCTTCGGCTCGCGCGTGTTCTGCAGCTACCTGCTGCTCGTCCTGTCGATCCGCAGCCAGGAGGTCATCGCGGCCTATTTCCTCTCGGCCGCCGATATCGGCTACCTGCGCCTCGCATGGCGCTGCATCGACCTCGTGAGCCAGGTGGCGGTGATCCCGCTCACGACCGTCGGCCTGACCACCTATGCCCGGCTGCAGGACCGGCCGGACGAGCTGGCTTCCGCCTTCCGGACCTTCACGGTGGCGTCGTGCTTCGTGGCGGTGCCGGCCTTCTTCGGCATGGCGGCGGTCGCGCCGACACTGATCCCGTTCCTGTTCGGCGACCAGTGGCACGAGGCGGCGCCGGTGCTGCGGATCCTGGCGCTGCTGGCGCCCGAATTCGTCGCGACCTCGATGCTGTGGATGATCTTCACGGCGCTTGGGCGCAACGGCACGGCCTTGAGGCTCGCCGGCGCGCAGTTCGGGCTCGGCGCCGTGGCGGCGGTCGTCACCGCGCCGCTCGGCCTCGTCGCGCTCGTGGCCGGGCACGTGGCGCGGGCCTACCTCTTCACGCCGGTCATCGTGTCGGCGGCGGGCCAAGTGGTTCCAGTGAGCAATCGGCGGCTCGTCCGGGCGCTCCTGCCCGTCACGGCCTGCTCGGCTGCGATGACGGTCCTCGTATTGCTGATTCAGGACCCGATCCATGCGGTGCTGGGCGACCGGATCGGCCTGTTCGCCGCGGTGGGGATCGGCATCCTGGCCTATGCCGGCCTCGCGCAGGTCTTCATGGCCGATACGGTCCGGAGCGCCCTCGGCTTCTTCCTGCGCCGGACGGCCTGATCTCCACCCTCCGCCAACCTTTATGCGCGAGGATGGCAACCGGGGAGCGGCGCGCTCGGAATGGATCGGCACCATGGCGGCACAGGCAGCACCGATGGCGGCCACGACCCCGGCAGTCTCCGCCGGGGCTCAGCGCGCCGCCGTCTTCCTGCTGGGCGCCGCCCTCCAGTTCAACGTGCTGACATCGAGCTTCGGCCTGCCGTTCCAGCGCCTGTCGGATCTGCTGCCGTTCCTACTCATCCCCTGGCTCGGGCTGCGCCGGGCCGTCATCGCGGAGGCCCTACGCAACGTCGCGCCGCTGGCTGGGATCCTGGCGCTCGTCGGCATTTCGATGGTCTTGAAGGCGCACAAGCAGGCGGGCGACGTCTACCTCACGCTCGTCCTGCTGCTCTACGTCGTGCAGGCCTACATCCTGCTCGTCCTGTTCGATGACAAACGCGTCGAGGACGCTTTCTGCCTCGGTATCCTCGCGGGCCTGCTGGCCTCCCTGGCGGTTCTGCTTCTCACGTCCTCCGGCCTGCCGCTGGAACGCTTCGGTCTCGCGGTCCCGACCGACGGGTTCGACGACGAACTGAAGCTGTTCGTCGAGGACAAGCTGGGCGGCCTCTGGACCTCGGGGAACGAGACCGGCCACGTCTTCGCGCTCGGCGGCGTCGCGGCCCTGATCCTGAGCCTGCGTTACCGGCTCAAGGTGATCTACCTCCTCTACTTCATTGCCCTGCTGGCGAGTTTCCCGCTCACCAACAACCGAGCCGGGCTGTTCATGCCGCTCATCGTGTTTGCCCTGCTGATGCGGCGCAACCTCAAGGCCTCCATGGTGCTGAGCGTGCTCGGTATCCTGGGGCTCCTCCTCGTCGCATGGTCTCTCACCGGCGGGTTGCCGCTCCCCGACAGGCTGGCGCAGGCGATCGAGAAGCGGTTCGCAGACGACCACAACGTCTCGGAGAATTTCGACGAGCGGTTCCTCTCCGGCATCACGGCGTTGCGCCTCGTGGCCGCCTACCCGTTCGGCGTCGGCGAGGTCGCTCGCCGGGAGGAACTGAAGGCCCTGACCGGCCTGGTGACGCCGCATAACGGCTTCGTCTCGCTCGCCCTCCAGAACGGTGTCGCAGTCGCCCTGCTGCTGATCGCCGGACTGGTGCGGATCCTGTCCGACCCCAAGCGGTTCAGCCCGTTTCTGTTCTACAGCGCCCTGTTCCTGATCCCGTCGATGATGTTCGAGGAACTTTCGGTCAACCAATACTTCCTGTTCTTCATGGCGTTCATCCTGGCCTCGCTCGCCCGGTCGCCCGATCCGCAGGCGGCAACCGGGATCCACGGCCACCAAACCTCACAAAGCCGGGCCTAGAGCCACGCCCGGTCGGGTTGCTGGCGGGCACGATCAGGCGAGCATCGACGCAATCAACGGCTGTCGTTAATTACAGCTCATGTCTTGGTGATCATTGGATTCACAGCCTTTTAGCGATTGGCATGCTTTCATGGAGCGTCAGGAAGTGGACGCATAACATGCCGAGCGAAACGTCGAACGCCTGGGGCCGAGGTGAGCTGTATGAGACCCTGTGCCTCCTCATCATCGGCACCGGGATCTGGTTCGTCGGCGTCAATCTCGGGACCTTCGACTCCCTGAGCAGCTTCGTATCGTCCTATCATCTCAACGACTTGCTGATGCTGGCGGCCTGCATGGGCGTGGCCCTGTGCGGCGCGGTGGTGCGCAAATCGATCCTCCTGCGCCGCCTGATGCTGGAGCGCGACGCGGCGGCCGCGCAGGCGGAGGCGATCGCCCGGCACGACGGCCTGACCGGGTTGGCCAACCGGCGCCGCTTCATCGATGCCGTGACCCGGGCCCACGCGAATGTCGGGACCGAGCCGTCCTCGGCCGTGCTGCTGATCGACCTCGACCGGTTCAAGCCGGTCAACGACCTCTACAGCCATGCAGCCGGCAACGCGGTTCTCTGCGCGGTGGCCGAGCGGCTGCAGCAGCTCCTGCCCGCGGGCGGCGTGGCGGCCCGGCTCGGCGGCGATGAGTTCGCCATGCTGGTCCCGGTCGAGCACGGCAGCGAGGGGCTGACGCGCCTCGCTCAGGCGGTCATCACCACGATTTCCGAGCCGGTGTCGTGGAACCAGAACGATTTGAAGGTCGGTGCCACGGTCGGCGTCGCCGTGGTGGCCGCGGAGCACGCGGATTCCGACGCGGTCCTCCATGCGGCGGATCTCGCCATGTACCAGGGCAAGAAGGACGGGCGCGGCAATTACCGGTTCTTCCGCAGCACCATGGACGAGGAACTGCGCGCCCGCGCCCGAACGGAGGCGGAATTGCGGATCGCGATCGAGACGGGGGCCATCGAGCCCTTCTATCAGCCGGTCGTCTCCCTGCCGGGCAAGGATATCGTCGGCGTCGAGGTGCTGGCGCGCTGGCGCCATCCGGAGCGTGGCCTGATCGGCCCCGCGGACTTCATCCCGGTTGCCGAGGAGACCGGGATGATCGCCGATCTCAGCTACAACCTGATCCGCCGCGCCTGCCTCGACGCCCGGGCCTGGCCATCCCACCTGATCATGGCGGTCAACATTGCCCCTCACCAGTTTCAGGACGCGTGGCTGGCCCAGCGCATTCTGGCGATCCTGACCGAGACCGGGTTTCCGCCGCAGCGGCTCGAAGTCGAGATCACCGAGAGTGCCCTGATCCAGGATCTGGAGGCCACCCGGGCGACGCTGCTGTCGCTGCGACAGCTCGGCGTGCGCATCGCCCTCGACGATTTCGGCACCGGCTATTCGAGCCTTTACCATCTGCGCGAGTTGAAGTTCGACAAGCTGAAGATCGACCGGAGCTACGTCGACGCGATCACGATGAGCGACGAGCGCGCCAAGCTCGTCGACGCCATCATCAAGCTCGGCACCAGCCTCGGCCTCACAACGACGGCCGAGGGCATCGAGACCGATGCGAGCCTGGATTGGCTGTCCGATCAGGGCTGCCATTTCGGCCAGGGCTATCTGTTCGGGCGCGCGATGCCGAAAGCCGAGATGGACGAGATCCTGATCGCGAATACAGGGGCGCACCAGCCGATGCCCGAGGACGTGTTCGCGCGCGCCTCCTGATACCAACGCCCGGCCGCGTCGCGGTCGGGCATTCATGCGCCTGCGCGTCGTCTCCGGGTCAGCGCGTGCCGCCGCTGGCGAAGATCACCTCACCGGTCACCCAGCGGGCTTCGTCGGACGCGAGGAACGCCACCACCTCGGCGACATCGTCCGGCTGGCCGGCACGGCCGAGCGGCGTTTTCGCGACCATGTCGGCCTCCATCTCGGAGCCGGTGACGCCCGCCGCATGGGTGCCCTCGGTTACCACGTAGCCCGGGCTGACCACGTTGACCCGGATCTTGCGTGGGGCCAGCTCGTTGGCGAGAACGCTCGAGATCGCGTTCACAGCACCTTTCGTCCCGGTATAAACCGCCGTGGTCGGCATGTTGACGCTCGTGACGGCCGACGAAATGTTGACGATGCTGCCACCTTCACCGAGATGCTTGGCTGCAGCCCGCGTGACAAGCAGGACGCCCAGCACATTGATATCGAACAGACGGCGATACTGCTCTTCAGTCACGTCGGCGATGGCCGCGAACTCGTAGACGCCGGAATTGTTGACCACGATATCGAGCCTGCCGAACCGTTCGACGGCAGCCTCGATCAGACCCTCCGCCTGCGCGGTGTTGGAAACGTCGCCCGGCACCGCGACAGCCCTTCCGCCCGCCGCGGTGATCGACTCGACCACGGCCTCCGCGCCAGCCTTGCTCGACGCGTAATTGACCACCACGGTCGCGCCGCTCTTTGCCAACGTCCTGGCGATCGCCGCTCCGATCCCCTTCGAGGCGCCGGTTACCACCGCAACCTTCCCATCAAGCTTTGACATGTCCGCCAACCTTCTCCATGGGCCGGCCTCAAACCGAGGGCCATGATCCCATAGTTCGGGATTTCGGAACTATGGGACGGCGGATCAAGGACCGTATGGATAATAGATGAGGCCCTTGTTCCATCCTGCGATCGAGGACGTTCAGCCGGCGGCGATCCTCCATGCGCTGTCGGACCCTTCGCGCGCGGCTATATTCGCCCAAGTCACACGCGAGGGTTGCGTCGAGGCCTGCTCGGCCGTCGCCGCCCTCGGCGACAGGGTGATCCCGAAATCGTCGCTCTCAAGCCACATCAAGGTGCTGCGCGAGGCCGGGCTGATCCGGTGCGAACGCCACGGCATCGAGATGCGCAATCACTCGCGGATCCTCGAAGTGGAGGCACGTTTTCCGGGTCTGCTGACCGGTATCATGAACGCCTATGCACGCTCCCACGGCGGCGAGGGGCCGTCGTCCTGAACCAGTCGGTCGGGGCATGCCGCAGTCGCGGCGCAACTCGTCCCAAGGCGCTTGAAACGAAGGTTGGTCTCAGCGCGGCGGCCGATAGGCCGAGCCGTCTTCGGCGCGCAGCGGTTTCTCGACGAATCGCCCGTGCGCGGGTACCGCGACGCGATCGAAATCCGCCGCCAGGGCCTGGAGTGCCCGGCGCATCTCCGGCCCCTGGAGCGGGCGGCCGTGGCCGGTGATCACCCGCTCCGGTTCGAGGGCGGCGAGCGCCCGCACGGAGGTCCGCGCCGCATCCCAATCGATCGTCAGGTACATCGGCGGGCCGTGCAGTTCCGGCTCTTGGACCGCCACCGCGTAGGCCGATTCCTGCGCCACGGTCACGAAGGCGTCGCCCGCGATCAGCGTACGGTCCGCCCCGCGCCAGAGTGAGATGTGCCCTGGCGCATGGCCCGGCGTGTGAACCCAGCGCCAGCCGGGGAGGGGGGGCACCGAGTTGTCGTGCGGCAGATCCAGCAGCCGTTCGGACACGTCCACCGGCTGGGTCGGGTAAAGCGGCGAGATGCGGCCGAGCAGGCCGCCGCCGACGCTCGGATCGGGCGTGGGATAGGCGGCGCTGCCGTCGAGATAGGGCCGCTCCAGCGCGTGCGCATAGATCGGGACATCCCACTCCGAAGCGAGATCCTCCAGCACACCGACATGGTCGAAGTGGCCATGGGTGAGGACGATCGCGGAAGGCCGCGCCCCGGCGCCGAAGCGCGCCTCGGCGGCCGACAGGATGGCGCCCTTGGAGCCCATCACGCCCGCATCGACCAGAACCCAGCCGCGATCCCCCGCGTCGGGTTCGCCAACGAACACCACGTTGACGAGAACGAGGCGGCGATAGGCGACATCGCCGGTGATGGCGTGGGTCGCATCGTCCCGCTCGGCATCGCGCCGTGGGTCGTCGGCCCTGGCCTTCGGATCGACGGGAATCTGCTGGGCCATGGCGGCTCCTGCATGGGGCGGGAAGGGGGTGCGGCCTGCGCGACCGCGGAGACCGCTCTCGACCGGGCAACCGGCCGCCCCGATGCGTGTTCCCCGGCATTGCGACCCCACGCGGCATCGCGTCGGTCGACGGGAACCCCATATGGCGGACATCGACGCGCCGTCGCAGGTCACAGCATGGCACCGAGCCCGATCGCCCTCATCGCCTCCGCCGCCCTCATCGGCGTCGTCGCCGTCGGAACCGGGGCGATCGTCGCGCAGCAGGGCTCGCACTTCAGCCACCCGCGCAAGGTCGGCGGTCCCTTCGCCATGGCGGATCTCGACGGCCGCCCGGTGAGCCAAGCCGATCTCCTGGGCCGACCGACCGCCCTGTTCTTCGGCTTCACCCATTGCCCCGAGGTCTGCCCGACGACGCTCGCCACCCTCTCGGCAGCGCTCAGCCGGATGGGACGGGACGCGGACCGGCTCAACGTGGTCTTCGTCACCCTAGACCCGGAGCGCGACACCCCCGAGTCGCTGCGCGACTATCTCACCGCGTTCGATCCCCGGATCCGCGGCTTCGTCGGCACGCCGGATCAGGTCGCGCGGATGGCCGATACCTACCATGTCGCCTACCGGCGCGTGCCCATGAAGGACGGCGACTACACGATGGAGCACTCGGCGAGCGTCACGCTGTTCGACAAGACCGGCCGCATGGTCGGTGAGATTGGCTACGGCGAGGACGAGAACCGGACGCTCTCCAAGCTGATCACCCTGGCGCTGCCCGGCCAATGCGCCCCCGGGGGCGGCGCTGACCTGTGGTCGACGAATGGCGCCACCGGGACCTGCGGACCGCGGAGCTGAGCGAATTGCACCGCAGCGCCGCCCTGGCTACAGGGCGCCGCCGGTCTTGAGGGCCGGCCGATTCGCCGAGGCTTCCGCTTGATCACGCGTCGCGTCCTGACCGCCCTCGGGCTCCTCGCTCTGAGTCCCCTGCCGAAATCGGCGCTCGCCGCCGCCGGGCCGCGCCTCGGACCGGCCGAGCCGATGGATCTCGACCGGCTGAAAGGCCTTGCCCGGAGCCTGCGCGACCGGCCGTATAGTCCGCCACCGGAAGCACCCGGTACGAAGGCCCTCGACGCCCTGACGTACGGGCCCCTGCAGGAGATCCGCTATCCGCCCGCGCAGGCGCTCTACGCCGACAGCCCCTATCCGGTGACCTTCTTTCACCTCGGCAACTTCTTCCGGCACCCGGTGCAGATCTACGCGCTCGAAGGCGGGCAGGCTCGCCCGGTGCTCTACAGCCACGACCTGTTCACCTACCCGCCCGGCAACCCCGCCAAGGACGTGCCGGACGGCGCCGGCTTCGCGGGCTTCCGTTACCAGAAATACCCCGCCGGCCAGCCCGGGGACGACGGCGACTGGCTGGCCTTCCTGGGCGCCTCCTACTTCCGCGCCGCGGGCGACGGGGAACAGTACGGCGCCTCGGCCCGGGGCATCGCCATCGACACGGCCCCGGGTCCGGGCAAGACGGAAGAATTCCCGGTCTTCACCCGCTTCTACGTCAGTCCGGCCGCGGAGGGCGCAGTCACGGTGCTCGCCCTCCTGGAGGGGCCGAGCTTGACCGGCGCCTACCGGTTCATCGCCCGCAAGGCGCCGCACGTCGTGATCGACGTCGCCTGCACGCTCTACATGCGCAAGAGTGTCGAGCGGTTCGGCATGGCGCCACTCACCTCGATGCTCTGGTACTCGGAGGGGATGAGCCGGTTCGTCGCCAGCGATTGGCGGCCGGAGGTCCATGATTCCGACGGGCTGCTGATGCACACCGGGGCCGGCGAACTGATCTGGCGCCCGCTCAACAACCCGTCGCGGCTCAGCGTCAGCGCCTTTGCGGACCAGTCGCCCAGGGGCTTCGGCCTGCTCCAGCGCGACCGCACTTTCGACCACTATATCGATGACGGGTTCGAGGAGAACCGGCCCGACATCTGGGTCGAGCCGCAGGGGGATTGGGGGAAGGGCAGTGTCCAGCTCATCGAGATCCCGACCCATCAGGAGACCGACGACAATATCGGCGCGCTGTGGGTGCCGGCCGATCCGCCAAAGGCCGGGGACGAACGCAGCTTCGCCTATCGCCTGCGCTGGACCGTGCAGGAGCCGGTGGCGACCGATCTCGCCCGCTGCGTCGCCACCCGGGCCACAAAGGCCTCCTGGCTCACCGAGGCGGATCGCCGCCCGGGCCGGGCCAATCTCGTCCGGCAATTCGTGCTGGAATTCCAGGGCGCGGCCCTGGCGGGGCTCGATCCCGAGACGGCAACGGTCGCTCTGACCCTCTCGCGCGGCAGTGCCGAGGAGGTCGGCGCGACCTGGGCGCCCTACGGCAAGCCGAGTCCCTGGCGGGTCTTCCTGAAAGTCTATGCCGAGGGTCCGGAACCGGTGGAGATGCGGCTGCAGCTGAAGTCCGGCGACAAACTGCTCTCCGAGACCTGGGCATATCGCTACGATCCGGAGACGCCGGGAACGGTTCTCTAGCCGCCCGGCGGCTCGGGCGGCATTGCCGGGCCGGGGCTGCCCTCGTAGAAGCCCGGCAGGGGTTGTGGACACAGCCCGCTTGTCGCATCCGAGGCCGTCATGAACGGCGAACGACCGCCCGGCCCCAACCTGCCCGAAGCGCTCACGCGCCTGCTCCGGGCGCCCAAGAGCGCGATCTGGCCGACGCCGGAGGATCGGCATCGGCTGAACCTCGGCCGCCAGAGGCCACGCGAGCCCAGCCGTGCCATCCTGGGTGTCTGGCTCTGGGCGATCCTCTATAATCTGGTCGGCTTCGCGATCCTCGCGACCCTTTGGCGAACGATGCACTGACCCAATGATGCGATATGGCCGCCTCCGCGCCTGCGCTGCGCTGATTCCGCTCGCCCTGGCTTTCGGCCCAGCGGCGGCACAGGCGCCCGGGGACGCCCTCAACGCGGACGAAGCGGCCGGCGCCGCGAAGGTCTGCTCGCCAGTGGCGATGCCGCGCTGGCGCTCGATGACTCCCGTCCCCAAGACCTGGACCTTCGTGGATTGCATGGCCTTCTCGGGCGAGATGGGCGCAACCCATTTCCAGCTCGGCTGCCTGTTCACCAACGTCACGCCCCACGCGCAGAAATACGCCTGGGGCGCCATGGTGCAGATCGAGAAGTCGGCGCTCGCCAAAGCTCAGCCACCGGTTCCCAATTGCGGCTGGTGAGCGGATTGCTCACGAGGCGCGAATAAACATCCCAGAGCGCAGGCGAGGCAGCCCCGGGACACTTCGGGCGGGTTTCGTGTCGCGCAGATGCCAGGGTCACGTGGCAGGCTCCGCAAACCGACGAATCTGAGCTCGGCAGGTGTGGATAACCTGGGCCGGATCCGGCGTGCGGAGGGACGATACCGCACGAACCTCGTCTTAACGGAGCGCCTTTAGGTTGCCCGCTTCAACACGGGATCCGCTTCATCCGGTGCGCAAAGCGACCGGGTGCCCCGGCCAGAACTGCACTAGCTGGCCCGCACTTTGACGGGCGGCCGTGATCGGGCTAAAGAGGCAAAACTAGCGAAAGCAAGATTTATGCCGCCGGCCATACGGCGGCTGCCGGCTAACCGCGCTGGAAGGGCATCGGGGCCTCGCATGAGTTTGGTGCAACGGCTGGAAGTGCGTCAGGGCCAAGCCCTGGTGATGACGCCGCAGCTCCTGCAAGCGATCAAGCTTCTCCAACTCTCGCAGCTCGATCTCGCCGCCTATGTCGAGGCCGAGCTGGAGCGAAACCCCCTCCTGGAACGGGCCGAGGCCGAACCGTCCGGCACTGCCGAGACGGCCGAGCCCACCTACGCGGAGGAGGGAACCGCCGATGGCTTCGAGGCGGCCGAGCCCGAATCCTGGCTGTCCGCCGAGCTTAACCCGAGCCGCGGCGAGATCGAGGGCGATTTCGATACGCGCCTCGACAACGTCTTCCCCGATGATGGGCCGGTCCAGGCGCGGGAGGTCGGCGGCGGCGATATGCTCTCGCTGACGCCGCCGCCCTATGGCAGCACCGGCGGCAGCTTCGACGCGGAGGCCCCGGATTTCGAGGCCACCCTCACGGCGGAGACCTCCCTGCGCGACCACCTCGCGGGGCAGCTCGAGCTCGCGACGCGCAACCCGATGGAGCGGCTGATCGGCGGCTTCCTCGTCGATGCAGTGGACGAGGCCGGATACCTGCGCGAATCGGTCGAGGCCGTCGCCGAGCGCCTCGGCGCCGGGACGGAGATCGTGGCGCGCGTCTTGAGCTTGGTTCAGACCTTCGACCCGCCCGGGGTCGCCGCCCGCGACCTCGCGGAATGCCTGGCGATCCAGCTGCGCGAGCGCGATCGGTTCGATCCGGCCATGCAGGCGCTCGTCTCGCGCCTTGACCTCGTGGCCAAGCGCGATTTCGGCGCCCTGCGTCGCCTCTGTGGCGTGGACGACGAGGATCTGGTCGACATGCTGGGCGAGATCCGCCGGCTCGATCCGAAGCCCGGCCGGGCCTTCGGCTCGCACGCCGCGGAGGTTCTGATCCCCGACGTGTTCGTGCGCGCGGCGCCGGACGGCTCCTGGCTGGTCGAACTGAACAGCGAGGCCCTGCCGCGGGTCCTCGTGAACCAGAGCTACTATGCCCGGGTCGTGCGCGGCGCGACCGCCGAGGGCGACAAGGCCTTCCTGTCGGAAGCGCTGCAGAACGCCAACTGGCTCACGCGTTCGCTGGAGCAGCGCGCCCGCACGATCCTGAAGGTCGCCACCGAGATCGTGCGCCAGCAGGACGGGTTCTTCATGTACGGCGTGACGCATCTGCGCCCGCTCAACTTGAAGACGGTCGCGGAAGCGATCGGCATGCACGAATCGACCGTCTCGCGGGTCACCTCCAACAAGGCGATCGGCACGAGCCGCGGCACACTGGAGATGAAGTACTTCTTCACCGCGGCGATCCCGGGGGCGGCGGGCGCGGCGGCACATTCCTCGGAGGCCGTCCGCCACCGGATCAAACAGCTCGTGGACGGCGAAACGCCGGACGACGTGCTCTCCGACGATGCGCTCGTTCAGAAGCTGCGCGGCGAGGGCGTCGACATCGCCCGGCGGACCGTGGCCAAGTACCGGGAATCCCTGCGGATCCCGAGCTCGATCGAGCGCCGCCGGGAACACTTCGCCCACGGCTCGGTCCACCACGCGGCCCTCGCGCTGCGCTGAAGCCGCGGCCGGACTTGCGCACGGCGGCGGTCCGGCCCATCCGTGGGGCCGAATCCCGACGCCTGGACCCGCGATGACTCCGACCCGAACGCCCCCGCGCAGTCTCACCGCCATCGTGCTCGCGGCCGGGAAGGGCACGCGGATGCGCTCGGACCTGCCGAAGGTACTCCACCGGATCGCCGGGCGGAGCATGCTCGGCCACGTCCTGGCAGCTGTGCAGGCGGCCGGCGCCGGCCGGATCGCCGTGGTGGCCGAGCCCGGTCGCGACGACGTCGCCGCCGAGATCGCGAAAGAGGCCCCGGGCGCGCAGGTCTTCCCGCAGGCCGAGCGCCTGGGCACGGCCCATGCGGTGCTGGCCGCCCGGGACATGCTCGCCGATCCCGACGATGACGTGGTGATCGCCTTCGGCGACACGCCGCTCGTGACCGCCGATACCTTCTTGAGATTGCGCGCGCCGCTGGCGGACGGTGCCGCGGTCGCGGTGCTGGCCTTCGAGAGCCCATCGCCCACCGGGTATGGCCGGGTGCTCACCGAGGGCAGCCGCGTCCTGGCGATCCGTGAGGAGAAGGATGCGAGCGCGGCCGAGCGCGCCGTGACCCAGTGCAATGCCGGGCTGATGGCCCTGTCCGGACGGCATGCCCTGTCGTTGCTCACCCGCATCGGCAACGACAACGCCGCCGGCGAATACTATCTGCCGGATGCCGTCGCGCTCGCGGCGGCGGACGGCCTGTCGGTCACCGTCGTATCGGTGGATGAGGCCGAGGCGCAGGGCGTCAACGACCGTGTGCAGCTCAGCGTCGCCGAGGCGGCGATCCAGGGCCGGCTCCGGCACAACGCCATGCTGGGCGGCGCCACCCTGGTCGCCCCCGAGACGGTGTTCCTGAGCTACGACACGGTGCTGGGACGCGATGTCATCGTGGAGCCCAACGTGGTGTTCGGCCCGGGCGTGCGGGTCGGTGACGGCTGCACCGTGCGGGCCTTCGCGCATCTCACCGAAACCGAGCTGAAGGCCGCTGTTGGGATCGGGCCGTTCGTGCGGTTGCGCGGGCACGCGGTGCTGGAGAGCGGCGCCGAACTCGGCAACTTCGTCGAGCTGAAGAACGCTCGGATGGGCGCGGGTGCGAAGGCCGCGCACCTGACCTATCTCGGCGACGCGGAGATCGGCGCGAAGGCCAATATCGGCGCCGGCACGATCACCTGTAATTACGACGGGGTGCTCAAGCACCGCACCGTGATCGGCGCCCACGCCTTCATCGGCTCGAATTCCGCGCTGGTGGCGCCCGTGACCGTGGGGGAGGGCGCTTACGTAGCCTCCGGCTCGGTGATCACCGACGACGTGCCGGCTGACGCCATGGCGGTTGCCCGCGGCCGGCAGGCGGTGAAGCCGGGATGGGCGAAGCTGAAGCGGGCGGCGCTGCTCGCCGAGAAGGCCCTGCGCGGGGGACGCTGAGGGTCGCAGATCAGGGGTCTGCGCCCGCTCGACGCGATGGTGCGACGGCTGTTCGGGATCCGTGCACGCGAAACGCGCGATCCGTCCCGGCCGTCCCGACGGACGACCGCGAGCCGCCGATCACCGCCGACCAGCAACCTCCAGGCTCCTGCGGTCGACGATCTCGACCGCACCGCGTCGCAGCTCGATCAGACCCGCCTCGGCCCACTGAGCCAAGATGCGACTCACCACCTCGCGCACGCTGCCGACATCATCCGCCAGCTTCTGGTGCGTCACCGCGGCGATCCCCCGAGGATCGGCTTCGGCGAGCAACCGTTGCGCCAAGCGCTGCTTCAGCGGCGCGAACGCAACCTCGTCGATCAGCGTGAACAAGCTGGACATCAGCCGCGTGTAGTCGTCCATGACGAAGCTGCGGAAGGCCGCGCTGTCGCCCATCAGGTGCTGGAACGTGCTCACCGGCAGCGCCGCGAGTTCGGTCCGCTCCTCGGCCACGCTCTGCGCCGGGAAGGTGCCGCCGGACAGGAGGCACTGCGTGGTCAGGGCGCAGGTGCCACCGGGGCCGACCTTGTAGATCAAGACCTCGCGCCCACCCTCCGAAATGCGGAAGATCCGCGTGCGGCCCTCCAGGCACATCAGGTAGTTGGCGCAATCCCCATCCAGTTCGTAGGCGACGGCTCCCGCGTCCAGCACCGGGAAATGCACCGTTCCCCGGGCAATCTGGAGATGCGCGGGGCTGAGGGTACGGATGATGGGAAACCGGTCGATCCAGTGCTCAACCTTCTGCGCGTCCGTCATGGCTGGCGTCGTCCTCTGGCCACGACGATGGCCTGATCGTCCGGCGTCCGTTGCGTTTTTCTCCCACTGCGCCGGACTTGTGTGACCTGGGTCACCGACCGATTGCAGCGGCCCGGCATAGCATCGCGCCACAACGAACACGATACGGGCGCCGGCCCCGCATGGCGCCCCCTGGGAGTGAACCGATGCGCCGCCTCGCCCTGAGCTTCCTGCTCGCCGCCCTGGCTGCCGGCCCCGCGGCGGCGGAACAGGACCTGCTCCTCGGCGCCGACATGGCCTCGCCGGCGATGACGAAAGCCGAGATGAGCCGGGCCGACGTCGAGGCGATGATCAAGGCCGCGGACGGAAAGCCCATCGATTTGCACGACAAGGCGCTGTCGGGCCTCGATCTCTCCGGGCTGAACCTCCGGGGCGTCAACCTGCGGACCGCGCGCCTGAACAAGGCCAATCTGCGCGGCGCCGATCTGAGCGGCGCGAACCTCGAACAGGCGTGGTTCATCAAGGCCGACCTGTCCGGCGCCAAGCTCGCGGATGCGAAGATGTTCGGCATCACCGCCCGGGACGCCGACTTCGGCGGCGCCGACCTCAGCCGCTCAATGCCGATCGGCGACTTCAAGGGTGCCAACATGGGCGGCGCGACGCTGGTCGACCTCAAGGGCGGTGCGGATATCAGGAACCAGTCCATGGGCCTGATGCGGGCGGTGTTCACCTCGGTGAACTTGGCCGGTGCCCATCTCAAGGGCGCCGATCTCGGGCGATCGCGCCTGGAATACGCCGACCTGAAGGACGCCGACCTCACCGACGTGGTGTTGATGGGATCGGACCTGTCCGGCGCAAACCTGACCGGAGCCACCATCGCCGGCGCGGACTTCAAGAACGTCGATGTCAGCGGTGCCCGGCTGATCGACCTGAGGGGTCAGGACAGCGCGAAGGACTGGGCCGAGCGCGTGAACGCTGATCGCGCCATCACCCGGGCACCGAACTGAGATTCCACCTACCCCTGCGCGACATCACGGAGACCGAGCCCATGAACACCCGCCGTATTCTGCTCCGCGCCTTTACGGTTGCGCCCCTTCTGTTCGGCACCGCCGCCATCGCGTCCGAGATGACCTACACGCCGGACGCTTTCGAAGCGGCTCAGAAGGCGGGCAAGCCGATACTCGTTCACGTCACGGCGCCCTGGTGCACCGTCTGCGCCGCGCAGAAGCCGATCCTCGCCAAGCTCGAAGCGCAGCCGCGGTTCAAGGATCTTCAGGTCTTCGATGTCGATTTCGACAGCCGCAAGGACGTGCTGAAGCGGTTCGGCGCGACGATGCAGAGCACGCTCATCACCTTCAAGGGCGAGAAGGAGACCGGACGCTCGGTGGGCGAGACCCAGCCGGAATGGATCGAGGGCGCCGTCGAGAAGGCGCTGTAGGTCGCATGGCCACGACATTCGGCCTCGCATTTCTGGCGGGCCTCCTCTCGGTGCTGTCGCCCTGCGTGCTCCCCCTCCTGCCGCTGGTGCTGGGCGCGGCCGCATCGGAGCACAGGTTCGGCCCTGTCGCCCTCGCCGCCGGCCTCGCCTTGTCGTTCGTGGCCATCGGGCTCTTCGTCGCCACCATTGGGTTCGCCGTCGGCCTCGATGCGGGGGTGTTCCGAATCGGCGCGGCCATCCTGCTGATTCTGCTCGGGCTGGTCCTGATGGTACCGGCAGCGCAGACCCGCCTGGCCACCGCCGCGGGCCCGGCAAGCAACTGGGCCGAGAGCCGATTCGGCGGCTTCTCGACCGCTGGTCTCCTCGGTCAGTTCGGTGTCGGGCTCTTGCTTGGCGCGGTCTGGAGCCCCTGTGTCGGGCCGACCCTCGGCGCGGCCTCGCTGCTGGCCTCGCAGGGGCGCGACCTCGGTACCGTCGGGCTCACCATGGTGGTGTTCGGCCTCGGGGCGGCACTTCCCCTGCTCCTGCTCGGCGCCCTATCCCGGGAGGTGCTGATGCGGTGGCGCAATCGGATGATGGGGTTGGGCAAAGGGTTGAAGGCCGCACTGGGCCTGATCCTGGTGGCCACCGGGTTGATGATCGTCACGGGCTACGACAAGGCTGCGGAGACCGCTCTGGTCAATGCTTCACCGGATTGGCTGACGAGCCTGACCACGCGCCTCTGAGTCGAGCGGCGGCGGGGGGGGTCCGGTCGAACGTCTTGGGGCGCAACCGATGGCCAACAGCGGATCGGCTGTAAATCGCCGCGAGCGACCCTTCAGGATCGGACCAATGCCGATTGTCCGACAGGTCGTCCGCCCGTCCCGGAAGCCTCCCTCAGGTTGATGGATGGGAGACCGTCAGCGCCCCAGCAAGCGGAGGCGAGAACCCGACGGCGATGCCTGCTGGAGACGTTCAAGCTTGACGCATGTCGGTGCAACTGGGACACGGCCGCCGCCTGTCCGGACATCGGCCCGCGATGCTGCTCAACCGCCTGTTCCCCGTCTGCGCCATCCTGGCCGCGGCCACGGCCTATTTTGCGCCGGGCGTGTTCCTCCCGGTGCTCCCGCACGTCGCCGCCCTGCTGGCCGTGATCATGTTCGCCCTCGGCGTGACGCTGACGCCCGCGGATTTCGGCCGGATCCTGGCCCGGCCCGCGCCGGTCGCGGCTGGAATCGTCGTCCACTACCTCGTGATGCCGGCGGCCGCCTGGGCCATCGCCCACGCCCTCGGCATGGGCACGGAACTCACGACCGGCATGGTGCTGGTCGGCAGCGTCGCCAGCGGCACGAGCTCCACCCTGGTGGTCTACATCGCCGGCGGCGATGTCGCGCTGTCGGTGACCATCGCCACGGCCTCGACGCTGGTGGGCCTCGTGGCGACGCCGCTCTTGGTGCGGCTTTACGTCGACGCCGCCGTGCCGGTCGACGTGGCGGGGCTCCTGGCCAGCCTCGTGGAGATCGTGGCCGCGCCGGTGGCCCTGGGGCTGGCGCTCAACCGGCTCGCGCCGCGCCTCGTCGGGCGCTTCGAGCGCGCGCTGCCCGCCGTGTCGATGGCCGCCATCCTGCTGATCATCGGCGCCGTCGTGGCGGGCAGCCCGGGGGGAGCATCGCCGCGGTCGGGCCCCTCGTGCTGCTGGCGGTGGTCCTGCACAACGGAGCCGGCCTAGTCTGCGGCTATTGGAGCGGGCGGCTGCTCGGCTTCGATGAAAGCACCTGCCGCACCCTGGCGCTCGAAGTCGGCATGCAGAATTCCGGCCTCGCGGCAGCTTTGGGCAAGCTCTACTTCTCGCCGCTGGCCGCCCTGCCGGGGGCGGTCTTCTCCGTCTGGCACAACCTGTCGGGCTCGGTCCTGGCTGGCTACTGGTCCGGCCGGAGCCGGGCGATCGCCGCGCGCGGGTCCGCCCCCTCGTAGGCGGATGGCAGGGGCGCCGACGCGCATCCGCATCGGCGCGGCCGGGGCTGGCCCTGCGACGCCTCGATCCGGTACAAGTCACGCTTGGCTCGGCGGTGAGCGGAGCGGCCTGGACCTCGTGCGGCTCGGACGCGCGGTGACCCCGGCATCAGAGCGAGAGACATCCCATGTGCGGCATCGTCGGCATCGTCGGGCGCGACGCGGTGGCGGGTCAGGTGATCGAGGCCCTGCGCCGACTCGAATATCGCGGCTACGATTCGGCCGGCATCGCCACCCTGGAGCATGGCCGCCTGGAGCGCCGCCGGGCCTCCGGCAAACTCGTCAACCTCGAGGCGCGGCTGGAGCGTGAGCCGCTCACCGGTACGATCGGCATCGGCCACACGCGCTGGGCCACCCACGGGCGGCCCAACGAGATCAATGCCCATCCGCACGCAACCAAGCGGCTGGCGGTCGTGCATAACGGGATCATCGAGAACTTCCGCGAGCTGAAGC
The DNA here is from genome assembly GCF_022829725.1 of Methylobacterium sp. E-005. Classification (GTDB taxonomy): domain Bacteria; phylum Pseudomonadota; class Alphaproteobacteria; order Rhizobiales; family Beijerinckiaceae; genus Methylobacterium. Next base: position 45,078 of record NZ_JAKSYG010000157.1, on the reverse strand, counting down.
AGGAGCTCGAGGCCGACGGCGTGGTCTTCGAGACCGAGACCGACACCGAGGTCGTCGCCCAGCTCGTCAGCCGCAACATGGACCGGCAGATGGGCCCGGTCGAAGCGGTCGCCGCCGCCCTGCCGCGGCTGCGCGGGGCCTTCGCGCTGGGCTTCCTGTTCGCCGGCGAGGAGAACCTGCTGATCGGCGCCCGGCACGGCGCGCCGCTCGCGGTCGGTTACGGGGAGGGCGAGACCTATCTCGGCTCGGACGCCCTGGCGCTCGCCCCGTTCACCGACGCACTCACCTATCTCGACGAGGGCGACTGGGCGATTCTGACCCGGAACGGCGCCGAGATCCGCGACGCATCGGGTGCGACGGTCGACCGCCCCCGGCAGAAAATCGCCACGCAGGCCTATCGGATCGACAAGGGCGAGTACCGCCACTTCATGGCCAAGGAGATTCACGAGCAGCCCGAGGTCGTGGGCCGCACGCTCGCCCACTACGTCGATATGGCGAATGGCCGGGTGATGCTGCCCGAGGCTTTGCCGTTCGATTTCGCCAAGCTCAGCCGTGTCTACATCACGGCCTGCGGCACGGCCTATTACGCGGGGCTCGTCGCCCGGTACTGGTTCGAGCAGGTGGCGCGCCTGCCGGTGGAGATCGACGTCGCCTCGGAGGCCCGCTACCGCGAGGCGCCCCTGGAAAAGGACGGGCTGACACTGGTTATCTCGCAATCGGGCGAGACCGCCGACACGCTGGCCTCGCTCCGCTACGCCCAGAGCCAGGGCCAGCACACGCTGAGCGTGGTCAACGTGCCGACCTCGACCATCGCGCGGGAATCCTCCGTGGTGATGCCGACTTTGGCCGGACCGGAGATCGGAGTCGCTTCCACGAAGGCGTTCTCCTGTCAGCTCACCGTGCTGCTCTGCCTCGCCATCGCGGCCGGCCGGGCGCGCGGCACTTTGGATGCGGCCGGCGAGAAGCGCTTGGTCGATGCGCTGATCAAGGCGCCGGGCCTGATGGCGGAGGCGCTGACCCAGGAGGCCGCGATCGAGGGCCTCGCCCGGGAGGTCGCGAAGGCGCGGGACGTGCTCTATCTCGGCCGCGGCACCAGCTACCCGATGGCTTTGGAAGGCGCACTGAAGCTCAAGGAGATCAGCTACATCCATGCCGAGGGCTACGCGGCGGGGGAGCTGAAGCATGGGCCGATCGCGCTGATCGACGAGAGCGTGCCGGTGATCGTGATCGCGCCGCACGACGCGGTGTTCGAGAAGACGGTCTCCAACATGCAGGAGGTGGCGGCCCGCGGCGGGCGCATCGTGCTGATCGGCGACGCGAAGGGGGCGGCCGAGCACGGGCTCGACACGCTCGCGACCTTCACCATGCCGGCGCTGGACGCCACGGTCGCGCCGATCGTCTACGCGGTGCCGATCCAGCTGCTCGCCTACCACACGGCGGTGTTCATGGGGAAAGACGTGGACCAGCCGCGCAACCTCGCCAAGTCGGTGACGGTGGAATAGGGGCGCCCTCGCCGTGGCCGGCCGCCCAACGGCGCCGGTCTCGCGGGCGCGCAACCGGCCCGGCCCGTCGCGGGTTTCGAAACCCGGTCGGGGTGACTTCCGCACCGACCGGTAATTTGGCATTCTCCTCCCGTGCATTTCTGGCTCGCCCTTCGGCGGCTGTTGCCGCTCCTCGCGGTCCTCAGTCTCGCCCTGACGCCGGTGACCGCGCCCGCGGCCATTGCGGGCCTGCACGCGCCCGTGCTCCACGATCACGACCCGGTGACGGATCTCGACCATGGGATGACCGGGATGGACCATGCCCACATGGCTCATCACGACGCGGGGTCGGGCGACCGGGCCGGCATGGACATGGATGACATGCCCTGCTGCCCGCATGAGCCTGCGGCCAAGCCCGACTGCACCAAGACTTGTCCCTTGATGGCGCTCTGTCTGGCGACCGTCGCTCCGCTCCTGCCTGCGGCGGTCGTGCTCACGGCCCCCATCGCAACGCGCGCGAGCTTGCCTTGGCCGGCAGCAGCGGCCTTCCACAGCGTGCCTGGGACACCGCTACCCGAGCCACCTCGAGCCTGAACCCGATGCCGCGGGCGTGAGCGCCCGCACGATGCCGCATGTCCGCATGCGGCCCGCCATCGCGTTCAGGAGACCTCATCCGTGATCAAGACTTATTTCGCGCGCCCGCTTTCGGCGGCGCTGCTCGGTGCCGTGCTGTCGGGACCGGCCGTGACCACATCCGCGCTCGCGGACGTCAAGGACTACCAGTTCCAGCTCGTGCAGCAGGAGGCCAGGGTCGGCGAGGCCGTCCTCTCCGTGCGCCTGGTCGACAAGCGCAGCGGCAAGGCCGTGCCCGATGCCGTAATCTTCGCCAAGCGCATCGACATGGCCCCGGACAGCATGGACGAGATGACCTCGAAGATCGAGCAGCTCCCCACGACCGAGCCTGGGATCTACCGGTTCAAGGCGAAGCTCACGATGGCCGGCGGCTGGCGGCTCTCGCTCGGGGCGAAGGTCCAGGGTGAGACCGGCACCGTCGCGGACAAGCTCGTGTTCCAGGCCGTGAAATGAGCCGGGCGGCATGGCTGGCCGGAACTCTCGTCGCAATCGCGGCGGGGGGGGCCGGATATTGGACTGGCCGCGCGGGCGACCCCGTCTCCGCGCTCCTGGAGCGCGCACGGACGGACTGGGCCCGCTGGGCTCCGGCCGCCATGCCGCCGGCGCAGTCGCCGGCAGCGCCGAAACTGGACGGGCCGGTCGTCTACTATCAGGATCCCGACGGTAAGCCGGTCTATTCGCTCTCGCCGATGGGGACCGACGACGGGCGCGAGTTTCGCGCCGTCCACGCCAGCGAGGACGTCCGCTTCGACGAGCCCGATCCCCCCGAAACGAGCGCCGCCGAGCTGGCGGGCCGCGGCGGAGGCCCGGGCGAGATGCACGCGGGTGGCATAAACACGGGTGACATGGCGGCCGGGATGACCAAGCCCGGCTCAGCCGGTCGTCGCATCCTCTACTACCGCAACCCCATGGGGCTTCCGGACACTGCGCCTGCACCCAAGAAGGACAGCATGGGGATGGACTACATCCCCGTCTACGCGGGCGAGGACGAGGATGGGGTCGTCACCGTCTCGCCCGGCAAGGTTCAGCGCACCGGCGTCCGGACCGAGATCGTCGCGCGCCGGATCGTCGCCCAGCCGGTCCGGGTGCCGGGAACGGTGGCGCTCGACGAGCGGCGCGTGTTCGTCGTGGCGACCCGGTCCGATGCCTATGTCGATCGGGTCGAGAACGTCACGACCGGGGACCGGGTCCGCAAGGGTCAGCCTCTGGTCCACCTCTACTCGCCCGAGATCAACGCGGCCGCCGCGCAACTTATCGCCAATCCGGGTTTCGACGGCTCGCGCCGCCGCATCCAGAACCTGAACGTCCCCGAGGACGTCATCGACGCGATGGAGCGCACCCGGAAGATCCCGATGGCGATCACGTGGTCGTCCCCGCGCGACGGGATCGTCCTCCAGCGGAATGCGATCGAGGGCATGAAGGCCGCGGCCGGCGACACGCTGTTCCGGATCGGCGACATCGCGACGCTCTGGGTGCTGGCCGACGTCCCCGAGCGTGACCTCGCGGGCGTGCGTGTCGGGCAGCCGGTGACCGTCAGGCCGCGCTCGGCCCCGGACCGGATCTTCACCGGCACGGTCGGGGTGATCTACCCGCAGGTGAATCCGCAAACCCGGGCGACCCGGGTCCGCATCGAACTGGCGAATCCCGACGGCGCGCTCCTGCCCGACATGTACGCCGACGTGGAGATCGACACCGGGGCGACGAACCCGGTCGTGGCGGTACCGGACGATGCGGTCATCGACACGGGCGAGCGCCAGATCGTGCTCCTCGATCGCGGAAACGGTCGTTTCGAGCCGAGGGCGGTCAAGATCGGCATCCGGGGCGCCGGCTATACCGAGATCCGCGACGGTCTCGCTGTGGGCGACCGCGTGGTCACGGCAGCCAATTTCCTGATCGACGCCGAGAGCAACCTGAAGGCGGCGCTGCAGAGCATGGCCGCGCCAAAGGACGATCGGCAGGCTCTCCGTACGGGAGACGCCCCGTGATCGCGCGCCTCATCGGTTGGTCGGCCCGCAACCTCGTGCTCGTTCTGATCGGCACCATCTTCGCGGTGGCGGCCGGCCTCTACGCCGTCCGCACGCTGCCGCTCGATGCCATCCCGGACCTCTCGGACGTGCAGACCATCGTCTACACGGACTATCCTGGCCAGGCCCCGCAGGTGGTCGAGGATCAGGTCACCTATCCGCTGACCACGGCGATGCTCACGGTGCCGCGCTCCAAGGTCGTGCGTGGGTTCTCGTTCTTCGGCGTCTCGTTCGTCTACGTGATCTTCGAGGACGGCACCGATCCCTACTGGGCCCGCTCGCGGGTGCTGGAATACCTCAACGGCACGGCGAGCCGTCTGCCCGCGGGCGTGACGCCGACGCTGGGTCCCGACGCGACCGGGGTCGGCTGGGTCTACCAATACGTGATCCTGGCCAAGGAGCGGACGCTCGCGGAGCTTCGGGCGCTCCAGGATTGGGTGATCCGCTTCGCCGCCTCGCGGGCCGAAGGTGTGGCCGAGGTCGCCCCGATCGGCGGCTTCGTCAGGCAGTACAACGTCGTCGTCGAGCCGAACCGCCTGCGGGCACAGGGCATCAGCCTCGCAAAGCTGCGCGACGCCATCCGGGCGAGCAACGCCGATGTCGGCGGCCGGACGGTCGAGATGTCCGAGTTCGAGTACATGGTCCGCGGCCGGGGCTACCTGAAGAACACCGACGACATCGGCAACATCGTCCTGAAGACCGACAACGGCACGCCGCTGCGCGTCCGCGACGTCGCGCGCGTCGAGATCGGCCCCGACGAGCGTCGGGGAATCGCGGAACTCGACGGCCAGGGCGAGGTCGCCGGTGGCATCGTCCTGCAACGCTTCGGCGCGAACGCGCTGGACGTCATCGCGAACGTCAAGGCGAAGCTTGCCGAGGTGGCCAGGAGCCTGCCGGCGGGGACCGAGATCCTGCCGGTCTATGACCGCTCGCAACTCATCGACGCGGCCATTGATACGCTGAAACACACGCTGATCGAGGAGAGCGCCATCGTCGCGCTCGTCTGCGTCGTGTTCCTGCTGCACCTGCGCAGCGCGCTCGTCGCCATCCTGATGCTGCCGGTCGGCATCCTCATCGCGCTCGCCGCCATGCGCGGCCTCGGGCTCGGCGCGAACATCATGTCGCTCGGGGGCATCGCCATCGCGGTCGGCGCGATGATCGACGCGGCCATCGTGATGATCGAGAACGCCCACAAGCACCTGGAGCGTGCGCCGCCGGGCAAGCCACGCGCCGCGATCCTGATCGAGGCCGCATCGGAAGTTGGTCCGTCGCTGTTCTTCTCGCTCCTGGTGATCACGGTCTCGTTCCTGCCGATCTTCACCCTGGAGAGCCAGGAGGGGCGACTGTTCGGGCCGCTCGCCTTCACCAAGACCTTCGCGATGGCGGCGGCGGCGCTCCTGTCGGTGACGCTGGTGCCGGCGCTGATGGTCGTTTTCGTGCGCGGACGGATCATTCCGGAGCACCGCAATCCGGTGAACCGCCTCCTGATCTGGGCCTACCGTCCGCTGATCGCGGGCGTGCTGCGCGCCCGCATTCCCACCATCCTGCTCGCCCTCGTGATCCTGGGCGCGACCGTCTGGCCGGCGCGACAGCTCGGGTCGGAGTTCATGCCCGAGCTCAATGAGGGCACGCTCCTCTACATGCCGACGACGCTGCCGGGCCTTTCGGTGACCAAGGCGGCGGACCTGCTGGCGACGCAGGACCGGATCATCAAGGCGTTCCCCGAGGTCGCCTCGGTCTACGGCAAGGCCGGCCGCGCGAGCACGGCAACGGACCCGGCGCCGATGGAGATGTTCGAGACGATCATCCGCCTCAAACCGCAATCCGCGTGGCGGCCCGGCGTGACGCTCGACAGCCTGAAAGCCGAGATGGACAGGGCCCTGCAGTTCCCGGGCGTCTCCAACGCCTGGACGCAGCCGATCCGCGCCCGCATCGACATGCTGGCGACCGGCATCCGCACGCCCGTCGGCATCAAGATCTTCGGCACGGATCTCACCGCGATGGATCGCGTCGCCCGGGAGGTCGAGGCCGCAATCCGCAAGGTCCCCGGCACGTCGAGCGCCTATGCGGAGCGGGTCATCGGCGGCTACTTCCTGGACATCACGCCGGATCGCGAGGCGCTCGGCCGTTATGGGCTGACCGTCGGCGACGTACAGGACGTGATCGCCCTGGCGCTCGGCGGTCAGGCCGTGACGAATACGGTCGAGGGTCGCGAGCGCTACAGCGTCAACCTGCGCTACCCGCGCGCCTTCCGCTCCGATCCGGGGGCGATCGCGCGGGATGTGCAGGTGCCGCTGCCGGCCGGCGGCACGGTCCCGCTGGGCGAGGTCGCCATGGTCCAACTCACCCGCGGTCCGACCTCGATCCGCACCGAGAACGGCCAGCTCGCCGTCTACCTCTATGTCGACATCACGGGGCGCGACCTCGGCGGCTACGTCGCCGATGCGCGCGCGGCCGTCACCGAGGCGGTGAAGCTCCCGACGGGGATGTCGCTGCAGTGGAGCGGCCAGTTCGAATACCTGGAACGGGCCGAAGCGCGGCTGAAGATCGTCGTCCCCGCGACGCTGCTGCTCATCCTGCTGCTGCTCTACCTGAACTTCCGCCGCCTGACCGAAACGTTGATCGTCATGCTGTCGCTGCCCTTCGCGCTCGTCGGCGGGGTCTGGCTGATGTGGTGGATGGGCTTCCACATGTCGGTGGCCGTGGCCGTCGGCTTCATCGCGCTGGCCGGTGTCGCCGCCGAGACCGGCGTCATCATGCTGGTCTATCTCGACCAAGCCCTGGCCGAGCGTCGCGCAGAGGCAGAACGGATCAAGCGACCACTCACCCGCGAGGATCTGCGCGCAGCGATCATGGTCGGCGCGGTCGAGCGGGTCCGCCCGAAGATGATGACGGTCGTCGCCATCATGGCCGGTCTGGTGCCGATTCTGTGGAGCACGGGCGCGGGCTCCGAGGTGATGCAGCGGATCGCTGTGCCGATGATCGGCGGCATGATCTCCTCGACCGCGCTCACCCTGATCGTGATCCCGGCCGTCTACGGCCTGATCAAGGGTTGGGGCCTTCCTGCGATGGCCGATAGCCGAGAGGCCCCCGCCGAGGCCGACGCCGCTTTCAGGGAAGCCGCCGAGTAGCCAAGCCGGCGCCAATCCGTCTTCCAGCCAGAGGGGAAATCGAGATGGACATGATCCTGCACGCGATCGGTCACGGCCTGCTCATGGCCGTCGGCATGTTCTGGCAGACCGGCTGGAGCCTCGTGCTCGGCTTCACGATCTCGGCGGTGCTGCAATCAGTCGTTTCAGCGGACCAGATGCGCCGGGCCTTCGGCGGCGGATCCATCCGCGAGATCGCGCTGGCGACGGTGGCCGGGGCGGCGTCCTCCTCGTGCTCCTACGCCTCGGCGGCGATCATGCGCACGCTGTTCAAGAAGGGCGCGGCGCTCGTCACGGCGCTCGCCTTCCTGTTCGCCTCGACGAACCTCGTCTTGGAACTGGGCCTGATCCTGTATGTGCTGCTCGGCTGGCAGTTCATGCTCGGCGAGTGGATCGGCGGCCTCGTGCTGATCGCCATCATGACCACGCTCGTGAAGCTCACCTACCCGTCGCACCTCGCCGAGGAGGCGCGGCAGCACAAGGAGGAGAGCCGGGGCCATCAGCATATGAGCATGACCGTGGACGGTCCGACCTGGTGGGCGCGTCTGACCAAGCCTGAAGCGCGGATCCGGATCGCCCAAAATTTCTCGATGGAATGGCAGATGCTCTGGAAGGATCTTGCCCTTGGTTTCCTCATCGGCGGCCTTCTCGGCGCCTTAGTGCCCAATGGCGTCTGGAAGGCCCTGTTCCTGACCGACGCGCCGGGCTGGGTGCAGGTGCCGGTCAACGTCGTGCTCGGCCCGATCATCGCCATGCTGACCTTCGTCTGCTCGATCGGCAACGTGCCGCTCGCGGCCGTGCTCTGGGCCGGCGGCGCGAGCTTCTCGGGCGTGCTGGCCTTCCTCTACGCCGACCTGATCGTCCTGCCCCTGCTCGATGTCTACCGCCGGTACTTTGGCTGGCGCATGGCCGCCTATATCGGCGGCGTGTTCTTCGTCACGATGGCGCTCGCGGCCATGATTGTCGATCTCGCGTTCACCGGCATCGGCTGGATCCCGTCACGCGATGTCGACGTGCAGGCGCAGATGACCACGTTCAGCCTGAACTACACGTTCTGGCTCAACCTGTTATTCGGAGCGGTCGCCGCGTACCTGTTCTGGGTGAATTCCAAGAACCCGATGGATCACAGCCATCACGAGCACGGTCATGACGGACATAATCATGACGGACATGGGTCCCACGGCCATGAGGGTCACGCCGGTCACCCCGTGTGAATCGGCCGAGGAACAACAGGACGACGGCCGGCTCGGGATCGCCGTCGGGTCTCAGCGCATCACGAAAGCGATATCGGCGGCCAAGGCCTTGAGCCGGTCCGGCGCTCGCTCCTTGCGCTCGCTGTAGCGGTCGACCAAGTACGCGGCCCGCTCGCGGGTGAGCAGCGTGAACTTCATCAGCTCTTCGCAGACATCGACCACGCGCTCGTAGAGCGGCCCCGGCTTCATCCGGCCGGCTTCGTCGAACTCCTTGTAGGCCATCGGCACCGACGACTGGTTCGGGATCGTGATCATCCGCATCCAGCGGCCGAGGACGCGCAGGCCGTTGACGGCGTTGAAGCTCTGCGACCCGCCCGACACCTGCATCACCGCCAGGGTGCGCCCCTGCGTCGGGCGAACGCTGCCTTCGCTGAGCGGGAGCCAGTCGATCTGGCTCTTCATCACGCCGGTGAAATTGCCATGGCGCTCCGGCGACACCCAGACCTGGCCCTCGGACCAGATCGAGAGGTCGCGCAACTCCTGAACCTTCGGGTGATCGGCCGTGGTATCGTCCGGCAACGGGAGGCCGTGGGAATCGTAGATCCGGACCTCACCACCCATGGCTTCGAGCAGGCGGGCCGCCTCGTGGGCGAGGAAGCGGCTGAACGAGCGCTCGCGCAGGGAACCATAGAGGATCAGGAAGCGCGGCGCGTGCGTGAATGGCGTCACCGCCTCGACGCTCTCCCGGGTGGGAACGAGGAAGTGCGCCGCGCTCAGATTTGGCAGGCCGTCGGTGAAGGTTGGCTGCGACTTGTCCAAGATTCCGCTTTCTTGTACGTTCAAACAGTCTTTGGAAGATTGTAGCAAGAATGGATGAGCCGCAAGCCCTGGCTGCCTTCTCGGCCCTCGCGCAGGAGCATCGTCTGCGTCTGGTGCGGGCGCTCGTGAAGGCGGGTCCAGAAGGCCGGGCCTCCGGCGCGCTGGCGGACGCCGTCGGCGTGTCCGCCGCCACCGTATCCCACCACCTGAAAGAACTGAGTCATTCCGGCCTGGTCGCCTCGCGGCGCGAGGGCCGGTCGATCATCTACAGCGCGGCCTTTCCGGCGCTGGCAGGCCTGATCGATTTCCTGATGCGCGATTGCTGCCAGAGCCGCCCCGAAGTGTGCGCGCCTGCCGTCGCAGCCCTGTCCGCGTGTGATTGCCCAACCGGAGACATCGCCCATGCCTGAGGCGTTCGACGTCGTCATCTATCACAACCCGGATTGCGGCACGTCCCGCAACGCCCTGGCGATGATCCGCAATGCCGGTGTTGAGCCCCACGTGATCGAGTACCTGAAGACGCCGCCGACCCGGGCCATGGTCCGCCGCCTCGCGGCGCGCGCGGGGATCACCGTGCGCGATCTCCTGCGCGAGACGGGCACGCCCTACGCGGCGCTGAACCTCGGCGATCCGGCCCTGACCGAGGACAAGCTGCTCGACGCGATCGCGGCCCATCCGATCCTGATGAACCGGCCGGTGGTGGTCAGCCCGAAGGGCGTTCGCCTGTGCCGGCCGTCTGAGGCCGTGCTCGACCTCCTGCCAGTGCAGGGGGGCGAGTTCGTCAAGGAAGACGGCGAGCGCGTCGTCGACGAGCACGGTCGCCGCGTCGCCACCGCCTGACACAGCGCGACCGAGATTGCGTGCCGAGCGGCCCATGCAACAGGCCACCGGTGTCGGCGCGCGCCCCCTTCTCCGCAGGATCCGGCCGCGATGCTCGCGCTCGCCATCTTTCTTGTCACGCTCGTCTTCGTCATCTGGCAGCCGAAGGGGCTCGGGATCGGCTGGAGCGCACTGATCGGGGCGGCCGTGGCGCTGTCCACCGGCGTCATCCACCCCGGCGACATCCCGGCGGTCTGGCACATCGTCTGGGACGCGACGTTCACCTTCGTCGCGCTAATCATCATCTCGCTCCTGCTCGATGAGGCCGGGTTCTTCCATTGGGCGGCCCTGCATGTCGCGCGCTGGGGCGGCGGTCGCGGCCGGCTCCTGTTCCTGCTCGTGGTGCTGCTCGGCGCGGCCATCGCCGCCGTGTTCGCCAACGACGGCGCTGCCCTGCTGCTGACACCGATCGTGCTGGCGATCCTGCGGCGCCTGGATTTCCCGCCCGCCGCGGCGCTCGCCTTCATCGTTGCCTGCGGGTTCGTCGCCGACAGCACCAGCCTGCCCCTGGTGATCTCGAACCTCGTGAACATCGTCTCGGCCAACTATTTCGACGTAACGTTTGGCCGCTACGCTGCCGTGATGGTGCCGGTCGATCTCGTTTCGCTCGCCGCGACCCTCGTCGTGCTCTGGGCTTACTTCCGGAAGGCCGTGCCGCCGTCCTACCCCGTCCGGGAACTTGAGCTGCCCATCCGCGCGATCCGGGACCGGACCGTGTTTCAGGCGGCATTCCCGTTGCTCGGCGTGCTGCTCGTCGCCTATGTCGTGACCGCGCCGCTCGGCGTTCCCGTCTCCGTCGTGACCTGTGCGGGCGCGACCGTGCTCCTGCTGCTCGCCAAACGCGGCGGCGTCATCCCGATCCGCGGGGTGCTGACCGGCGCGCCCTGGCAGATCGTGCTGTTCAGCCTCGGCATGTACCTCGTGGTCTACGGGCTGCGGAACGCCGGCCTCACCAACGAACTCGCCAAGGGCCTCGTCCGGCTTGCCGGACAGGGGCCGTGGGTCGCGACCATCGGCACCGGCTTCGCCGCTGCGATCCTGTCCTCGGTGATGAACAACATGCCGAGTGTGCTCATCGGCGCGCTCTCGATCCAGCAGGCTCCCGATCTCGCGCCGCTGACCCGCGAGCTGATGATCTACGCGAACGTCATCGGCTGCGATCTGGGCCCGAAATTCACCCCCATCGGCAGCCTCGCCACCCTGCTCTGGCTGCACGTCCTGGCATCCAAGGGCCAGACGATCACGTGGGGGCAGTACATGAAGGTCGGCCTCGTCATCACGCCGCCGGTCCTCCTCGTGACGTTGCTGGCGTTGGCAACCTGGCTGCCGCTGCTCGGGACGCCGTAGGCCGTGCCGGACACGCGTCGCCGCTGGCCGGTCATCTCGGCCCTGGGCGTGGTGCAGATCCTCGCCTGGGGCTCGTCGTTCTATCTGCCGGCTGTTCTCGCCGGCCCGATTGCAGAGAGCACCGGCTGGCCGCTCGCCTGGGTCGTCGGCGGCTTGGCGCTCGGCCTCCTCGTGGCCGCACTCGCATCGCCGCATGTCGGGGCAGCCATCCATCGCCGGGGCGGTCGCCCGGTCCTGGCGCTGGCCGCGCTGCTGCTGGCCGCAGGGCTGACGACGCTGGCCGTGGCGCCGGCCCTGCCGGTCTACCTCGGCGGCTGGCTGATTCTCGGAGCCGGCATGGGTTGCGGCCTGTACGACCCGGCCTTCGCCACCCTGGGTCGCCTCTACGGCGCGGAGGCCCGACCGGCGATCACCACGCTCACCCTGTGGGGCGGGTTCGCCAGCACCGTGTGTTGGCCTGTGTCGGCATTCCTGGTCGCGCAGGTCGGCTGGCGAGGGACCTGCCTCGCCTATGCCGGCCTTCACCTCGGGGTCACGCTGCCGCTGATCCTCCTGCTTGTCCCGAAGCCCCACGTGTTGCCCGCAGCGGCGGAGGATCGAGAGGCGGCCATCGGCCCCCTATCCGGCCCGGAGCGACGGGCATTCCTGTTGTTTGCCGGGGTTCTGATCCTCGGTGGCGCGATCATGTCGCTCGTCTCGGTCCACCTGATCACGCTGCTGCAGGCCCGCGGCGTGGCCCTCGCCTCGGCCGTCTCCTACGGCGCGCTGATCGGGCCGGCCCAGGTCGCCGCCCGGATCGTCGAGATCTCGTTCAAGGGCCGATACCATCCGCTCTGGACGCTGACGGCGGCCTTCGCCCTGGTCACGCTCGGCTTGGCGCTACTCGCATCCGGCCTGCCCGGCGTCGGGCTCTGGCTGGTGCTCTATGGCGGCGGCAACGGAATCTTTTCCATTGCGCGGGGCACGGTGCCGCTGGCCCTGTTCGGTCCCACGCGCTACCCGTTGGTTGTTGGCCGCCTCGCCCGGCCGGGTCTGATCGCGCAAGCCCTGGCCCCGCCGGCGGGTGCGTTCGTGCTGACCCACGCGAGCCCCGATGCGCTGTGGTGGATCCTGCCGATCCTCGCCACAGCCAATCTTGGTCTGATCGCAGCTTTGTGGGCTGTTCGCGGCATTTCCCGACCGGACGTCACGGACCGGCGAACCTGACTGTCGGTCCCACGGCAGGCCTCACAGACAAAGGCCCCGGCCGAATGCCGGGGCCTGTTGTCCTCAAAGGCACGTGTCGCCGTGATCAGTAAGAGCGCGAGGTCGTCGTGGAGGACGTCGATCCCGTGGAGGTCGGAACCGTCCCCGTCGTCGTCGCCCGGTTGGCCCGATGATGACCGATGGCGCAACCGGCCGCGGCACCGGCCACGCCATGACCGACCATGTGGCCCGCGAGGCCGCCGACCACGGCGCCCTTCAGGCAGCCCTTGGCTTCTGCTTGTCCGAGGCCTGCGACGGTGGTCAGGGCGAGAACGGAAGCGATCGTCAGCGCGCGCATGGTATCTCTCCGGGATGGAATTTCGCCTTCAAACGTGCGGATGCAGGATCCCGTTCCGCCGATGCCTCAGCGCGCCGTCGCTTCGACGAGCCGGCGCGGAGCCTCCTGCGCGGTCCGCACCAGACTCGGCGTCGTCGTCATGTCCGATGCCGGTCGGACGGATGCGGTCGGACGCGCCTGATCGCGGTAAAGCGGCGGCGTGAAATCAACGCGCTCGCCCGCGGCAGCTGATCCGAGGGCCGGAACAGCGGCGAGGGTGGCGATGACGAAGGCTCGAATGGTCATGATGATCGTCCCTTGGCGGCCGGGGTATGTCCGGGCTCTGAAGGGAAGATGCGCTGCACTGCACCATCGTTCAAACAGATGCGATCGATAGCAGCTATCGATCTCGTCGATGCTCGGGGCTTCTATACCCTTCGATGATCGCACCGGGTCTCAGACCTCGCCGCCCCGTGCAGCCAAACCTGTCCTCCCGAAAACCCGGCGGGCGATCACGGCGTAAGGGATGTCGGGTTGTTCAACGGAATATTTAGAGCGCCACTGAGACGCGGCGCCGTATTTGCGAGCGCCGCGGGGCAATCCAGGGGCGCATGACATCAGCGGCGTTGCGCCCCTGGCGTGATTCGCCGCGCCCCTTGACGTTCGAGTCGCGCCGTCCCGAGGCGCCCGGTACGAGGAACCCAATGATGATTCAGAACACCGACGCCCTACGCTGGCTCGACGGGCAGGAGGGCGCAATGCTGGCACTCCTCGAAGAGCTCGTGAACATCGATTCCGGCTCCTACGACAAGCCCGGTGTGGATGCGGTCGGCACCCGAATCGCGGCGTTCCTGGCCGGCGAGGGCATTCCGGTCTCCACGATCCCGGTCGAAGGCTACGGCGATGCGCTGAAGGCCGAGGTCGCAGGCTCCGGCGGCGGCAACCGGCCGGTGGTGCTGATGGGCCACCGCGATACCGTCTTTCCGAAGGGCGAGGTGGCGCGCCGTCCGTTCCACGTCGTCGACGGCCGCGCCTACGGTCCGGGCGTCGCCGACATGAAGGCCGGGCTCGTCATGAACGCCTTCGTGCTGGCAGCCTATCACCGGGCCGGCGGCGCGCCGGTGCCGCTGGTCGGCCTGTTCACCAGCGATGAGGAGATCGGCTCCCCGGCCTGCCGGCCGATCATCGAGGAGACCGCCCGCGGCGCTCGCGCGGTGCTGAATTCCGAGCCGGGACGCCCAACCGGCAACGTCGTCACCGGCCGCAAGGGCGGCGTGTTCATGCAGTTGGAGGTGCTGGGCAAGGCTGCCCATTCCGGCGGCAACTACGCGGACGGCCGCAGCGCCATCCTCGAATTGGCGCACAAGACCGTGGCGTTCCACGCCATCACGGATCTCGCGCGCGGCATCACGGTCAATGTCGGGCTGATCTCGGGCGGCCAGTCGGTCAACACCGTGGCGCCGCGGGCGACCTGTGAGATCGACCTCCGCTACGTCACGCCGCCGGACCGCGCCGAGGCCATGGAGCGGATCGCAGGGATCGTGGCGGCCTCCATGGTGCCGGACATCACCGCGCATCTGAGCATCAAGGGCGAGTTCCTGCCGCTGGTGCAGGATCCGGCTTCCCGGGCGCTGTTCGAGACCTACGCCCAGGTCAGCGCGGAGCTGGGGCGGCTGGTCGAGGGCGAGTTCGCGGGTGGCTGCGCCGATTCCGGCTTCACCGCCAGCGTCGGCTGCCCGACGCTTTGCGCCGTGGGCCCGGTCGGCGGCAAGGCGCATTCGCCCGAGGAATACCTGGAGGTTGGAAGCCTTGTGCCGCGGGCGCGCGCGATGGCCGAAACCATCGCGGCGCTGTGAGAGCCTGATTGATTGGGCCAAGACGTTTCTGCGTTGTGGACCGACCCAGTCCTGGTTTCGAAAGGGCGAGCCCTTTCGCGGGTCCAGGGCAGAGCCCTGGAAATCATCTCAGGGCTCCGCCCTGAGCACCCGCCAAAGGGCTGAAGCCCTTTGGAAACCCAGGATCCCGGTGGAGCAGCCCCCGAGGCTCAGAGGTCGACCATGGCGAGCCCGGCCTCGCCGTAGCGGCCGCCGCTGACGGCTTCCGCGGGCATCGCGTCCGCGATGGTCCGGAGATCGGCCTCCGACAGGACGAGATCGGCCGCCGCCGCATTCTCCTCCAGGTGGCGGATCTTGCGGGCCCCCGGGATCGGGACGATGAAATCGCCCCGGCTCAGCACCCAGGCCAGGGCGAGCTGCGCGGGGGTGACGCCCTTGTCGCGGGCGAGGGCGGCGAGCGTGTCGAGCAGCCGCTGGTTGGCCGCGAGGTTTTCCGCCTGGAAGCGCGGCAGGGTCCGGCGATAATCGTCGGCCCCGAGGGCGTCGGGGGTCTGGATCGCGCCGGTGAGAAGGCCGCGGCCCAGCGGGCTGTAGGGCACGAAGCCGATCCCCAACGCGACGCAGGTCGGCAGCACCGCGGCCTCGGGTTCGCGGCTCCACAGGGAATACTCGCTCTGGACCGCGGCGATCGGATGCACCGCATGGGCGCGCCGGATCGTGGCCGCGCCCGCCTCCGAGAGCCCCAGCGCCCGGACCTTTCCAGCCCGAACGAGATCCGCCATCGCGCCGACCGTGTCCTCGATCGGCACCGCCGGATCGACCCGATGCTGATAGAACAGGTCGATCACCTCGACGCCGAGGCGCTGGAGCGAGGCGTCGCAGACCGCGCGAACATGCTCCGGGCGGCTGTCGACGCCGACGATCCGCTCCCGGCCCTCGCCGGTCTCGGCGATCTTGAAGCCGAACTTGGTGGCGATCACCACCCGGTCGCGGAACGGTGCGAGCGCCTTGCCGACGAGCTTCTCGTTCTCGAACGGCCCGTACATCTCGGCCGTGTCGAAGAAGGTGATGCCGAGATCGACCGCCCGGCGCAGGGTGTCGATCGCCTCGGCCTCCGGCTGGCCGCCATAGGCGAAGCTCATGCCCATGCAGCCCAGGCCCAGGGCGGAGACGGTGAGTTCGGAACCGAGTCGACGCTGTTGCATGAAAACCTCCGATGCAGCAGGCCGCACTCTGCATATCGGGCGCCCGCCGATAAGCGGTGAACAGCGCAGCAGGCTGTTCTATCCGGCTCAACAATGCGACGCGCTGACCTGCCCGCCCTGTCGATCTTCGCGGCTGTCGCGGCGCGCCGGAGCTTTCGCGGCGCGGCGCGCGATCTCGGCCGGTCGGTCTCGGCGGTGAGCCACGCGATCAATGGGCTGGAGGATCATCTCGGGGTACGCCTGCTGGCCCGGACCACGCGCAGCGTCGCCCCGACCGAGGCCGGGCAGCGCCTGCTCGACGGTCTCGAACCCGCGCTCGCGGCGATCACCGAGGCGGTAGAGGCCGCCGCCGCCTCACAGCAGCAGCTCTGCGGGACCCTGTGCCTGTCGGTGCCGCGCGCGGCGGCCGAGATGGTGCTGATCCCGCTCGTCACCGCGTTCACGCGGGCGCATCCCGGCGTGACGATCGAGATCCGGGTTCAGAATGGCTTGAGCGACATCGTGGCCGAGGGCTTCGATGCCGGAATCCCCTTCGCCGAGAGCCTGGAGCAGGACATGATCGCGGTGCCGCTCGGCCCCCCGCAGCGCGGGGCCATCGTGGCGGCGCCGGCCTATCTCGCGCAGCATGCGCCTCCGGCGACGCCGCAGGATCTGCAGGCCCACACCTGCATCCGCCGGCGCTTCGCGGGGGGCGCCCTCTATCAATGGGAATTGAACGCGACTGAACCGCCTGCACGGTGTCGGTCTCCGGCAATCTCATCCTCGACGATGACGGGCTCATCGCCGAGGCGGCGCGGCGTGGGGCCGGGCTCGCCTAACTGTTCGAGGCGCAAGCTGCGACGGATCTCGCATCCGGCCGGCTGGTCCGGGTCCTGGAGGATTGGTGCCCGCGCTTTCCCGGCTTCCTCCTCTACTATCCCTGCCGCCGGCTGATGCGGCCGGTACTCCGGGCCTTCGTGGACTTCATCCACGCGGGCGCCGGAATGCGGGACGGCGCGGCCGCCGGTTAATCCCGCAGGGCCGCCACGAGGCGCAGCAGGAATCCATCGACGGCACTCTTGTCGATCCAGCGCAGCACCGCGACGAGATCGCGATCCGGATCGCACCAGATCACGTTGTTGCCGGCGCCCAGCGCGCTGAAGGCGTTCGGGGAGATCTGCGGCTTGGCGGCGGCGCCCCGGTTGAGCCACCAGAGATAGCCGTAGCTCTCAAGCGTCGGCGACGGGGCCAGCATGGCGCGGATCCAGCGCTCGGACAGGAGCTGCCGCCCATCCCACGCGCCGCCGCGGGCGATGAGCAGCCCGAACCGGGCGTGATCGTCGGCGCCGATGAACAGGCCGCCCCCCCAATGGCCGCCGCCCGGCACCGATTGGACGCTCCGTCCGTCGATCTCGACCCAGGCATTGTCGTAGCCGTGCCATGCCCAGTCCCGGGAGGCGCCGATCGGGTCCATGATCCGCTCGCGCAGCACCTCCGGCAGGGCACGGCCGAATAGCCGCATCAGGCAATAGGAGAGGAGGTTCACCCGCACGTCGTTGTACTCGTAGTGGGTGCCGGGCGGCTTCAGCGCCCGCTTCTCGCCCTT
Source organism: Methylobacterium sp. E-005 (assembly GCF_022829725.1). Taxonomy (GTDB): domain Bacteria; phylum Pseudomonadota; class Alphaproteobacteria; order Rhizobiales; family Beijerinckiaceae; genus Methylobacterium. The sequence goes on along the minus strand of NZ_JAKSYG010000157.1, from coordinate 27,406 downwards.
GCGGCTGTTATCCGCCCCCGGTCCGATCTGGCGGAAGTGATCGACCTGATCGGATTTCTCGAACAGCACCCCCTGCCACTCACTCGATTGCTGTAGCAGGTGGCGCCACGTGATCGCGCCGTTGTGCGGCCCGTCGAGGAGCGGGTCAGGCACGCTGTCGCGCACCGGGGTGTCCACGTCGGGGATCAGCCAGTCATCGTGGGCCAGACCCGCCAGCACCGCGAGGTAGCTCTTGGCGATCGAGAAGGTCATGTCGGGTCGAGCCGTATCGCCCCAGGCGGCAATCAAGCGTCCGCCCTTCAGGATCATGCCGGCCGGCCCGCCCCGCGGCCGCACGGGGCCCGCGATGGCGCTCCACGGCCCGGTCTCGTTCCACTCGACGATCCCGACATAGTGGCCGTCCGGGTGATACAGGCTGCGCGGCCAAGCGCTCTCCTGCGCCTCGGCATACGCGACCGCCTCAGCGAGGCGCACGGGGTCGAAGCCAGCTGCGGCAGGCGCGGCCAGTTCCCACGAATCCCCCGGCCACGACGGCACCATTCGCTCACTCACGCACAACCTCCCTCTTCCGGACGCGGACCGTGTTCTCCTTCCGGAGCCGGTCACGCAAACTGCTCCGCGCGAGACACGGCGCGGTCCTTGCCGTCGGGCGTCCCACGGTTCGGAAGGGAAGCGAAGCATGCATCGCGCCGCGCCTGGCGATTGAGTGGGACACGCACCCTGCCGTACCGCCGGGGCCGGTCTTCCCAGCCTCTCCTCCGATACCGGAACAGGCAGGGCGGCAAGGGCGCAGCAGCCTTATAGATCGATCAGTATCAAATCAGATCTTTACCGCCTAGAAATATAAATTCCATCCTATGTATTGACTTACATATAACGTAACAAGTTTTGATGCGATGTTAAGAAGCAAATGATCGCCAGCCTCTGGCACGACAGATCACTTGCTTAAGAGATAATGCGTTCATAATTTAGAAGACAGATAGCTGTAAGCGCAACATGACCGCGCAACCTCTTCAAGACCTGCGCAAAACACAGATACCGTACGTTATTGGGCCATAAAATGAGTTATTATCGCACATGACGGCACTGGAAGATTTGAAACCCCCGGTAAGCCGTGAGTCAAAACAATATCAAACGGCGCTGGGCCTGCTCGGTGGTGCCGTGGCCCTGGTCACACCTCTGGCGCTCCTGGCCGCCCCCCGGTCCGATACGGTAGCCCTGGTCGGCCGCGCAGGATCCGATACCGGCGCGGTCGTCCGCTTGGTCGCCGAAGCCGGCGGGTCGATCCTGAACGTCGGCGGCCGACCGGATATCGTGATCGCCCGCTCCGACAACGCCGGCTTCGTCGGCCGCCTCTACGCGGCGGGCGCCCGGCTCGTCCTCGACGGTGGCTTGGCCGGCGGCTGCGGGCGCGCCGATCGAACCACAGTCGTCACCCGCGACGCCCATCCCGACTTCGGACGCTCGGCACGATGAACCACCTCAATGCTCTGCGGCTCAAAATCGGCCGCTCGCTCATCGCGATCCTGTGGGCGCACGTGCTCGTCATCGCGGGGGCCGACGCCGCACTGACGGGCGGCCTGCCGACTTGGAGCCCGATCGTCGCCGTCGCGGTCCTGGCCGGGACGGCGACGCTGCTCTGGTGGCGGGATCCGATCGGCCATGCCACGCGCATCGTCAGCGGCGTCGCGCTGATCGGCATGGCGGCGATCTTTCTGATCGTCTTCACCGGGCATCCCTGGCAGGTCGACCTGCATATGTACTTCTTCGCCTGCCTCGCCGTGCTGGTTGGCTGGTGCGACTGGCGTGTGATCCTGGCGGCGACGGTGGCCACCGCGGTTCATCACCTCGCCCTCGATCTGGCGGTCCCGGCGCTGGTGTTCCCGGATGCGGCGGCCGACCTTGGCCGTGTCGCCCTGCACGCCGTGATCGTGGTGATGGAGGCCGCCGTCCTGATCTGGGTCTGCCGGACCACGGTCAACTCCTTCCGGGCGCTCGGCCAATCGGAGATGGAGGCCCAGGCGCAGCTGGCCCGAGCCAGCGTCCTTGAGCGGGAAACCGCGGAGGCCCGCTCCGCCCTTGAGGAAGCGCGGCGGAACGCCACTGAGCAGTTGGCGCGGACCTTCGAGACGACGGTGGGCGGGATCCTGTCCCACGTGTCCGACGCGGCGGCGAACCTGCGCAGCGCGGCTGCCGACATGTCGGAGACCGCAAGCGATTCGGCGCGCCGGTCGTCGGACGTCGCCTCCTCGGCCGGGAACGCGGCGCGCGCGGCCGAGACGGCCGCCGAGGCGACCGCGCAGCTCGGCGCGTCACTCAGCGAGATCGAGCGGCAGGTGAGCGGCTCCGCCGAACTCGCCAGCCGAACCGCCGCGGAGGCGGCCGAGGCGGTTCCCCTCGTGCAGGAGCTGAGCGCAGCCGCGGAGCGGATCGGCGACGTGGTGGCGCTGATCTCGACGGTGGCGGCCCAGACCAACCTGCTGGCCCTCAACGCGACGATCGAGGCCGCCCGGGCCGGCGAGGCCGGGCGCGGCTTCGCGGTGGTGGCCGCGGAGGTGAAGGCGTTGGCGGGCCAGACCGCCAAGGCAACCGAGGATATCGCCACGCAGGTCGGGCAGATCCAGACTTCGACGCAACGGGCTGTCGCCGCCGTCAACGGAATCACGGTTCATATCCGCGACATGAATACCCTTGCGACGCAGATCACCGCCTCCGTGCGCGAGCAGGGCGCGGCCGCCGAGCGCATCGTCCGCACCGTCGCGGATGCGGCATCCAGCACCGGTGCCGTGAGCACCACCGTCACGACCGTGGCCGATGCCGTCGAGGCGACCGGAACGACCGCGGGCAGCCTTTTGGCCTCGGCCTCGGAACTGTCGGTCGAGTTCGACGCCCTCGGGCGGGAGGTGGGCCGCTTCCTGACCTCGGTCCGCGCCGCCTGAGCCGGATCGATCCGGGCCCCGCTTCGGCGGGCCCGGATCAGGCCGGGCGGGGCTTGTCGGTAAACCGCACCGCGCAGCCCGCATGGCCGGCGACCAACCGCGCGCCCCGGTCGCGCCCCAGCACCATGCAGGCGGTGGACAGGCCGTCGGCGAGGAGACCGGTCGGCGCCGTGACCGTCACCGACGACAGCCCCCCGGGGGAATAGCCGGTCGCCGGGTCGAGGATGTGGTGGTCGGCCCGATCATCCGAGAAGCACATGTTGTAATCGCCCGACGTCGCGGCGAATCCCATGAACGGGGCGATCACGGCGGCGAGCGCAGCGGGGTCGCGCGGATCTGCGAGGCCGAGGCGCCAGGGCGTGCCGTCGGGATGCGCACCGGATGCGCCGAACTCGCCGGTATCCACGAAGGCATCCGCGATGCCGCGAGCCCGGAACGCCGCCATCACGCGGTCGGCGGCGTAGCCCTGGATCAACGCGTTCAGGGTCAGTGCCGTACCGGGCTCCAGGGTGATGCGGTCCGGTTCAAGCCGCACGCGGTGCCAGCCGACCCGTGCCAGGACGGCGCGGATCACCCCGGTATCCGGCCGCCCGCCCCGTGCCGCCGCCTCCGACCAGACCGGCCAGAGCGGCTGCACCGTGGGATCGAAGGCACCCTCGGTCGCGGCCGCCAGCGCAAGAGCGAAGCGCAGCAGGACAACGAGGTGCGGGTCGGGGGCGTGGAGGGCACCGTCCCGGTTGAGGCGCGAGAGGGCGCTGTCGGGGCGGAACAGGCTGGCGCCCGCCTCGACGGCACGCATCGCCGCGAACCCGTCCGTCAGCGCGGCCTCGATCACGGCCGCGTCCGAGCCGGCGGCCGTCAGCGCCACGGTTGTCCCGAAGGCGAGGCCGGCGCGGGTCCGTAGCACGAGGCCACGCGATGCGGCCGAAGCGCGGAAGGCCGCGAGGCCGCCGAGCCCGGCCGCGCCGGCCAAACCCGCGCCGGCAAGGCCCGCGGCGGCCACGAGGATGCGGCGCCGGGCGGGCCGGGGCTGTCCGAGGTCGCTCATGCGGCCGCCGCCGGCTGCGGCGACACTGGGCGCCCGCGCTTGCGCGCCAGAACCTGCGGCACGCACTGCCCCGGATCGTGGATGATCGTCACGCAATCCATGCACTGGAAACACTCGGGATAATCGATCCGGCCGCTTGGCATGATCGCACCGTAGCGGCAGCGGACCTTGCAGAGCTGACAGGGCGAGCCGCATTCGGCCCGGCGGGGAATCCAGTCGAGCATCCGCACGCGGCCCAGCAGGGCGAGGCTTGCGCCGAGCGGGCAGAGGTAGCGGCAGAATCCCTTGAAGACGAAGAGGTTGAGCACCAGCAGGCCGACCGCGTAGGCGACGAACGGCCAGGACCGCACGAAGGTCAGGGTGATGGCGGTCTTGAACGGCTCGACCTCGCTGAGGCTGTCAGCCAGTGGCGATCCGGCGGCGGCGGCCACGAGGATGCCGGCGAGCACGATGTACTTCGCCTGCCGCAGCACCCGGTCGAGCCCGGCCGGGATCGCGATCTGCCGGATGCGCAGAGGCTTCGCCAGCAGCGCCACGAATTCCTGGAGCGCCCCGAAGGGGCAGAGCCAGCCACAGAACGTGCCGCGCCCCCAAACGACGAGGGCCGCAAGCACGAAGACCCAGAGCACCAGCGAGGGTGGGTCGTAGAGCAGGAAGGCGAGGTCGTGGGTCGTGGTGGCGGCGCGCACGAGGCCGACGAGGGTGACGATCGAGAGTTGCGCCTGTCCGAACCAGCCGATGAAGCCCAGCGTCAGTGCCAGGAACCCAAATCGGAACACCGCGAAGCGACGCGCGTCGGCGACGAGCCCGCGCTGGCGCGCCAGCACCGGCACCAGAACCGCCAGCATGAGCGCGATCAGCCCGAGTTCCGGCGCACGCGCACGCCAGGGATCAATCCAGCTCGGCCCCTCGTCGGGCTTGACCCGGGTGAACAGATCGGCCGGCAGGGTCGTCTCGACCGGGAACGTCCGGGTGATCTTTTCGGAGAGGATCTGCCCGCGCTCGCGGATGATCGTCTCGGTCAGGACCCAGGGCGCGGAGGGGTCGAAGCCCGCGGCCTGATCGATCCGCAGGATCGTCCAGCTCCCCTCCGGCAGCCCCTCCGCGAGACCGGCTTCGCGGCGCTCCACCGCCATGTCGCGGGCGGTCACGATCAGCCCGCCCTGGCCGATCGTCAGCCGGTCGGGGATCGAGCCCAGCACGAATCGTTCGCCCAGCGGATTCTCGGGGGCGTCCGGCGGACCGGCGCTCAGCACCATCACGGCGTGGTTGCCAGGACCCAGTTCACGCAGCAACGCGTCGAACCGGGCTTGGCCCAGAAGGTTGCGGCCGATCGACGGGGCGTTGAGATAGGCCACATAGATGTCGGAGAGGACGGTGTCGGGCGGACCGTCGGCCGGATCCTCTACCCCGGTCCCCTTGAAGGCCTTGGCCGCTTCGTCGTTCGTTACGGTGAGGCGCTTGACCCAGCCGCGGGCGAGCAGGTCGGACAGACTGAGCTTCTCGAAGGAGTCGAGCTTAGCCTCGACCTTCAGGCCGACATTGGTCGCCCCGAACCCCAGCTTGCCGCGTGCCACCGCCAGGGCCGAGGCCAGGATCGACTGGTTGATCACCCGGGTCGAGGCCGTGGCCATCGAGATGCCGTCGACCGTGGTCTGGGGCGCGGCGCCGCCCGCCCGGGCGTTCGGCCGCCCGACCCGGATCGCCTGTCGGGCCGACAGGCTGGCATATTGGTCGACGAAGGCGAGGAGTGGTTCCGGCCCGAGCCCTTCGAGGAAGACCGGCTCGTGCTGGCTGATCACCTTCACGTCGCGGAAGGTGCCGTCCGGGGCGAGGGCCACCAGCAGATCCGGCGGCGTACCGCCGAAGCCGGGGATCGGGGCGAGATCGACCGACTCGAAGGCGTAGGCGAAGACCTCGTAGGAGCCGGCCTGCTGCTTCAGGATCGGCCAGACCGGGAGCGCACCGTCTTTCTCGCCGACCACCAGGGGCGGGGGGAAGTACCGTTCGAGGGCCCCGCGATCGAGCTGGCCGGCCTGGGCCGGGAGGATCTGGAGAAGGATCGCGAGCAGGAGGGCGATGTGCGTGAGAATGCGCGTGCCTGTGGATCGACCCTGGCTCGTCGCCTTGAGGACCCGGCGCGCGGTTTCCCTCCCCCCGCAGAGGGGGGAGGGGGTTTTCTTGGCTCCCGTCCCGAAACACCTCACGGCGCCACGCCGGCGGCGCGGCCGTCCGTGGCCTTGGCGTCCGCCATCGGACGGGCTGCGGCGCCCCAGGGGAAGCGGCCGACCTTCACGGTCCGGATCGGCTTGAACGTCTCAGCGTCGATCACCGTCACGTCGCCCGAGACGCCGTTGGTGGTGAAGAGGCGCGTGCCCGCCGCGTTCAGCGCGAGTTGCCAGACCCGCCGGCCGACCAGGATGTAGCTCTCGACCTTGAAGGTCGCGGTATCCACCACCGCCACGCGGTCGGACGGCCCCAGAGCCACGAAGGCATGACGCCCGTCCTTCGAGAACTGGATTCCCACCGGTTGGATCCGGTCCGAGGCGATCCCCTTCACGGCGAAGTCGATCGTCTCGATCACCTTGCGGCTGGCGACATCGATCACCGAGACCGTGCCGCCGATCTCCGAGGAGGCCCACAGCTTCGTGCCGTCCGCCGAGAAGGCCGCGAAGCGCGGGCGCTGCCCGACCGGCGTGGCGTCGACCGCCTGAAGGGTCTTCGTGTCGATCCAGTGGACCATATTGGTGGTCTCGGAGGTCGTCACCGCGAGCCGGCCATCGGGGCTCACCGCCATGCCCTCCGGCTCGATACCGACATCGATCTGCGCCAGGACCTTGCGGGTCTGAACGGCAAGGCCGAGGGCATCGACGCCGACCTCGCCCGCGCCATCGCCGACAAGCTCAACGTCAAGCTCGACCTGCGCGTGGTCGATGCCGGCGAGAACGTCGACGGGGATCTGCGCCTCAACCTGTGGAAGGGGGACCTTGCCGGCTCGCCGCTCGCCGACCTGATGCTGCACGTGCCGACCGACCGGCAGCTGGCACTCCGCAACGATCAGGTGTTCTTCACCGCCCCGTATTTCGAGCAGGAGATCGCCTTCGCGTACCGAAAGGGCGACCTTGAAGGGTTCGATAAGCTCGACGATATCGGCGACAAGACCGTGGCGCTCGAAGGGTCGAGCGCCGCCGACCTGATGCTGCTCACCGCCCAGGGCGGCCGGTTCCGCGAGAATCTCAAGCACTACAAGAGCTTCGAGGAGGCCGCGAAGGCCTATCTGGCGGGCGAGGCCCCGATCCTGGCCGGCACCCGCGCGGCGATCGAGGCCGCCCTGTTCGCCGCCAAGGCGCCCAAGGATGACAACCCGATCGCCACGGTGCCGTCGTCCGGGCTGGTCAAGACGCGCTGGGAGATCGGCGGCGCGGTGAAGACCGACTCGCGCGACCTCGCCTACGCGGTGGCGGATGCGGTGACGGCGTTGAACACCGACGGCCGGCTGAAGGCGATCTGCGAGACCTACGGCGTCACCTACACGCCGCCGAAGGGATATTGAGGGGCATCCCAACCACCGCCTCATCCTGAGGTGCCCGCGTCAGCAGCCCTCGAAGGAGGGCTCCTTCGAGGGCTGCGCTGCGCTGCGGCACCTCAGGATGAGGGGGATGGATTGAGGATCCGCTTCCGCCGGACAGTGTCCGATCGCGGATCGCGCGGCTTCGAGCGTGCCACCGGGGACAGACCGGCGGACCAAGCCGGGTCGATGGCAGCGCATGCCCTTATGAATACTGTTTCAGTCATCAGGCCTCGGCTGAATTATTCGACCAATGGCCAATAAGACTTTCCTGAGAAGCCGGATAGCCTCGGTTCCCAAGGGGGCGCCCCGCGACTGATGCGGTCCGCGCCGAAACCCGGATGCCCCGGCCATACGGACCGGGGCCCTAAACGGAGGACACGTCATGAGAATGCGGACCCGGTTCCTCGCCGCGGTGGGCGTCGCCGCCCTCGTGGCGGGTGGCGCCCTGCCGGCCCTGGCCCAAGGCGTCACCGAGCAGGACATCATCAACGACGCGAAGACGCCGGGCGACGTGGTCACCTACGGGCTCGGGCCGCAGGCCCAGCGCTTCAGCCCGCTGAAGACCCTCAACCGCGACAACATCACGAGCCTCGTGCCGGCGTGGTCGTTCTCGTTCGGCGGCGAGAAGCAGCGCGGCCAGGAGAGCCAGGCGCTGGTCAAGGACGGCATCCTCTACGTGACCGGCTCGTATTCGCGCATGTACGCGATCGATTCCCGCACCGGCGAGAAGAAGTGGGAATACGACGCCCGCCTGCCGGAGGGCATCCTGCCCTGCTGTGACGTGGTGAACCGCGGCGCCGCCCTCTCCAAGGACAACGTCTATTTCGGCACCCTCGATGCCAAGCTCGTCGCGCTGAACGTCAAGACCGGCAAGGTGGTCTGGCGCAAGGACATCGACGACTTCAAGGCCGGCTACAGCTACACGGCCGCCCCGATCATCGTGAAGGGCAAGATCATCACCGGCGTGTCGGGCGGCGAGTTCGGCGTGATCGGGCGCATCGAGGCCCGCGATGCCGAGACCGGCGAGATCGTGTGGAAGCGCCCCGTCATCGAGGGCCACATGGGCGAGCTCAACGGCAAGCCCTCGACCATGACGGGCAAGACCAACGAGACCTGGCCCGGCGACATGTGGAAGTTCGGCGGCGGCGCCACCTGGCTCGGCGGCACCTACGATCCCGAGACCAACCTCGTCTATTTCGGCACCGGCAACCCGGGCCCGTGGAACTCCTGGCTGCGCCCGGGCGACAACAAGTGGACGTCGTCGCGCCTCGCCCTCAACCCCGACAACGGCGAGATCGTCTGGGGCTTCCAGACCACCCCGCATGACGGCTGGGACTTCGACGGCGTCAACGAGTTCGTGCCGTTCGACCTGAACAAGGGCGGCAAGACCATCAAGGCCGGCGCCACCGCCGACCGCAACGGCTTCTTCTACGTGCTCGACCGGACCAACGGGAAGTTCATCTCGGCGACGCCGTTCGTGAACAAGATCAACTGGGCCAAGGGCATCGATGAGAACGGCCGCCCGATCTACAACCCGGAGAACCGCCCGGGCGACCCGAGCCAGGCCACCGGCGACGACAAGAAGGGCAAGTCGGTCTTCGCGGTGCCGAGCTTCCTCGGCGGCAAAAACTGGATGCCGATCGGCTACAGCCCCGACACCAAGCTGTTCTACGTGCCCTCCAACGAGTGGGGCATGGATATCTGGAACGAGCCGGTGAACTATAAGAAGGGCGCGGCCTATCTCGGTGCCGGCTTCACGATCAAGCCGGTCTTCGACGACCATATCGGCTCGCTCAAGGCGATCGACCCGGCCTCCGGCAAGACCGTGTGGGAGTACAAGAACAAGGCTCCGCTCTGGGCCGGCGTGCTCACCACCGCGGGCAACCTCGTCTTCACCGGCACGCCGGAGGGCTTCCTGAAGGCCTTCGACGCCAAGACCGGCGAGGAAGTCTGGAAGTTCCAGGTCGGCACCGGCGTGGTCTCCTCGCCGATCACCTGGGAGCAGGACGGCGAGCAGTGGGTCGGCGTCGCGGCCGGCTGGGGCGGCGCGGTGCCGCTCTGGGGCGGCGAGGTGGCCAAGTCCACCGCCGGCATCAACCAGGGCGGCAGCTTCTGGGCATTCAAGCTGCCCAAGACGGTGGCGTCGCGCTGAAGACGCCCCACACCCAAAGCATGCCGGCCCCGCCTGGGCCGGCATGCTCAGGCCTCGGTGTGCGGGCGGTCCTCTCAACACCCGCTTGCACCCCGGGGCCGCTTCGATCAGTTTTCGAGGGATTCCGTGAGGATCTCCAGTCAAGGACCGCGTTGTCCGTGCATCTCCTGATCGTTGACGACCACCCGCTGTTCCGGGACGCGCTCGCGGCCACGATCCGCCTCGCGCATCCGGACGCGGAGCTGCACGAGGCCGACGGGATCGAGGCGGCCTGTGCGGTGCTCGCCGCCAACCGGAACATCGACCTCACGCTCCTCGACCTGTCGATGCGCGGCACCTCCGGCTTCGACGGGCTGATCACGATCCGGGCGAGCTTTCCGCGCATTCCGATCCTGATCGTCTCCGGCCACGAGGATCCGCGCATCGTGCGCGAGGCGCTGGAGCACGGCGCGGCCGGCTTCGTCCCGAAGGCCATGGACAAGACCACGCTGACCCGGGCGATCACCGAGGTGCTGAGCGGCGCGCTGTTCCTGCCGCCGGGCCTCGCCGAGGCGAACGCCCCGGCGTCGCGTTCCAAGAAGGCACCGCTGCCCGAGCGCCTCGCCCGGCTGACGCCGCAGCAATTGCGGGTTCTGATGATGATCCGCCAGGGCAAGCTCAACAAGCAGATCGCCCACGAGCTTCAGGTCGGCGATTCGACCGTGAAGGCGCATGTCTCCGAGATCCTGCGCAAGCTCGAGGTGATCAGCCGGACCCAGATCGTGATCGATACGGCCTCGCTCGACTTCGACCAGATCCACAACGCGCATCCGGCTCAAGGGCTGGTAATGGCTGCTCAATCCGGGGGCACAGGACGCACGCCCTTTCCCTGACGCCTGGAACGCAGTGGAAGGTGATCCGGGATCCAGCACGGAAAGCGCCGCGCAAGCGGCCCCGTTTGATCCAACGGGACGGTTCGCGACGTCTCCCGCTGATTCCCGAGTCGCATTCCGCTGGCGCTCCATGCGCCCGTGAAAAGGCTGTGCGGCGGGTCCTCGCATTCGCCACTCGCAATGCTGACCCCGCCAAAACCATACGCATGCAAAAAGATATGATGCTATCTATCAGCCTGCGAGCTGATGGATCGGGCACCCGCCGGATCGCCGCCGTGACGGGTTCTGGTCCGTGCCCAACACCGAACATGCGTTATCCCGGGAGAGGCTGCAGCAGGCCGTCACCCACGCCATCCTGACGACCGGCCGCCATTGGCGCCGGGCGGCCAACGGCGTCGCGGAGACGCACGGCCTGTCGGATGCCACCGCCCATCCGCTGATCATCATCGGCCGCATGGCAGAGGAGCCCCGGCAGAACGCCCTGGCGGAGGCGGTCGGCATCGAGGGGCCGTCCTTGGTCCGCCTCCTCGATCAGCTTGCGGCAGCAGGGCTGGTGGTGCGCCGGGAGGATCCGTCCGACCGCCGGGCCAAGGTGCTCGGCCTGACCCCCGAGGGACGGCGCGTTTTCGAGCAGATCGAGGCCGCGCTCTCCACCCTGCGGGCCTGCGTCTTCGCGGAGATCGATGACGCCGATCTGGAGGCGAGCCTGCGGGTCTTCGCGGCCCTCCAGCGCTACGGCCGCGCGGCCGCCGAACCGGAGGTCGTGTCGTGACCCTCCCCGGATGGCGCGATTGGGCCTTCGCGCTCAAGACCTACGCGGCGGCGATGCTGGCCCTGTACCTCGCGCTCTGGATCGACCTGCCGCGGCCCTATTGGGCGCTCGGTACCGTGTACATCACCAGCCAGGTCCTGTCGGGCGCGACCCGCTCGAAGGCCGTCTACCGCCTTTCTGGGACGGCGCTCGGCGCCGCCGTGAGCGTGGTGCTGGTGCCCAATCTGGTCAACGAACCGGTCATGCTCAGCCTCGCGGTGGCGCTCTGGGTCGCCCTTTGCCTCTACGTCTCGCTCCTCGATCGTACGCCCGCGAGCTACCTGCCGATGCTGGCGGGCTACACGGCGGCGCTGATCGGATTCCCGGCGGTCGACGACCCGGGCGCGATCTTCGACACCGCCGTGGCGCGGGCCGAGGAGATCGGGCTCGGCATCCTCTGCGCAAGCCTCGCCGCGACGGTGGTGCTGCCGCAATCGGCGGCGCCGGCCATCGTGGCACGGCTCGAATCCTGGCTGGCCGAGGCCCGATCCTGGACCCTGGCGGCGCTCCAGCGAACCGGCATGGCCCGGGCCGAGGAGACCGGCCGGCGCCTGCGTCTGGCCTCGGACGCGCTGGCCCTCGACGCCCTCGGCCTCGCCCTGCGCAACGAGGCGACCGGCGCGGAGCGGTCGGCCGCGTCCTTCGCGCCGCTGCGCCAGCACATGCTGATGGTCCTGCCGATTGTCGCGGCCTTGTCCGACCGCGTGGGGGCCCTGGAACAGGCCGGCGCCCTGCCGGCCCGTATCCGCGCGCTCCTGTCGGATCTCGCGCTGTGGCTGTCCGGGGATGACGATCCCGACGGCGCGGCCCGGCTGCGCGAGCGGATCGCCGGGATCGACCCGTCGCTGGACCGGGATCCGACCTGGACCCAGCTCCTGCTGGCGAGCCTCGCGGCGCGCCTGCGCGACGTCATCGATCTGCGCCAGGATCTGCGGGCGCTCCGCGGCCATCTGCAAGCCGGGACGGTGCCGGGGGCGCCGCTCGCCTTTGCCTACACGGCACGGGTCACGCGCATCCGCCACCGGGATCATGGGCTGGCGGCCTTCTCGGCCTTCGGCGTGTTCGTCAGCCTGCTGACCTGCTGCGCGATCTGGATCGCCACCGGCTGGCCGGACGGATCGGCCGCGCCGATGATGGGGGCGGTCGCCTGCTGCCTGTTCGCCGCCCAGGACGATCCGGCCCCGCAGATCCTCAGCTTCGCGAATTCCGCCCTGGTCGGCGCCGTGGGAGCCGGACTCTACCTGTTCGCCATCCTGCCGCTCGCCACCTCCTTCGAGATGCTGGCGCTCGCCCTCGCGCCGGCCCTGATCCTGTGCGGGCTGGCGATGACGCAGCCGCGCACCACCGCCATGGGCATGGGCGCGGCGCTCAACGGCGCGACGCTGCTGGCGCTCCAGAACGGCTACAGCGGCGAGTTCGCACCCTTCGCCAACGGCGTGATCGCCTCGGTGGTGGGGATGTGGATCGGCGCGGTGGTGACCCGACTGGTCCGCTCGGTCGGAGCGGCCTGGAGCGCCCGCCGTCTGGTCGGGATCAACCGCCGCAGCCTCGCGGCGGCCGCGGAGGGGCGCGGCGCCGGGCACGGACTTGAACTCGCCGCCCTGATGCTCGACCGCGTCGGCCTGATCGCGCCGCGCCTCGCGACGCTGCCCGCGGAGGAGACGGCGGCGCTCGGCGATCTCCTGGGCGACGTGCGCATCGGCATCAACCTCGTGGAGGTGCGCCGGGTCCGCAAACGCCTGACGGGGCGGGCGCGCATCGCCGTCGACGAAACCCTGGCTCTGGCGGCGCACCAACTGCGCGGCCGGACCGATGGGCGCGATCTCCTGGCCGCGCTGGACGACGCCCTCGACGCCGTCAGCCGCGCCGCGTCCACGCCGGAGCGGCGCGCCGCTCTGATCGGCCTCACGGGCCTGCGCCGCGGGATCTTCCCCGATGCCCCGGGTTATCGGGCGGTGGCGCCCCTGCCGGACGAGCAGGAGATGGCGGCATGATGGGCGAGATCGACCTCTACGGGGTGTTCGTCCCGGGGCTCGCCCTCTGGATGGTGATCGCCTTCGCGCTGAGCCTGCCGCTCCGCCGCCTGCTCGCGGCGGTGGGCTTCTACCGCCTCGTCTGGCACCGGCCGCTCTTCGATCTCGCCGTCTACGTCGTCCTGCTGGGCGGCGTCGTGACCCTCGCCCATGGGATTCTGCCATGACCGCCCTTCTTTCCCTCGTCGGCCGCCTCCTGGTCACCCTCGGCATGGTGGCGGTGGCCTCGGTCGTCGGCCTGGGGCTCTGGGATTACTACATGGATGCGCCCTGGACCCGGGACGGGCGGGTGCGCGCCGACGTGGTGGCGGTGGCGCCCGACGTCTCCGGCCTCGTGACGGAGGTGCTGGTGGAGGACAATCAGGTCGTCCGGAAGGGCGACGTGCTGTTCCGCATCGATCCGGACCGGTTCCGCCTGGGCCTGCGCCAGGCGGAGGCGATGGTGGAGGGCCGCAAGGCCACGGCCGAGCAGAATGCCGCCGATTTCGCCCGCTACTCGAAGCTCAGCGATGCGGCGGTCTCCCAGCAGAAGGTCGAGGCCGCCAAGGCGGCGGATCTCGCGGCGCAGGCCGCCTACGAACAGGCCAAGGCCGACCGGGATCTGGCCAGGCTCAATCTGGAGCGCTCGGCGGTGCGGGCCTCCGTCAACGGCCGGATCGCCAACATGGAGCTGCGCCCGGGCGCCTACGTCACCACCGGGCACGGGGTGATGGCGCTGATCGACCGCGACACGATCCGGATCGAGGGCTATTTCGAAGAGACCAAGCTGCCGCGCATCCGGGTCGGCGCCCCGGCCACCGTGCAGCTGATGGGCGAGGCCGGCCTACTCCAAGGGCGGGTCGCCAGCATTGCGGGCGGCATCGCCGAGACCGGCCGCAGCGACGCGACGAACTTGCTGGCCAACGTCAACCCGACCTTCTCGTGGGTGCGCCTCGCCCAGCGCATCCCGGTGCGGATCGCCCTCGATTCCGGCGCGTCCGATCCGCGCCTCGTGAGCGGCCGCACCGCCACCGTGTCGATCGCCCCGGACGCGGGTGGGGAGGCTCTGCGCTGGGACGCCCTGCGCCGGTCGTGGGCGGGATGGCGCGAGGCGCTGGCCCGCTGAACATTCCGAGCGCCCTCGGGTTGGCCGGGGACGACGTTCTGTCGATCCAGGAGATTCCATGTCGAAGACGATCCTCGCGCTGGCCACAACCTTCGTGCTCGCCACCTCCGGCGCCGCATTGGCCCAGGCCCCGCATACGGGCGGCGCGGACCGGGGCAACGTGAACAAGTCGGGGGCCGTGGGCGGCACCGGATCTGGCGCCATGGAGCGCACCGGCGCGACCGGCGCCGGCATGGCCCCGGGCACCAGCGGCGGTCCGCCCGTCAGCACCCCCGGCGCGCCGGCCGGCAGCGGCTCGGGCAACGGCACCACCGGCAGCGGCGCTGCGCCGAGCGGGAAGTAAAAGGCGGTGGTTCTCCCTCCCCCCTCTGCGGGGGAGGGGGATGCCCGTCGGGTGTGCGGAGGCTTTACGCCCCGAGCCCACCCACGCACAGGTACTTCGTGTTCAGGTAATCCTCGATGCCCTGATACGAGCCCTCGCGGCCGAGACCGGATTCCTTCACGCCGCCGAAGGGCGCCACCTCGGTGGTGATGATCCCCTCGTTGATCCCGACCATGCCGTATTCCAGCGCCTCCGCGACCCGGAAGGTGCGGCCGAGATCGCGGGTGTAGAAGTAGCAGGCGAGCCCGTACTCGGTGTCGTTGGCCATGCGGATCGCCTCCGCCTCGTCGCGGAAGCGGAACAGCGGCGCCAGCGGCCCGAAGGTCTCCTCCCGCGCCACCGCCATATCGGGGGTCGCGCCGGTGATCACGGTCGGCTCGAAGAACTGGCCGCCCAGCGCGTGGCGGTGCCCGCCGGCGACCACCCGGCCGCCCTTCTCGACGGCGTCGCGGATATGGGCCTCGGTCTTCTCCACGGCGGCCATGTCGATCAGCGGCCCCTGGGCGACGCCGTCCTCGATGCCGTTGCCGACCTTCAGGCGGTTGGCGGCTTCCGCCATCTTCTCCGCGAAGGCGTCGTAGATCCCGTCCTGCACGAGGAAGCGGTTGGTGCAGATGCAGGTCTGGCCGGAATTCCGGTACTTGGCGAGCATCGCGCCCGCCACCGCCCGGTCGATGTCGGCATCGTCGAACACGATGAACGGCGCGTTGCCGCCGAGTTCCATCGAGACCTTCTTCACCGTGTGCGAGGCCTGCTCCAGCAGCACCTTGCCGACCTCGGTGGAGCCGGTGAACGTGATTTTCTTGACCAGCGGATTGCTCGTCATCTCACCGCCGATCGCCCGGGCGGAGCCGGTGAGGATCGACACCGTGCCGGCCGGGAAGCCGGCGCGCTCGCACAGCACACCCCAGGCCAGCCCCGAGAGCGGCGTCTGCGAGGCGGGCTTGATCACGATCGGGCAGCCGGCGGCCAGAGCCGGGGCGATCTTGCGGGCGATCATCGAGGACGGGAAGTTCCACGGCGTGATCGCCGCCACCACGCCCACTGGCTCCTTGGTGACGAGGATCTTGCGATCGCCCCAGGGGGAGGGGATCACGTCGCCGTAGACGCGCCGCGCCTCCTCGGCGAACCACAGGACATAGGCCGCCGACATGGCGACCTCGCCGCGGGATTCGGTCAGCGACTTGCCCTGCTCGGCGGTGAGGATCTGCGCCAGATCCTCCTGATGCTCGGTGACGAGCGCCGCAAGCTTGCGCAGCAGCACGGCGCGCTCGTTGGCGGTCTTGGCGCGCCAGGCCGGATAGGCCGCATGCGCGGCCTGGATCGCCTGTCGGGTCTCCTCGGCGCCCGCATTCGGCACGCGGGCGATCACCGCGCCGGTGGCGGGATTGGTGACATCGATGCTGCCGGAGCCGGCCTTGGTCCAGGCGCCGCCGACGAGGCAGGCTTCGACCAGCAGGGCGCGATCTTTCAGGGTGGGAATCTCGGTCTCAGGCATCCAACGGTTCCTTCGGCGGCTGCGGCAGATCGGAATCCGATCGCGCAGTCCGCGGCTTGAGGGGCACGCTCTGGGCCGTATTCCTCGCCTGGGCCTCGGCTTTTGTCTCGAATATGTGGGGAGCCAGATCACGGCTCGCCAGCGAGGCGCCGAGTTTCAATCGCAGGAACGCGCTCGTGGTGTAGCGCGATGCCGTCTCATAATACCGCTTTTCCAGATAAGCGATCGCCGAGAAATAGGCATCGCTCACCGTCGGGTCGATCTCGAACCCGTCGTAATTGGCGATCAGGTGAACTTTTCGGCCGATCTCCTGGCAGGCGCGCTCGTATTCCCGGCGCACCAGCTCGACATCCTCGATGGTCCGGACCTGAAAGCCTTCGAGATTCGAGAACAGGATGTTGCGCTCGGGATCGTAGCTGATCCGCTCCGCCATGGAGAGGCCGAGGAGCCACGGCTCCAGCCCCATCACGGTCTCGCGGAACAGGCGTGGATCCATCGGCTTCGGGTCGCGCACGATCGGCGCGAAACCCATCTGGCCGAGGATGTCCCGGTCGATATCGACCCCCGGCGCGACCTCCGCGAGTTCCATGCCGGCGCGGGTCCGGCGGAAGACGCAACGCTCGGTCACGTAGAGCACCGGCTGGCCGCGATCGGCCGCATAGGCCCCCGAGAAGGTCACCTGCTCGACCGCCGCGATGAATTTTTGGGACCGGCCCTCCTTGAGGATCCGGATGCCGTCGCCCTCGATCGCGACCTTCAGCCCATCGGCCGTGAAGGTGCCGGCGAAGACGAGGCTCTTCGCGTTCTGCGAGATGTTGATGAAGCCGCCCGCCCCCGCGAGCCGTTTGCCGAAGCGGCTGACGTTGACGTTGCCTTCGGCATCGCACTGGGCGAGGCCGAGGCAGGCGAGATCGAGGCCGCCGCCGTCGTAGAAATCGAATTGCTGGTTCTGATGCAGCACCGCGGCCGGGTTCAGGGCGGCGCCGAAATCGAGCCCGCCCTGCGGCAGGCCGCCGATCACCCCGGGCTCGGCGGTGAGGGTGAGGTACTTCAGCACCCGCTCCTCGGCCGCGACGGCAGCCACGCCTTCCGGCATGCCGATGCCGAGATTGACCACGCCGCCGGGCGGCAACTCGAAGGCGCAGCGCCGCGCCACGATCTTTCTGGCATCGAGCGCCATCGGCGGAATCCGGTCCAGCGGCACCCGTTGGCGGCCCGTGAAGGCGTGGTTGTAGGGCGTGCCGTAGGTCTGACGGTGGTTCTCGGGCTGGCTGAGCACCACGCAATCGACCAGGATGCCCGGAACCTGAACCTCCCGGGGATTCAGCGAGCCGGCCTCGGCCAGCCGCTCGACCTGCGCGATGACGAAGCCGCCCGAGTTCTTGGCCGCCATGGCGGCGGCGAGGTTGTCCAGCGTCAGCGCCTCGCGCTCCATCGTGATGTTGCCGGCGGGGTCGGCCGTGGTGCCCCGGATCAGCGCGACGTTCACCGGAAACGCCTTGTAGTGCAGCCAGGATTCGCCGCCGAGTTCGACCACGCTGACGAGATCTTCCGTGGTGACGGCGTTGAGCTTGCCGCCCTCCAGGCGCGGGTCGACGAAGGTGCGCAGGCCGACCTTGGTGATGTGGCCGGGCGTGTGGGCGGCGATCTCCCGGTAGAGATGCGAAACGACGCCCAGCGGCAGGTTGTAGGCTTCGATCTGGCCCTCGACCGCCATAGCGCCGAGCTTGGGCACAAGCGCCCAGTGACCGCCGACGACGCGCTTGACGAGGCCGGGGAGCGCGAGGCGGTTGAGGCCGCGCTCCTTGCCGTCGCCGGGGGCGGCGGCGAACATCAGGCCGATCCCGTGCGGGCCGTTGCCGGCGTCAAAACGGCGGGCGAGGGCCAGGATCAGCTCGTCCGGCGTGCCGATCCCGACGAAGCCCGAGACCGCGACCATGTCGCCGTCCTGCAGGATGGCGGCGGCCTCGTCGGCGCTGACGATCTTGTTCTTCAGGCTGCCCATGGGGTGGTCCTCGGCGGCCGGACCGCGCGCGTCTCCCTCCCCCCTCTGCGGGGGAGGGTGGCCCCTGCGTCAGCAGGGGTCGGGAGAGGGGAGCGACAGCGCAGAAAGGATCGCGGACCTTCATGAAGGTCGCGCTCCTGCCGGAAGCCGCGCTCCCCTCTCCCGACCCCCTTCGGCGGCCACCCTCCCCCGCAGAGGGGGGAGGGGAGGGGCGGCGCGCTTATCGAAAACCGTAGGGCGACCATCCTACCCCCGCTGGCCCAGCCAATCGGCGATGCCCGATCCCAGCAACTTCTGCGCCTTGCCGCCGACGAACACGCCGACATGCCCCCCGGGCAGACCCATCTCGGTGTAGTCGCTCGTCCCGATCTTATCCTTCAGCGCCTGCGAGGTGGCCGGCGGGATGATGTGGTCGTCCTGCGCGAACACGTTCAGCACCGGGCAGGTGATCTGCTTCAGGTCCACCCGCCGGCCGCCCAGTTCAAAAGAACTCTGGACGAGCTTGTTGTCCTGATAGAGATTCTTCAGCCACTGCTTGGCGGCTTCGCCGGGATGGTCCGGCCGGTCGGCGATCCACTTCTCCATGCGGAGGAAGTTCAGGAACTTCTTCTTGTCGTCGAGGGCGTCGAGCAGGTCGAGGTTATACTTCGTCATGGTGCGCATCGGCGTCATCATCGAGAACACCGAGCCCATGAAGGCGCCGGGCAGCGACCCTTGAGCCTCGATCAGCCGGTCGATGTCCTCGGGGGTCAGCGAGCGCGTCCAGACGTTGATGAAGCCGTGTCCGGCCCGGGCGTTCTGGGTGTCGGCGTGGAAGTCGATCGGCGTGATGGTCAGCACCATCGCGTTGACGGTCTCGGGGTAGAGCGCCGCGTAGCAGGTGGTGAAGACGCCGCCCTCGCAGATGCCGAGCAGGCTGATCTTTTCCCGCCCGGCCGCCTCCTGGATGAAGGCGACGGCCTCCGCAAGGTAGCCGTCCACGTAATCGTCGATGGTGACGTAGCGGTCGGCCCGGCCCGGATTGCCCCAATCGACCACGTAGAGATCGAGGCCGAGGTTGAGCAGGTTGCGGACGAGGGAGCGGTCCTCCTGCAGGTCGGCCATCGTGTAGCGGCCGATCAGACCGTAGACGATCAGCACCGGCGGCAGCCCCTTGCTCTCGGCGAGCGGCCGGTAGCGGTAGAGGCTGACCTTGTCCTGGCTCCAGACCAGATCCTTGGGCGTGGTGGCGATCTCGACATCCGCGTCGCTGATGTCGGCGAACAGCTTGGCGCCTTCGCTGATGCGGCGGCCGAGGGTACCGACCTCCGCCAGCAACTCGGCGGGGGTGAGCGCGAGCGGCGCAGCCGGCCCCTTCGGGCTGTCCTGATCAGCCATGGGCTTCCTCCCCGACCTGTGACCCGTTCGCCTTCGAAGCCCGGACTGCCTGACGGCGCTCGCGGCGCAGCGCCCGGACCTCCCGGCGCAGCTCGGTCAGGCTCTTGTGCACGTCGTCAAGCTCGGCCCGGGTCGGCTGGCCGTAGAACTCGGCCAGGAAGGCTGCCACGTCCTGCTGGGCGAGGCGCAGCTCGGTGGAGGCGCGCAACACCGTCCGTTGCGAGGCGAGAAACTTGTCCGAGCGCTGAACCTCCAGCAGGACCGCGTTCGCGGTCTCGATCCAGCGGCTCATCATTTCGCGGGCGGAGGCGAAGCTCTCGCCGCTTTCGGCCCGGGCATTGGCCTCCTGGGCGAAGGTCCCGGCCGCGCGGGTCCAGGCGTCCAGCATCACGGCCTGATGCTCGCTCTGTGCCCGCCGCAGCGCCGTCCAGGCGGTGAACAGGGCCGCGTAGCGCCGCTCGGTCTGCCACAGGTCGGCGAGCTGTGGGCCTTCGGACATGCGGTTCAGCGCGGCGTCGAACTCGGCTGAGCCGCCGAGCCAGGCCTGCGGATCGAAGATCCGGGCGAGCACTGCGCCGGCGGTCGGATCCGGCGCGTCGGGGCCGCCCTGGAGCGACTTGGTGAGTGCCTGCGAGAGATTGGTCGCGGCGGTCCAGGCCTCGGTCAGCTTGGCCTGCGCGGTGGCGAGCCCGGCGAGATCGGCGCTCGGGTAATCCGACGCGCCGAAAGCCGGGGTGGTCCTCCCGAAACCGGGGGCCAGGAAGCCGGCGGCCGCCCGCGTCCAGAATTCACCCATCGCCCGGAACGCGTCGAACTGGTCCATGCTGGCGCCACCTCCCGACCGTATTGGGCTTCGCGCAACCGCGAAGCCCGTCGTCAGCTCACCGACTCGACGGCAAGACCGCGGGTCTCCAACCCAAACCTCTCATCCTGAGGCGCCGCAGCGAAGCGGAGGCCTCGAAGGAGCCCTCCAGAGGTTGCCGCGATCCCTGGAGCCCTCCTTCGAGGCAGCTTCGCCGCACCTCAGGATGAGGGTGAGGGTGGGCCTGCCCGGATCCTCACGCCGCCGGCCGGGCCTCCCCGAGCGCCTCGGCGTAGATCTTGAAGGCATCGTCGTAGGTGACCTCGCGCGGGTTGTTCACGAGGAGCCGCGTCTGCTTCATCGCGTCGGAGGCCATGCGCTCGAGATCCTGCCGGGCGACGCCGACCTCCGCGAGCGAGGCCGGGACCTTGCAGTCGCGGCAGATGGCGTCGAGGCTGTCGACGAACCGCTTGGCGGCCTCAGGCTGCGGCAGGTCCGCGGCCGCTGGATCGAGGATCGGCGCGAGCTCCGCGTAGAGCGCTTCCGCGTGCGAGAGGTTGAAGCGCATCACCCCCATCAGAACGAGCGCGTTCGAGAGCCCGTGCGGCACGTGGAAGATCGCGCCGACCGGATAGGCCAGGGCGTGGACCGCCGCCACCGGCGCGTTGGCGAAGGCCATGCCGGCGAGCATCGAGCCGAGCAGCATGCCCGAGCGCGCCTCGAGGTTCTTGCCGTCCGTGCAGGCGGTGCGGATGTTGGCCGAGAGCAAGGCCAGCGCCTGCTTGGCGAGCTGGTCCGAGATCGGGTTCTTCTTGTTCTTGCTGGTGAAGGCCTCGATGGCGTGGACCATGGCGTCGATGCCGGTCGCCGCCGTCACGTGCGACGGCAGGCCCAGCGTCAGCTCCGGGTCGAGCACCGCCCAGTCGGGCAGGAGCTTCGGGGCGACCACGCCCTTCTTCTCGGTGGTCGGCGTCGTCACGATCGAGATCGGCGTCACCTCGGAGCCGGTGCCGGCGGTGGTCGGCACGAGGATCAGCGGCAGGCGGTCGCCCTTGGCGAGGCCGACGCCGTAGATCGCGTCCAGCGGCTCATCGGACTTGGCGAGGTAGGCGACCAGCTTGGCGGTATCGAGCGCCGAGCCGCCGCCGATCGACAGGACGAGGTCGGTGCCGAGCTCCCGGGCACGCTTGGCCGCCGCCTCGATCACCGTGGAGGGCGGGTCGGCGACCACGTCCTCGTAGACGTCGAGGGTGAGGCCGGCTTCCGCCAAAGCCGCCTCGGCGGCCTTGGTGAGGCCGGCGCTGCGTACGCCCTTGTCGGTGACCAGAAGGACGCGCTTGGCGCCGAAGCTGCCGACGATCTCCGGCAGCTTCCTGGAGGCACCGGCCTCGAACAGCACGTTGGGCGTGGTCTGGAAGGTGAACGGGTTCATCGCACTACCCTATCGTGATGCCGAACTCACTCGGCGGGCTCGAAATCCTTCACCTTGGCGCGCAGCTCGTCGACCAGCACGCGGGTGTTCTCGGAATAGTCGATCGGCACCGCCACGAGGTGGACCCCGCCCGCCGCGAAGGCGCGGTCCAGCGTCGGCACGAGGTCGTTGACCGCTTCCACCCGGTGGCCGGTGGCCCCGTACGACTTGGCGTAGAGCACGAAGTCCGGGTTGTTGAAGGTCATCCCATAATCGGCGAACTTGTCGACCGCCTGCTTCCAGCGGATCATCCCGTAGGCCGAGTCGTCGAGCACCAGCACGACGAGATTGAGCTTCAGCCGGACGGCGGTCTCCATCTCCTGGCTGTTCATCATGAAACCGCCGTCGCCGCAGACCGCCATGACGCGCCGCTTCGGGTAGAGCATCGCCGCCATCATGGCCGAGGGCAGGCCGGCGCCCATCGTGGCGAGCGCGTTGTCCAGGAGCAGCGTGTTGGCGACGTAGGTGCGGTAGTTCCGGGCGAACCAGATCTTGTACATCCCGTTGTCAAGGCAGACGATTCCGTCCTCTGGGATCACCCGGCGCACGTCGCGCACGAGGCGCTGCGGCGTCACAGGGAAGCGGTCCTCGCCGGCCCGGTCGCCGATATGGCTGAGGATGTGCTCGCGCAGGTGCAGCAGCGCGCCGGCATTGGGGAGCTTGCCGTCAAGCTTGTCGGCCAGCAGCTTCAGCGTGGGCCCGAGATCGCCGACCACCTCGGCGTCGGGGTAATAGACCTGCTCGACATTGGCCGGCATGTAGCTGATGTGCAGGACCTTCTGGTCGGCCTGCCCCATGAAGAAGGGCGGCTTCTCGATCGTGTCGTGGCCGATGGCGATGATTAGGTCCGCCCTGTCGATCGCCTCGTGGACGTAGTCGCGCTCGGACAGGGCCGCGGTGCCCATGTAGAGGTCGGTCCCGCCCGCGACGGTGCCCTTGCCCATCTGGGTCGTGAAGAACGGGATGCCGGTGCGCTGCACGAAGCCGCCGAGCTCGCCGGTGGCACGCGGGCGGCTCGCGGCGGCGCCCAGCATGACCAGCGGGCGCTTGGCCGCCAGGATCATGGCGGCGGCGCGGTCGATCGCGGCCGGGTGGGCGACCGGGATATCGATCGGGTGCGAGGGCACAAGATCCGCCTCGGCTTCCTCGGCGGCGATGTCCTCGGGCAGCTCCAGCAGCACCGGGCCGGGCCGCTCCTCGGTGGCGACCCGGAAGGCGTCGCGCACGATGGTGGGGATCGAGGAGGCCGAGACGATCTGCCGGGCCATCTTGGTGATCGGCTTCATCGACGAGATCACGTCGACGATCTGGAACTTCGCCTGCCGCGCGGACAGGATGCCCTTCTGGCCGGTGATGATGATCATCGGCATGGCGCCGAGATGGGCGTAGGCGGCGCCCGTGGAGAAGTTCAGGGCGCCGGGCCCCAGGGTCGAGAGGCAGACGCCGGGGCGGCCGGTAAGGCGGCCGTGGGTGGCCGCCATGAAGCTTGCCGCCTGCTCGTGGCGGGTCAGCACCAGCTCGATCTTGGAGTTGCGCAGGGATTCGACGACGTCGAGATTCTCCTCGCCGGGGATCCCGAAGATGCGGTCGACGCCTTCATTCTCGAGGGCTGCGACGAGGAGATCTGAACCCTTGGGCATGCGAAGTCTCGCTGATGCGTCGGCTTACCTGCGTCGCTCGGCAGAGGACGTCCCGGCGGCGCGTCGGGTGGTTAGAGGGCCGCCACCGGAAGTGGTCAAGACCGGTCCGCACCCGAACAGTCACAGAGGCGGCGCAATGGTATCCCGCACGATATCGCCGCAGGACTTGCCGCACCGCGGAACGTGGCAGCACGGTCAAGGTTGTCGTCACGTCGGGGAATTTTGAATTCATGGAACGGACGGTTATCGAGCGGGATGCGGCGGCGGACGCAGCCTCCGAGTCGGCCCAGCCGGACACGGATCCCGTGCTGGCGCCGATCGCGGATTTTCCACGCATCGACCTGCGCGCGGGCGTCGAATCGTGGGACAAGCGCCGCCACGCCGGAAAGAAGCTCCGGGACGCGGCTCCCCATGAGGCCCAAGGGGTTTTCGCAGCCGATCCGGACCGACCCGATCCGATCACCCTGATCGAAGCCGCCTATGAGGGGCGCCAGCCCCACCTGCTGCCGCTGCGGGTGGCACGGATGGCGTCCTCGCCCTTCGCGTTCCTGCGCGGCGCCGCGCACGTCATGGCGTGGGACCTGTCGCGCGGGCCGCGCAGCGGCATCGACGTGGTGATGAACGGCGATGCCCACACCGACAATTTCGGGCTGTTCGGCACGCCCCAGCAGGACATCGTCCTCGATCTCAACGACTTCGACGAGGTGACGATCGGCCCGTGGGAATGGGATCTGAAGCGCCTCGCCGCAGGCCTCGCGGTGGCGACCGCGGAAGCTGGCGTGCCCGCCGGCGAGCGCCGCGACGCCGTGAAGGAGACGGTCTACGGCTACCAGCACACGATGCAGCGGCTGGCGCCCCAGGGCTCCCTCGACGTCTGGTACAAGACCACACGGGTCGACGTGCCCCACATCTCCGGCCTGCGGCTCGACACCGAATCCCGGGCCGTGGTCCGGCGGGCGGTGGACAAGGCCCGGCGGCGGAATAACCGAAGCCTGCTGTCGCAGGTGGCCGAGCGGCGCACCGACGGGAGCTGGCGCCTCAAGACGGATGCGCCGATCCTGACGCCGGTCGACGAGGCCACGCGGGAGGCCGTCGTCACCGGGCTGGAGCGTTACGCCGAGACCCTCCCGCGCGAGCGGCGCTTCATGCTCGATCGCTACCACGTGGTCGACGTGGCCCACCGGGTCGTCGGCGTGGGCAGCGTCGGCACCCGGGCCTATCTCGCGCTGCTGTTCGGCAATTCCGACGCGGACGCGCTCTTCCTCCAGGTCAAGGAAGCGGTCCGCCCGGCCCATGCGCCGTATCTTCCGGGGATGCCCGATCCTTACGCGGGCCATGAGGGCGAGCGGGTGATTTACGGCCAGCGCCTCCTCCAGGCTGTGGGCGATCCGCTGCTCGGCTGGACCAGCATCGGGGACCGCCCGTTCTACGTGCGCCAGATGAAGAACCTTAAGGGCGCGATCCCGCTGGCCCGGATGTCGGGCGCCTCGCTCCTGACCTTCTCGTACGCCTATGGAACGCTGCTCGCCCGTGCGCATGCCCGCACCGGCGATGCGGCGGCGATCACCGGCTATTGCGGCAGCGGCAAGAACGATCATCTCGGCAGCGCGATCGCCGACTGGGCGCTGGCCTATGCCGAGCGCAACGCCGCCGATTTCGAGCTGTTCCGCGCCGCAATCGCGAGCGGCCGCCTGGCTGCCGCGGAGGATCCGTGCCTGTAAGTCCAAGGTGCGCTGTGCCGCGCGGTACACGCCCGCGGCTTTGACAGTCGCGACAAGGCCCCCTCTCCCGTACGGGAGAGGGGGCCTGCACCACCCTCGGTGAGGCCGGGAGCGCTGTTGCATCACGAGGCACAGTGCAATCGCGCACTGGGTTTCGGATCAGATGATACCGGGCGGCGGCGGCTCGTGGGCCAGCCGGACCAGCAGATCCCGCAGCCAGCGATGGGCCGGGTCGCGATCGTAGGAGGCGTGCCAGAGCATCGACACCGCCACATCCTCCAGTTCGACCGGGACCGGGCTGACGCTGAGCGAGAGCGCGCTGGCGAAGGAGGTGGCGAGCCGCGCATGCATGGTGGCGATCACCGGCGCGGCGCGCACCAGGAAGGGCACCACCAGGAAGCGCGGCGTGGTGACGGCGAGCGTCCGCGACCGGCCGATCAGGGCCAGCGCATCGTCCACCACCCCGTGGGCCGTCTCCCGCAGGGAGGTCAGCACGTGGGGAAACCGCAGGTAATCGTCGAGGCCGATCGGCGGCTGCAGGCCGATCAGCGCCGCGTTGAACAGCACGACGTAGCTGTCCCGGTAGAGCAGCCGCTGCTTGTGATGGACCTGCCCCTCCGAGAACAGCCCGATGGCGATGTCGACCCGATCGGCATCGAGTTCGTCGAGGATCCGCGCCCGCTCGACGGAGCGCAGCAGCAGCCGGATACCGGGTGCCTCCCGGCGCAGCTGCGCGATGAGGCGGGGACCGAGCAGCACCTCGACGCTGTCGGGCAGGCTGATCGTGAAGCTGCGCGCGACGGTCGCGGGATCGAACTGTTCCTCCCGATGGACCAGCGCCTGGACCTGCCGGAGCGTGGCGCGCAGGGGCTCGGCGAGCTTGAGCGCCCGAGGCGTCGGGCGCATCCCGTCGGGTGAGCGGGTCAGGAGCTCGTCGTCGAACAGGCGGCGCAGCCGGGCGAGGCTCGAACTCATGGCCGATTGGCCGATCCCGATCCGGGCGGCCGCGCGCGTGACGCTGCGCTCGTCGAGGAGCGCGTCGAGGGCGACCAGCAGATTCAGGTCGATCCGGCTGAGGTCGATATGGTCGATGGCCACGGGTGATACAGCTCGGTCTGTGGCGCGTATCGCGTCTTACAGGTTCAGTAGTCCAAGGGCGGAACTCCGATCGGACGGCTCTTGAGCAGACCGAGCCAAACAGTTCAACGCCTGTTTGGTGGCCTTCACGTCGAATCTCGGCCATCCTGTTGTTTCAAGATTCGGGATTCCCATTTAGAATACTATTACAGAATTACTAAATGCCAAACGGTGAGAATGACGATGTGATGGCTCAGATTCGGCGATCAATGTCGCCGTACTGGAACTCTTCCGAATCGGGTGGAGCATATCTTTCAGCCGCGGGGCACGAGGAAGCCGAAAGCGTTGAGATCTATAAGACGCTAGTGTGTTTTTCCCCGAAATTGACCAGGCAAGCGAAGATAAGTGGCATTCTATAGCCGGAAAAATATTGCCACGTGTTGAAGATTTATTCCACACCTACCACTTAGTGCCGGGGCTCTATTCGATAACCAACAATCTCCGCTTTCTCGTCGAGAATGGTGAAGCGAATCTGGACATGTCGGGCCGATCCTCGAAGACGGTCCCTCAGGACGAGAAGATCGACGTCACATTCACACAAGACCACATTACGCTCATACGTCACATGAACACCCGAATCTATGAAAACTGCGTCGAGATCATGGATTACAAACGCCCATATGGTGATTGTTTTTATTATTATATAGACACGGCTCATGCGCTTGACGAGCCCATCCTGATGAATTCCGAGGGCAAGGTAGCTTTTCCGAAGGACACAGAAGGGCGATATTACCAGCTCCACACCGAAATGCTGTTCGCCATCCAAGCTTTTTGGACTTACGCGACCCTGCCGAAACCGTGAGGACACGGAAGCAAGTTTGACAGCGTCCCATCGGTTGTCG
>NZ_JAKSYG010000129.1 GCF_022829725.1 Methylobacterium sp. E-005 | reverse complement strand
TCGACCGGGACGCGCTGGTGGCGCAGGTGGGCCTGGATCTGGCGGTGGCGCCGAACGCGACCCTCGGCGTGGCCTATACCGGCCAGACCGGCGCCCGGGCGCAGGACCAGGCCGTCAAGGGCAGCTTCACCCTCCGGTTCTGAGGCTCTGCTTGACGGGATCGCGGAGGGCTCGCGTTCTGGTTCCGAAAGGTCGAGATCTTTCGCGGATCCAGGGCGGAGCCCTGGTCGCCCTTTCAGGGCGCCGCCCTGAAATCCTGCCAAAGGGCTGCAGCCCTTTGGAAACCCGAGATGCGACGGGCCGGCGAATTCCGGCCCTCGTCCCCGTGAGTGTCACACGACTGACGCGGTCCGCCCGCTAGCGACCGGGCCGCTCACGACGCCGAACGGGGATCCGCATGATTGACGCCACGGTGCCGGCTCTCGCCCTCGGCGCGCTCCTGTCCCTCGTCCAGATCGGCAGTATCGCCATCGCGGCCCGGCGCCTCGGCACGGTGCACGGGCCGTCGCGGTTTCCCGCGGGGGCGCCCGTCTCCCTGGTTCGCCCGCTCCGCGGCCTGGAAGCCTACAGCGAGGAGATGCTGACCCGGAGCTTCCGGCTCGACTATCCCGCCTACGAGGTGATCTTCTGCGTGGCCGACCCGGGCGATCCGATCGTGCCGCTGGTCGAGCGCCTGATCGCCGCCCACCCCCGGGTGCCGGCTCGGCTGATCCTCGGCGACGAGCGCGTCAGCGCCAATCCGAAGCTGAACAACTGCCTGCGCGGCTGGCGCGCCGCCGCCCACGATTGGGTGGTGCTGGCCGATTCCAACGTCGCCATGCCGCCCGATTACCTCCAGCGCCTCCAGGCGGCGTGGCGGGAGGAGACCGGCCTCGTCTGCTCGACCCCCGTGGGTGCCCGCCCGGGCAGCTTCATGGCCGAGGTGGAATGCGCCTTCCTCAACACCCTCCAGGCGCGCTGGCAATACGCCGCCGAGGCGTTCGGCCTGGGCTTCGCGCAGGGCAAGAGCATGCTCTGGCACAAGCCGTTCCTGGAGTCGCAGGGTGGCCTCCAGGCGCTCGCCGCCGAGATCGCCGAGGACGCGGCCGCCACCAAGCTGGTCCGGGCCGCCGGCAAGCGGGTGCATCTCGTGGCGAGCCCCTTCGAGCAGCCCTTGGGCACGCGCGGCTTCCGGGAGGTCTGGGCCCGGCAGCTCCGCTGGGCCCGGCTGCGGCGGGTGACGTTTCCGCTGTTCTTCATCCCGGAAATCGGCAGCGGCGTCCTGCTGCCGGCGCTGGTGGTAACATTCTGCGCCGGAAGCCTCGCCGGTCTCGTCGGCGCTGCCAGCCTCGCGGCCCTGTGCTATGCCGCCGAGGTCGGGCTCGCGCTCCGCGCCGGCTGGCATCGCTCGCCCCGCATGCTGGCGGCCTTCCTGGTGCGGGACGCCCTGATCCCGGCGATCTGGCTCGGCGCCTGGGTGCAGAGCGCCATCGTGTGGCGCGGCAACGCCATGGATGTCCGACCGCGCCGGGCCGCCGTCGACCGCTACGCACCGACGGCCTGATCGCGGTCGACGGTACCCCGGAGGTGAAGCCGTGATGCGCCGCTACGCCCTGTACTGGCTGCCCGCCCCGGGCTCCCGCCTGGAAGCCTTCGGCCGGAGCGTGCTCGGGTACGACACCACCACCGGGGGGCCGGTCGCGCACCCGGAGGGGCTGGGCGACCTCGCCGCCGTCAACACGGGCGCCCGGGTCTACGGCTTCCACGCGACCCTCAAGGCGCCTATGCGCCTCGCCCCGGGGGCGACGGAGGCCGATCTCGTCGTCGCCGCCCGCGGACTCGCCACCGCGCACCCGCCGGTCGTGCTCGGACCGCTGCGCGTTGCGGCCCTCGGGCGGTTCCTCGCCCTGGTGCCGGAGGCGCCGCCGCCGGAACTGGGCCTGTTCGCGGCCGAATGCGTCGCAGCGCTGGAGGCCCTGCGGGCGCCCCTCACCGAGTCCGAGCGGGCCAAGCGCCGGCCGGAGCGCCTGGATCCGCGCGGCCGCGCCCTGCTCGACCGCTGGGGCTATCCGCACGTGTTCGAGGCCTTCCGCTTCCACATGACCCTGACCGACGCCCTGCCGGAGCCCGACCGCGACGGTTGGCACCGGCGCCTCGCCGCGGCCTACGCCGCCTCGGGCCCGGAGCCCGTGACGATCGACGCGGTCTGCCTCCTGACCCAGGATGCGGGCGGGCCGTTCCGGCTCCTGGCGCGCCTGCCCTTCGGTGCTTCTCAAGGCTGAGGTTCCCATGGCCCATGCACCCCTCGGCCTCGAACCCGCCCTCGATCCCAGTGCCCGGGCCGAATCCTGCCGCCTCGGCCGCTTCACCGAGATCGGCGCGCGCACGCGCCTGACCGAGACGGAGCTGGGCGATTATTCCTACATCGCGCAGGACGGCGAGGTGATCTACACGACGATCGGCAAGTTCTGCTCGATCGCCGCAAGCGTGCGCATCAACCCGGGCAACCACCCGATGGAGCGCGCCTCGCAGGCCCACTTCACCTACCGGGCGCGCGCCTACTGGCCCGAGGAGGCGGACGAGCCGGCCTTTTTCGACCGGCGCCGGGCGAGTCCCGTCGTGATCGGCCACGATGTCTGGATCGGCCACGGTGTGGTCGTCCTGCCCGGTCGGACCATCGGCGCCGGCGCGGTGGTGGGTGCCGGTGCGATCGTCACCCGCGATGTCGAACCCTACACGATCGTGGTCGGCAACCCGGCCCGTCCGGTCCGGCGCCGGTTTCCCGAGGCCGTCGCAGCGCGGCTGGAACGGCTTGCGTGGTGGGATTGGGACCACGAGGCCTTGCGCCGCGCGCTTCCGGATTTCCGCGCCCTGTCGATCGACGATTTTCTCGAACGCTACGAAACTTAAGCCGGCTATCAGCCAAATGTTCTGCGCCGGCAAACAATAACGCATCGTATTCGTCATTCAATCGTCGTGGAAGCGGCGTTTAGCTGCGGTCATTCCGCAGCGGATGAATGCATGCTTGTTATCGAGGATCTGACGCGCCAGTACGGCGACCGGCGTGCCGTGGATGGCGTCTCGTTGCGGATCGAGCCCGGGAGCTTCGTCGGGGTGATCGGCCGGTCCGGCGCCGGCAAGTCGACGCTCCTGCGGCTGATCAACCGGCTGGCGGATCCGAGTTCGGGGCGCATCCTTCATGACGGGCGGGACGTCACGACCCTGAAGGGCCGCCATCTGCGCGAATGGCGCACAAGCTGCGCCATGATCTTCCAGCAGTTCAACCTCGTCGGCCGCCTCGACGTGATGACGAACGTGCTGATGGGGCGACTCAGCCACGTGCCGAGCCATCGGGCGCTCCTGCGCCTGTGGTCCGACGCGGATCGGGCGATGGCGCTCGCCGCCCTGGAAAGCTTCGACATGGGCGAGTTCGCCGCCCAGAGGGCCGATGGCCTGTCGGGTGGCCAGCAGCAGCGCGTGGCGATCGCCCGCGCCCTGGTGCAGGAGCCCAAGATCCTGCTGGCCGATGAGCCGGTGGCCTCCCTCGACCCGCGCAACACCCGCCTCGTGATGGATGCCCTTGCCGAGGTGAACCGGCGCTACGGCATCACGGTGCTGTGCAACCTGCACTCCCTCGACTTGGCCCGCGCCTATTGCGACCGCCTCGTCGGGCTGGCCGCCGGTCGCGTGGTGTTCGAGGGCGGCCCGTTCGACCTGACCGAGGACGTGGCCCGCCGGCTCTACGGGCTGGAGGCCGGCGAGGTGCTCGACAATTCCGCCGAGCGGGAGGCGGAGCAGCGCGCGGCCCTGCCGGGCCGGCCCGGCTCGGTCCCGGCGCGCCCGGTTCGCGAGGCCGCGATCGGCGTCTGAGAGAAGCGCGCGATTTTTTCAGTGCACGGACAGGACGATCAAGGTTTCGCACTAAGAAACGACAGATCTGGGAACGCTCTTGCTGGGTGCGCCACCCCTTCGATTCGGGTTCCGGCGCGCCGGTGAGGAGATCATGGTGATGTTGGGCCGAATCCTTTTAGCCGTTGCTTTGGCCATTGCCCTTCTGAGTGTGCCGGCGCGTGCGCAGGGCTGGCGGGACAGCTATCCCGCGTTGACCCTCGCGGTCGTCCCCGTGGAGAACGCTGACACCACCATCAAGCGGTTCACGCCCCTCGTGACGTACCTGTCCAAGGCGCTCGGCGTTCCCGTGACGCTGAGCGTCGCCAAAGACTACGCTTCGGTGATCGAAGGCCAGAGGAACCGCACGATCCACATCGCGCGCCACGGCCCGGCCTCCCTGGGGCAATCCGTGATGAACGGGGTGCTGATCCAGCCGATCGTCACCTGGGTCCATCCGGCCGGCAACCACGGCTATCATTCCGTGATCTACGTGCTGGCCTCCAGCCCCTACAGGACGCTCGACGATCTCAAGGGCAAGACCCTCGCGCTGGTCGATCCGAATTCCACCTCCGGCAACCAGGCCCCGCGCTTCTTCCTGAAGCAGGCCGGCTACGACGTGGACACGTTCTTCGGCAAGACCTTCTACGCTGGCAGCCATGAGAGTGCCGTCAACGCCCTGATCGCGGGCAAGGCCGATGCCGCCGCCAATCATTGGAACGCCGAGACCGACACGATCGTCAGCCGGATGGCCGCCAAGGGCACGCTGAAGACGCCTCAGGGCGCGCCGATGCAGCAATCCGACTTCCGGGTCGTGTTCAGGTCCGACCTCCTGCCGGAGGGGCCCTTCGCGATGCTGGCGAGCCTGCCCGAGGATCTGAAGGCCGCGATCCGGGCCGCCTTCATCGCCTTCCCGACCGCCGACAGGGCCGCCTTCGACCAGCTCTCCGACGGCAAGGACGAGGGTTTCACGCCGATGACGCTCAAGGATTACCAGCCGGTCATCGACATGCTGCGGTTCAACGCGGCGCAGCGCACGCGTCTGTAGCGCCGCCGCGCCACCGTCTTCACCCCCAATCCGCCGGGACCGCACCGCGTGCGGATCCCCGGCGGGCTGGGCATCGCCCCGACCGGCCGGCAGCCGGTCGCCGCCCGCCTTTCGGGCCACCACGAAGGACGACACGATGATCACCCGACGCACCCTGGCCGCGGCCGCCGCCGCGCTCGCCCTCCTCGGCCTGCCGGCCGCCGCGCAGGATTGGAAAGCCAAGTATCCCGAGCTGACGCTGGGCGTGATCCCGGTCGAGAACGCCACGGGCACCACGGATCGCTGGGGGCCGCTCACCGCCTACCTGACCAAGGCCCTCGGCGTGCCGGTGAAGCTGCGGGTGGCGAGCGACTACGCCGCGGTGATC
>NZ_JAKSYG010000118.1 GCF_022829725.1 Methylobacterium sp. E-005 | reverse complement strand
CCGGTCCCGATGCTCGCCGACGTGGGCGTCGATGTGGCCGTATCGACGAACGTGAAGGTCTGCGCGCCCTGGCTCAGCATGGTGAAGTGCGCGTTGGCGACGGACGCCCCATTGTAGGTGGCGCTGTCGACGTAGAGGTTGCGATCCAGGCTGGCGGTGCCGCCCGAGGCGTCGTTGAGGAAGTTGACCGCGACGGTGTGGCTGCCCGAGGCCCAGTCGCCGTTCACCGTGATCGCGTCCGATTGCCCGTCCGCGTGGGAGGCGTGGTCGGTCAGGACGCCGACGACCTGCTTGCCGTCCACCGAGATGGTGTACTGCGCATCGCCCAGATAGGCGTCCTCGCTGATGTGCAGGAGCCAAGAAATGGCTGCAGCCACCGATCCAGATCCTCATGCCATCCGCCAGCACCGGACATCGCGCGCACCCAAGCCCATGGCCGTGGCATGCGAATCCGCGAAAACCTCCCGCGTTCCTTCAATCTGCCAAAGTAGTGCTAGCATCCGCTCACCGTGAGCAGGCCAAGTCAGCGGACGAGAAAACCAATGGGCTTTGGCAGTCTTGGGTGGTGTCGATCTGCCAGGGCTGCGGCGACCAGAAGCCGGCCAAGGCTCTGAAGCTGGAAGACTGGCCGAACCGCAACGTACAACTGACGACTGGCTCAGTGGATCGGAAAGCCCCTGCCGCGAAGGTGGACCACGCCGAGGCCAAACGCGTCCAGGTCCGTCATCAGGGTAGCCTTGAAGCGGATCTCTCGCCTGAGAACGTCGACTCAATCAGGTGGATGCCGCAGTAACAATGGGGGCTTCGGCCCCTTCTGGCCCATCTGTCCTAGCCATCGTCCTTCCACTCCGCGCACCGCGTCCACAAGCAGGTTGCCAACGGTGGCTCTCAATCGCCCGCCGCCTATGGGCTCCGCTACGCTGGACGACGTCCTTGAATAAGTTGCCAGCGCTCGTGGTGCGGACGCTGGTCTCATGCCCCGGCTCTTCCCGCTCAACCTCAGCGCGCCATGTCATCCGCTATGATAGGGAGACGCACCGATGGACCGAGAGCGCGATCGCGACGTGGCCGAGGACCTGATCGAGGATGCCCGGAAGGTGACGGACGGCAGCGAGAAGACGGAGCGGCCAGGCCAGGGCACCGACCAGCCCGGTGGTGACGATCCGGGTAAGACATCGAAGGAGTGACGGCTCCCAAGCGTGGGCCCTGCTTAGCCGGGCTCAGGCTTGGACTTGGCCTTGGGAGCCGCCGGAGCTCATGTCCCCTGGCCGTACACCCCATCCGGCACGCCGCCCTGGATCTGCACCATGCCGTTGTCGGCTTCCAGCAGCACAAGACTGAGGGGCATCAGACTAACCCTATCCGACCGCGTGAAGCGCATGTTTCAGAATTGGCTGCTGAGGGGCAGCGGGCGACCCTGGCCGACGCGACCCCTCTAGAATCCGCGTGGGTGGTGGAGGCGGCCGAGCTATGCGGTGACGGTCTGCGCATGTTCGGCATGGAGGACGACAAAGCCGAGTTGGACGTGAAACAGTTCTGGGGATGCGCTCGTTAGGGCGCTATGGCTAACATCGCGATCCAGATCGATACCCCTCAGGGGACGCGCCTCCTCGCGGCCTCCTCGATCCGTGAAGCGGCACTGATGGCCGAGTCCGTCCTTACCACGGTTGCCCAGACCGATCTGCCTGTCCCGGTCGCAGTCGCGTGCACTGACACTGACTCGGCCGATCGCCTGCTGAACTACCTCGCCGACGTGCAGATGGAACGCATGCTGGCTGAGGGCACTCTGTAGGCGCGCCAGGTCGGCCTGGATCTGATAGAGAGACGGTCTACCCATTGGCGCATCCGCGTCGTTGGCGACGCCACACGATGCGACGATGGGCGAGCGCGTGGTGACAGGTACGGGATGAGTCAGTTCATCAACCCGCGCTTGTGATGCCTTGGCCGGGTGGCCGCGCGAGGGTCGGCATGGCGGGGAACAGGAACCGTGCACGCCGGCCCATGGCCAACAAGATACAGTGCGATCTGAATTTGAACCTCGGCGGCGGAGTGACCACGTCGAGGTGCACACCTGCAACCCTCGGGTGGTTGTCTACTGCGGTGCGGTAATCTAAGTTTGCGATGCGGGACGGCGATGGCGTCGCTGTCCTGCTGCCCTTCCGAGGGCGTTTCCTCCCTAGACTTCGGGCCGCTCCTTCGGGGGTGGCCTTTTCTTTGTCTGGGCTGGCTTCGGTAGCCGAACCGAATGCCGGCAGCAAGCAGGATGATGCTGATTGCGGCTGTCCCCCACAGAAGCTTGAACGATATCGATCATGATGACGTTCAGCCCATGACCGATCGAACCGATCTGTCTGGAGGAATGTCCATGTCAACAAAGACCCTTGGTCTCGCCGCCGCACTGACCCTCGCCATCACGGGAGCGGCCCTCGCTCAGATGCCGGCTGGTAGTGGCAGTGGCAGTGCTCAGAGCAACATGAGCAATCCCGGCAGTGTGAAGAGCCCGTCGGAGAAGCGCATGGGCGGTCAGCGGGGTATGATGAGCATGCGGCACATGAAGCGCAATCGGCGTCACCATATGCGCCGCTCGCGCATGTGAACTGAACTGCCCAGCGGATTTGCTGCCGCGGTGTTCGCACAGAATGCGTTAATCACCCTGCGGCAGCATAGCCTCAGCGATCGGCTCCGGCCGCGCGCCGGAAGAGCCGCACCGGGGTCGTCTTGAGACGGCGGGCCTCGGTGCGGCCTCGCCGGCGCAGTCGCGGTCAACGAACGCAATTGCGACCGAGTCGGCACCCAGCTAGACGCGCTGGCTCGGGGTGTACGGGAGCAGGAATGAGCGATGTGGTGGCCGCTCTGCTCCTAGCGCTGGCGACTGAGAACGCCGAGCTGCGCAAGCAACTAGCCTCCGCTCAAGATATGCTCGTCGAGACCGCAACCGACGCCGGTAACATGCACGCGCTCGTTGAGGCGATGCGGACCGAGCGGCACGCGTGGCGGGAGGAGGCCGAGCAGACGGGGGCAACCCGTGTCCATCTCAGTCCGATGTGCGTCGGCTGTAATCAATCGGCTTGGCAGGAGAGAATTGGCTATCCGGACGCAGGCCAAGCACGTCCATGACACGGTCTCGTGCCCCGGCGTCGGCGATCGGCCCGCCTCGTTCAAGGCTGGCGATCACCTCGGGGGTGACCTGTGCGACTGCCGCCAGGGTCTCGATCGAGTAGGCACCCCGGATGCGGGCAGCATGGATCTGCGCAGCTAACGCGGCATCCAGGGGCGAGGGTTTGTCGTGTCGTTCGCTCATGGGTGAGCGGTACGTGCTGGCCTCAGCCGAAGTTTCACCTGGGCGAGCTTTTCACCGAAAGGCTTCCTTCGCCTAGGGTAGGCAGGGCGTCGAACTTATTCAGTTGCGGGACAGATTGACGATATTCACGGCCTTGTGGTTATTGTCTGTCGCCATGTTTAAACTCATAGTTGTAGATAGCAATTCACGGTTGAGACAGTGGTGCTTCTAAACACCGAGGCTACGACTAACGCGTAACGTTTTATAGTTTTAATTCATAAGTAGCAGTTAATTAACCGAATTGCCTAAATCCGATATGAAGTTTGTCTCCGGTCTTCGGAGGCTAGCACAGCTTACATTCCTATTCGGGTGATATGATTATGCGCCTGCACCTCTCGCTCAAGGCGGCACTCTCGGCTGCCTTCGGCCTGCTCGCCCTCATCGCGGCAGGTCAGGGCTCACTCTCGATCTTCGAGCTGGCTGGGATCCGTCACTCCGTCACCGAGGTCGCATCGAACTGGCTGCCATCGGTCGTCACTGTGAACGAGATCCGGGCCGCCGCGTCCGAGGTTCGGATCAAGCAGCTGCGCTTGCTGACCCTGTCGGATACGCCAGCTCACTTGGCTGAGAACGAGGCCAAGCTCGCCGCGACCCACGATAAGCTCACGCAAGCGCGCAAGGCCTACGAGCCATTGATCTCCTCGAACGAGGAGCGCGCCATCTATGACGCCTTCGCTTCTGTCTGGAAGCGCTTCGAGCAGGCCGACGCCGAGATGCGTCGCCTGATGGAGTCCGGGCAACAGTCGTCCGCCCTCAAGCTGATGACCGCGCCCGACACCGCTAGTCTGTACGACGAAGCTCGGGCCGATCTCTCGCGTGATGTCGCCCTGAACGAGCAAGGCGCTCGCCGGGATGCCGATTTGGCCGTGTCCGAAGCCGATACCGCCGCATTGGCCGCCTACGTCGCCGTGGCCCTTACACTCACCGCCGCTTGCGCGGCCGCCGCCTTCGCCCTGTTGCGCATCTCCCGCCCGATCCAGACCATGACGCGGGCGATGGGGGTGCTCGCCGGTGGCGATGCAGCAGCCGAGGTACCCTACCAGAACCGCCGTGACGAGATCGGCGAGATGGCGGCCGCCGTGCAGGTGTTCAGGGACAATCTGATCCGTACTCGGGCACTGGAGGCGGAGACCGCACAGTCGCGGCTGGCAGCCGAGGAACAGCGCAAGGCCGGCATGCGCCAGATGGCCGACGGCTTCGAGCAGGCGGTCGGCGGGATCATCGGCTTGGTCTCGGCGGCCGCGACCGAGTTGCAGGCTACCGCCGGCTCGATGTCGGCGATGGCGGGTGAAACCTCCGCCCAGTCCGGCGCGGTCGCGGCGGCGGCCGAAGAGGCGGCGTCCAACGTCAACACCGTCGCGGCAGCCGCCGAGGAACTCGGATCGTCGGTTCAGGAGATCGGACGGCAGGTGGACGGATCGGCGAGTCTCGCCCACCTCGCGGTGAGCGAAGCCGATCAGGCCGGTGTTCTGGTGCAGGAGCTGAGCGGCGCCGTCGCGCGGATCGGTGACGTGGTCGGGCTGATCTCGTCGATCGCTGGCCAGACCAACCTGCTGGCGCTCAACGCCACCATCGAGGCGGCCCGCGCGGGCGCCGCCGGCAAGGGCTTCGCGGTGGTCGCGTCCGAGGTGAAGGCGCTGGCCGAGCAGACCGCCAAGGCGACACACGAAATCTCCGGACAGATCGCTCAGGTCCAGGCATCGACCGGGCAGGCGGTCACGGCGATCACGGGCATCACCGGACGGATCCGCGAGATCAGCGGCGTGGCGACCTCGATTGCCGCGGGCGTGGAGGAACAGGGGGCGGCGACACAGGAAATCGTGCGCAACGTCAGCCAGGCGGCGATGGGCACCGGCGAGGTGACACACAACATCGCCGGCGTCGCGAATGCAGCCGAGGAGACGGGCGCAGCTGCGAGCCAAGTGTTGGATGCGGCCTCGGAACTGTCGCGCCAGTCCGAGCACCTCGCGGCCGAAGTCGGTCGGTTCCTCGCTACCGTGCGTGCCGCGTGAAGCAGCTGTGGCCGAGGTTTACCTGCTATCGCAGCAGCTTGACCAGGATGGCGCTGAAGGCCTTGCCAAGGCCCTAGAACAGGCCATCAAAGCCAGCGCGGACCGAGATCCGCGTTGGCCACAGATCCGGGCGATCGCGAGCGCTACCTCATAACCCAGCAGTTCTGCCGTCCGTATCTACGACGTCGATGCGAGCAACAGTTCTGCCGAATGTTCCGGATCGTTCAGCCCCGATACCGCGTCGAGCTTAAGCCATAGCCAGCAGCGGCTGTTCGACAAACAACGCCCGCAACCGGGCCAGCTCCAGCTCCGACACACCCAGCACCGCTGCAGGGCGCGCGAACAGGTAGCCCTGCATCTGCTCGCAGTGCAGCTCGCGAAGGATCGCCAGCTGCTCGGCGGTCTCGACCCCCTCGACCGTGATCTGCAGGCCGAGATTGTGCCCGAGGTTCACGATCGCCCGCACGATCGCCAGCGTGTCGGCGTCCTGCCCCAGCCGCCGCACGAACGACTGATCGACCTTGATCTTATCGAACCGGAACTGCTGCAGGTAGCTCAGCGACGAGTACCCGGTACCGAAGTCATCGAGCGCCAGCCGCACGCCCAGCCCCCGCAGCCGCGTCAGGACCGCGACCGCAGTCGATGCGTCCTGGATGAACACGCTCTCGGTGATCTCGACCACCAGCCGTGCCGGGTCGAGGTCGTGCCGCTCCAGTGCTGTCGCGACCAGCGTCGGGATGTCAGTTTGCCGGAACTGGGTCGGCGAGACGTTGACCGACACCCGCCATGGCTGCGGCCACGCCGCGGCCGCCGCGCAGGCGGTGTCGATCACCCACGCGCCGATACGCCCGATCAAGTCGGTCTGCTCCGCCACCGGTATGAACTCGGCCGGCGAGACGAAGCCGCGCTCCGGGTGCTGCCAGCGGATCAGCGCCTCGAAGGTCTCGATCTCGCCGGTGCGGCCGTTGACGATCGGCTGGTAGAACAGCCGCAGTTCGTCGCGGGCGATTGCCCCACCGAGCTCGTGTTCGAGCCGCTGACGCGCCCGCAGCTGGGCGTCCATCGCCGGCTCGAAGAAGCGCACGGAGCCCCGGCCCTCATACTTGACGCGGTACAGGGCGGTGTCGGCCGCGCGCAGTAGCGTTTCAGTCGTGCTGCCGTCCGCAGGGAACAGGGCGACGCCAGCCGAAGCGCCGATCTCGACACGGTAATCGTCGATCTGGAACGGGCGACGCAGCCCCTCAACGAGGCGACCGGCGATCTTCGCGACCCGCTGCGGCGCGCGCGCGCCGGTGAGCAGCACTACGAACTCGTCTCCACCGATCCGCGCCAGGGTGTCGCTTGGGCGCAGCTCGGTCAGCATGCGCTTGGCCGCCTGGACCAAGAGGGCGTCGCCTGCTGCGTGCCCATGGACATCGTTGACCGCCTTGAACCGGTCCAAGTCGATGTAGATCACCGCCACGCTGGTCCCGTCTAGGGCTGCGGCCTCAAGTGCCGGACCGAGGCGCTGCTCCAGCAGGTAGCGGTTGGGCAGGTCGGTCAAGGCGTCGTGCAGCGCGAGGTGGCGGATACGCGCTTCGTCGCGCTTGCGGGCAGTGAGGTCGCGCAGGGCGACCGCGGTGGCGGGCTTGCCGCCGAACTCGATGGTGCGGCAGGACAACTCGACCGGCACGTGCGTGCCGGCGGCGGTGCGGATCTCGAACTCCTCGGGTCGCAGATCCTCCGAGCGGCAGCGCGTGCGCCTCAGCAGCGCCGGGACGTCGGCCTGCGAGAACAGGTCGAGCACCGGCCGGCCGACGATCTGGTCGGGGGCCATCCCGAACAAGCGACCGCCGGCATCGTTGACCTCCAGCACCTCGCCGTCGCGATGGATGAACAGCACCTCGTGCGCGAGATTGCTGAGCAGGCGCATGCGGCTGAGGTCACGCCGATCACGTTGCGAGAGATGCTGCTGCAGCGCTAGGGCGACGAGGCCGGCGATCAGCACCGCGAGGCTGACGGCAGCGACCGTCAGGGCGAGCGGGGTCGAGCCGAGCACGTAGCTCTCGCCCTCCCGCAGCGCGATCGGCGCGACCGTGACGGCGGTCATACCTGTGAAGTGCAGGCCGCAGATCGCCAGCGCGAACCAGCCGGTGACCTCGATGCGGCGGCCGAAGCTCGTCAGCCTGCCGGCACGCGCCAGGGCGAGGATGGAGAACGCGACGCCGACCAGGATCGAGGCGGCGACGTAGTAGGGATCGAACAGCACGAGGCTGGAGGCGGCCATCGCATCGACGCCGAGATAGTGCATGCCGGTGATCGCGAGACCGAGCACGGTGCCTGCCAGCACGATGCCCAGCGGGACGGTGGACAGCCAACGCCACAGGGACAGGGCGGCCAGGGAGCCGGCGATGGCCACGACGATCGAGGCTGCCGTGAAGTCGAGATCGAAGGCGACCTGCGCTTCGGTCCGGAACGCCAGCATGGCGACGAAGTGCAGCGACCAGACGCTGCCACCGAAAATAGTAGCAGCCGGAACGAGAGCCCGAAGCAGCGAACGGGAACCAGCCTCAGCCCGCGCGATCAGGGTGACGGTCGCGAAGCACCCGAGGGCGCAAATCACGGCCGAGAGTGCGACGAGGCGCAAATCATGCTGCTGCGCGACACAGGTGAGGACGCGGATCATGGCTTGCTCAGTCAGGACGACGTCGAGGGGCCGTCATCTCACGTCATAAAGCCAAGATTGCTACTGGATCGGTCAGTAACTTGAACGAGTTAAAGCTGTGGTTGAAAGACAGTGAAAGCCTACAGGAAGTTGTGCATCGCAGCCGAGAGTCGTGGCCAATCGATGGGGTAGAAGAAGCGTTGCTCGGGCCGGATGGGCATGGGGGTTGCGGTATGGCACCAATGCGGACTGGTACGCTCAGCGCATCAGTCGAAGCGCGTGCTTCAGCGGCGTGATGACCGGATCATGCGGCTTCGCACAGCGGGTTTGGTTCCGACCGCCTTCTTTGGCTTCGTAGAGCGCACCATCCGCGAGGTGGTAGAGGTCGGTCGGCCCCACGGTCTCCGCGCCGCTTGGCACGCCGACAGCGAGTCCGATGCTCACCGTGACTGCACCGGCACCGATGCCCGCGGAGCCAATCGCCAGGGTCGATACATCGGCGTGGACCTTCTCGGCGATGCGCAGGGCTCCTGCTTGATCGGTGTCCGGCAGGAGGATGGCGAACTCCTCTCCACCGACCCGGCTGACCAGATCATGCGGACGATGAACGCTGGCCGAGAGGCTGCACGCCAAGCCTCGCAGCACTTCGTCTCCGACCTGATGCCCATAGCGGTCGTTGAACCGCTTGAAGTGGTCTGCATCAACGATGAGCAGGGACAGAGGCTTGCCCGAGCGCCTCGCGCCACCTGATGCCCGGGCGAACGCGTCCTCAAAGGCGCGACGGTTCGGTAGCCCCGTCAGGGCATCCGTGAGCGAGAGCTTGGCGAGTTCGGCTTGTATCACCTCGCGGCGTCGCAGCTCGCGCCCGAATAGTAGGGAGAGTGCGATCGTGAGACCGCACAGCATCAGTACGATGATACCGATCGTGAGCGCCTTCACGCGCCAATCAGCCTCAATCTCTTCCGTCGACAGAGCGACGTTCAAGATCAATGGCAGGTGGCCGATACGTGTGAAGGTGTAGTGCCGCTCAATACCGTCCCGGGCGGAGGTCTCAACGAAGCTGCCGCTGTGCTCACGCAGAAAGCCCTTGAAGGTCGGGGCACCTGCGATGTTCACGCCGATATCGGCTTCCGAGTAGGGGTGGCGCATGATGCGCGTGCCGTCCCGCAGGTACAGATTGATCGCCCCATCCCGACCGAGGTCGATCTGGCTGAAAAGTCGCGTGAAGTAGGACAGTTTCAGAGTGCCGAGCACCACGCCACCGAAGCTGCCGTCAGGCTTGTCGATGCGGCGACTGAACGCGAGCGTTTGGGCTCCTGTCAGGCGAGAGACCATCGGCTTGCCAATGAAGAGGCCGAGATCGGCTTGAGCCTTGTGCTCCTGAAAATAGGGGCGATCGGCGTTGTTGATCTTGCGAGCTGGCACCGCACCCGCATCGATGATGTTGTCGCCGTTCTCGTCGAAGACGAGCATGACGCCCAAGTCCTGGGCCGTGGCCGCGCGGTCGAACAGGATGAGTTGGCGCAGCGCGGGACCGATCTGATCGACGCCGGAGACCTTCAGGTTGTCGACGACAGCACGCAGCGAGAGATCGTACATCTCGATGTTGCGAGCGATATCGCGTTCCAGAACCTGGACGAGGTTCTTGGAGGTCTGCTCAGCCTTATCCCAGGCGTCCTGACGTAGGTCGGCGAGCATCAGACCTGATGCCGCGAGCATCCCGACAGGTGCTGAAACGCCCAAGATGATCCACGTCCGGGCGGAGCGGAGCGGACGAAGTAGCCGGGAAAGCGGGGGCATGACGTATCTCGCCGGTATTCGCTTTCGTCGACCGTTGGCATGCCAAGGTTTAAGAGATCGTTATTTTGTACAGCGTCATGACAAGTATGCCCTGGTGTCCCTCGAAGCGTTCGAAGAGGGCATTGAGCTTGTCTGGCACGGGCAGGCTGTAGCCGCGAGAAGCGGGGATCAGCAACCGCAGCCTCCTCTTACTGCTCCAGGCGGTAGATCACGCCGTCGACCATCTCGATCCGGTATCCCATAGCCGTGAACGTGTCATGCACCATCTCCGCGGCCGTCGCGTGCCCGGTCGCCTCAGCCTCCATCTTCGCCCGGATGTCGCGCATCTCCAGCACCGTCGGGATGCCGTGCTCGACGTGATGATCCTCGATCAGGGCGAGGGCTTTGACGATGGTGGGATCCATAGGCGGCTTTACCTCGGCGAGGTCACGAGGAACAGCCAAGGCATCTCGACAGCCGCGTTACCTGCG
Source organism: Methylobacterium sp. E-005 (assembly GCF_022829725.1). Lineage (GTDB taxonomy): Bacteria > Pseudomonadota > Alphaproteobacteria > Rhizobiales > Beijerinckiaceae > Methylobacterium. The sequence goes on along the minus strand of NZ_JAKSYG010000118.1, from coordinate 8,740 downwards.
CCCATCTTGCCGGGATGCGCTACGCCCTCGCCGCTGTGATCTTTGCTGCGTCTATCTCCGGCGCTCGTGCTATTGATGTTGGCGATGTCATCTCACTATCGTCCAACGGTGTCGGTAGCACGGTGGTCTCTCATCGCGTCGCAGCCACTGGTCTTCATGAGTTGTCCGCACAGAGATTGAAAACCAATATCTCGGAATACTGTGAAAGATACGAAGACGTTCATCCATCAGATAAAGATTGGGCAAATTGTATTCAAAGCAACAAATCCCGAGAAAAACTTGAGCTTCAAATTAATTGCAGGCGTCCCACTGTAATCGTTGCCGGGGACGGAGCATATAGACCGTCTCGCGATGGCGGCCCTTGGGTGTCCGTGGCTGACCCCAATAGCATCATCCAGGCGGACCAATTGTTCTTGCAGGTTTGCGGCCCTCGCCGATGATGCAGGTGCTAGCCCTGCCCGTAGTTCGCTGCCTGGACGAATTGCCGTTCCTTCAGCCGATCTCGCAGGTTGTTGGCGATCTCACGGCTGTCCCCGGCATTCTGGAAGATCATATCGCCATGGAAGTGGGACTCGGCCCTTGACGTGCTGACGCTCCGGTTATCGTTGCTGATTGAGGCCAGTCGGTCGGCCTGTGCCGAGCTAGCCTGCGCCACCACAGCCGCGGCACCGATGCGAGCGGCCGGAGGTGTATCGCCGTAGAGTAGCGATGCCATGGGCTTTCGCTTGCTTGCTTCACCCATCGTCTGTCCAGGCGCATCCGGCATGCTGTTGGGCTTAAGGACGGCTGGTGCACCGTTGGGTAAGGTATTGCTTTCCGGCTTGCGCGGACCGGCCTGTATAGTGGCGATATCCTTATCTCGCTGCGCCGAGGATCGGATTTGCGGCAGCCATTCCCGAGCGTGGCGAGCCCGCCCACCTTCTTCGCCAGGGCCGAACCGTTCGCTTTCGCGAACGCCATGAATGGCATCCTCAATAGTCGGGTTGTTCCGCAGGATTGCGCCGCCCCGTTCCGTCCGAGGGTGGTCATAGATGGCATCGCCCGGTTTTGCGTTGTGCTCCGCAACCCAAGCCTTCGTCTGCCATGCCGCGTCGTATGGATTGCCGCCTTGGGCCTCGATCCATCTTTTGACCTTAGGCCAACGATTTCGGTCCCATTGCCAAAGGCCGGTATGGCCGCCGCTTACATTGTTGCGCGCGCGGGGATTAAAGGTACTCTCTGTCTCCATTGAGCCGACAACGGCCGCGATGGCGTTGTCACCATAGCCCGCGTTTCGAAGCTCACCTGTGATCGCCTTGACGTTCGCACTCTGCGCCAGCTTGTCCAGGCCGCGATGGGCGCGCGTGCGCATACCGCCATTCTCACCAGCATCTTCGCCGCCGCCGCCGAGGATCCGCCTACCAAACCGCTTCGTAGCCTCCCACGCGCCACCGATGGCGCCCCGCACCCGTGCCCGCCGGTCGACACCGTCCTTCTGCAGCACGGCCTGATCAGGATCCTTGGCGGCCTCCTCGGGCGTCTGGAACCCGTGCCCCATCGCAGCCGCGCCGATCGCCACCGGCAGGCCTACGCGGGCCATTGCCGCCAGCAGCGACGTGTCACCGACGACCAGGGCGCTTCGGATCAAGGCGATGCTGGCGAGTACCTTGCCGACCTTGCTGAGTGCCCAGAGGCCGAAGAAGATCTCCGCGACACGTGTCCAGCCGCCGACCGCCTGCGCGGCGCTGTTGGCCCCCTGGATGAATGCCTTGATGCCCTTGCCGACGTCATCCCACGGGATCTTGCGTAGCTCGGTCGCGAACTTAGTGACCTCGCCGACAATGTCGTCCTTGAGCCAGTCCTTGTTCAGGTCCAGCCAGTCGGCGAACCGCTTCATCAGATCCGTGATGACCGGTGTCAGGGCGGTGCTGATCTTCCGGCCGAAGTCCGTCACCCGGTCGGACAGATCCTCGTACTGCTCGCCCAAGGCGCGTGCCGCGTCGGAGTCGGCCTTGGACACGAGCCCCGCTTTCTGAGACCGCGATAGGGCTTCCTCGACGGCCTTCCTGCCCTTCAGCAGCAGGTTGATGGTGGCCTCGCTGTAGCCCGCCTGCTTCAGCAGGAAGCTCGCCGTCGAGGCTCCCGCCTTCTCGGCCGTGCCCTTGGCGGCTTCCGCGAGATCGCCGAAGGACTCCTCCAGCTTGCCGTTGAGGCGGATCTGCTGGCCGCTGATGCCCTGTAGCCGGGCGAACGGCACGAGGGCCGAGGCATTGCCCGAGGTGCGCAGCTCGTTGAGGGTATCCGATAGCTGCTGGAACGAAGCGGACCCTTCACCCGCCGTACCGCCCGCCCGCTTCACCGCATTGTCGAAGGCCGCGATCCGTTCAGGCGCGATCCCGAGACGGTCAGCCATCCGGCCTATCGCAGCGTCAGCCTTGCCGATGTCGGTCACGAACTGGCCGACCGCCCTGCCCCCGGTGAAGATGGCGAACAGCTTCAGGGCATTCCGACCCAAGCGGTTGAGCGAGTCCGCCGCCTGATCGTGAGCCCGAGCAACTTCCTTGGCGCGCCTTTCGGCTTCCTTAGCCGCTGCCCGCTCGTCCCGTTCCATCTCCTTGACGGCGTCGCGGTGGGCTTTGGCCTCCTGCTTGGCCGCCTTCTCGGTCTCTCGGGCCGCACGAACCGCCGCCTTCTCCTGTGCAAGGGCAGCCTTCTCGATGTCCTTCTGGCCTTGGACCGCCGCCTTGGCAGCCTCGCGCTGACCCTTCGTGAAATCCTTAGGGTCCAAGCCTAAGGTCACGATCAAAGCATCCACAACCGTAGGCATCAGTCAGCCCTCAAATCTGCAAGCGCGAACAAGACAGCGTAGTGAACCATTTGCCGCCTGGTTTCTCGCACTCGACTTCGTGAACGATATTGACGATGTACCACGTCCCGCAGGCTGGCGTCAGATCACTCTGAACTTCGACACTGCCGCCGTACCTGTAATTCGAATTGAACAACGTCGTCACATCAATGCCGCTGGCTGAATATGTGGGATACCCCACCATTCCAGTCGATGAGCTGATCTTGACGGCGTTTCCTTTGCGGCTGCCGTTTCTAGGCCAGATTGCGAGCGTGTCGTTCTCAATCACCCAATTGATGCCGGCGGCATCGGCCAACTGCTTGATCTGCTGCCTTGGCGAACTCGGCAGATAGACGTTCCGAACCTTGCAGTTCACATCGTTGTTTTCCAACGTGAGCTGCGCCATTCCGGCGAGCTGCTCCATCAGGGTCGCGACATCGGATGAGCCGGGAGCGGTGGTTGGCTTGGCGGTCTGCACGGCCTGATAGAGCGCCGTGAGAGCGTCGATCCTGAAAGCCGCAGTGGGTTGCGACCGCAGATCGGGGAAAGCCTGGAAGATCGTCCCCTTGTAGGCGATGCTGGGCGCCGAACCCTCTTCGTAGGGCATGATGGTGACGGTGTTCTGCCCGATCGCCGTCATGTTCTGCGGCAGCACCGTGAGGCTGTTCATCACAGACAGGGACAAGCCGTAGATGCTGACCGTGGCCTTGCCCGTGTCAGGCGATCCGTTCTGTTCGATGGCCGCCTCGACGCGATGGCCCTTCAGCGTCAGGCTATTACCGCCGCCGGGGAAGTCGCCCTTCTCAAGCTGGATCTTCACATCGATGTATTTCTTGGCGAAAGTCACGGGCGTGCATCCACTGACATGCGACTTTCCCGGGTCAGGAGACGCCCGGCACCGAGCCGACGTTGAGATTGGTGAAGCTGTCGGGACCGGCCGGCGGCAGGCCGCTGATAGTGGAGGACGTGACCGGCGCGGACGCGCTGCCCGGCACAGTCGCCTCGGGGATCGGCTGGCCGGTCGCTGGGTCGAAAGCCGTCAACTCACCGACATCAGCGGTGGCGGTCGCATTCACGTTGAACCCGCTGACGTTGTAGCCGCCCGAGAAGTCCTGCGACTGAACCATGGCGACCTGTGCAGCCGTGGCGTCCGTCGCCTGGACCGTGCCACCGTCTACAGGGCTTGCACCGGACGGGGCCGCCGTATCGCCGACGCCCCCGCTGGCACTCGGGTATGTCGCCGACGCCTGCCGAACCTCTTGGCACCAAAGCGCGACGCTCAGGAGGCCTACGCCGTTCTGGGCGGTTCGCCGGAAATCGTAGTGAATGATGTTGACGTTCTGAAAGACCTTCTCGGGCATCACCGCGTCATAGACGTTGCAGTCGCCAGCGATGGCCGTGACGGATGCCAGGAGAGCCGCGCGGTTAGCCTCGCTTCCGCCCGCGACAAAGACCAATCGCACGTCGAACGGGATCTGGACCTTGTTGTAGCTCTCGAATGCACCGCGCTCCAGCAGATAGTCCGCGATGACGAACTCTTGCTTGCCGTCAAAAGCGATGATGGTATCCGCTGAGACGACGGGTGCGCCGCCGAGATACAGTCCCCATTGAGGCGCGATGACACCGCTGAAGAAAGACAGCGCCGCGGGATCATCGGCCGTAGCGAGAGCGATGCCGTCCGCAAAACCCGGCGCGAACAGCACGTTCGGCACGCCGTCAACATCAGGGACGCTCACGACATCAGGGGTGGGTGTGGCGCCCATGACTTAGCTCCCTGCCGTGGGCGCGGCGCCGTTGCCGCTGTGCGAGTGGCCCTGAAGGTCAACCTGATCCGCCGAGCCTTTGCCAGCCGTGACGTTACCGGGGGCCGTGAAGTTGCCCTTCTGGTCGATGATCGCGCCGTTGAAGTTCCACCCAGCGGACGAGCTGTTGAACGTGTTCTTGTTCATGTCCGCACAGTCGATCCCGGTGTCGGTAAACATGAAGTGCTGCGTTACCGGTTGAGATTTCCGCGGCAATACGCCGTGGAAGATCGCATCCGACATACTGTGACGGCGGTACGACCCGGGGTTGCTCTCCACCCAGTCGTTGGCCTGTACGGATGAGTGGTCCCGATCCAGAACGGAGAAGTTGGCCGGGTCGCCGACCTGCGGGTCATTGATGAAGACGCTGCCGCCCGACTGGCTGCGCGGCACCGCAATCCCGTAGATGATGTCGTGCGATGTCGTGTTGCCCGCGCCGTCCATCTGCTTGACGTGCGGCTTAACATCGACGGTGCAGGGCTCGGTCAGGCTGTTGCGGTTGTGAACCGCTACGATCTCGCCCGTGAAGTGGAATCGCTTCTCGCCGAAGATCTGCCGCTGCTGAAACTGGTGCTGATTGAAGGCGGAATTGGCATCCCGCGCACCCATCTGCCCGATGGGATCCGAGCCGTCTGCGTTCCCTGCGCCACTGCTCATATCTAGCCCCTCGGACCTACTTCTTCGGCTGCAACAGCCGCGTGTTGTGCTGGTTCACAGCAATGATCTCGACGAAATCGGCTAAGTCCTGGCTGCCGTAGATCGTGTCGAGCTGTTCCATCGTAGCGAGACCTTCAGCGATCACGATGGCGATGGAACGAGAGATGTTCTGGTAGTCCTTCCACCTCTTGGGCAGGTCGTCGCCGCCGGCTGTGCCGAGGTCTAGGGGGCGACGGGATTGGTAGGGCGGACGTGAAGAGCCAGCACCTCAACCCGCAGCTTCCAGCGTGTAGCCACCTCCTCGATGTCGTCCTCAACGAGGTCACGCACCGTGTCAGGGTGGCTTGGATCCGGGCAGATCCGGATGCAGGTGAACATCTCCTCCAAAAGAGGGTCGATCTCCTCCCACTTAAGGCCGGACAGAGCCTGCATGCCCATCATGGCAAAGCCGGCCATGCCCGCGGTCATGATCTCGTCGGGCAGCTCGGCGCCGGCATGGGTCAAAGCGACCAACGCCCGCTGGCCCCAACTGTCCGCTCGCTTGGCCGACAGCTCCGTAAGAACGAAGACCTTGCCTTCATCCCGGCCGGGGTTCGGCGGTCCAACGACCTTGCCGTCCTTATCCGTCTGCGGTTCGGCCTTGATTGATACTCGGGCTTGGCGCCTCGGCATGTCTTGGTTCCATCAAGAGATGTGGTCTACAGAACGAAGCGCGCTTCGCTCGACTGTTCATGCTGCCCCGGGCTGTCGAGCTTGAACGCGAACCAGCCCGGGCCCTTGGGCCATGTTCCACTGGCAGGTGCAGCGGCCCGCAGCTCTTCCGTAAGCAATGAAGTCGATAGGTCTCGCGTCGCCTGACCCTCGGCCATTCCGTGAGCGCCCACGTTCATCACGAACACGTCGTCGCCGTCGTGAATGGCGTGCCCGCGCTCGCGCAGGAAGGCGACGATGTCGCCAACCGGCGTCTTGCTCGGCGCCGCGACCTGAAAGGCGAGATGCTTGCCGGCCGTGGGCAGTATAACCTGCGCTTCCAGTCTTCGAACGCGCTCTGACAGTAAATCCTTCATCGCCGAGCTCCCAAGCCTTGCTTGGTTTCCTCTAGCGCAGCGACCCGAGCAGCGAGATCCACGATCTTCACCGCCTCGATGTGCGCGGTGACTAGCTTGGACATCTCGCTAGCCTCAGCCGGGGTGATCTCACCGTCCGCGACGCCCTGCAGTAGGGCTCGCGTCGCCCGGGTAAGGTCCGCCGTCGTCTCGATCTCTGGCAGGTCGAACGTGATGGCCCTGTCCTTTCGGGGCGGGCATAGCCTGTCGAGGCACAACCGCATCGCCGGACCGTCGCCGTCCAAAGCCATCTCGACAGCCTTGCGGGTCAGGGTCTCGGCTTCACCCTCCAGAATGGCTTCGACCGCTTGGGTGGTGCGATTGCGCGACCCTTTGGGCCGACCGGCCGGGTTGCCGCTCTGGCCAGCCTCAAATGGCCTTCCATTGCCCGGCATTAGTCCAGTCCACCCTTCGCCCGGTTGTTAAAGCAGCCAGAATACAGCGACGCCTTCATCGGCTGTACCTCGCCGTAATGTCCTTCAGCCGCAGGTCGACCGGCCGCCCGTTCTCGGCGCCGATGATGATCCGGATGATGTTGTGGTCCTCGTCTCTAAGGTCGTGACCGCATTTACGGAGGAAAGCCTCAGCAGCCTCGACTTGCAGACCTTTTGGCCCTTCGATCACGAACTGCCGAACTTTACGCTGCTGCGGTGGGCGGATGGCCCTCTCCAGCTTCTGGAGGCGGGCATTTAAGTCCCTCATGTCAGCCGCCCCTCAATGCAGGTGGAGAGGGCAGGCGTGACTTCGCGAGCGCGGCGCGTCAGGCCGATGGCCTCCAAGAGGCGGCGAAGGTTTCCGGAGGTGCGGCTGTAGAGGTCGAGGGCGTCGGCGTCGGCCTCGCCGCCCGTGGCGAACCGCTCCTCCATCCGCTCCAGCTCGACAGTCAGCGTCGCGATCCGGCGGACGATCGACTTCTCCGCGGCCGACACCGCAGCCCCGCCGCCGAGGTCGGATAGGTGCAGGGCCATGAGGTCCCGCATGCGCCGCGCCCAGCCCGAACGCCCGTCCACGTTCTGCAGCAGCACGCTGCCGTTCGTGACACGGCTCCGGTGTGACGGCTTCTGAACTGCAATGGTCGGGCTATCTGCCACCGATCCACACGCCTTATTAGACATCGGTTGGGTAAGATAGCGCTTGTCTTGTGCTAAGTCATTGGCTCATAACGCTTCACTGCACTCCACTGCGATGTTTGTTTGCCCTGGGACGGCAATGGCATCGGCGGATGCAGCTTTAATTGGGCAGTTTTGCTTGGATCGGCGTGCCCTGCTTCACCCCATCCCGGTGTTTAAGGTTTCGACAACCATGACTGTCTCCTGTGGATGAGCGCGGCCTGATCTGGTCGTGATCAGTTAACCTGTCGGCAACGAAAATCAGCGATGGACCAGCAAGCCGGAGATGACCACGAAGACCGCGCTCAGATGCAGTGAGCTGCCGATTAGAAGGCGGCATGGCGCACCTCTGAGTCCGAAGGCCGCCGTGATGCGTTGACCTGTTCGACGGGGTGCGTCCGCTGCTGCCCGCTCAGGACGCCCCAATGAACGCGATCGGTTGGCTGCTCACCAAGGTGATCGAACTCATCACCGGCAAAGACCGAGGGCAGAAAAGCTCCGGCATGCCGAGAGTGCGTGAAGTCGGAGCACACGAAGAACGAGCGGCGGATAAGAGCAGAAACTTCGATGCCGATTACCGCGCTGCCACCAATATGCTGAAAACTCGTATGGGCAATAGCTTCCCAGACAACTACCACGCACGGCCGAGCGCTGGCACGAACAGCACGCGTGACTTTGGCGACGAGCGGGCCGAGGCAATTGACATAGCTTCGGCTGCGATAGCTGCAGCGCTTCGCAGAGGCGCCACCGTCAAGCAGGCAGCTGAAGCCGGCGCGGCCAGCGTCGGCATCTGATCGTTGGACGGGGTTAGGCCTAACCTTCAGCTGCCCGGCGCCTCCGATCCTCCTGCACGTCTCCCATGGCGATCGCGATATCGCTGGCTGGCACGTGCTTGAGCCGCGGGATGTGTTTGAGCAGCGTTTCCCGCGGAATCCTTTCAACCAACATCTCGGCCGCGCGCTTTGCAGCTTCCTTCCGATCCGCATCGGTTAGGTGGGCGTAGTGCTTCGCCCAGATGCCGCGGATGATGTCGTTGCGCTGCTGCTTGGTGATGTAGCCGACGCGGAATAGTTCGCGGGCCGCCCCTTCCTGCCAATCGGGCTTGTCCTTCGCCTCCTCCCAGATCTGCTTCAACTCGGTGAAGTCGTGCTCGGCCTTGGGCGATAGGGGTTTCCGAGATGCAGTAGCCCGCTTCGATCCAGTCGCCTCGGCGGCGGCCTCGCGCACGCTCAAACCCGCAAC
>NZ_JAKSYG010000106.1 GCF_022829725.1 Methylobacterium sp. E-005 | reverse complement strand
GTTGCCGAGACCGATGAACCCGATGGTCTGCGCCATCCAACCCTCCCTGTATTGTTGTTGCTCGCCTCTCCCACCCGCCTTCATCCTGAGGGCAGACCAGATCCCCCAAGCGCTCTCCCTCCCCCCTCTGCGGGGGAGGGTGGCCCCTGCGTCAGCAGGGGTCGGGAGAGGGGAAACCCGGTTCAGGAAAAGGCGAGGCCTTCACGCAGCGCTGAGCTTGGTTCTGCACCGGCGCTCCCCTCTCCCGACCCGCTTCGCGGGCCACCCTCCGAATCCTTGAGCTTGCCCCGGGACAGGCCCGAAAGGCTGCGCGAGACCGCTTCCACGATGGTGTCGATCAGGGGTTCGCCGGAGCGCCCACGGTTCGGCAGGCCGATGATGTCGATCGCCGGCTCGCCCAGCACG
>NZ_JAKSYG010000103.1 GCF_022829725.1 Methylobacterium sp. E-005 | reverse complement strand
CCCGGCCTACGCGCGAACCGTGGGCTTGGCGGGGCGCCAGGGCATCCTCACGGTCCAGCCTGGGGACGACGGCCTGCGTGTCGGGCTCCGCGGCATCGATTCGGCCGACCCGTGCGGTCGGCTTCGCGGCGGGCGAGCCGGATGAGCGCGGCGAGTTCGTGCTGCTCGAGGCTGGCGAGCGCCAGGATGGTCGCGACCTTCGCCGGGTCCATTTTGGCGAACATCTCGATCCTGAACCGCGGGAACCGAACGACGCGATCCGGCCCATGCAGCGACTCGCCGATATCCTCCTCACGCAGGATGCCATCGAGTGTGCGCCGTGCCTCAACGCCGGCGTTGAAGCTCTCAACCGGCGGCTCAGTGACTTGGCGTCGCGCGTCCCGTGCTGAGTTCGGGAGATGATCCTCCGACGCATGCAGGCCCCGCGTGACGCTGTCGCCAAGGCGTTCATGGCCGCCTCGCGTGCGAGCGCGGCGGGCAGACCCGGACGGTGCCGACGCCCTCAACGAAGACCGGCACGCAATGCCCGCGTGGACGCCGAACCGCAGCGGCAGGCGAGATGAGCGCGCAGGCAAGCGCCAGCGCCACGAGCACGCGCGTCATGGTGGGCCTCGGTTTTTAGGGGTGGTGGGGCTCGCCCGGCTCAGCGTGGCGCGAGGCGAAATCGAGCAGCTATTCCGCGATCTGCTGGGCGGCCTGGAAAGCGGACAGGATCTCGTCGTCGCTAAGACCGAAGGCGGCGCCGATCTTCCGCACGTTCGGGTTGGTGATCACCCACCGCTGAGCGCGGGCGAACCACGTCTTCAGCTCGTAGTCGCCGGACTGCGCCACGAGGGCCTCGGTGGCCTCCGCGAGGTTCTTGGCGCCGGGCACCACCGAGCCGTCGTGTGGCATGCGGGACAGCTGGATCAGGGCCTGCGCCGATGAGACCGAGATGGCGGCTGCCGGTTTCTCAGGGAATGGCGCGATGGTCAGGGTGGAGAGGTCGAACCGCTGCTGCTCAAACAGCTTGTGCGGCTTCTCGTCGTCCTCGCTCACGCCCAGGATCTCGATCACCCGCATGCCCATGGGAAAGGGCATGGTGAAGTCGCGGAACACGCCCTGCACGGTCTCGCCGTCCACGCCGGGGAAGCTCTGCGTGGTGGCCACCAGCGATTCAGGTGCCCAGCGGTTGGGCGTCATCCGGTATTCGTACCAGTCAACCCCATCGCCGTCCCGCCGGCTAAAGGCAGCGCGCACGCCGCCGGCCAGAACCTCAATCGCCCAGTCGGGTAGAACCTCCGGCACATACAGGTTCCAGACGCCGTGATCTTTGATCGTGATCGTCATCCGCCACCCTCACGTATAGTAACTGGCAAACCAGCCAGAATTGACTGTGTACATTTGTAGCTGTCGATACCTCATCGCCCGAAGAATAATGTCATTCCCATCGCCGGATGTAATACTAGATCTTCCGGTGACAAATGATGCGCCATAATCCTCACGCATGCCACCATTATATCCTACGGTGATATCTTGATCTCCAACGTATACCATTCGAACGCTCGTGATGCTTCGATTGACTGCCGCGTTCTGATTGTTGGTGCCAACATTATTGATGTACGTGGCCAGATCGCCGACCTGCCTTGTCGAGATCGACCCATCAACGCCGAACGAAAAATATTCTACCGTCGCGGCCCCATCACAGAACTGCAACCGATTGGTTGTAAGTCCTCGAAGCAGCCAATCAGAAGCGTTCGTGTTCGCTAGGCGGAGACCACCCCCAGCGGTGGCGATTGATAGCGACCCGCTCATCGTGTCGCCGGTCTTCTGAACCGCAGCGGCGAGGATGGCCGCGGCGCCCAGATTGGCGAGGATCTTGTTCTTCTGCGCGGCGGTAATTGGTAGGCTGTCGGCCAAAAGCCCAATGTTGATCAGAGCTTGTGCGATCTCCGAAGTGGCGAAGGACTGCGCGCTATCGACCCGCAGAGCTTTTGGTGAGTTGGCCGCATTGGCCGCGGCCTGATCAACGAGGTCTGCCGCGGCGGCGACTACCGCCCCGACGTCTTGGAGCGCCGGCACGAAGTTGACGCGGTGGCCATCGTTCTGGAGGCCGCCCGGGTTCGTCGCGGCATTGTAGGGCTTGGTGCCCTCATAAAAGGTGCGGAGCCGGCTGATCGCCGCCTTCACGGCGTCGGATAGAGCCATCAGAGCGATTCCTTCACAACAAACTCGGTGGCGATGTTCGGCGTCGACATGCGGCGCAGGCTCGGCGGCTGCGATCAGCAACCTCGCTATCGCCTGCCGGCACTGCAACGGCCTCCGCAACGAGGCAACGCCCGACGAGCACCGGGCGGCCATGCAGCGCCTCATCGCCTCCGGCGCTCACGCCAACCACGCTGACGTGACGAAGCTCAGCAAGAACTCTCAGTGGCGTGCTCGGCGCACCGCGCGGCTTCAACCAGGAGCCGAGGCATGAAGCCGAACGCCTGCCACATGCCGGCACCGGTCCCGCGCTCCGAGGCTGAGATCCGTCAGTTCACCGACGAAGAAACCTCGCAGCACTTCGACAAGCTGGAGGCCGAGATCGACCGCCTGCAGGCCGACCTGCACAAGGTCATGGCTGAACGCGACGCAGCGTTGAAGCTGGCCAAGGACGAGAAGGCCAGCGCGGACATGTACGCGAACGCCTGGGTGCGCGAGCTCGGCGGCAAGCTCATCCGGAAGTCGCATCACATCGACGCCTGCGTGCTCACCACGCGGGCGCTGCGCGAGCGGCTGGAGAAACTGGAGGCCGAGCGCCGCGAGCGCATCATGGCCGATCGCGTCGCCGAATACGGCCCCTTCACCGGCAAGCTGACGGGGGACTGGTTTTGAACGGCGCGATCACGATCACCCGAACGGACATCACCCTGAACTGCCGGCTGTGTGGCGATCTCCGCCAGATGCTGGCGAGCGGAGCCGATGCGCACTCTGCCGAAGATCTCACAGCCCGTCGTCGCGTCGCCGAAGCAGATCAGATCTCAGTGGGGACTACTCAATGAACGGCCAACCTGATCCGCACCGGTCTCAGATCCTCCGGCAGCAGTGCAATCGCGTCCTTCGCAGCAAGGACATCCACGATGTCGTAGGCGCCGTCGAGATGATTGCGGCAGACGCAATTCTCAGTCTGCCGGGCATCTCCGAAGCCGCGGCTATCT
>NZ_JAKSYG010000094.1 GCF_022829725.1 Methylobacterium sp. E-005 | reverse complement strand
TAATCGCGCTTCTGAGGCTTGCGAATGGGCCTGCCGCTAGGGTGCTTGCCCTTCATATCGCGCTCTCCTCAGTGGATTTGGATTTGATAGCGGCTTCACGATCACGAAGCTCAGATTGAGCACGGAGACGGTCTGCGTGGGCGGATCCGCGTGACGGGTCGTCATCGCGGTCAGAGAGCGTCAGCAGCAGTGCGTCCATCTTCCGGCTGCTCGCCTCGCGCTCGGCGTCCGACAGTTCTTCCTCGGGCTCGGCGTCTAGAATGCGCTGCAGGCGGATCGCCTGACCCTTAGCCACCACGAGGATGCCATCAGCGATGGCCTTCAGGCGGTACGGCTTCGGTGCGAACTCCAAGACCGAAGGATCGCTGACCGACACCTGTCCGCGGTGCCATCGATAAATGGCCTCACGCAGCGTCCAGGCGGGCAGATCCTCGACCGCGTCCATGTAAGCTTCGGCCTTGATGTCGACCGTCTTCGGGTCCAGCCGTGCCGGGGCGAACTCTTGGATCAGTTCGCCGAGCAGCGTGATCGTGTCCTCGGTCGGTCCAGGCTGGGCAGCAGCGTGCAACTCAGTGATGCGCTGCGCTATAGCGGCCCGCTGGGCTCCAGTGGGCATCTTCGATTTCGGGATCGTCGGGACGCGAGCGGTGATCTGCCGGGTCGTCCTGTCCATTACCGTTCTGCCGGCTCCTAGGTCGGAGACCGCGCCGAGCTGCGAGGCCAGCCATTCCGGTAACAACAGCATCGTAGCTGGTTCCGCCACGTTGACCGCGGGAAGGAGCCGGCTGCGGGAAGAGGTCGTGAGATCCTGTGCCACTGTTCGCCTCCCGTGCGGGGTGCTGGTCGGTCCACTTCTGGCGCTTAATGAAGCGCTCCAGTGATGGGCGGTATTGCGGCTCTACGGCTGCCGCCTGCCGGTCTACGCCACCGATGAATTCGGTCCACGAGGTCTTGTCTGCGCGGTAAAGTCCGTCGAGCGCTGCCATGCTCGGCTGCTTGTCGACTTTCTTGCCGTAGCGATCCCAAGCCTGTTCCCGATAATCGTTCGGCCAAACATGCTTTCGAACAAGAGGATGCGGAGCATCCTTCTTCTCTTCTCTTATCTCCTCTCCTCTGCTTCGCAGCAACGGAGCAATTGCTTCGTCCTTATCGTTATTGTTCAATGACTTAGCGCCGGTCGCTCGAACGTCGGTCGGCAGTCGCTCGACAGTCGCTCGGGGGTCGCTCGACAGTCGCTCGGCAGTCGCTCGGGGTGCGCTCCCCCCTCGCTCACCCGCAATCCGGCGAACCGAGGACACTCGCTCGCGTGCAGCAAGCTCCTCTGTGACCCGGTGATTGATCAGCCGACCGTCTGTCGTGACACCGATCTTGCCCGCGGCGATGAGCTGGCTGACCAGCGTCGTGGCCTTCGTGTTGCCGCAGCGGAAGATGCTCTGCAGAAACCGTGTGGAGTTCGGCACCGGGCCGCCCACGTCGTACATCGCGTGGCAGAGGCGCAGGTACGCGCCCTCTTGCTCCAGCGTCAGATCAACCGTGCCGACGTTCCAGGCGCGGAAGTCCATTTTGTAGAACTCGCCCTTCATGACAGCCATTCCTCAGGCGTCTTGGCGCCTTTGCTGCGGTTACAGGGCTTGCAGGCGACGCAGAGATTGCTGGGGTCGTTCTCACCGCCACGGCTGTACGGAACGACGTGGTCGATCTCGAAAGGCCCGGCCAGATCACCGCAGTAGGCGCAGACGAGGCCGTCCCGCTCGACCACCATGCTTTTGATGGCGGCCCAGCCGGCAGGGAGATCGCGCTGCAACTTCCCGAAATACTCGCGCTGAGCAGCCGGCGTCTGCTGACGGGCAAGCTCGGCATGCGTCTCAGGAACGTCAAAGCGATCAGCGCCAAGGGCGACTACGTGCCCCTCGGATCCGAGACTGATCAGCGCCGCAGTTACCTGCTTGGTCGACAGCCCAGTGCGTCGATGAAGCGAGCGCACGGTCTCCGTGACCGGGCCGCTCTTCTCCATGACCCGGAGCATCAGCACCGTGTAGACGAGCGCATCGCTCGGAGACATCAGCGAGAGCGTCACGCTGAGCTTGAGCGGATTACACCGAAACCAAGGAGGCTTCTCACTCATAGCGGTCTACGCCTCCTTGAAAGAGACGGGGGCCGTAGTGATCGAAGATGCATTGCGCAGCATCTCATCGGACTCGCGAGCGCGCTCCGTGATCACGTCGCAGATGTCGCCGATCTCCGATGCGGGCTTGCGGAGACCCACAGCCCAAAGAGTGTCGGCGACTTCGGATAATCCAGTGACGCCCGCCAGAATGTCGTCCAGCACGTCTTGGAGACAGTCCACCTGGAGACCTGTCAGAACGGTCTTGGCATCGTGCTTCATGCGGCATCTCCGAAGAGGTCAAAGGCAGCGGGACTGTCGCTTGGCTTGGCGAGAGGAGACGGGCAGAGGCGTCGTGCGCTCTCAGCCTCGGAAGAAGACCGGCAGGAGGCGTCCGCGCAGCTCCAGACACCTTCCTCACTCAGACTGACGCCATAGCCGTAGCAAGCGCTCTGTCCGCATTGAGAGCACCAGCGCTCTAGAGACTGGCGGGCTGTGTGCTCTTGATACCAGCCTGCGCTAGACAGACGATCGGTGCGAAGGAACAGGCCAGCAGGCCCCGGCTGAGTGTGATCAGCTTCCATCGCCATCACTCCGCAGCCATCATGACAGGGTCTGCGAACAGATGCGCTTGGGCCAACACGGAGCCGAACGACCTAAGCCGCTGCGACGCTCTCGGATTAATCCAAAGCACCTCGGTCCGCGGCCGAGCACCATCGGCGAGCGACTTCCGCTCAACACGATCCCAGCCCTTCAGTGCGGCATCATAGGAAGGCGCCGGATATCCTGAGAGCACGACCAAGCCACGGAGGTCCTGCAGCACTTCCAGAAGCTCAGCGTGACCGGCATTGCTCAGTTCATGAGCGTAGCACCCACCTTTGGCTCGACCGCCGCCGCGGTTTTTCAGAGATCGCGTTTCAAACAGATATGGCGGATCGACGTAGTGAAGCGTCTCAGCATGGTCGTGCTGGCGCAGAACCTGGATTGCCGGGCGATGCTCAATGACGACGCCGCGCAGCCTCTCGACTACTGCTAGGAGGCAGTCAGGCAGATTGGCCCAATCCTGCGCCGGAGTGGTACCGTTACGAAAGGCGTTGGCGCGGAAGCCGGTCGTGACCTTGCGATTTGCGCCGTCCGAACCGAAGCCCATGAACGAGCGGATCACGAGGCGGCGCGCTTCCTCTACAGGGTCAGTGGAGACCTCGTAGGCCTGCTCGAACTCGATCCGGGCGAATGGCGTAGTGCGCAGCGCAGACAGCAGCTCGGGCGCGCGCTCCGAGCGTAGTACCTGGAAGAGGCCGACCACGTCGTCGTCAAGGTCGTTGTAGACCTCGGCGTAGGACCTCGGCTTGCGCAGCAGAACACTGGCAGCGCCACCGAAAACCTCGGTATAGAGGCGATGCGGAGGGAAGTGCTGCACGATCCAAGGGGCGAGCAGCCACTTACCACCATGCCAGCGGAGCACCGGGCGCGTCGGCACGCTCATGCCTCCCTCCGCACGATGAGGCTGTCGGAAGAGGGAAGACGCCAGTCAGAGACGGCTTTGCGAGCGTCCTCGACAGAGCGGATGATGCGGACGGCAAAGCCCGCATCCATAAGGCTGCTGTGCAGGTCGCGCTGCTCGTCGCTGGTCCGGCCGCCCGGCGCCTTGATCTCCATGAACCACACGGAAGGGCCGTCAGGGCCGGGGCCGAGGATCTGAAGGTCAGGCCAGCCAGCCGTCGCGCCGAGAGCCTTCTCCTTGCCGCCCTGCGTCTTGCTGCGAGGCTTGTTCGCGACATGGGTCACGATCCAGCCGTGGGGCAGCGTCAGGCGCAGGTAGCGCAAAACGACTTTCTGCACCGGACCCTCGACATCGCGTCGAATGCCTCTCGCTGCGTCGGCGCGCTGGCGTTGAAGCGCGATCGTGGCGGTCTCGACCATATCGGCTCCGTTCAGAACGGTGTGGGAGGAACAAGGAGCGGAGCGCCCTGCAAGTACGCGCGCTCTACAAAAGCCGCATACCGATGCGCCCGCTTGTGACAGCGAGCCCGTGCTTCTCGCTGTGTCAGGGTCACCTGAATACGCAGCCGTGCTTTCCCAAGATGCTGTCGGACCGAATATTCAGAGCAGCCGACGCTCCGGGCGATGTGTGAGTTGCCAAACCCCCGTTCAGCGAGGTCTTGCATCTTGCGCACGTCGTGATTGGTGATCTCGCCGCGGGCGTTCGGCATCAGTCAGTTTCCCGGAGCCAGGCGCCGAAGCCGCTCAGCGACAGCCCGAGCCCGGTCAGCCTCCTGCCGATCGCCACGCGCACCGAGAGCGGTAAGGCGTTCCGCAAGCGCTTCCAGGTCTCGTGCGACCGTTGAAATGTCATCTGCTGTCTCCTTGCGGCGGCGAGCGGAGCGAACAGCTTCGACACTCGCGGCAGACGGGTTGAGGGCTTCGCGGTAGTAGAAAGACTTGGCCTTTCGGAAGCTGATCCCTGCCGCACGGGCAGCACGACCAATCAGCGTCTTTTCGCTATCGCCGAGCATCTTCGGTCCGGCGAGCCAGACGATCTCGGCGCGCATCTCGTCAGCGAGCGCAGACATTTTCGCCTCGTTGGACAGCTTTTCCAGCACGGTGGAACACCCCTGTGGTCGAAGAGACTTCGACACAGGAGGAGCCGCGATGGCTGATCTCGACGGGAAAGGGGCTACGCGACGCGACTACAGGCACAGCGCGCCGTCCTGGCAGGACTACCTTGACGCGCTGAGTATCGAAGGGCGCCGCTATAGGCCGGCAAGCCTCAGCAAAACCCTGGAAGATCGTGAGGCAGCGGGCGGCAACCCGCGGCAGCACGCGAATGACAAGCGGACCAACGGGGGCGAGCGATGACGCAATCAGGCGCATGGCCGCCGTCCCGGTCCGATAACGACCTTGGGCCAGTCAGCATCCCAGAGGACGCGGGCCTGCCGATGCGGGTCGCCGGACATATCCAGCCCGAGAACAGCGATGACGGCGGCTACTCGCCGTTCTCCGTACAAAACAGTCGTGTGATCTCGTCCCCCGAGCCGCGCACCGACTTGATTGAGGGACAGCCCACTGTGCTTGGCGGCCAGCCAACAGGTGATGTGGCGGGCGCGAGCGACATCGAACTTGCGCTGAACCGAGCGCAATTGAGCCTTCGTGATACCGGTGGCCGCAGCAACGACGCGGGTCACGTCGGCGACGCTCATCACATCGGCATGAACTTGTGCCAGTGTGACGATCGGTTGATGCTCAACAATGACCGGCGCACCCCAAATCGACTTGACCGGCTTCGGTTCAACGGGCGGCAGGATCGCTGGCGCGAGCGCATTGCTATTCGTAAGGCTGCCCGAAAACAGGCGCGCCTTCACCTCAAGCGCATGCCGCCGCATTTCGGCGACGGAAGCATATTCCCTGACGGGGATAGGAGCACCGGTGGCCATTCAAACCTCCCGCAAGTTGTCGCGGACAGCGATGCAGAGCCCGATGAAGTCGGTGAGCTGAGCGCGGTTGAGCTGGATGCTCCGGTCGTACCGGCGGTCGAACCGCAGGTTCAGCTTGGCGAAGGTGTCGTACCGGATCGGGTGGATGGTGAGGGCCTTGTGGACCTCGCCTTCCGTGACCTCGATGGCGGGGAGTGATGCGAGGGCGGCCATCACTCGGCGGCCTCACGCGTAGCGCGCGGCGCGCACACGAGGGCGACGTAGTGCTCGGCGAGTTCGTCCCGAGCGTCGTCAGCCTCGGCGGCCTCCGGCTTCATCCGCAACTTGCGCAGGCGCTTAGCAGCCGTCTTCACGGCGCCGATGTGCTGCGCAATGACCTCTTTCCGCTCGCCAGTCATACCCTCGCGAGCATCGGCCAGCAGATCGCGCTTCGACGCCTGAAGCGTCTCAATCTGGCTGTCCAGTTCGTCCAGCGCTTCAATGAGATTGCGGGCTTGCCCGTCACTGAGAACGGCCATCAGACGCGAACCTCATGCGAGACAGATCGCGCATTTATTTTCCGTCGTCCGCGCTTGCTCGACAATTCTGGCATATGTGCTTTTGCCCAGACGTACATAGCCTGACTGTGAAGCGACTTACCTTCATGCTCAGCCATCTTGGCGGATACGTCGGCCCAGCTAAAACCCTCCTCTCTCCAGGTCCTAATCAAAGAATTTCGGTGAGAAAAATCAGCAAAACGGCCATGCTTGGATTTGACCGATATGAGTCGGCGAAGGGTATTCATTTCGCCTCGGGTGATGTTGTACTTTTCGCATCCGGAAGAGATGCTGCCGCCAGCCTCAACATGCTCATTGAGCAACATGACTGCGTGTTCGCGACGGCATTCCTCAGAAAGGCGAGCATCCCGTCGCAACTTTTTCACAGCATTGATTGCAAGCCCCAGCTCTTCGCTGATGGCTTTATCGGAGAGGCCCTCTCGCACCATATCAAGCACGTAAGCGTAGAGACGCCTCTTAAAGTCGTATCCCGTCTCTGGGACCACGCCGGCTCGACGGATGATCTGTCGAATGCGCTCTCGGCTAACACCAAATTCGCGAGCAACGTCGCTCATGGATCGACCGCTGCTAACGGCCGCGATTGCTGCGGAATGATCAAACCTAGTCATCACGCGCGCTCAGCAGCGGCTGACACATCCTCTGCCGGCATCTGGCGGTCTTCGTCCCAGATGGGGGCAGTCGCGCAGAGCGTGGCGAAAAGCCCAAAAGCGGATAGGATAGCAAAGCCGACGATGATCATGCTGTGGCCCTCTGCGGTTCGGCCGCACGCATCGGCGCGTCGACCATGTTCCAGAGATGCGCGGGCGCTCGGCTGTCGACCTTCTGAAGCAGATCAGTCAGCACAAGGTACGTGTTGGCCGGGAAGGCACCGCCGGTCCGCCAGTTCGAAATCACCGTCATCTTGCGCCCGAGGGCCTTCGCCAACTCAGCGGTTCCGCCGAGAGCGTCGATGACTTGACCGCTGGTGGTGAACGTCCGCATGGACACCCATATATCCAAGAACTTTGGACACTACAAGGCCCAAAAGGCTTCGATGGGCCGTTCCGTTATCCCCAGCCAGAATGCCGGCATGGGGAAAACTCCTTCAGAACCGCTGTACCCAGAGACGGGTCGGCGTCTCCGACTCCTGCGCCTTGCCATCCACGAGATGGACAACCAGCGCGCGTTTGCGGAATTGCATGGCTTTTCGCATAGCCAATGGAACAACTATGAGTTGGGAGTAAGCCGACCGAAGCCGGACGACGCTTTGCGGATCAAGCAGAAATTTGGCGTCACAACCGATTGGATCTACGACGGCAGCGAAGCTATGATGCCGAACTGGCTACTGGAGAAGATGGCTCAGATTGAGCGCGGCCCAGCGACGGCACCCAAGCGCACCCGACGCGCTATGGCTTAACCGGAGCCCCATCCTTCGCAACGAGCCGGAGCGGACCGCCCGTCGACTTCGCATTCAAGGCCGGTCGAGTCGGTCGTACGAAATCTTCTATCAATTCATAGGCGTACCCAAGCACCTTTACGGCGGCGTTGGGATCGTCCGGCAGCATCGAAGCAAGCTGAAGCGCTTGCCGCTTGAGCTGACGTTCCAGCGCTTGCTCTTTATCCGTCACAGCAGCGACCTCACCGGAATGTTCATGTTCCGTTCTAGGCACAACCTGCTTTAGAACCCTGTTGACGGCAATACGCCGTAGGCGCGCAACGTCCACTTTTTTTGGATATAGCGCTTGCGTATCCAAGAGATTTGGATAAGGTAGAGACATCAGCCGCCACGGAGCGCCGCCGATGTCCAGCTACTTCGCCGCCATTGACCTCTACCTCGCCACCGCGCCGCTGCCGGTAGCCGTCACCTTCATCACTCTCGGCATGCTCACGATCGGTCTTGGGCCGTTCGTCCCGGTCTGGATTGCTGAGCACGTCGCTGCTGCTCGGCGTGGGGAGGCGTGAATGCGCGCCTTCAACGACATCGCACCCTACAGCGTCGGGCAGGCCGGTCTTGGCTATGCGGTATTCCTGACCGGCCAAATCATTGAGTCCGGCTTCGATTGCCGGGCCGCTGCAGTCTACCACGCGCACGATCTCCTCGACGCTCAGGAAGAAGCAGACGAGGCCGAGGCCGAAGAGACCCGGCGCATTGAGGCTGAGATGCGGGCTGATGAGGCTGCGCTTCTCGCTGAGATCGGGGAGGCGGCGTGATGGGCACCGCTCTCGTTAGTGTCCTAGGCTATAGTCTCGCAGTCGCGATGTTCGTCACCGGCATCAGTATGTTCACCGGAGCAT
>NZ_JAKSYG010000091.1 GCF_022829725.1 Methylobacterium sp. E-005 | reverse complement strand
GCCCGAGCCGTAGGCGAAGCCGCCGGTGCCGTACACGAGGGTGCGGTCGAAGGCGTAGCCGAGGCGGCCGCGCACGGTGCCGAAGTAGTCGAGGCTCGACAGGCCGCGCGGGTCGGTGACGTAGTAGCCGGGGGCGACGGCGCCGCTGACGAAGGCGTTGTTCCGGCTGCGGCCGAAGTCGAGGTACTGGGCGTCGGCCTCGATGCCGACGACGACGCCGGAGCCCGGGGTGAACTGGTAGTTGTAGCCGATCTGGCCACCGCCGGAGAAGCCGTCCTGGCTGCTGTTACGGAAGGTGGCGACGGTGCCGGGGGTTGCGTAGGGGAAGGGCACGCCGAACGCGTTGCCGTTGGAGCGGCTGGAGGCGTCGAAGGCGTAGCCGGCGTTGATACCGAAATAGGCGCCGGTCCAGGTGAACACCGGCACGGGGGTGAACACGGGCGGCGGAGCAGCGCGGCGCGGCAGGTCGGCGGCCGAGGCGGCGCCGGTCAACAGGGCCGTAGCGGCGCTGGCGAGAAGAAGCTTCTTGATCATCGGGTCCTCACGGGTCGCCCCGTGCCGACCGCGAGCGGACGGCGACGGAACATGGATCGGGTTGCGTTCCAGCGGTTCCAGGGCTGCTTTACGCTCCGCGGTGTCACCGACCGCTCACGCGGCCCCTTATGGCAACCCGCCGTTTTTCCCCGGCACCTTGACCCCACAACGCGCTCGAATTGCCAAGGTTCAGTTACGGCCACGCTTTTTCACAGCCGGAGTGGTCGACAAATTGTCGCACCCCCTTCACAGCTGTGGCCGAGCTTCGGAACCGGCCTGCCTTCAGGACGCAAGGGCAATCGCGGAGATCAGGCGTCCGTAATTCGGTTCGCCGCGATGGGTGGCCCGGCGATAGCTGTAGAACCGTTCGGCATCGGCATAGGTACAGAGGTTGAGGGCTGTCGCCTCACGGATCTCGGCCTGGTCAAGCCGTGCGAGAATAAAGCCTGGCAGATCGAACTGGGCATGGTCCGGGCGTGTCGCCGGGCCGAGGAATCGATCAATGCCCGGCGCCTCACCCCGGAAGCGCGCGATGAAATCCGGGCCGACCTCGTAGGACGGCTGGCTGATCGTCGGGCCGAGCACCGCGACGATCCGATGGCGCTGCGCGCCCAGGGCTTCCATGGCGCGCACCGTCGCCTCGATCACCCCGGTCAAGGCGCCTTTCCAGCCGGCATGGGCAGCCCCCACCACCCCCCCAGCGGGATCGGCGAACAGGATCGGCCCGCAATCGGCCGTGGCGATCCCGAGGGCTAAGCCCTTCACCCGCGTCACCATGGCATCGGCCCGGGGACGCTCCGCCGACGGGAAGGGTGCCGTGACGGTGACGACCTCGGCCGAGTGGATCTGGTAGAGGCTGACGAGCCGGTCGGCGGGCAGATCGAGCTGGGCGCACATCCGCGCCCGGTTCTCGGCGACGCGCTCCGGTGCGTCCTGGGAGCCGAGGCCGCCGTTCAACGCGGCGTAGTCACCCTCCGAAACGCCGCCCAGACGGGTGAAGAAGGCGTGGCGGATATGCGGGTAGGAGGAGAGTTCCGGCGCTTCGATCAACATGCCTGCAGCCACGGTCGAGCCTCCGCGTGTTCTGGGTGATGCCCCGGTAGCGCATGGGCCGCCCCTTGACGATGTCGTCAGGACGTCAGATTCTTGGTGCATTGCAATATGAGGTCAAACCTGGCCTCAATCCAAGAAGGATCGCAATGTCGCAAGGGATCGAAACCGAAGCCTTGACGGACGTCCCTAAGCCGGTGGCCGAAGCGCCCCGCGACTCGAACACGCCTGCGCATCCCGTGACCGGCGAGCCCGGCGCCTTTGACCCGACCGATCTGAATCCGCCGCCGCCGCCGAGTCCCCGTCCGGCAAGCCAGACGGATTCTGGCTTCGGCTCGTTCGGCTGATCCACCCCCGGCGTCACGTTGCCGGAAAACCCGGGAGTGGCCCGAGATCCGGGCCGCTCACCGCCAGGACCTTGAACAGGCTGCCCATCCCGGTGCGGCCGGGATCCGTGAGCCGCGCGACCGCCCCATCGATCGCTGCGGCTTGAGCCGCGGTGGCGCGGGTCTTCAGCTGCTCCGCGCGTTCGCGCAGGCCGAGGTTCATCAGAAACGCGCCCTGATCGACCGGTCCGTGGACCCGCGCGCCCGCACCGGCGGCCGCCTTGGTCAGGGCGGCAAAGTCGACGTGATGCGTCAGGTCCGCCTCACCGGGCGCCGCCAGGGGATCGGCGAAGTCATGGCGCGCCATCGCCTGCAGCGTATCGCCGAAGCCAGGGCGGACATGCCCGTAATCGAAGATCAGCAGGGCGCCGCCCACCGTGCGGAGACGCTGCGCCAGAGTGCGGATAAGGGCGAGCCCGGCACTCGGTACGCTCAGCAGGGCCCCGGCCGGTCCAGCACCATCGATCCCGGGGGTGGGCTCCGGCGCGAGCCCGAAGGCGAGGGCGCCCTGCGCGTCGAGGCCGACCTGTCGCGCATGCCAGCCCGCCGGCCCCCGCACGAGCTGCAGGACCGGCAGGCAATCGAAGAACTCGTTGGCCAGGACGATCGCCGGCCCCTCGGGCAGGGACTCCAGGCCGTCGTGCCACGTCGTCCCCGTACCGGCGAGGGTTCGTTCCTGCACGGCCCGCAGGACGGGGCTGGTCTCGACGAGGTGCGGTGCGACGCGCAGGCCCGGCGCGGCGGTCCGCAGCGCCCGCAGGGCATCCGCCATCAAGGTGCCCCGGCCGGGACCGAGTTCGATCAGGACAAGGGGATCCGGCCGACCCATCAAGCCGTGTACATAGGCGCTCCAGGCACCGATCAGCTCGCCGAACATCTGGCTGATCTCGGGTGCCGTCGTGAAGTCGCCCTTGGCGCCCAGGGGGTCGCGGGTGCGGTAATAGCCGTGGATCGGATGGCCGAGGCAGAGGGCCATGTAGCGGTCGATGCCGATCGGGCCGTTCTGGCGGATCAGCGCGGCGATCTCCGCCGCGAGCGGTGTCACGCCTCCACGGGCGCCTTGGGCGCCTCCTCGGCGATGGCCGCGCCGACCGGGTGGCGCGGGCGCGTCCGGCCCGTCGCCGCCAGCACGATATAGGTGAGCCCGACGAACATCATCGGCACGCAGAGCAGCATGCCCATGGTCACGCCGCCGCCCATCGGCCCGAGATGGTCGCCGAACAGGAAGCCGAGCTGCCGGTCCGGCTCGCGGAAGAATTCACAGAACGTCCGGGCCAGCGCGTAGCCGAGGACGAAGATGCCCCCGAGCAGGCCCGGCTTGCGGAAGCCGAACCGGCGGACGCTGATTGCCATCACGATGAACAGCAGCAGGCCTTCGGTCGCCGCCTCGTAAAGCTGGCTCGGATGGCGCGGCAACGGCCCGCCACTCGGGAACACGATCGCGTAGGGGAAGTCCGGCGCCACCCGGCCCCAGAGCTCGCCGTTCACGAAATTGGCGATCCGGCCGAAGAACAGCCCGATCGGCACCACCACGGCGCCGATATCCAGCAGCGTGTAGCCGTTGAGCTTCTTCATCCGGGCGAACAGCAGGAATGCCAGGATCGCCCCGAGGAACCCGCCGTGGAACGACATGCCGCCGTTGCGGATCGCCAGGATCTCGATCGGGTCGGCGATGTACATGGGCAGGTTGTAGAACAGCACGTAGCCGATCCGCCCGCCGAGCACGACGCCGAGCGCCACCCAGACGACGAGATCGTCGATATCGACGACCTGCGGGCGCTTCACGACGCCCCAGAGACTGTCGGCCATGACGAGGCGGCGCGCGTAGTACCAGCCGCCGATCAAGCCGGCGATGTAGGCCAGCGCGTACCATTTGATCGTGATCGGCCCGATCGCGAGGGCCACCGGATCGATGGCCGGAAACGGCAGGGCGAGGAGCGGCATCAATCTGACCTCCGGGGCGGCCGGATTGGACGCCGGAGGGGCGGCGCGTCAAGCCCGGGGCCGCTCCCGCCGGAGCGGAGGCCTCAGGCGGCTACGAACAAGAAGCCGTGTCCATCGGGTCCGGCGCAGTAGAGCGCGGCGCCGTCGGTTGAGATCCGGGGTTCGCGTCCCGCCTCACGCAGGACCCGCGCCACGCCTGGAAGATCGGCCGCCGAGAAGACGTAGCGGGTGGCGGCTTGGTCCCTCGGACTGATCGACAGCGGCCGCCTGGGAGCGGGCACATGGTAATGCAGCAGCTCGACATGCGGCGCTGGTTCCGGCGGTTCGAGCGCCACGACATCCACGCGCGGATCCTCCACCCCATCGAGGCGGGCCTGTTCCGGACCGTGGTTGAGTCCCCTCTGGGCCTCCGACAGGCCGAGCGGCCCGGTGAGGAAGGCCAGCGCGGCGTCGAGATCGGTGACGGTGATCGCCGAATGGTCGATCCCCAGGAACAGGCCCGGCGCATCGCGCCAGCGGGCGGCCGGCGGCCCGTCGGGAAAGACGATCAGTTCCAGCGGATGACCGTCCGGATCGCGGAACTTGTAAGCCGTCACGCCGCCGGAAGAGGCCGGCAGCCGCTGCGGGCCGCCCTGGCTGATCGGAACCGGGCGCAAGGGCGCGAGCTGCGCCATCGCGTCGTCCATGGCGCGCACCGGAATCGCGAGGTGCTGGAAGAACGGATCCGTCGCCGCCGGATCGGCCGGGTAGGGCGCCCCGGGGGGATCCACCACCAGGAAGGTCACGGTCTGCCGCCCGAGCCTCATGCGCAGCTGCGCCGCGTGCCGGTCCGCAAGCCCCATGACCTCCGCCTCCGCGGCGGGTACGGGCTCGGGCGGCGCGACCCGCACGAAACCGAGCCCGTCGCGATAGAACGCCTCGGTGGCTGCGAGGTCCGCGACGGTGCGGCCGAACCCGACGATCGCCCGTACGCCGCTCATACGAGGTTCGCGCCGCGGACGTTGACGTAGATCGCGTAGAGCGCCTCGGAAGCGCACAGGAACAGCCGGCTGTTGTTACGGCCACCGAAGGCGAGGTTGGCGACCGTCGAAGGCACCAGGATCTTGCCGACCAGCGCGCCGCCGGGATCGATGCAGTGGACCCCGTCGCCGGCGCTCGACCAGATGTTGCCGTGCTCGTCGCAGCGGATCCCGTCGGCATTGCCGGGGGCGACCTTGAAGAGAACGTCGCCGCCGGACAGGCGCCCATCCTCCGCCACGTCGAAGATGCGGATGTGCTGCACCGGGTCGGGGGCGAACTGCAGCCCCGTCTCCACGATGTAGAGCCGGCTCTCGTCGGGGGAGAAGCACAGGCCGTTCGGACCCTGGAAATCGTCCGCCACCACCCGGAGCGAGCCGTCCCGCGGATCGAACCGGTAGACCGCGGCCGGTAATTCGGATTCCTGCTTGCCGCCCTCGTAGTCGGTCTGGATGCCGTAGGGCGGGTCCGAGAACCAGATCGTGCCGTCCGACTTGCAGATAATGTCGTTGGGCGAGTTCAAGCGCCGGCCCTGGTAACGCTCCACGAGGCTCGTGACCCTGCCGTCAAGTTCCGTCCGGTGGATGCGCCGGCTGCGGTGCGAGCAGGACAGCAGCCGGCCCTGCCGGTCGCGCGCATGGCCGTTCTCGAAGTCGCTCGCCTCGCGATAGACGCTCAGGCCCGCATATTCCGTCCAGCGCATCACCCGGTTGTTCGGGAGATCCGAGAACAGCAGCTCGTCCCGGTCGCCGAACCAGACCGGCCCCTCCGTCCAGCGGAAACCCTCCGCGAGTTTCTGAAGGGACGCATTCGGCAGCACGTAGGCCTTGAAGCGCGGCTGCGTCAGCTCGAAACCGTCCATCATCGGTCCCTACTTGAATCGCCCAGGCTGATTCACCGTCGGCTCGACCTGCAGCCCGGTCACGATCATCGTGCAGGGCACGTCGCCGACCGTGCCGGAGAGGTGGCCCTTCTTGCCGTCCCGCGCCTTCGTGTTCTGGTCCTCGCCCATCATCAACTCGCCCGGGCCCATCTCGACCCGGTGGCCGTCCATGGTCTCGACGAACCAGCGGCCGGAGAGGATCGCGATCCATTGCGGGCGCGGATTCTCGTGCCACTCGCCGACCCAACCCACCGGCAGGACCGTGAAGGTCACCACCGACTGGGCCGGATCCATCTTGTCGTTCCATTGCGGTGCGGTCTCGGGGTTGATCCCCTCGAACTTGAACCGCTCGAGATGGAACAGCTCCTGACGGCTCACCCCCTCCGCATCGGTATAGACGTGCCAGTAGGGCATCTTCGGAGGGGTCGGCTCGCTCATCGTCGCTCCTGCCGCGGCGGGACAATCGTCCTCGCTCAACGGCCGGGTTCGGCGATGGTTCGCGGCGGGTCAGCCGGCGCCGAACGATCCTGGCCTGGCGGCCGCCGCAGGCTGGGATTGCCCGCGAGCCGCTCCTCGACGGCGCTGCGCTCTGTTCGGATCGGCGTGACCCAGCTGCGGCTCCGTCGGCCGGGTTGGCGATCTCACATCAGGAAAGGGAACAGGATCACGCTCCAGGCGCCCGTCAGCGGATGGCGTTCGCTGCGCCCCACGTCGGCGATCTCGTCCGCGCGATGGCCGATGTCGAGGCGCGGCCAAGCGCCGCCGTGCAGGAGCCGCGCCTGTTCCTGAGCTCAGGCATGGACGTCGCTCCCGTCGTCCGTGGCTCCCGTTCGGAGCTGCGCATGCTCGCGCGCTGTCGCAGCCACCGCCTCGCGGCCCGTCCGGGGACGGGCCGCGCCATCGTATCACATCTGCTCGGGGATCCGATCCGTCTGCGCGAGGTTCGAGAACCGCGTGATGTTGGCGTCGAATTGCAGTTCCACGGTGCCGGTGGGGCCGTGGCGCTGCTTGCCGATGATCACCTCGGCCTTGCCGTGGACCCGCTGCATCTCGGCTTCCCAGGCGAAGAACTCCTCCGTCCCTTCGCGCGGCTTCTTGTTGCCGACGTAGTATTCCTCGCGGAACACGAACATCACCACGTCGGCGTCCTGCTCGATCGAACCCGATTCGCGCAGATCCGAGAGCTGCGGGCGCTTGTCGTCGCGGCTCTCGACCTGACGCGAGAGCTGGGACAGGCCGATGATCGGCACTGCCAGCTCCTTGGCCAGCGCCTTCATGCCGGTGGTGATCTCCGTCATCTCCTGCACGCGGTTGTCGCTGCGCTTGCCCGAGCCCGAGAGGAGCTGGAGATAATCGACGATCAGCAGGTCGAGGCCCTTCTGGCGCTTCAGGCGCCGGGCACGCGCGGAGAGCTGCGCGATCGAGATACCGCCGCTCTGGTCGATGTAGAACGGGATCGTCTGCATGTCCCGGGCGGCGTCGGTGATCTTGTAGAAATCCTCCGGCCGGATGTCGCCGCGGCGGATCTTGTAGGAGGGCACGCCCGATTGTTCGGCGATGATGCGGGTGGCGAGCTGCTCGGCCGACATTTCGAGGGAGAAGAACCCGACGATCCCGCCGTTCACGGTCTTGGTCGTGCCGTCCGGCTGTTTCTCGCCGCGATAGGCCTTGGCGATGTTGAAGGCGATGTTGGTCACCAGCGAGGTCTTGCCCATGGCCGGGCGGCCCGCGAGGATGATCAGATCTGAGGGTTGCAGACCGCCCAGCTTGGAGTCGAGATCGCTGAGGCCGGTGGCGATGCCCGACAGCTTGCCCTCGCGCTGGTAGGCCTTGGCGGCCATGTCGACCGCGGCGGTGAGCGCGTCCGAGAATTTCTGGAAGCCGCCGTCGTAGCGTCCGGCCTCGGCCAGTTCGTAGAGCCGCCGCTCGGTCTCCTCGATCTGATCCCGGGGCGCCTGCTCCACCGGGGCCTCGTAGGCGCCGTTGACCAGATCCTCGCCGATGGTGATCAGCCGGCGGCGGATGGCGAGGTCGTAGATGGTGCGGCCGTACTCGCCCGCGTTGATCACCGTGGTGGCGTCGGCGGCGAGTCGCGCGAGGTACTGCATCACCGTCTGGCCGCCGAAATCGGCATCACCCAGATAGGTCTTCATGGTGATGGGCGTGGCGAGCTTGCCGGCCCGGATGAGCGAGGCCGCCACCGTGAAGATCTGCTGGTGGGCATCCTCCATGAAATGCTCAGGCAGCAGGAAGTCCGACACCCGATAATAGGCGTCGTTGTTCACCAGGATCGCGCCCAGCAGCGCCTGCTCCGCATCGATGTTGTGCGGGGCAACGCGGTACTCGGCCTGGACCGCTTCGAGCTTGGCCGTGAGCGCATTGGGCAGGGCCATCGGCGGACGACTCCGTATCAGGCGCCGCGGCGGGCGCACCAGGATCACACCGCGCGACCTTGGCCACGGTATGGTTACCGAAGCTTAGCGCTCCTCACGAAACCCCCGATCACCGGGGGATTCCCTCCGCGCGCGACGGCGCAGCGGGAGTTTCGAGAGCAGCACTGAGCCGGCGGCGGATTCTCCCGGCCGAGGCGCGGAAAAGCGGACGCCCGCCGACTCGTGTGAGCGGCGGGCGTCCATGCTGGAACAAAACTGGAACGTGTCAAGTCTCGGAGGCGGTGATCCCCGTTGTTCACCGGTATACCGGGGACGATACCGCT
The DNA here is from genome assembly GCF_022829725.1 of Methylobacterium sp. E-005. Classification (GTDB taxonomy): domain Bacteria; phylum Pseudomonadota; class Alphaproteobacteria; order Rhizobiales; family Beijerinckiaceae; genus Methylobacterium. The sequence goes on along the minus strand of NZ_JAKSYG010000091.1, from coordinate 8,937 downwards.
ATGTGGCAGTCCCGTCCGCGATGCCCCTCACGTCCGCCGCTGGGCCTGACCCTCCTGCTCCTCGAAGCCCTTGAGCATCTTGTCGAGCGTGAGCGGGTACTCGCGAACGCGGATCCCGGTGGCGTTGTAAATCGCGTTCGCCAGCGAGGCGCCGGCGCCGCAGATGCCGAGCTCGCCCAGGCCCTTGCTCTTGAGCGGGTTCGTCTTGTCGTCGAGCTCCGGCAGGAACACCGCATCGATCTCGGGAATGTCGGCATGGACCGGGACGTGATATTCGGCCAGGTCGTGGTTGACGAAGTAGCTGTAGCGCGGATCGACCACCGCATCTTCCATCAGGGCTGCGCCAACCCCAAAGGTCATGCCGCCGATCGCCTGGCTGCGCGCCGTCTTGGCATTGAGGATGCGGCCGCCGGTAAAGACGCCGAGCATCCGCCGCAGCCGGATCTCGCCGGTATCGACGTCCACGCCGACCTCGGCGAAATGGGCGCCGTAGGAATACTGCGAGAACTTCTGCTTCATCTCGCCCGGCTTGATCTCGCCTGAGGCCTCCAGTCCGGTGCCGGCGAGATCGGTAAGCTTTTCTGTCCGGTTGCCCGAGGTGACGGCGCCGTCGCGGAACGTGGCGCCCTCCGGGTTGAGGTCGCCGGCCTTGAGCAGGGCTTGGCGGAGGTTGTCACAGGCGACGTAGAGCGCCGAGCCCGCCGAGGCGGCCCCGAAGGAGCCACCCGACCCCGAGGCGAACGGGAAGTCGGTGTCGCCCATCTCGACCCGCACGCGCTCGGGCGGCAGACCCATCATCTCGCCGGCGATCTGGGTGAGGATCGTATAGGTCCCCGTACCGGGATCGGTCATGGCCATCTGCACCACCAGCACCCCGTCCGGCCCGAGCCGGACCTTCGCGGAGGACGGCATCAGCGGGTTGAGGCGCGCGGCGGCCGACATCCCCATGCCGACCAGCCAGTTGCCCTCGCGGCGGCTGCCCGCCGCCTGCCGCTTGTCCCAGCCGAACAGGCGGGCGCCCTCGCGCATGCAGGGCACGAGCTTGCGGGTGGAGAACGGCACCTTCTTCTCGGGATCCTCGGCCGGCTCGTTGCGCACCCGCAATTCGATCGGATCGATCTTCAGCTGCTCGGCAAGTTCGTCCATCGCGCACTCGAAGGCGAGCTGGCCCACAGCCTCGCCGGGGGCGCGCATCGAGGAGGCGATCGGCATGTTCAGGTTTACGAGCCGATGGCGCGTGATCCGGTTCGGCGCCGCGTAGAGAGATCGCGTGACGTTGGCGGAAGTCTCGAAGAAGCCGTCGCCTTCGGCGGTATCGGACCACGATTCGTGGCTGATCGCCGAGAGCCGCCCATCCTGGTCGGCTCCGAGGCGGATCTTCTGAATCGTATCGGTGCGGTGGGTCGCGACGTGGAATTCCTGCTGCCGGGTCAGCGCCACCTTGACGGGCCGCGCGATCATTTTCGCGGCGAGCACTGCCAGCGTCGCCTCCGGCTGAACCTGCAGCTTCGCGCCGAAGCCGCCGCCGATATAGGGGCTAACGATTCGCACCTTCTCGGGGGCCAAGTTCAGCACCGAGCCCAGCGCCTTCTGGCCCCGATTCGGCATTTGGTTGGCCGTGTAAAGGACCGGGCCGTCATTCTCCCAGGCCGCGATCGTGGCGTGCGGCTCCATCTGCGCGTGGATCTGGTTCGGCGTGACGTATTCAACGTCCAGCTTCACCGGCGCGGCCGCGAAGGCGGCGTCGAAATCGCCGAGCTTCGAATCCGGGGGCGAGTTGATCGGCTTCGGCTCGTAGGCCACCGCGAGGCTGTCCTTGAGCAGCCCCTTGGGCTTGGCCGCATCGTACCGGACCTTGACCAGCATGGCGGCGGCGCGGGCCTGCTCGAAGGTCTCGGCCACCACGAAGGCCACGGGTTGCCCGTAGAACTTGACGTCCGTGCCCTGAAGCTGCGGCCAGACCTGCTCCTTTTTCTCGCCCTGGCCAGGGACGTTCTCGTGCGTCAGGACGAGGATCGTACCCGGCGCCTTGCGGGCGGCCTCCGCGTCGATCGCGCGGATCGTGCCTGAGGCAATCGTCGCCGGCACGATGTATCCGTAGGCCGGGTTCTTCAGCGCCTGGGTCTCGTAGGCGTAGGGCGCATGGCCCGTGACCTTGAGCTTGCCCTCGACCCGGTCGAGGGGCTTGCCCACGAGGCCGTCGGGCCGGTCGTCGAGGGGCGTCCGGCCGATCGGCTGGTTCATCTCCATGGGAACGGTCCTTGCCGGAATTTAAGCGCGGGTCGCCTGCGCCACGACGGCGCGCAGGGTCCGGCGAGTCAGCGGGATCTTGAAGTCGTTGCTGCCGTAGCCGCGGGCGCCCTTGAGCACCGCGTCGGCGGCGGCATCCGCCGAGCCGGTCTGCACCAAGGCTGTTTCGGCCTCGGGGACCCGCCAGGGTTTGTGCGCCAACCCGCCGAAGGCGAGCCGTGCGGCCTGCGGCTTGCCGCCCTCGGCGCCCGCGATCACCGCGGCCACCGACACGGTCGCGAAGGCGTAGGACGCCCGGTCGCGGACCTTCCGGTAGATGTGCAGCCCCGGAAGCGGCTTTGGCACCGTCACCGCCGTGATGATCTCGCCCTTGCGCAGATCGGTCTCGATCTGCGGCGTGTCGCCGGGGAGCCTGTGGAAGTCCGCGATCGGGATGCTTCGCGCCTTCCCGTCCGGATTCATCGTCTCGACGGTGGCATCCAGCGCCCGCATCGCGACCGCCATGTCGGAGGGGTTGGTGGCGATGCAGGCCTCGCTCGCGCCCACCACCGCCATGATGCGGTTGAACCCGCCGATCGCCGAGCAGCCGGAGCCGGGCTCCCGCTTATTGCAGGGCATGGCCGTGTCGTAGAAATAGTAGCACCGCGTCCGCTGAAGCAGGTTGCCGGCGGTGGTGGCCTTGTTGCGCAATTGGCCAGAAGCGCCGGCCAGCAGGGCCTTCGCCAGCACGGCGTAATCCTTCCGGACCAGCGGATCCGCGGCAAGGTCGGAGTTGCGCACCAGCGCGCCGATGCGCAGGCCGCCGTCCTGCGTGGCCTCGACCTTGTCGAGCGGCAGGCCGTTGACGTCGATCAGCGTGGCCGGCGTCTCGACCTGAAGCTTCATCAGGTCGAGCAGGTTGGTGCCGCCGGCGATGAACTTGGCGTTCGGCCGCTCGGCCGCGAGCTTGGCGGCGTCCTGCACGGTCGTGGGACGCTCGTACGTGAAGGCCTTCATGTCTGGCCCCTCAGAGGTTGCTGGCGGCGGTGTCGCGGATCGCCGCGACGATGTTCGGATAGGCGCTGCAACGGCAGATATTGCCGCTCATCCGCTCGCGGATCTCGGCATCGCTGAGCGACGGCGTTGCGGCGACATCCTCGGTGACATGGCTCGGCCAGCCGGCCTTGGCCTCGTTCAGCATGCCGACCGACGAGCAGATCTGCCCCGGCGTGCAGTAGCCGCATTGGAAGCCGTCATGCGCGAGGAAGGCGGCCTGCATCGGGTGGAGCTTATCGCCGTCGGCGAGGCCCTCGATGGTCGTGACCTGATCGCCGTCGTGCATGGCCGCGAGTGTCAGGCAGGAATTGATGCGTCGGCCGTCGACCAGCACCGTGCAGGCGCCGCATTGGCCGTGGTCGCAGCCCTTCTTGGTACCGGTAAGCGCCAGATGCTCGCGCAGGGCGTCGAGGAGCGTGGTCCGCGTGTCGAGGACAAGGTCGTGCGATTGACCGTTGATCGTGAGCCGCACCGGCATGGTCTGCGGGGCGGGATCGCCCGGCGCAGCCACGGCGGCCGCAGGGCGGAAGCCGAGAGCGCCGATCGCGCCGGCAGCGGCACAGCCCTCCACGATGGCGCGCCGCGTCAGGGCGAAGGGCGACTTCGGGGTCTCGTCGGTCATGCTGCTTTCCCGCCCGGGCGCAGCGCGACACGGCGCGGCGCAGCCTGGTATCCAGCGTGCCAACGCCGGGCTTGGCGGTTTAGATCCGGTCCAGACTGCGCCCGTTCAGCGCGGGTGATCCGCTGGCGGCGATCTGCCGGTCGAATCGTGTCGGCCTGCTGGCTTCCGCGGCGTGCCGGCAGCGACGACGGTCCTTCGGAACACGTCGTGCCCGCATCGTTTGGGTTGTTCGACCACCAATTCCGAGACTGATCGCATGGCCGCAACCATTCCGACCCTTGCCCTCAATGACGGGCGCCGCATCCCGCAGATCGGTTACGGTTGCTGGCAACTCTCCGACGCGCAGGCGCCCGACCTTGTCGGCCGGGCGCTCCAAGCCGGCTACCGCCTGATCGATACCGCCGCGGCCTACGGCAACGAGGCGGGCGTAGGCCGCGCAATCCGCGACGCGCAGATCCAGCGCGACGACATCTTCCTCACCACCAAGCTCTGGAACGACCGTCAGGGCCGCGACGAAGCGCGGCGCGCCTTCGACGAGAGCCTGAAGCGGCTCGGGCTGCCTGACGTCGATCTCTACCTGATCCACTGGCCGTGTCCGCAGCGACGATTGTTCGTGGAGACCTGGAAGACCCTCATCGAACTTCGGACGGAGGGCCGCGCCAAGTCGATCGGCGTGTCCAACTTCACGCCCGAGCACATCGCCACCCTGGTGGCGGAGACCGGCGTCACGCCGGCCGTGAATCAGATTGAACTGCACCCGCATTTCCAGCGCAAGGCGCCGCGGGCGGACGATGCCCGTCACGGCATCGTGACCGAGTCTTGGAGCCCGTTGGGCCAGGGCAAGGAGCTGAACGACCCAGTCATTCTCGCGATCGCGAAGGCGCACGGAAGGACCGCCGCCCAAGTGATCCTGCGCTGGCAGGTCCAGATCGGCTGTGTGGCAATCCCGAAGACGGCACGCCCCGAACGCATCATCGAGAACGTCACGGTGTTCGACTTCGAGCTCTCAGACCCAGAGATGGATCAGATCGCCGCCCTCGATCGCCCGAACGGACGCATCGGACCAGATCCCGCGACCTTCTGCTAAGCCCTTCCCCCTTCTGCGGCGCAGCATGACATCGCGCCGCAAACAATTTATGCTCAGAGCTAGCATATCTAGACAGGCGATCCCCGGCCCCATAAGTTAGGCGGCACAATGCTCAAACTGAGCATAATGGAGGACGCCATGGCGGCGACCGTTGCACCCGTCTCCCGCATGCCCAACCCGGGCCTGCCGCTGCCCGATCTGTACGCCCGCGTCAGCCGGCACGTCCCGGCGATCGAGTGGGCGGCGCTCGCCCCGGATATCGAAGCGATCCTGCGCCTGAAGCGGGAGCGCAACGCCGTGATCCTGGCGCACAACTACCAGGCGCCCGAGATCTTCCACACGGTGGCGGACATCGTGGGCGACAGCCTCGCGCTCGCCCGCGAGGCGGTGAACGTCGACGCCGACGTGATCGTGCTGGCGGGCGTCCATTTCATGGCCGAGACGGCCAAGCTCCTGAACCCGAGCAAGACCGTGCTCATCCCCGATATGGGCGCGGGCTGCTCGCTGGCCGATTCGATCACCGCCGCCGATGTGCGCGGCCTGCGGGCGAAATACCCGGGCGTGCCGATCGTGACCTACGTCAACACGTCAGCGGCCGTGAAGGCCGAATCGGACCTGTGCTGCACCTCCGGCAATGCCGTCGCGGTGGTGAAGTCGCTGAACGCCCCCCGGGTGCTGATGATCCCGGACGAGTTCCTGGCGCAGAACGTCCAGGCCGAGATCCCGGAGGTCGAGATCCTGACCTGGGCGGGCCATTGCGAGGTCCACGAGCGCTTCACCCCGGCCGATATCCGCGATGTCCGCGACAGCTATCCGGGCGTCACCGTGATCGCGCACCCGGAATGTCCGCCCGACGTGGTGGCCGAGTCGGACTTCTCCGGCTCCACGGCGATGATGATGGATTTCGTCGTCGAAAAGCGGCCGAAGCAGGTGGTGCTCGTCACCGAGTGCTCGATGGCCGACAACATCGCGGCGCAGAACCCGGACATCGAGTTCATCAAGCCCTGCAACATGTGCCCGCACATGAAGCGGATGAGCTTGGCGAATATCCGCCGCGCGCTCGAGACGATGACCCACGAGGTCACGGTCGATCCGGCTTTGGCCGACCGGGCCCGGGCCGCGGTGGAACGCATGCTTCAGGTGCGCACGCGATGAATGCGATCTCACCCAACAACGCCGACCGCGTTGTCGTGGTCGGCGGCGGCGTTGCGGGGCTCAGCGTCGCGCTGCGTCTCGCACCCCGTCCGGTGACCCTGGTCACCGCTTCGGCGCTCGGCCTCGGAACCGCGACCGGCTGGGCTCAGGGCGGCATCGCCGCCGCGATGGGCGGTGACGACGCGGCGGAACGCCACGCTGCCGACACGGAGGCGGCGGGCGCCGGGCTGACCGAGCCCGACGTCGCGCTCCGGGTCGCCCGGGAAGGGCCGGCCCTGATCGACTGGCTGGTCGGGATCGGCGTGCCGTTCGATCGGACCGAGGATGGCGCGCTGGCCCTTGGGCTCGAGGCGGCGCATGGCCGGCGCCGTATCGTCCGCTCGGGCGGCGATGCCACCGGCGCCCGCGTGCTCGAAGGGCTGGTGCGGGCCGTGCTGCAGGCGCCCTCCATCGAGGTCGTCACGGCGCGCGCCTGCGACCTCCTGCGGGACACGAACGGCGCCGTGGCCGGCATTGTGGCCGAGCGCGACGGAGCGCTGTTCCGGATCCCGGCCCGCGCGGTGGTGCTCGCCACCGGCGGCGTCGGCGCCCTCTACGCCGCCACCACCAACCCGCCCGGCGCCGTCGGCCATGGGCTGGCGCTCGCCGCACGAGCCGGAGCGGTGATGCGCGACATGGAGTTCGTGCAGTTTCACCCGACCGCCATCGCGGCCGGCGCCGATCCGATGCCGCTTGCCACCGAGGCCCTGCGCGGGGAGGGCGCCCGTCTCATCGATGAGACCGGCGCGGTCGTCATGGCCGGCATCGCGGGCGGCGATCTCGCGCCCCGCGACGTGGTCGCCCGCGGCATCTTCCAGGCGCTGCAGCGGGGCCGCACGGTCTATCTCGACGCAAGGGGCGCTTTGGGCACCGCGATGCCGACGCGCTTTCCCACGGTCGCGGGCCTCTGTGCCGCCGCCGGCATCAACCCGGCCACGCAGCCGATCCCGGTTCGTCCGGCGGCGCACTACCACATGGGTGGCGTGAAGGTGGATGCACACGGTGCAACCTCGGTGCCGGGTCTCTATGCCTGCGGCGAGGTCTCCGCGACGGGGCTGCACGGCGCCAACCGCCTCGCCAGCAACTCGCTGCTGGAGGGCTTGGCCTATGCACGCTTCATCGCCGACGGGCTCGACGCATCGCTTCCCGCCGCCATCGTGCCGGAGGCCGTGTCCCCGCATGCCGCCGGTGACCTGCCGGCGATCCGGGCGCTGATGGAGAGCAAGGTCGGTGTCGTCCGCGAGGCCGCCGGGCTCGCCGAGGCCGTCGCCGTCCTGGAGCCCAGGGCGGAGACGTCCGACGCCGCCCTGGTAGCCCTGCTCGTCGCCCGCGGCGCGCTGGCCCGCCACGAGAGCCGCGGCGCCCACTGGCGCAGCGACTTCCCCCACCTCGCCCCGGCCGCGCATACCGAGACCACGCTGGCCGAACTGATCGCGGCGCCCCGCGCCGCCCCGTCCGCCGAGGAGGCGCTGACGCCATGACCCGATCGGTCCTTCCGGAAGAGATCCTTCCCCTGCCGCGGCTCCTCGTGGAACCGGTGGTGCGCGCCGCCCTGCTGGAGGATCTCGGCCGGGCCGGCGACATCACCACGGACGCCATCGTGCCCCCGGGCGAGCGGATGCGCGGGGTGATCGCCTCGCGCCAGGACGGCGTCATCTCCGGCACCGACGCGGCCGCCATCGCATTCGCGCTGGTCGATCCGGCCGTGACCGTCACTGTTGAGCGCGGCGACGGCGCCCGGGTGGCGCCGGGCGACGTGGTGCTGCGCCTTGAAGGCCCGGCCCGGGCGATCCTCACGGCCGAACGCGTGGCGCTCAATCTCCTCTGCCGGATGTCGGGCGTGGCCACCGCCACCCACGGCCTCGTCGAGGCGGCGCGCCCGCATGGCAAGGCGTCGATCGTCTGCACCCGCAAGACGACGCCGGGCCTGCGCGCCCTGGAGAAGCACGCGGTGCGTGCCGGCGGCGGCTCGAACCACCGATTCGGCCTCGACGACGCGGTGCTGATCAAGGACAATCATGTGGCGGTTGCGGGCGGTATCGTGCCGGCGATCGAGCGGGCCCGCGCCCGGGCGGGCCACCTCGTGAAGATCGAGTGCGAGGTCGACAGCCTGGAGCAGCTGGAGGAGGCCCTGTCGATCGGGGTCGACGCCGTGCTGCTCGACAACATGAACCCCGCTCAGCTCACCCGCGCGGTGGCGATGATCGACGGGCGGGCGCTGTCGGAAGCCTCGGGCCGGATCACCCGTGAGACCGTGGGGGCGGTGGCGGCCTCGGGCGTCGATCTGATCTCCTGCGGCTGGATCACCCACTCGGCGGCGATCATCGACCTGGGCCTCGACGCGGCGTGATCGGGAGCCGCGGGCGAAGCGGACATTCCCCTGTCATCACGTTCGGGTGACAAGTCTTGGCTCCGGTCGCCTCCGGGTTGATCGGCGTCTATCGCGGCAGAACCGACTCGCTATGGTTTCGCCAAGTGCGATACCCTCGACCGGACCTGCCCGTGAGCCAAGCCTTGAACCCTGCGGCTGCCCCGGCGATCGATCTGCCGGCGGCGCGCGTGCCGCGCAAGCCCGGGGCAGTCCGGCACGGTCCCGGTGCTGCGCTGATGCTCGGCGCCCTGGGGGTGGTGTACGGCGACATCGGCACCAGCCCGCTCTACGCGTTCAAGGAGGCCGTGAAGGCCGCCACCAGCGGCGGCGCCTCGGTGCCGGCGGCGGCGACCGGCGCGGTCTCGCTGATCCTGTGGT
>NZ_JAKSYG010000083.1 GCF_022829725.1 Methylobacterium sp. E-005 | reverse complement strand
GCGAGGAAGGCTGCCGGTCCTGCCTGATCAGCGCCAGCTCCTCGGCGCTCCGTTCCTCAACCCCGATAAGACGTTCATCGGTGTCTTCGACGGCTCGGATCAGCTCATCCAGCTTCATCTGGATAGCGGCGGTGTCACGAGCGCCGGCCACCAGAATGACGCCGGCCAAGAGCATGGCGGCGATGGACAGGAACAGGTTGAAGACGAGTGCCCAGTGGTCGTTAAAGCTGAGGATGAAGCCGGCGCCCAGTCCAGCGGCGACGGTGAAGCAGGTCGTCAGGAAGCCGACAGGCTTTGAAAGCCACACGGCAAGGCCGATGATCGGACGGTCCAGCATCAATCCTCAAGCTCAGCGCATCGAGCCGCTAAGCAAGATAGCGCGACCGTGTTTCCGGAATGATCATGTGCCTTCTATGTCAACTCAGGCATAGGGGCCGCCGAACAGGTCCCCGAGCGCCTTCCGCCGGAACAGCGTGCGCCACCGCCGCCTCTGGTGCTCCGGCCGGTCGTGGATCATGTGGCAGCGTTGGCAGAACGCCGAGAGGTTGGCGTCCGCGTTGTTCGAGGTGTCGTGATCACGGTGGGCCGCCGCCAGGATGACCCGCGTTCGGCGAGCACGACCGATAATGTCGGTTTCCGCATCAACACGGATCCGCCTGCCCCAGCCATCGCGCCACCGACCGGCATCAGCGTCCCACCAGCGACCATCGCCCAGATGGTAGACCATCCGTCCGTGTGGCCGCCCGCAGCCCTCGCAGCATCCTTTCGCCCGGCCGAACCGGATTACAGCCGAGAGCTGCGCCCAGTCGATTGGATAGAAGAAGCGGTGCTCGGGCCGGATCGGCATGGGGCGCACTGTGCCACCGAGCCTGATGGAAACAAGGCGTTGGCAACCTTCGCTCCATTTCCCGATTTGACCCGTCGTGAGCGAAGCCCCACCCCCCGAACCTCCATTTGCCCTCGTCGTCGATGACGAGCCGCTGATCCTCATGGAGGCCGTCAGCATCTTGGAGGAAGCCGGTTTCCAGATGCTGGAGGCTGCACACGCCGTTCAGGCGTTGCGCGTCCTCGGTCAGCATCACGCCCGTGTAAAGCTGCTTTTCAGCGACGTGGACATGCCAGGAGATATGGATGGGTTCGCTCTCGCCCGCGAGGTCGCCCGGTGCTGGCCATTGATCGCGATCGTTCTCGCCTCGGGCCGAGCCAAGCCGGGGCCCGGCGATCTGCCGGAGGGGGCAACCTTCATCAGCAAGCCGTTCAGCGCGCAGATCGTCCACCATCACGTGCGGAAGACGATGCCCGAGCATGTGCAGCCTGAGCCGCTTCGAAATAAATAGGCGAGGCGCGACTATTGCTGCACGGGATTTTCGGAGCCGCCCGGATCCAGCCGATCTATCAAACTGCTGCCGCCGCGGGCATCGGTCCAAAATCGATCACATGTTGTTTCGCGTTATGTACGGTGCCTGCTAGATGGACGAGGCCGTGGGTTCGACACTCGCGCGAGCGAGCCCGTTCCCGGCCATGTGCGCTTCTTCCGATCTCGGACTTGTTCACGACGACGACCGCCTCCAGGCGCTCGTCGCTTTGGATTTGCTCGACACGCCTCCGGAAGACGGCTTCGAGGATATCGTCCATCTGGCCGCCTTGGTGTGCGGCACGCCGGTCGCGCTGGTGTCGCTCGTCGCGGGTGACCGGCAGTGGTTCAAAGCGCGGGTCGGCTTTGCGCCGTCCCAGACCGACCTCAACGCATCTGTATGCGCCTACGTCCTCGCCGAGCCCGACCTCCTGGTCATCCCCGATCTGACGGCCGACCCTCGCACTCGGGAAAACCCGCTCGTCGTCGGTGAACCGCTCATCCGCTTCTATGCGGGTGCACCTCTGCATGGACCGGACGGCCATGTGCTGGGGAGCCTGTGCGTCATCGACCGGAAGGCGAGACCCGCCGGTCTGACTGCGAAGCAAGCGGATGGGCTGCTCCGGTTGGCCCGGCAAGTGACGACGATCCTGCGCGAGCGGCACCAGAACGCACAATTGCGGGCTGCTCACGCCGAGCGTGAGGCCAACGCGATCCACTGGCGCAACCTGTTCAGCCACCTTCACGAGGGTTTCCTGGTCGGCGAGGCGGTCCGCGATGGCGAAGGTCGGATCACGGACTGGCGCTACGTCGAGGTCAATTGTGCTTGGAGTGACTTGGTCGGGATCCCACCGGAGCGAGCGATCGGCCGCACCGTCCGCGAGGTGTTTCCGGACTTGGAAGACGTGTGGATCGAGGAGTTCGCACAGGTCGTCGAGACCGGCGAGCCGGTCACCTTCAAGCGACAGTCCAGCATACTCGACCGCTGGTACGAGGGGCGCGCGCAGAGGCTGAGTCCGGACACCTTTACGGTTCTGTTTCTGGACGTGACCGAGCAGGTCCTGGCGGAGCGGGCCGTGCGCGCTCAGCAGGCGCAGCTGCTCACCATGATGGAGAGCGTGCCGATCGGCATCATGCTGGCGGAAGCCCCGTCCGGCCGCATCCTGATGGGCAACCGGAGGCTGGCCGACATCCTCGGCCATGACACCCTCTACGCCACGTCCAGCAACGCTTACGGTGATTTCGTCGCCTACCACGCGGACGGTCGCCGTGTGGACGCCAACGAGTATCCCTTGGCGCAGATCAGCAACGGGGAATGCGACCGATCCACAATCGAAGTGGAGTACCAGTGCCCCGACGGAGAGCGGCGTTGGATCGCCATCGCCGGGGAGGCGATCCGGGACGATCAGGGCGTGCTGGTCGGCGCAGTGGTCGCGATCAGTGACATCGGCGAGCGCAAGGATGCCGATGCGCGGCAGGCGGTGCTGAACCGCGAACTGAGCCACCGGCTGAAGAACACACTGACGCTGGTGCAGGCGATCGCCGCGCAGACATTGCGAAACGCACCCGACATCGATACGGCACGAGAAGCGCTGGCCGCCCGCCTGATCGCGCTGGGCAAAGCGCACGACATCCTGCTGGACGGGCCCGCTGACAGCGCATACGTCGAGGCGGTCGTGCGTGGGGCGCTCGATTTGCACGACGATACGGGATCCCGGTTTCAGATCAACGGGCCGGGCCTATCTGTCGGGCCGTCCACAACCTTGTCGCTCGGCCTGTTGCTCCACGAACTTGCGACCAACGCTGTAAAGTACGGGGCACTCTCCGTAGAGGATGGCACCGTGGCGATCTGCTGGATGATCGAGGGAGAAGAGTCGGAAGCGTCGCTCCGCTTCGAATGGCGTGAGCAAGGTGGACCACCCGTGACGCCGCCGACCCGCCGGGGATTTGGCTCTCGCCTAATTGAACGCGGCCTCTCCGGCGGAGAAGTCGCGTTGTGCTATTCGCCCGAGGGCGTGACGTGCACCCTGGTGTCTCCACTTGCAGGGCTGCGGGTAGACGGCTGACACGCTCCAACGTCTTAGACTCAGCATTCGACGATACCAGCCCCGATGGGCAAGCCTCGTCGCAGCCCTGCGGATCGAGCGAGACGCATGGCGCGAGGAGGCTGAGCGGTTGCGGACGCAGGCGGTGCGCACCGCTTGACGTCTCGACACTGTCCCCGGCGCCTGCCATCTTAAGCGCATAAACGCCCAGGATGGCCAGATCTACAGTCCATTGAGCTGTCGGCATTCCTTACGAGCCGCCTCGATCCGCCGGTCGAGGTACGTGGCGAGGTCGACCAGCGCGACGCCCTTGGCCGACTTCTGGCTGGCGTCGATCCGCACGATCGGTAGGTTCAGCTTGCCTTCGCTGATCCTGCGCAGGAGGTGTTCCTGCGACATGCCGTCGAAGAAATCCTCCCGCACGCGGTCAAGCGGGATGATGACCAGAGGGCCGTACTGCTCCCGTAGGATGGCGAACGTCGTCGGCGGCGCAGGGTCGGGCGCTCGCATGCTACGGGCCTTCATGGTGTTCTCCGCGAGGTGAGGCTCTCAGCGCTTCCGCGTGATGTTCACGGCTGCAAGCCGACCGTCTGCCTCCGCTTCGTCGAGGATCCGTTTCGCCCTCTCCGTAGGGCTGCCGCCTCGCTTTCGAGCCTCCTCTAGCTCGATGACAAGGCGGTCCATGACCGGGGCGTACTGCTCGCCGAGCTTCTCCACGACATACGCGATGAAGAGGGTCGCTTCCTCAATCTCGGCGATGGTCGGCTCACAGTTATCGAAGCGCTTTTTCCACCGCCCCGCGCTTGGCTGTTGCCTTGGCATCGGAGGCTCCCAGTCTCGAACGGGGGCCCATCAGAACGGATCGGCAAGGCTGTCGGCAAGTCGGAATGTAACGCCGTTCTCGATCAGCGGCTGACCCCTGATCCCGGTACACCCCCGTTACTCCCTATCAGCGGCTGACATGGGCACGCAGTGCCCCTGTGGCCCCGCTCTAAAAGATTGGGGCTTGTACCTTGCCCTGTGCGCCCAATTCGGCACGACGTCGTGCGCAGAGAGGCCGACGTCAGCACGAGCGGTAGCTCGGTAGCCGCCCCTCTCCTGATCACGAGGGGCGGCTCGGGCTTAATCTCAACCGTGTGGCTTGAACACGACCTTGGTGCAGTTGTCGGTCTTGTCTCGGAACATGTCGTACAGCGCTGGGCCATCCTCCAAGTTCGTCGACCGGTGACTGATGATGAAGGACGGGTCGATCTCACCCTTCTGGATACGCTCCATCAGCGGCTTCATGTAACGGACCATGTGCGTCTGGCCCGTCTTCAGGGTCAGCCCCTTGTTCATCAGAACGCCGAGCGCCACTGGCCCGACCGGCCCGGCGAAGACGCCCGGCATCGAAACGTTGCCGCCGGGGCGACAGGCCAGGATTGCCTGGTTCAGCGCGAACGGCCGCTCCAGGCTGACGGTGTGCTCCATGATGGCGGAAGATACCTTCTGAAGCGTCGTGTCCGCCCCGTGGGACTCCATGCCGACCGCCTCGATGACCGAGTCAGGCCCGAGGCCATGGGTCATCTCCATCAGCGTGTCCTGCACGTTCTGGTGAGACAAATCGATGGTCTCCGCACCGGCCTCCCGGGCGAGCGCCAGGCGTTCAGGCACGCTGTCGATGGCGATCACACGCTTGGCCCCAAGCAGGTAGCAGCACTTCACGGCCAGCACGCCGACTGGGCCGCAACCCCAGATCGCGACCGTATCCTCAGGGCCGATGTCGCAGTGCTCGGCGGCTTGGTAGGCAGTCGGGAAGATGTCGCTGAGGAACAGCACCTGCTCATCGGTAAGGCCCTCCGGCACGACGATGGGGCCTACATCGGCGTAGGGCACGCGCAGGTACTCGGCCTGGCCGCCGGCATAACCACCGGTGATGTGCGAAAAGCCGAACAGGCCGGCCAGCGGGTAGCCGTAGGTTTCGGCCTGCATCTTGCCGTTCGGGTTGGTGCGCTCGCAGCAGCTCCAGTTGCCCCACTTGCACTGCCGGCACTCGCCACAGCAGATCGTGAACGGCACCACGATGCGATCGCCGACTTTGAGCTTCTGGTTGTCGCGCCCGACCTCAATGACCTCGCCCATGGTCTCGTGGCCGAGGACGTCGCCGCATTCCATGGTCGGCATGAACCCGCCCATCAGGTGCAGATCGGAGCCGCAGATCGCGCAGGCAGTGACCTTGATGATGACGTCACGCCCGTGCTCGATCTTCGGGTCAGGTACGGTCTCGCAGGTGATCTTGCCCCGGCTCTGCCATGTCAGCGCTTTCATCGAACCCGTTCTCCCGCAGGTACAAACCGCAGGGATAGCTGTTCAGAACTCGTGCTGTTCCCGGATGACCAGCCGCTTTCGCGCCGATGTGAGGAGGCCGCGATGCAGCGAGTACGCAAGGGCGTAACCATCGTGCATGAGCAGAAGATCGACTTGGTGAAGTAGAAGCGCTGAGCGGCGGCCTCCTACTGCTCCAGGCGATAGATCACACCGTCGACCATCTCGACCCGGTATCCCATGCCCATGAGCGTATCGTGTACGAGCTCCGCGGCCGTCGCGTGCCCGGTCACTTCGGCCTCCATCTTCGCCCGGATGTCGTGCATCTCAAGCACGGATGGGATGCCGTGCTCGACGTGATGATCCTCGATCAGAGCGAGGGCTTTGACGATGGTGGGGTCCATGGCCGGCTGTAGCCTGCTGCCGGTGGAGCGGACAATCTAGGCATCTCGACACCCACTTCGTCGCCCGCCATCTTGAGCGCATGCCCGCGCAGCACGGCCAGACCTGCGACCCGCTGGAGGAGAGGGCGGTACGCATCCCCGCGCTGAAGCGGCACGCTGCAACGTTCCATATAGCTCCCCGTTGTTGCGCTAGATGCTACAGCGCAGCTTGATGCGCGCGGGAGTCCACGATGACCTCCACACCGCCAGATCGCGCGAAGCCGGATCCCAACGAAACGGGAAACTCCCTCGCCTGGACCTTAGCTCTGACCACCGCGCTTCTCGGCATCGTAGCTCTACCGCGGCGTACAGCACGCCCGGCATCTACCCCCAAGAAGGTACGGGCTGACGAAGCCGGAGCGGCGCGCCAGACTTCTCCCTCTCATTCCGGCCGCGAGGCCTACGAGGTAGCCCGCACTCAGGCCGATCGCGGACGCCAGGCCACACGGCCGACCGAGATCCCGGTGAAAGGCTGGAAGGACATCGCGCTGCGCACCTATAGGGATGTAGGCGAGAACCGGATCATGCTGGTGTCAGCCGGCGTGACCTTCTTCGCGCTGCTGGCGATCTTCCCCGCGATCGCCGCCCTGGTATCCGTCTACGGGCTCGTGGCCGATGCCTCGACCATCAACGACCAGCTTGCTAGCCTGCAGGGTATCATGCCCCAGGGCGCGCTCGATATCCTCAGCGACCAAGTGAAGAACCTCAACGAGAAGGGCAACGCGACGCTGGGCCTAAGCCTGCTCGTGAGCGTCGCTCTCTCGGTGTGGAGCGCCAACGGCGGCATGAAGCACATCTTCGACGCTCTCAACCTCGTCTACAACGAGCGCGAGAAGCGCAACTTCTTCGTGCTCAACCTCGTCTCGCTGGCGTTCACCGCTGGCGCGCTGCTGTTCCTGATCCTAGCGCTCGTCGCGGTCGTGGTGCTGCCGGTCGTGTTCGAGTTCATCGGCGTCGGCAAGGACGCGTGGTGGCTCGCCCTGCTGCGCTGGCCCGTGCTTCTGCTGGCCGTGCTCGGCGGCTTGGCGGTGCTATACCGCTACGGTCCGAGCCGTGACGCGCCGCGCTGGCATTGGGTCACGGGAGGAGGCGCCGTGGCGGCGGTGCTTTGGCTCGGAGGTTCGCTGCTGTTCTCGTGGTACGTCGCCCGCTTCGGCAGCTACAACAAGACCTACGGCTCGCTCGGGGCGGCAATCGGGTTCATGACCTGGATCTGGATCTCGACGACGATCGTGCTGCTCGGTGCACAGGTGAACGCCGAGATGGAGCATCAGACGGCCGAGGACACCACAGTGGGCAAGCCCCAGCCCTTGGGCACCCGGGGTGCGAAGATGGCCGACAGCGTCGGCGCTGCCGCGGAGTAAGGCGCTACCGACCTACACCTGCGTTCCTCAGCATCCCGTAGAACTTGCCTGGGTCGAACATGGCTCGGGCCCGCTGCAGACTAATTGGTCAAACAGAGCCATCTCGACAGCCACGGCCGTGCTCGCCATCTTGAACGCATGGACGCCGGCCTGACCCTCGCAAAGCTCATCGGGCCGATCTCGACAACCTCAGGGGCGCATGCCTACCTGTGCGGTATGCGCTACGCTCTCGCCGCCGTTGTCCTCATTGCAGCCGTAGATCCGGCAGTGGCTCAGGGCGCCCCGGACGCTTCCTTCGGCTTCCGGGAGATCCCGTGCCGATACTACGCCAATCCAAAATCCGACCCGACCGGCGACATTGTCGATCTGATGCCGCAGATCTGGGAGGGCGTAGCTACCTACGTCCGGACGCGTGGGCCGCTCACCAGCTACCCGTCTGAGTGCGCCATCAATGCCTTGGTGGAGGCCGAGTGTCGGCTGACCCCGAAGGTCTCGATCGGCGTAGCCGTCAACAACCTCTATGCGAAGGTGAAGGCGGGACGGCCACTGCCACAAGGCCACGCCTGCGGGGCGTGATCCCGCCAGTCATCACGCCTTTCCATAGTCCGCCGCCGCCGCGAAGGCTCGGTTGCCCTTCGACGCTTGCTTCAGATCGGCCATGATACCCCTGCCATCCGTGGCTGGGGTGCTGATCGTCACCGGGCCGTGGATGTGTGTGTCGCTGAAGGAGCGATTGTCCTGCGCGCTGCGGTTGTCGTTGACCGTGCGGGATACCATCGCAGCTTGGGCAGCGTTCGCCTGAGCGACCGTGGCCATTGCACCCGCACGCCGGGCATCTTCAAGCGCTGAGGATTTGCCCAGGGTGGCGGCAGAAGCGCCGGGCGTCGCTCGGGCCGCCTTCGCCGCCGCCGCCGCAGCTACCAGCCGATCCTCCATTCCCTGCTGATGGGCCCGGCGCACCCATTCCGGCGCGTTGGCTGTCGATCCGCCTGCGCCCCAGGCCGCAGGTGACCCACCGCCGACATGGATGCCGTTGGCGCCCATGTAGTTCGGAGCCGCCCCGACGCCGTTGGCACCCGCCTTCACGCTCTCCCGGATGAACTTCTCCATCACCACGCGATCGGCGTCGTTCGTCATGTCGAGGTAGCGACGCTTCCCATCCTGACCGACCATGTAGAGCTTCAAGTCGGCGGCATTGCCGTGGTCGTGACGGCGGCTGCCGGTCCGGTTCGATCCGCTCTCATCCTGACCGCCGGAGTAGATCTCCGCGCTGACGCCAGACGCCGCCGCCGCTGCCTGGATCTGGCGGCCGAGGGCGTCGGTGATGCCTTGGCTGCGGACCCCGCTCTGTCGCTGATCCACCCCGCCGACGCCGTTGACGGCCGGGATGTCTTTCTTCGACTGGTTGGGGGTGTACCCGCTGTCCCCCCAACTCGGGTCGGCGTTCCGCAGGCCCTTGTAGCCGTACCACTCGGAGCCGGGGTTGTAGTTCGGGTCCGCCGCCATGCGCTTCTTGATGTGCTCCGCAGCCCACCGAACCTGAGCGGGGATCGTCTTCGGGTCGTGCAGATCGAGGCCCGTCTCCTTCTCGAACACCGCTCCGAGGCCACCGCGCCGGTTCAACTGGAACGGGCCGTAGCTGTCCTCCTTCGAGTCGCTCTTCACGTCGTAGGCGTTGGTATGCAGCGACTCCCCAGCCCGGATGCCGTGCATGATGCGCGGATCGATGCCCGCCCGCTTGGCCTCGGCCTCGTACACGGCCGTGAGATTGCCGCTGGACGCCGTTGCTGCCCCGGCACCGCTGCCACCACCGAAGCCGAGCTTTCGCTTCAGCCACCGCCCGCCGCGCCGCAAGACACCGCCCATGCCCGCGCCGCCCGCTGCGCCGCTGGCCTCATCGTCCCAGTTGTTGGTGACGCCCGGCTTCTGGGCGTTCGGGACCGCAGCATCTGCGCCGACAGCCGTCCCCACGGCCGCGCCGATCGCCGCCGTCCCGCCGATCCCGAGAGCCCCGGCCAACGTCCCGAGGATGCCCGGCGTCGCCGATCCCGTGAGGGCGAGCCGGATCAGCCCGAGCATGCGCAGCAGCGCGAAGAGCTTCGTGAACAGCCACGCGCCCAGCAGGGCCTCGAACACCACCTTCCAGCCGCCGACCGCCTTGGCGGCCTCGTTGGCGCCGCGGGCGAAATCGAGGACGCCCTTCCCGATCGCGTTCCAGTCGATGGACCGGAGGTAATCGGCCAGCGCCTTCACCTTCTCAGCGATCTGGGTACGCAGCCACTCGCCGTTGGCCTCGTACCACTTGGTGAACTTCTCGATGATTTCGCTGATCGCCGGGGACAGGCTCGTCCAGATCGTGCGGCCTAGTCCCTCTGAGATCGTCCCGACATCGTGCAGGGCGGTCGAGAACCGCTGCGCGTTCTCCGTGTCCTGCTTGGTGATGACCCCGCCCAGGCGCGCCACCTTCGCCTGAGCTTCCTGGACCTTGTCGCTGCCCTGAACCAAGAGCGCGATGGTGCCGGGGTCCAGCCCCGCCTGCTCCAGCAGGTTCGTCGTGAACGACAACCCCGACTTCGCCACGAGCGCCTTGGCGGCGTCCGCGGTGTCATAGATCGTCTTCTGGGTGTCCTTCCCGAACTGGATGACCTTGCCGGACGCGCCCGCGAGCCGGGCCAGCATGTCGTAGGTCGCCGACCGGCCGGTGAGCTTCACCTCGTTGTAGGCGTTGCTCAGCTTCTGGAACGAGCCAACCGCCGCGTCGGCCGATCCGCCGCTACGCGATACCGCGTTGCCGAGCGAGGACAGCGCCTCTGGTGTCGTCTCCAGCGATTTGGCGAGACGCCCAAGCGCGGCGTCCGAGGCTGTGATGTCCCTGACGAAGTCCTTCACCGCCCGCCCGGCCGTGAAGATGGCGAACAGCTTCAGCGCGTTCCGGGCCAGCCGGTCGAAGCTCTCGCCTGCCTTGTCCAGGCTCTTCTCAATAGCCGCGGCCTCCTTCTGGGCCTGCTGGCGCGTCTTGATCAGGGCTGCCGCCGCGTCCTTCTGGCCTTTGGTGAACTGCTTCGGGTCGAAGCCGAGCGTCACCACGAGAGCATCGATCACGGTCGCCATCAGGCACCTCCGGCGCGAATAGCGCGGCTCGTCATTGCTGCACCCCGTCGCCGCCGGTCTGGATGATCGTGAACCACTTCCCGTTCACGATCTCGGTCTCCAGTTCGTGCTCGACGTAGACGACAGGCCACACGCCGCAGGCGGGGAGGAGATCGGACTTGATCTGGACCTTCCCGCCGAACTGGATGTTCGGGTTGAACAGCGTGGTCACGTCCACTGCCACCTGTCGGTAGCGCGGGTATCCGACCATGCCTGTCTGCGGGCTGATCAGCGGCACCGAGCCCTGCCGCGAACCGCCGGGCTTCCAGATCGCCAGGGTGTCCCTGTCGATGGTCATCAGGCACCGAGCGGCCTTCATCACCGAGATGGCCTGCCGGTACGCGGAGCCGGGCAGGTACGGGTTATTCAGGACGGCATCGACTCCGTTGTTCTCGAATTGCCAGCCGCCCTTCTGGCAGACCTGCTTCATCACATCGGCTGCCTTCACCGACCCGGACATCGTCGTGGGATTGACCTGCTTCACTGCTCCCGCTCCCCCCGCATGTGCTGCGACTCGGAAGCAGACAGAGGGAGCGGCCTGCATGTCGGCCCAGGCTTCGAAGATCGTGCCCGAGAAGACGATGGAGGGGGTGCCGCCTTCTTCGTAGGCGTAGAGCTTGATCAAGTTGGCCTCGCGCAGGGCGTACTGACGACCCATCGTGGTCATCTTGTTCATGTCGCTGAGCGGGATGCCGTAGATCGCCGCCTGCAACTGACCGAAATCGGGCGCGCCCGGCTGGAGGACGTGCGCCGAGACCCGCAGCCCCCTCAAATAGACGGTGTTTTTGCCGCCGCTGAAGGTGCCGTTCTTCAGCGACAACTCCACGTCGAGGCACTTGCGGGTAAAGCTCATCTGTCATCCCATTCGGCTTGATATCCGTTGATTGTTTTTCAGGCCGATCGCGCCGCCTGGGCCATCTCTTTTAGGGTGTGCGGGTTGTGCGGATTGCTGGGGACGCTGGTGGACTGGCCGTCGATCTTGGACAAGCTCCCCGCGATCAGCACCGTGCGAGACGTCATCGTCGCCGGAGCCGCCGTCAGCACCGCGACGGTGGGGTGGAAGGCGCTGAACAAGTGGCGGGACGAGACGGTCGGGAAGAGGCGGCTGGAGGTGGCCGAGGACACCCTATCTGCCTTCTACCAAGTCCAAGAGGTCATCTACGACGCGCGCTCGCCGATGATCTGGGCGAGCGAAATGGTCAAGGAAGAAGGCGTGCCGGACGAGGTGGTGGGCAACTCAGCATACGGGCCTGTCCGACGCCTACGGCAGTCCTTCGACCATATCCGCGATCTCCGCACGAAGCGGCACCGCTTCGCGGCTCTGTTCGGTCGCGAGGCTACGAAGCCCTGGGACGAGATCGAGGGCGTGCTGAACGAGATCAATGCCGCGAGCGAGACAATCCTGATGCTGCGAGGCGAGCACATCCCGGCCACGGACCCGCAGGCGAAGTTCTACCGGGAGCAGCGCCGGATCCTCGCCCGGCAGAGGGAAGATGACCCGATCACGCCGCGGGTGGACGCCGCGGTAAAGGGGATTGAGGCCGTCTGCCGGCCGATCATCCGGGCTTGGGGCCGTACCTGAGGCCCCTTCCTTTCGGGGACCCGGTTGCCGAGGTTCCCCGCCTACACCTGCAGCAGCTTCGATACCTCACGCCACTCGGCGACGACCTCCCGGACCCGGCGCATCTCAGCCTGTGCCTCCTGCGTCCGCATCCCATGGCGGTACCTGCCGTTGCGGCTACCCTTGGGCGCGCCGCTTCCCTTGGCGCCGCCGTGCTTGTGGCATCGCATCTTCCCCCGCACCGCTGGCGACAGGCACGCAGTCCCGGCCCGCGTCCGGGCACAGCATCGAGGGGTCAGCCTGAAGGGCGAGGGCTGCCGGTCCAGTGAGTTCATGGGCTTGATGTCCGGTTTCCTGCCGCCCCCCTCCCCCTTGCCGGGTCTGGGCGCCTGCGGTGGTGACGTTCCCGACGATCGCCTGACCGCCTTCGTAGACGTGGACGTGCTCGACCGTGACCTTCTGGGCCCCGCCCCGGCGTAGCTTCGACAGGGCTTCCAACTGTGCCGTGTAGGTCCGCAGCAGCTTCGTCGCGAGGGTGCCGTACCGTTCGAGGTGATCCGTCGTCTCCGCGCGCTTGGCCTTGGTCAGCATCTCCATTGCCACCTCGTGGGTGCCGACCATCTGCACCGCCAGCATGGCCTCGATCTCGTTCTCCGGCGCGATCCCGCTGACGGCGGCAAGCCCAGCGTTCAGTTCGGTGTCGTCGGGGAGAGCTTTCCCGCGCTGTCGCATGACAGCCGCCACCCGTCCGACGCTATTCTGCGCGAACTCGGCCGAGGCAGTGCCGAACGTATCGAGTAAATGCAGCACATGCCCTGCTTGGTCGCTGTGCTTGCCAGAGATGTCGAGCTTGTTGGTCCCTTCGGGCTGATCGGCGAAGGCCAAGGGCTCGGATCGCGCGTCGTAGCGCTTCATGGCCCTGTCCATGGCGTCCTTCTGGCGGCCGTCTGGCGTAGGGCGCTGCCGTTCCTCGTCCTCTTGGTTCATGATGGGCTACTCCTCATACCGCGGTCATCGTGACCGACCCATCGTCTGGATCGACATGGTCGACGCGCGGCCCGCCGATCCCGATCGCGCCCACCACATCGTCGAGACCTCGGTTGCAGGCTGCCGCGAGTGCACCGCTGGACGTGGTCGGCAAGACAAGTAGGAGGCTGCGCACCAGGACGGACACCACGGTCGTGCGCATGGTTGGATGGAATGGTGCACCCTCCCGATCGCGCTCGTAGGCCGTGACGACGTTGTCGGCGATCAGGGTAGCGAACCGCTCAAGGTCAGGACTCGGCATCATCAGAAGGCCCCATGGCATCAAGATCGAGGTAGATGCAGGACCTGAAGTGATCTCGATCTTCGCTGCTTACGAAGTAGAAACGCGCTTCGTCGTGTGAGATCCAATTCCAAGTCCACATTATACGATACGGTCCAAGCTTCGAACAGCGAGCAACCCACTTCTGGATCTCGGCATCATCACCTTTGATGCGAACTGCGAAGGGCCTCATGCTATTCGGCAGATCCTCGATGCTGGAGATCGTCATAGAAATCCGCTCCCGCTGTGATCCTTGAAGGCGTTCGCCCTGCGGATGTAGCCGACGACGGTCCGGGGATCGCGATGGCGGCTCTGGTCCATGATCCGCGCGAGATCAGCACCGCGCTCGGCCGCTGTCGTGATGTACCCAGCGCGCAGGGAGTGCGGCCCGAAGGTCGAGGCATCGAGACCGGCGGCCGAGGTGTAGTGCTTGATGATGTCGCCGACCGCCCGAGTCGTCAGCCGAGGCGGTTCTCCTCGGGCATCCAAACGCCGCATGACGCCGTACCGCGACACCGGCCGGAAGACGGGTCCCTCCGAGATCCCGGCTGCGGCGAGCCATTCCTGAACCAGCGCAACAGGCCGAACGAACCTACCGTGTGGGATCGCGATCTCCGTGCCCGCACCCTCCTGATCGGTCTTCGACTTCCGGATGCGGACCCGCAGACCTTCTGGGTGCTCAACGAGATCGGCCACGTCGAGCGCCATCAACTCGGACCGGCGGAATGCGCCCGCGAAGCCCAAGGCCAAGAGCGCGCGGTCGCGCTTTCCGGTCAGGGTGTTCGGGGTCCTGGCCAACAGCATCTGCAACACGTCCACGGTCGCAGCGGCCTTCTGGTTCGGGGCCGTGCCGATCCGGCGACGGATACCCTTCATCGTGGCGCGCACGTCCTCGTCGTCGGTGGGATCGACGGCTTTGGCGAGCTTATGGCCGTACTTAATCGCGGCGAGCCGTCGCCCGATGGTGGAGGCCGCCCGGCCCGCTTCCGCCTCGTGGACGAGGAACCCAGAGACGGACTCGGGCGTCGCGGGCAACGACCGGAACCCGTATCGGGCGCACCAGTCCTGAAACACCCGGGCGTCCGACGTGTAGGCGCGGATCGTCGAGTCCGCCTTGCTGGCCTGCTGATAGGCTCGGACGATCGCCGTCGCCTCGGCCGGTAGACCGGCGCGAATTTGCGTTGGTTCGGCTGGGAGGATTTCGGGCTCGCTCACAGCCTACTCCCAAGCTCTGCCGTCTTGCGCGCGATCTCGGTGCGTAGCTCGGCGCCGATCCGATTGGCCTCGTCTAGGTCGCCAGCTTTCCGCGCCTTCGCGATCTCGACATGTCTCCACCAAGCGCCACCGGGTCGGACCAAGTCCCATCGAGAACGATAGGCATAGGGGTCGCCGGGAACGGGCGCCTCTATCAGCCGAACGATGACCTCCAGCGGCAGGTTGTTGAAGCAGAAGTCGGCCCGCGACCGCCCGAGCGCATAGGATCGCACATTGAGGGTGTTGCAGTAGATAATCTCGCCGCCCGGCCGTTCGCTGATGAGCTTCGCCCACCAGAGGCGAGCGGCCACCCGGTCAGCCGCCCTGATGATCGCAACGCGGTGGCGCTTCTCAACTCGGTTTAGGCCAGGATAGGCGACGGGACCGAGATCGGCGACGGAGAACGCAGCATCGGGCGATGCCTCGAACGCCACTTCGATCGCCCGCTCTACCCTACCCGGCCCTCGGCTCACGGTCTCATCCTTTAAGTGTTTCCATCGCGACAGGCGTGCTCGATGGAAACGTTTAACTCTCGGGCTCGGCAGCCGCGTCGGCGCCGGTCCGGCCCATCTGATCGGCCAGATCTTCGCGCCAGTCCTTGGGCAGTGCGATGCCGCGCATCCCCATCCGCACCTCAACGGCCGCAAGGACCCGCTGCCAGTGCTCCGGCGAGATCTGCTGCGCTTCGGCACCGAGACCGAGGTTCCGGGCGGCGGCCGACGCGGCGTCCCGGAGCATGTCGAACGTGTCGGCGAGCGAGGATAGCTCTGGCTTCACTTCTTCACGGGCCTTTTGATGCGGAGTGCGTCCAACTTCTGAGAACACCGGTTACAGGAAGTTAGAGCATGACCTGAACTCCGGCAAGCTCGAACACCGTAATCCCTGAAACCCTGAATAATGCAAAAAAGGGGCTCACGCCGGAGGTGGACCTCAAGCAGGCTTAACGGTTGAGGTCAGGGCATGTACTGAAGACCGACCGCCATCGCTGCGAGCCAAGCAGCCACGATGTTCGAGTTCCCATTCCACCAAGGCGGCCCTCCAACTATCGAGCCTATCGCCCACGCGACCGCCGACGCGACGCCAACCGGAAGTGCGGCTCCGGGATCTTTAGTTTGATAGAACACGTAAAATAGGGCGATTGCTACAACGCCTGCAACCCAAACGTCTCTTATATTGATCCAAGTTTTTTTAGTCTTTAGTGCCTGAGGGATTTTCATCATCGAGCGCCTTCACGAGTTCTTGTTGTGCTTTTGATGCGTCTTTGAATTGAAAGTAGTTGAATATGCCGCCGCACAAGCACACGAACGCAACAAGTGCCGTAAGCCCAAGCCTCCAAGTCATTAGATAAACGGCAAAAGCGGGAAGAATAATATTCGTACCGGATTTAACTAAAACAAAATTCCAAGCCTGTTCTTCCTCTTTTAAGTATCTCTCCATTCTGGGAGTTGGCATCGCCGCTGCGGGGGATGAGGAGCCACTCGTCACTGTCACTCCCCCCGCTCCTGCCCACGCTCGCCGACCCGGCGCTGCACGACTGGCGGTTTCTTGTACTTCAACAGCACGTCGTTCAGCGCCTCGACCATCAGCGCCTCAAGGCTCTTGTCGTTGTCGTCTCCCAGGTCCCGCAGGGCCTTCCAGCCCGCTTTGTTGATGCGGACCTGCACCGTCTTCATGTCAACGGGCGCGCGACGCGGCGTCGGCTCGGCCGGTTGGCTGGCCTCCTGTCGCGGGGCCTCGGCTGCCGGAGTAGAGACGGCTGGAGCAGCTGAGGACGACACGGCCTTGGGCACGGCCATGCTGGCGAGCGAACCGCGAGCGGGCTTGGACATCGGGGCCTCAGTTCTTGTTGCGGGGGAAGGCGCGGGCCAACTCGGTCACGGCGGACCACATGGCCTGGATCTCGGCGGCGGCACGGCCGTCCGGCTCGTACTCCGACACGGACTGCCCAGTGATCAGCGCATGCGAGAAGCTCGCCCGCTGGGAAATCTGACCCGGGAGGACCGGGGCATCCATGTTCGCAAGGAACGCCCTGGCCTCGGTAACGATCGAGGTCTCGTTCTCGCGGGTGATCGGTGGCGCCGCGTTGATGATGCAGGCGATCGGTGCCTTGAGGGCGCGCGCCATCTCCAGGGTTGCCCCGGCGGCGCGAAGGTCGAACGGTCCCGGGCGGACCGGCACGACAGTGACGCTCGCGCGCGTCATCAGGGCTGCCATCAGCGGCGCGTTGTGTGGGGCGCTGTCGATAATGACCCAATCCATGCCCTCGGCCGCGGCTGCGTCGAGAACCCCGCTGATGCTGTTGGCGTCGGCCTGGACGAGGAGCGGCGTCTCGGCGTTGCGGCTCTGATACCAGCCCATGAGCGACCCCTGTGGGTCGGCGTCCACGAGGAGCGTTTTGCCCTCACGGTCAGCCAACGCCCCGAAGTGCGCGCTGATGGTGCTTTTGCCAGCGCCGCCTTTCTGCGTCGCCACCAGGATCACATGCATTGCGGGGTTCCGGGCTTCGGCACTTCAGGCGCTCCGGTATCATGGAAAACAGGGCTTAAGCATTCCCTGATGTGCGGGCTTCACGGGCTCTGGAATGCGCGTCTTCAGGATACGTGGAAATTCGGGATCACGGAACTCCGGATGGCGCGGTTTCAGGAAGACCGGAACCCCGGAAGGGCCGCAGGGCTACACCCGGCCGACTCCTCGATGGTGGACGCCCCCCGGCGGGCGGAGTAGGGGCAGCTCATGGCCAAAGAGATCCCCAGCGTCGGCGACCTGCGCCGGAAGTCCGAGGTGACGGACGAGGAGATCGGGGCGGCGATAGCCGCCTACCTGAAGGACGAGAACGCCAAGCCGTTCGCCTTCAAGTCTGGCCACACCATCGACGTGGCCAAGGCCATCGAGATGCATCCGCAGGCCAACAAGCTGCTGGCGGACGAGGCGACCACGCCCGGCCTGCGCCGCACGATGGTGATGACCGCCGTGATCATGGGCTTCCCGGTCCTAGGGTGATCGAGTCCGATCTCCTCACTGCCGACGAGGCAGCCAAGCTCCTGCGGATCGGGCGGCGGACCTTCGACGGTCACGTAGCCCGCGGCGACATCGCCTACATCGCGGTCGGGTTGGGCGAGAAGCGGATCCGAAAGCGGTTCGACCTCAAGGACATCGCCCGGTTCCGTGAGCGACAGCGGCGTGTCGAAGACCCGCCTCAGGCCATGCCGAGCCGCAAGCGCACCAAGGAAGCGTCCGTGGTCGAGACCATCGACTTCAAAGCTCTGTTGGAGGAGCGGCGCGCGGCCCGACGCGCTGCCCGAGAGGCGGCGCGGGAGGGCAGGTGATAGCCCCGTCGCCCGATCTGATCACGGGCTGACGGGGCTCGTGCCGTTCCTCACGGCTGGGACCAGTACGCGACGCGGCCCGAGGTAATGATGCCGAAGCGCCGTTAGTTAGGCCTCAACAGCGGTACTCGGCTGGGTCCCAGATCGGGAAGCCAGTCGGTTTTGTCGGTCGGTAATGGCGGTCCGTCCAGGCTGAGATTGGACGGACCGCCACTCCCCATCGTTCCAGTTCCGTTCTATCTCCCCCAGGGGTGATCCGGAGCGGCAGAATGGCGAGGCGAGGGATCTTCGTGCGGGCCGAGGAGGTCGCATTCCTGGAGGAGGCCCGGCGCTGGCGGCAGCAGTGCGTGCTGGTCCTTACGAGGGCCAAACCGCAAGGTCCGCTCTACAACGCGGCCTCGAAGGTAATCGAGGCGATCGACGATGTGGCGGAGGCGGTGACCGGCGATCGGCAGCAGTTCCACCAGAAGAGCCCCCGAACGCCGGGGCCTAACCTACCGCCTGTGAAGTGGCGCACCGTGGAGTAGCTCCTCCGGGCACAGCTCGATCGCCAAGAGCAACACGAGTGCGGCCTGCGTGAGCATCGACATCGGCTGCGAGGAGGCCCATATTGTCCTCAGGATTGGGGATATCCCGGTCGGCAAGGGGGTTCCGGGTTCGCCCGGACCCCCTTGTTTTTTCAGGGGAACATCTTCAACCCGGAATGGCCGGTCAGCTTGGGGATGAGCACCTCGAACGCTCGGTTTGGCTGAGTGGGTCGGAGAGCCCGCAACCCGCAGGGGCGAGCGACGAGATCCGCCAATTGTAGTCCGGCAGCGTTCGCATCCTTGCGCGCGAACACGGGCTCGAACCGAGCGTAGGAGAAGTCGGGCGAACGGTAGCCCCAGTTGGCTTGGTTCGCGGTGATCCGGCGAAATTCCAACTCCAGGTCGGCGTCCTCGTTCTTGCCCCGGCTCTCGAAGACGACGTGGACGAGCCGCCCCTCCTGCTCGTGACGCTGGAGGCAGTTGAGCAGACGCTCCATGCAGAAGCGCAGCGCGATCTCGTAGGGGCTCCACGGGTTCGCGTACTTGGCTTTGAGCCTGAGCTTGTCGATGGTCCCGACGCAGAGGCGGAATGGGGCCGCGCCGATCACCCCCGTGAGATTGGCCATGAAGTCGGCGTTGGTGGCTGGGTCCGCCAGCATCGCGAAGGGGCCGATCTTCTTCCGGATGTCGCGCTCGTGAAACACGACCTGATCATGACCCCAGTAGGCGAACTTGAGCCGCTGGAGGGCAGGCGTCACCGTACCCACGTACTCGTCACGGGTCATGACGATGAAGGCGAGCGCGAAGATGGGGTAGCCCGCATCGATCGTGACGAGGCCGTGGTCACCGCTCTCGTCGGCGTACACGACGAGGTCCGACAGCGTGTTGGGATCAATGCGGGCGCGGCTCACGCCGACAAGCTTAGCAGCGAACGCCATGCCTGTCGGGGTCTATCTACTCCGGCGCGTAGACACCGAACGCCGGGATCGCGGGATCGTCGAAGCACATCCTGACGACGCGTTCGCCCAGCGGGTACATCTCGCGCAGGCCCACCGTGAGGCCCAAGGGTTCTTCAGTTGCCCGTTCCGCCGGATCGTACCAGCCGTCGTCGAGCGTCGCCACGACCATCCCGGTTCGCTCAAGCTCGTTGGCGGGGGCGATCCAGGAACTGAGCGGCATGCTGGCGTACATCAGCATCGTGAAGTGGTAGGTCTTCCGCACGTCGCCCTCGACCGCTGCAAGCTCCTGCGGGGTGAGGCGGTCGTTTTGAGCCCGATAGATGGTCTGCAACAGGTGCAGCGCCGGTTCGGTCAGCGCATCGAGCGCGCGGGCGATCTCCAGCCGCTCGGCCGGTAGCAGGGTGGAGGTGCCCAACTCCGCAACCGCTCTGGCCAAGGCGTCGGCCATGCGCGGGTTCGTCTCCGTCAGCATCCGCCGGATCGCCGCCTGCGCAGAGAGTTGGTAGACCTCATCCGCCTTGAGCCGCTCACGGGCTCCAGCTTCCATCCGATCGATGCGTTCGCCGAGTTCGCCGAGCAGTCGGTCCGTCAGCCGCGCATTTCCGTAATCGACGGCGGCCTGCCCGAAATCGAAGACCAGGGCGGCCCATGGGATGGTGCTCAAGGCCGCCTTGGCGCCGATCACGCCGACCTTCTGGAGAACCTGTGCACCCGCGCCCATCGAGGCGGTGCTGTTTCGGCTCGGGGTGATCTCGTCGCTCAACCTGCGGCTCCTACGGTAGGCGTCGGTCCCGCCTGACGGCGGACGGCTGACGCCGTCTCGGGCTCATCGAAGAATTAGGCAGCCAGCCATTCCAGCAGGTTCGTCGCCGCACTCCGGCTCAAGCCGAACCGGCCCTGGAGCGCATTCGCGAGTTGCGGACGGCTGATCCCGATCTGATCGGCCACCGCCTGCTGCGTCATCTGCCGAACCCGCTGCGCGTCGCGGACGGCGCGCTTGAGCCCCTCAGGCAGGACACCGCCGTCGTAGGCCGTAACTACTTCGTTGATCTGCTTCCACTCTCCGCCGCCGAGTAGGTCGGGGTGCTCAAAGACCCCATCTTCCGGCAGCGGCAGCGCGCGGGCATGACCAACCGGGACCACCCTCGTCTTGGCTCCGGGCGTATGCCCGACAGCGCTGACGGTAGGGTTCGGGCTGGCGTTTCTCGCTGGACCCGGAGCGGTCTGTTCTGTGAGGTGAGACTGGCCCGTGATGGGCTGTAGGTACTTTGTACCTGCTCGCAACGAAACAGTCTCACGGTCTCGGATCTGCGCGGGGAGCATGCCCGCCTTCTGCATCCGGTAGTAGGTCGGGCGGCTGATCCCGAGCGCGTCCCAGGGCTTCAACTGCGCCTTCGACTGCTCGCGGGGACGAGACCCCTTGGCCACCCGGCGAGCCTTCTCCTGGGCCGCTCGGCGCTCCCGCCGGTACTTCTCGAACTGCCGCGAGGTCATGCCCACCGGCCTGAACCGGGTGATGCCCAGGCTCTCGCGCTCCGGCACTGTGAGCTGGAGTAGGGTCCCCAATTCGGTGGCGTTCGGCCAGAGGCGCTTGTCGAGGTTGCGCTGCTGAGCCTCCTCGACGCAGCCGTTGACCGTGGCCCGATCAAGCCGGGGCACCATCCTGTTGGCCCACGTAGCAACGTCCTGATCGAGATCCTCGCCGTCGAACCCCCCAGCCTTCGTGATGAGCGAGGGGAGCGCGGCTCGCAGGTAGATCTCGCCGTCGTCGGTATTGCAGGCACCTGAGTGGCGAAGCTGGATCAGCGCGCCGATCTCGTGGAGCGTCTGGCGTTCGGTCGTCCAGTTCGAGCGCTTGTTGCGGCGACGCCGGATTTGCCGTTCGACAGCGAGGGCCTCGGTCTGGGCCTTGGCCCTCTCCATCACCTGGGCGTTGAAGCGGTCCCAGATGCTGCACATTGGGGGCGGCTCGGTCTCGCGGCGGACTCTCATGCCGCCTCCAAGTCGAGGCGGAGTTGAACCGGCTTGTTCGGGAGTGGCGGCTGGGCCGCGTCGCGCGCGTCCAAGACCTGTCGGGTCGCGTTGATGAGTTGGACGAGAGTGTCATGATCGCGGAAGCCGCGGTCGTGCCAAAGGTACAGTCCTACCGTTTCGTCCGAGATTTTTGCGCTGGGGTGAGACTTTGCTCGCTGGCCAAGAACATCGGCAGCGGTCTGGGCGATCGAACGGGCGAGGGCGTCGAGCACTGCTATCCCTGGGCGGCTATAACTTGATTTGGGGTTCGAACCGCATAGCTCAAGTGTCTGTCGTCTCAGTGTTCATCCCGCGTCCCATCCTCGCGCAGCCGGAACCGTAGCCCTGACCCGCCGCCGTTCTCGGGGATGAACTCCAGCCCGCCCTTCTCGAACGCCTCGATCAACAACCGCGCGTTCGCGCTGATCATCCGCCCCGTTTCCGGCTTGGCCTCGAAAGCGTTGATCGTCGGCTCCGGTACGCCGGACGCCTCCGCCAGATCGGCTTGGCGCCAGCCGAGTAAAGCTCTGCCTGCGCGACAGAGGCGTGGTGTGAGGCGGAGCGGCTTCGATGACATCACGATCGCGGAGGGTTTCTGGCCCAGTGAAGATAGGCGACGCCGCCGTCAAAAGCAATGTCTCTCACATAGGGCTATTGACAGGACACCGGAAAGGCGTATCCTATGTCTCGGACACAGGGATAGGTATCTCAATGCCCTACCGCACCGTTTCTTGGACCCGCCTTTCCCGTTGCCTGCACGACGCGCGCCCGAAGATCCCCGCCGGGCTCCTCAGCGCCCGCGTCATGATTGAACTCGGCGCCCGTACTCGCCCCCTCGTGGTCACTGGCCGCTACGATCGTACCGCGATCATGGCTGCTGCATGCAAGGCCGCGATCGGCATTCAGGAGCGCTGCGGCGTCTCCCGCGCGGAGGCGATGTCGTCCGCCCTCAAGGCTACGTGGCAGGTCGCCAAGGCCGCCCGGCGCACCAGCACGCACTGATCCCCATGGGCCTACTGACTTTCTGAAGGCCGCAATCCCTGAAGCACTGAACCACTGGAGCCCTGAATTATGGGAACGATGACGCACGCCCGCATGGTGAACTCGGGCCGGCACGCCTTTCCGGGCGGCCGGATGCCTCCTGCTGCCCAGCCCATCCCGCGCGAGGAGTTCGAGCGGCTCGCCGATCTGGCCCTCGACATCGTCGATCGGATTGTCGCGCTCCTCAACGCCGAAGACGGTGACCCAGACCGCGAGGACGGTGGTGATGCCGAGCCGAGCCTCGGCGCGCCGGAAGGTCACGCCTCCCAGGTCATCTGGTTACGGGGAGGGGACCGAGACCTCGAAGGGACCGCGCCGGAGCAGGCGTAGAGGGCCGAGCTACGGGCCTACCGGGGCTTCGGCTTCTTCCGGGCTCGGGGCGCAGAAGCATATTGGGCCTGATGATAGGCACGGCTGCGCTCCCGAGCGGCCTCCAGG
This sequence comes from Methylobacterium sp. E-005, assembly GCF_022829725.1. GTDB lineage: Bacteria > Pseudomonadota > Alphaproteobacteria > Rhizobiales > Beijerinckiaceae > Methylobacterium. The sequence continues at coordinate 3,101 of NZ_JAKSYG010000083.1, read as the reverse complement.
CGTCGGAGGCCATCGGAGAAATCGCTCTCTCCTCGGCACTGCTGCGGGTTCTGATTGAGCAGCATGGAGGCGACCACCTGCAAGCACGCGCGCCGGATATCTTGCTCGGCGAGATCGCGGTCGATCGTACCGTCCGCTTCCCAGCGGGCTTCGTCCTCCGGGCTCCTTTTGATCCAGGGACGGTACTCTTTGTAGGCAGCCTCGGGGTCCAGCATCTTGTTGAGGCTCCAACTCGGTACGCCGTGCCCGGCGGCATCGCGGTAGGCATCCAGCGCTCTTATGCAGTCCAACATCTGGGTCCCAAGTTCAGCCTAGGAACCTGCCCCGCGGGTCACCCGCATGACGTTGGCGGCCAAGCGCCGGAGCGCGTGCTTTACCTCGGCCTCTGCCTGCTGCGTCCGGATCTCGGCCTCGTGAGTCCGGATCTCGGCCTCGGATCGCTCGCTGACAACCCGCATGCCCTCACCCCCGTTCTGGAGGCAGAGCCATCACCAGGCGGCTCTTGCCTCCCCCAGTTTCGGGGAGACGATGCTGCAAAGACAAGAGGTCAATCGGCGGTAGTGGACCTCGACGGAGCCGAGTCCGTCTTCGGCCTGGAGCAGGTGTCGTGTCAGCCGTTTTGGATTTCCGCGGCAATGTAAGATCCGCCGCGGTGCCGGACACAAAAGACGAAGCCGGTTCGGGAGCAAAGGTACCGCGCTGCCGACATGCACCCGCCGTGAGAGCACCCGGCCACGACATGGTCAGGTTGGGTTCGCCTCTCTTTGATAGGGTCTGGGATAATGCTCTTTGATTTCTCCTGGATACATGGGGGCTGACCCTTTACCCACGGCTTGGACTGACCTTCTGTCCGGGTAATGGACTGATGGATTGGCCCCTCCCCGGTCAGAAGCTCTGCCCAGCTATCGAACTGACCGTCTGCCCAGGCCTGGCTCGCGGCTCGGAGATCGTCCGGGGTCAGCCGGATCCCAGGCCGGGACCTGAAGCCCTGCATAGCCATTCGCTGACGGATGCTGTGATACGGGATGCCGCCCTCCGGGTGCTTCTCCGACATCACGTTCTCGGCTGGCTTGGCGTCGGGATCGGCGGGACTTTCCTCGCCCGCGGGCGACGGCTGCGATGCCGTGGCGGCTACGCTGGCCGTCGACTCGGCGACCAGGCTTGAAGCTGGCTCGGGGACGGACCGCGAAGCCGAACGGGGCTCGACGGGGGCAGGTGCGGTGTTCTCGGCTTTGACCTCGCCAGCCTTGGGCGCCGCCTTCGCTGCCGCTCGCTGCCTCGGGTTGACGCCCTTTGGAACGCCTCCGCGCCGTGCCCGGGGTTCCTGATGTTCGATCTCGGGGTTGAGCACCGGATAGATCACCCGCATGGGCCTGCCCCGGATCGGCTCTTCGATGCGGAGGATGTGGCCGCTGGTCTCAAGCTCCGAGAGGCCCTGTTTGATGCTGGAGGTGCTGACAGCGGCCGACTTTGCCATCGTGGATTTGGTCTGCCAGCACCCCCCATTGGTGGCATTGAAGCCGAAGCTTAGGACCAGCGCCGTGCGAAGCGCACCGCACGACACTCGCTTGTCTGAGGCGACATTCAGAAGCCAACTCTGCATGGCTATTGGCTTCTTGCCGGGCGCCCACGTGAGGGGCTGGTAGGGACCTTCCTCCAACATCGACCCATCCTCCGGGACCGAACGTCGGCCCGGTGAGCCTGTACAGAAAAGCGACGCAAAACCCTGAGGAGGGACGGCGGGGATGCTGAACCATCCTTGGCCGCGCCCGAGAACGCCACCGGCTCGCAGCTCACATGGCTGCGCGGGAACGACCAGGATCGCGAGGCCGAGGCGCCCGAGACCGTACTGCCGGAGATGGCGGCCGAGCCCTTGCCCGAGGCGACGATCCTGCCCTGGCGCGGCCGAGGCAACGTCATTGCGGCGGCCGGCACGCTCCTCCTCGACCTGCTGGAGCGGGCCTGATGCCGAGGTCTGCTGAGGGTGGATTTCTGCCGGTCCGCTTTCGGGTGGGAGTTGGCAGAAGTAGACACTGCCATCGCGCTCGCTCACGACCAGAAGCAGCCGTACCGGGGGCGGCAAGCTGCACGGGACCCTCAATCGTTGCAAGCACAGTGTGCAACGACCCGCTCGACCAGTCGATCGGCGGTGAGGGCTGCCTCCGGGTGATCCAGTCTCAGCGCGGCCTGGGGCATCTCGGGGCATTCGGCCTCGGCCAGATCCTGCACGAGGCCGAGGCCACCGCGTGCCGTGATCGCACGCATGCCCCCAGCCCCGTCCCTATTGCCGCCGGCCTGCCGCTACGTCACGCACAGGAGGAGCCTGACAGGGGGGCGCAAGCTGGACGGGACCCTCCGTCATTGCAAGAACCGTAGGCGACGACCCGCTCGACCAGTCGGTGGGCGGTGAGGGTTGCATCCGGGTGATCCAGCCTCCGCGCGGCATGGGGCGTCTCGGGGCATTCGGCCTCGGCCAGATCTTGCACGAGGCCGAGGCCACCGCGTGCCGTGATCGCACGCATGCCCTCAGCCCCGTCGCTATTGCCGCCGCTGAGCACGATCCCGATGACGCGCTTCCCGTAAGCCTCGGCGGCTGAAAAGAACAACGGATCGGCCGCTGGGCGGGTGAAGTGCACCTTGTTCCCCTGATCGAGAAGGATTGCACCGAAACCCAATCGCATATGGTGGTCGGGTGGTGCGACGTAGATGTGGCTGCGCTCGATGACCTCCCCGTGCCGCCCGAAGGTGGCTGGAAGACTGCCGCGCCGACTAAGGATGTCGGGGAGGACGCTCGGGTTCGCCCCGATGTGCTGCACGACGAACACGGAGGCGCGGAGATTTGATGGCAAAGCCTCGACGATCTGCTTGAGCGGTTTGAGGCCGCCGGCAGAGCTGGCGATGACGATGATGGCGCCCATTTGCTTGCTACAATCGACCGGGGGCAAGCGCGGTTCAGTTGTGCCTGGCCGAATGTCCGAGCTACGCGGCAGCTTCGGCCGCCTTCCGCTCCGGCGCCTTATCGATGACGATGAGCACAGAGGCGGTCAGTATGCTCATGCCAGCTTCGTCGCGAACCTCGGCCCGGTACTGAGCAGCGGGCC
>NZ_JAKSYG010000076.1 GCF_022829725.1 Methylobacterium sp. E-005 | reverse complement strand
TTTTCGTTGGCCCGCATCCTGAAGCCTGTATTCGGATCGGGATCCTTACCCGATCACAATTTGGATATGGGAACGCCCGTCCGGCTCACAGCCGCGGCGGGCGTTTTCGTGCCCATGGCGGAACGCCTGATTCATCTTCTTCAACAAGCGACATGGCTCGATGCGGTCTGAGCCCGTTGGAGATGCATGGACACGCCCGCGCCTTGCACTGCGGACTACCCCATCCCCTCCGGCGATACGCTGGCTGCCATGCCCACCCATGCCTTCCTCGCAGCTTGGCGAGCTATCACCGGCGAACCGCCGGCAATCATGCTGAGCTCACGCTCGGCTATGATAGCGTTGTTGGTCTCCAGCATGCCGGTAGCGTCGCTCAAGCCGCCGGTCCCGGTCTGGAACGGTGACGGCGTTGGGGCCAGCACGACCGAGTAACCGCCGCCGGTCATCTTGCCCGCGAGCCACGTTGCGTATCGGCTCAGCTCACACGCTGGTGAGATCGGACGCCCCCCCGTCCTATGGCCTGGCTGGAGCAATAGCAGAGCCGACGTGTGTGTCTGAGATGCCCTGGCGATCAATCAGCCGACGGGCCATGGTTGCGCATGTCGGCGCCCCCAAATCAGACCTGCGAAGTGAAGGTAGACGGGACTTGGCTGCCTGTCGGCCTGGACGAGGCGCAACTCCGGCACCGGGACGACGTAAAGCGCTGCCCGGCCTGCCATGGACGTGTGATGATCATGGGCGTCTACGGCCCGCTCGGTCGCTTGACGTTGGCGCACCGCCGCGGACATGACGGATGCCCTCTCAGGCCGCTGCACTACAAAGGGGTATCGACGCGGGATCCAGAGGCGGTCGAGTAGCTATCTGGCGACGGCACGACCTCGCATCCAGTTCGAGCGCTCCTCCGTCGCGTGCGCACCGCGTGGAGGCGGATCAGCCTTGGCGGCGCCGAGCACGCGTGGCATGACGAGGCCATGAGCCAGAGTGAGACGAACATCCATCCCTACATGGTGGAGATCATTCCGCCGAAGGAAGAGGGCGGAGCCTATAACTGGGCGATCCGCAAGCATGGCAAGCTCGCCCAGCGTTCCGACCGCAGCTATCCGACCGAGGCAAAAGCCCAAGCCGCCGCCATGGCAACAGTCGAGAAGCTGCTGAGCGGCTCGGATCGGTAGCTCCTCCCCCGCCCCGTGAGCAGATCGGGGCGGGGCCGAGCGGGCGGCACCCGCTATAACCTCAGGGCGCGCCAGAAACGTCGGGCGACTAGCGACGCCATCCTCGCGCGGACTGCCGCCCTCGGTTCGCCCGCGGGCCATTGCGTACAAAATTCTCTACCGTTCTGAATTCTAGCGATCTATCCCGGATGACTGTGGGAAAATCATAGTAAGTTGCATCGAAATTACCTTCATGCCATTTGCTATTTAGATAGTCCCGAAACGCTTCGGCCTTCTTCAACCGATCAGAAATATCAAAGGACGCCGCGTTGGCAAACACGACCCCCCGCGGACCGTTGTCAAAAATTGGTGTGTCGATAGATACCGCGTCCAAAAATGCAAAAGATCCAGCCCAGTATCTTATGTGATATATGCCGATTGAAGTAGCTCTGAAGAAATACTGCAATGGATCAACATCTTCTGCGACTGGCAGTTCTCGATAGTGAGCTTGCGGCGTTTCTATGAGCCTCTTTCTAGCGAGCCGGCGCAACGAATGGGCAACTTGGTCATCGGTAAACCCGAGACGTAGCATTTCTTTCTGGATCACAGGGCCGCCAACAAACCCATCATTGTCTTTCACGCCCAGAGGTGATGAAATATATGCAATGAGGAGGCAGCAGATAAAGTGTTCCCGAGGATCTGCTGAGCCGACATCGAATATATTGCAGCCCACGAGAGATGAAAGCGGGTTAAAATGCGAGTACTCTCCTAATAGAGCATGTTTAGTAAATTCGTGCAATGGAACTTGATAATCGCCTTGGCCTGCCCCCATTCGGTGGCCCGAGTTCGAAGTTAGTGCATCGTCGGTCGGCTGACGATGGCAGGGCGCGCGGACGGCACTGATCCGCTCGGTTCGGTTGGCCAGAGGACGACCTCCGGCGCGGGTGGCTGGTA
>NZ_JAKSYG010000073.1 GCF_022829725.1 Methylobacterium sp. E-005 | reverse complement strand
TCGCGATGGTCCAGGCAGGAGGCCTATTCGAGGATGACCGTCCAACCCATCCTCTCATCCTGAGGTGACCGCGCAGCGGGCCTCGAAGGAGGGCTCCAGGGATCGCTGAGCTGTCTGGAGGGCTCCTTCGAGGCCTCCGCTTCGCTCCGGCATCTCAGGATGAGGGGGGAGGGACGGGATTGGCCGGCTTTGGGCCGCCATGCGGCTGAGACGACGCGCGAATCAACAAAACAAAAGACAACCAACGAACGGGGAGGAAATCCATGCCTGATCGGATCTCGCGGCGGAAGCTGGCCCTGCGCCGGGGCGCGACCCTGGCGACGGCCGCCGTCGCGGCCTGCCTCGCCGCCGCGCCGGCCCGCGCCCAGTACGCCGACGGCGGCATCAAGATCGGCGTGCTGACCGACATGTCGGGCGGCTATTCCGACCTCGCCGGCCGGGGCTCGGTGACGGCGGCGCAGCTCGCCGTCGAGGATTTCGGCCGCCCGATCAACGGCCGCAAGGTCGAGCTGATCTTCGCCGACCACCAGAACAAGGCCGATATCGCCTCCGCGATCGCCCGCCGCTGGTTCGACACCGAGGGCGTCGACGCGATCTTCGACACCAACTCCTCGGTGGCGGGCCTCGCCGTGCGCGAGGTCGCCCGTGCCAAGGGCAAGATCGACATCAATTCCGGCGCCGGCTCCATGGCGCTGACCAATGCCGCCTGCTCGCCGACCGGCGCCCACTGGACCTGGGACACCTATTCCCTGGCGGCCGGCACCGCCACGGCGCTGGCGGACGACCCCAAGAACACGTGGTTCTTCATCACCGCCGACTACACGTTCGGGCACGATCTGGAGAAGCAGGTCACCCGCGTCGTGAAGGCGAGGGGCGGCACGGTGCTGGGCTCGGTCAAGCACCCGTTCCCCAATCCCGATTTCTCGTCCTACCTGCTGCAGGCACAGGGATCGGGCGCGAAGATCATCGGCATGGCCAATGCGGGCGCCGACACGATCAACACGATCAAGCAGGCGAGCGAGTTCGGCATCCCGCAGGGCGGCCAGACCCTCGGCGGGCTCAACATCTTCCTGACCGACATCCACTCCGTCGGCCTCAAGGACGCCCAGGGCATGATCCTGACGACGGGGTTCTACTGGGACATGGACGACCAGACCCGGGCCTTCGCGAAGCGCTTCGGCGAGCGGATGGGCGGGCGGATGCCCACCATGGTGCAGGCCGGCGATTACTCGGCCGTGCTCCACTTCCTGAAGGCGGCCGAGGCGGCCGGGACGGATGACGGCCTCAAGGTCATGGCCAAGATGCGCGAATTGCCGATCCAGGACTTCTTCGCCCGCAACGCGACCCTGCGCGTCGATGGCCGCATGGTCCACGACATGTACCTCGCGCAGGTGAAGACCCCCGCGGAATCCAAGGGGCCGTGGGACTTTTACAAGATCCTGAAGACCATCCCGGGTGAGCAGGCGTTCCAGCCCCTGTCGGAGAGCACCTGCAGCCTCGTGCAGAAGTGAGGCCGGGGCCTACGCGTCGTCGGATGCGGCCCTAGCCTGCGCCCAGGCGCGGTCGCGCTCGGCCTGCCGGGCGCGCTGCTCCGCCGCGTAGGCCTCCTGATCCGGCTGATCCTGCCGGCTCCGGCGCTTGGCCCGGGCGGCCGCCCGCTTGCGCCACGCCTCGGTCTCGGCCTTCTGGCGCAGCAGCTCCTCGACCGTGATGGGTTTGACCGGCTCCTCCGGCTGCGCCCAGGCGTAGGCCCGCCGGGGCGGCGGCCGGGGCGCGGGATCCGGCCGTGCGGGACGGGTCGCGCGCATCGCCTCGGCGAGCGTCAGGCCGGCCCCGGCGGCGATGCGTTCGGCCGCAGCCCGCGCGGCGGCGCGCTCGCCCGCAGTCGCCCCCTGCGCGGCGAGCGCGAGGCACTTCTCGAACCGGTCTCGATCGGCGGGCGTCATCGGGCGCGTATAGCGCCCGGACGACCCGCCGTCCCGCCGGTTTTCAGTCCGGTTTGGCGCTCGCCACCGTGTAGGTGAAGCTGTAGCTGCCGAGCTTCTCGCCGACCACCTGGACGGCGCCGTCCGTCAGGGTGTTCAGCCGGCGTGAGCGGATCGTCATCGTGCCCGACAGGCCCGCGAACTTGCCGGTGCCGCCGATCCACTGGCCGGTCCCCTCGTTCACCGCCGCGAGCGGCTGGAGCGGGTAGTCCCACTTCTCGAACACGTGGTCGCCATCGGCGTCGACGTAGTCGCAATAGCCGTGGTTCTCCAGCGTCTTGGCGCCGTTGTCGATGACGGGGGCGGAGGTGCAGCGCCCGGCCATGTTGTGCAGGAGCTTCCCGCCGGATTCGTTCACCGCGGTCATCATGTTGATCGTGGCCGAGGCCATGCGGTTCTCGCCGATGGTGACGGGCTTCGGCGCCCCCACCACGGTCGAGGTGTAGGTGATCCGGAAATCACCCTGCCGCGGCATGTCCGCGGCGCCGGCCGCGGCGGAGCCGAGGAGCAGCAGGCCGAGCGTCGCCGTCGAATAGATTGTGGTTGATCCGATCGCGTGTCTTCTGCACGTCATGACAACCTCCCTGTCCGGCGCAGGCAAGTTCGATCCAGCCCGGTCTCCCGATCTAAATCTGACCGGCCGAATCAGCAGCGCCATGCCAATAGTGTCGCTTTCGCTAGGTCGGATCAACGATATGTTTTTTATAATTATGAAAACTTGGAAAGAAATCGCATTGAAGCTATATTACCTCTAATTAAAGCAATAGACCTAGAATTTAAGACATAAACGACAATCAATATGCCCACTATGCAATATTATAATTTACAAAGCTACGAATCATCTGCGTTGTCCGGAAAGATATTGCTGGAAGATATGCCAGAACTGGGCGGTTTGATTTCTGGACGCGTCGTGTCGCTGGTCCAACATTGTTTCATTGAGCGATGTTGGCAGATCCGGCTCGTTCATGCTGCCCGACAGGACGATGCTCCGCGATGCGGTGGCAGTTCATGCGTCGGCGCAGGCCTTGCCGTCCGTTCGGCTTTTCAATGCGCTGGCGCTGCCGCCGGGCCCGCTGAGGGCGATGAGGATCCGCCCCAGCAGCACCCGCGAGTGCCGCGCGGTGCTGGTCTCGATGGCGGCGTTCGCAGGGCGCGGGCCAGCGTCGTAGGCTGCGCGCAACCGCGCGAGCTGACGCGTCCGCCATTCGAGTTCGGGATCGATGGAAGCCATCACCCGCCCTCCCAGCCGGCTCTGATCCGCGGTACGCCCCCGCGAACGAGCCTTTGACCAAACCGAGTCGGGGAGTTGGAAAACCGTGTCTGAACGGTCCCTACGACCTTTAGCGCCGGAACGCCTGGACATACGTCGCAGGCTCCCCGACCGTGTGGTCAAGGTGCAGGTACCGTTCTGGTCGGCACCAACCATCAGACAGGGGATTCCACGCCCCAGAACCGCGCGTACGGCCCCGCGAGACCATTAGTCGATTCTAGGAAGGAAATCCAGATCGCTGCGCCGCAGCATGCTCGATGGCACGCAGGCCGGTGTCGAGCAGGATCGCCAGGGCCGAAACGATGAACCCACCCTGCAGGACGTAGGCGGTGTTGCCGGTGAGCAGGCCCGAGATGATGACCTCGCCAAGCGTGCTGGCCGCCACCGTCGAGCCGATGGTCGCCGTCGCGAGGCCGATGACGGTCGTAAGCCGGATCCCGGAGAGGATCATCGGCAGGGCGAGCGGCAACTCCACCTGGATGAGCCGCTGGCGGTCGGTGAGGCCCATGCCGCGCGCCGCCTCCATCAGCGCCGGATCGAGGCTCTCAAGACCGGTCAGCGTCGTCTCGAAGATCGGCAGCAGCCCGTACAGCACCAGGGCGACGAGGGTCGGCACCGGCCCGAACCCGAAGATCGGCACGGCGAGCGCCAGGACCGCCACCGGCGGAAACGTCTGGCCGAGATTCGCCAGGGCCCGGGCGAACGGCAGGACGTCGCGCCCCGCCGGCCGGGTCGCGGCGACCGCGAAGCCGATGGCCAGCACGCTCGCCGCCAAGGTCGCGGCGGCGACCAGCAGGAGGTGATTGACGGTGAGCGTCAGCAGCGGGGTCTGCCTGTAGATCGGTGCCGTGTCGCCGGGGGCGAAGGGGCGGAACAGGTCTGCGAAGCTCTGCGGCGTGAGCAGGAAGACGCCAAGCAGGCCCAGCAGCGCCAGATATGCCAGGAGGCCGGCACGACTCACCGGGGGGCGCCCTGCGCCTCGAGGGCGGCGCGCGTCACCCGGCCGAGGAGCACGCCGTCGCGGCTGACCGGCAGGGCAGGGCGCTCCGACCAGAGGCTTTCGGCCAACGCCGCACGCACCGAGGTACCGGCCGGGATCGGCTGGCCCGGCGCCGTACCGGGCTCGACGAGGTCGTCCACGACGCGCAGCGCCATGAGTTGAAAGGCCCGGTCGCCGCCACCGAGGAGGGCCGCGACGAAGTCCGTCGCCGGGGCGCTGATCAGCATGGCCGGGGCGGCCTCCTGCACGAGGCGGCCTCGATCCATCACCGCGATCCGATCGCCGAGGCGCAGGGCCTCGTCCATATCGTGGGTCACCAGCACGATGGTGGTGCCGGTGCGCCGCTGGATCGCGAGAAGGTCCGCCTGGGCCTGGCGGCGGATGATCGGATCCAGGGCGCCGAAGGGCTCGTCCATCAGCAGGATCGGCGGCTCGGCGGCCAGCGCCCGGGCGACCCCGATCCGCTGCTGCTCGCCGCCCGACAGCGCCGCCGGGAACCGGTCGCTGTAGGTCGCCGGATCGAGGCGGAACAGGCCGAGCAGCGCGTCGACCCGCTCGTCGATCCGCCGCCGGTCCCAGCCCAGCAGTCGCGGCACCACCGCGATGTTCTCCGCCACGGTCCGGTGGGGGAACAGGCCGTGACCCTGGATCGCGTAGCCGATCCCCCGGCGCAGGATGTGCGGAGCCACCGCCCGGATGTCCCGGCCTTCGATCCGGACCGTACCGGCACTCGGCTCGACGAGGCGGTTGATCATCCGCAGCAGGGTCGTCTTGCCGGAGCCCGAGGTGCCGACGATCGTCAGGATCGTCCCGGGCTCGACACGCAGGTTGACGTCGGACACGACCGCGCGGGCGCCGAAGATGCGACTGATTCCAGCGAGCTCGATCATCGGTTCCGGCATCAGGGAACCCGCTCCTTTGCGCGGCTTAGGGCGATGGCGGCATCGAGCAGCACGGCGACGCCGCTCGCCAGGGCGGCCGTCGGCAGCGCCCCGAGCAGGACGAGATCGCCCGCGTTCTGGCTGATGCCCTGGAAGACGAACACGCCCAGCCCCCCGCCGCCGACGAGCCCCGCGATCACCGCGAGGCCGATGTTCTGGACGAGGACGATGCGGATCCCGGTGAGGAGCCCCGGGAACGCCAGGGGAAGTTCCACCTGGAGGAGGCGCTGGCGGCTGGTCATCCCGACGCCGCGCGCCGCGTCGCGCACCGGCCCGGGGACGGCGTCGAGCCCCGCCACCGTCGCGGCGGTCACGGGCAGGAGCGCGTAGGCCCACAGGGCCAGGAAGGCCGGCGCCGGGCCGATCCCGGCGATCCCCAGTTCCGCGGCCCCGGGGATCGTCCGGCCGATCCAGGCGAGGGGGGCGATCAGCATCCCGAACAGCGCCATGGAGGGGATGGTCTGCAGCCCGTTGAGGCCGGCGAGCAGCGCCCGTCGCACGGGCGGGACCGACCGCGCCAGGATGGCGGCCGGGATCCCGATCAACGCTGCGGCCGCCACCGACGACAGGGCGAGGCCGAGATGGGTGCGGACCTCCCGGCCGAACGTGTCCGAATGGCCGGCATATTCCCGCATCACCGAGAGGTTGTCCCAGAATCCGGACCGCAGGGCGAGCGCCGCCAGGAGCGCGATGGCCGCCAGCGCCGCGACCTTTGTCCCGGGACCGGGCCGCAGGCGCGCCAACCCGTCGCCGGTGGCGAGGCCGGCGGCCGCGAAGGCCAGCCACCAGCCGGACTCCAGCGAGACCCGGCTGTAGCGGTCCCCCGGGGGCGTGAGGTGATCGGCCGCCCATCCTGCCGCGAGCCCGAGCAGCAGCAGCGCGGCCGCGCCCGCGGCGAGCCGAAGGGGTGGCGTGATCCGGAATGCCAGCAGCGGCGCGGCGAGCCCCGAGACGGCCAGGAGCGCGAGCGCTTGGCCGGCCGGCAGCGCTGACCACGCCATCAGGGCCGTACCCTCGGCGATCCGGTTCGGCCGCTCGACCATCAGAGGCAGGGCCAGGAGGCCGACGGCCAGCAGGGCGGCCAGGAGCGTGCCCAAAGGATCGAGGCCGGACAGGATCCGACTGGCCGGATGGGGGGTGGTGTCAGGCCCGGTCGCAGAGGATTGGCCCATCTGAGGCTCCGCGTGCAGCCGCAGGAGCGTGGCCGCGCGTTGCGGGGACTTAGCGCGACCAGTGCGGACATGGCGAGCGTGCGCCGGGCCTCACCGCACGAATCCCGCCGCTTTCAAAAACTCTGCCGCCACCGCCGAGGCGGGTTCGCCGCGGAGCTGGACCCGGCCGTTGAGGTCGCGCAGCGTCGCGAGGTCGAGTCGTCGGAAGATCGGGTCGAGCACCGTCGCGATCTCCGGATGAGCCCTGAGGACCGCCCCGCGGACCACCGGTGCCGGCTGGTAGACCGGCTGGACGCCGCGATCGTCCGCCATCACGACGAGATGGGCTGCGGCGAGGCTGCCATCGGTCCCGAACACCATGGCGGCGTTGGTTCCGGAGGTGCCCCGCGCCGCCGCCGCGATGGTGGCGGCGGTGTCCCCGCCGGCCAGGATGACGAGCTGCTCCGGCTTGAGCGCGAAGCCGTAAGTCCGGCCGAAGGCGGGGAGCGCGGCCGGCGCAGAGACGAATTCCGAGGACGCGGCGAGCTTGATCGGGCCGCCACCCGCCACGTAGCGGCCGAAATCGCTCATCGTCGTGAGGGTGTTGGCCTGGGCGAGGTCGTTGCGCACCGCGATCGCCCAGGTGTTGTTGGCCGAGGCGGGCGCCAGCCAGACCAGATCGTTGGCCCTTAGATCGAGGCTCCGGGCGGTCTCGTAGGCGGCCCGCGCGTCCTTCCAGACCGGGAGATCCTGCTGTCCGAAGAAGAACGCCGCGTTGCCGGTGTATTCCGGATAGATGTCGATCTGGCCTTCCAGCAGGGCGCGGCGCACGATCGACGTCGCCCCGAGCTGGGTCTTGTCGACTGTCGGAATGCCCTTGGCCTTGAGTGCCTGCAGGATGATGGCACCGAGCACGCCGCCTTCCGTGTCGAGCTTGGAGCTGACGACGACGGGCGCCGCGTGCGCGGACGACAGGCTGAGGCACAGCGCGACGAGTCCCGCGAGGATCCGCTTGCCCATCGTTCAGGAACTCCTTTCCCCGCGGCGCAGGCGACCTGCCGCGTCCGGCGGGTCAAAGAGGATCGGAGATGGCGCTGCCGCCGTCCAGTCGGCTTACGGGGTCACGATGCCGCCTCGCGTGTGCAGCATCATGGCCGCTCCGTAACCGGGGAACAGGTTGGCGAAGACTCTATCAAGTCTTCGAAATCTTATTAACTTCCCTTAACCTTGACACGAACTTGCGCTGAACCCCGGCGATCCTGAAGATATGTACACGTGCAGGTTGCTTCAGATGGGGCCGAGTCAGACACATGTCGTATTCGATCTTCGTCCGTGATCTTGCCCATGACCATGGGCGCGCGCCGCTCCTCCTGGCCTACGACATCCAGGATCGGTCGCTGGCGGCTTCCCTCGTGTCGGTGATCGCGACCTCGTATCGAGATCACGGGTTCAATCCGGCGACGCGGGTGCATTGGTTCCGCGCCGAGGGCTCCGTGCACGAGATCTACACCTGGCCGCAGGCGTGAGCACGCATCACGTGCCGCAGAAGGTCCGGTAGCCGACCCCGCCGCCCTCCGGCGCCTGCGCGTAGCGGGCGTATTCCGGCTGGTCGGCGTAGGGTCGCGCCAGGACGGTGAGGAGGGTCTCGAACGGGCCGAAATCGTCGTGCTCCACGGCCGCCGCGATCATCGCCTCGACCTGATGGTTGCGCGGGATGAAGGCCGGATTGACATTCCGCATCCCGGCGGCGGTTTCGGCCGGATCCTGGCCCTCGGCGGCGAGGCGCGCCCGCCAGCCGGCGGCCCAGCCGTCGTAGGCGGTCGGGTCGACGAACAGGTCGCGCACGGCCCCGTCGCCCTCCGGCCCCTCCGCGGCTCCGCAGAGGGCGCGGAAGGTCAGGGTGAAGTCGGCCTGGTTCTCGGCCATCCGCTTCAGGAGGTCGCCCACCAGCGCGGGATCTCCCTCCCGGACCGCGCCCAGGCCGATCTTGCGATTGAGGCCACCCTGATAGGCGGCCTCGAAGCGCGGGGCGTAGCCGGCGAGTGCGGCCTCGGCGGCGGCGACCGACTGGGTCTCGTCATCGGCGAGCAGCGGCAGCAGGGTTTCGGCGAACCGGGTGAGATTCCAGAGCGCGATGCGCGGCTGCTGGCCGTAGGCGTAGCGGCCGGTCCGGTCGATGGAGCTGTAGACGGTGCGGGGATCGTAGACGTCGAGGAAGGCGCAGGGGCCGTAATCGATCGTCTCGCCGGCCACCGCCATGTTGTCGGTGTTCATCACGCCGTGGACGAAGCCCACGAGCAGCCAGCGCGCCACCAGCTCGGCCTGGGCGGCGACGACGGCCTCGAGCAGCGCCCGATAGGGATGCTCGGCCTGCGCGGCCGCCGGGTAGTGCCGGGCCACGACGTGATCGGCGAGCGCCCGCAGGGCTTCGACGTCCTCGCGGGCCGCGAAGAACTGGAAGGTGCCAACCCGGATATGGCTCGCCGCGACCCGGGTGAGAACCGCGCCGGGCAGCACGGTCTCGCGGATCACCGGTTCGCCGGTGGCGATTGCGGCGAGCGCCCGGGTGGTCGGGATGCCTAGTGCCGCCATGGCCTCGCTGACGAGATACTCGCGCAGCACCGGCCCCAGCGCCGCCCGCCCATCGCCGCGCCGGGAAAACGGGGTCGGTCCGGAGCCCTTGAGCTGGATGTCGCGGCGGATACCGTGCCGGTCGATCACCTCGCCGAGCAGCACCGCGCGACCGTCGCCGAGCTGCGGCACGAACTGCCCGAACTGATGCCCGGCATAGGCGGCGGCGATCGGGTCGGCGCCGACCGGATTCGCATTGCCCGCCAGCGCCGCGATGCCTTCGGGGCCGGACAGCCAGTCCGGGTCGAGGCCGAGCTCGTCGGCGAGCCCTCGATTCAGCCGGATCAGGCGGGGGGCCGTCACGGGCGTCGGTTGGCGGCGCGCGTAGAAGCGCTCCGGCAGGCGGGCGTAGCTGTTGTCGAAGGGAAAAGCCGTCATCGGGGGGACCTATGGAGGGGCGTCGCGGCGGGCAAGCGGGGCGGGTATCCGGTCAGATCGTGCAGGCGATCCCGGTCAGCGTCTCGGACACCGACCAGAGCTGCTCCGCCGCCGCGATATCCTGAGCCTGCGCGGCGATGTCGGCGCGGGTCGGATGGCCCCGGAGTTCCCAGATCCCGTCCGGCCCATAATAGGCGCCGCCCTCGGCCTCCGGCGCTGTTGCGGCGTAGAGGAGCGGCAGCGCCCCGTCGGCGGCGGACTGGCCGATCACCGAGAAGATCGCGTGCCCGGCGATCCGCTGGATCGGTCCCGCCCGGTCGCCGCGCCGGACGACGTCGGTCCGGGCCACGCCGGGATGGACCGGGATCGACCGGATCGGCGCGCCCGCCGCCCGCAGCCGCCGGTCGAGTTCGAGCCCGAACATCAGCATCGCGAGCTTCGACTGCCGGTAGGCCTTCTGTGGGCCGTAGGGGCGCTGGAGCTGCAGGTCATCGAAATGGATCCGCCCTGACCGGTGGGCCAAGCTCGCCACGGGGACGATCCGGGACGTGGGCCGGCGTGGCACGAAGGGCAGGAGCAGCCCCGTCAGGGCAAAATGGCCGAGATAGTTGGTGCCGAGCTGGCGCTCGAAGCCGTCCTCGGTCTCCTCGCGGCGGGGCACGCTGGCGATGCCGGCATTGAGCAGCAGGATGTCGACCGGCCGCCCCTCGGACCGCCACCGTTCGCCGAAGGCCCGGACGGAGGCGATACGGGCGGTGTCGAGGGGGTAGGCGGAAAGGCGTGCGCTGGGGTGCCGGCGCCGGATCGACGCCATGGCGCGTTCGGCCTTCGCGACATTGCGGGCGGCGAGCACCAATTCGGCCCCGGCCCCCGCCAGGGCGAGGGCGGCCTCGTAGCCGATCCCGCTCGTGGCGCCGGTCACGACCGCCAGCTGCCCCGCTTGGCTCGTCATGGCGCTCGGCGTCCAGCGGGTTTCGGGCATGGCCTGTCGGGTCTCCGTTGCAGAGCTAATCCATAGGCTTCCGGGTGGTTCGCGGCCCGCGCTCAGGCGTCGGCCGGGCTGATCGTTCCGGCGACCGGGCTGGCCGGGGCCGCCGCCGGGGTGCGCTGCCGGGTCCGTGCCCGGATCGTCAGGGCCCCCACCGCCAGAACCGCCCCGGCCAGCACATCAGGCAGGTAGTGGCCGCCCGCGCTCAGCGTGGCCACGATCACGGCGGCGTTGAGGAGGATCGCGAGCGGGCCAAGGAGGGGTAGCGGCGCCAGCGCCCAGGCCGTCAGGATCGCGAGGCACACGTGGAAGGACGGGAAGGTGGCCAGCCCCCGCAGGTCGCCGAGCGCCAGCGTGTCCAGCGTGCCCGCCCGCAGCCGCGCCACCGGCTCCAGATGCCAGAGTGCCCCGACCGTCTCCAGGTGCTCGGACGGGACGCGGCGCGGCGCGTAATGGGCATAGGGCCCCAGGGCCGGCAGCAGGGAGGCGATGACGATCACGCAGAGCAACGTGACGGAGAACAGGCGCGTATAGGCCCACAGCCGCCCGAGCCGGCGGGTCGCGCTCAGCGCGATGACCACGATGCCGACCTGCGGGCCGCTGGAATGATAGGCGAGGGCGAGCCACCACGACAGGGTGGGATGCCGCGCCAGGAACGCCACATGGGCAGTCCAGTCGAAGCCGAGCCCGGCCTCGAACCGGGCCAGCGCGTCATCGACGAAGGGCAGCCCAAGACCGGCGGCCAGGACGTGCAGCACCGCGACCGGGACCGTGAAGGTGATCAGGTAGGCGCTGGCCAGCGCCATGCCGCGCAGGGGCGGATCCGATTTCACCGTGGCGAGGCACGCGGCGGCGAAGAGCAGGACGACCACGATTGCGGCCGCCACGGCGAATCCCATCGGAGCGGCCGCCATGTGGATCGCCCGCATCCAGGCGGCATCGAGTCCGATGATCGCGAAGCTTAGGGCCCAGAGGCGGGGATCGGGCGCGGCGATCCCCAGAACGAGGCGGCGCAGCCGGGGATGGGTCGCCCCCGGTTCGCTGTCAGCGGACCGGGGTTCGGCGTCTGCGACCCGTTCGTGCGATATCATCCGGCCCTGCTCACCCCGCGGTCGATACTTGGCCGCACCGGTCAGACGCGCGACGGCCGCGATGGTTCGCCTGTGAACGAAGCCATCGCCCCGGCCGCGACCGGACGATCTACCGGGCCGTGGTGGGGGGCGTGCCGGCCGCTGGCGGCTTGCCGCTGCCGACGGCGCCTTCGGTCGGCGGCACGGAGGCGGGGTTGGTAACGGCTTCCGTGGCCGTCTTGCCGGGATCGCGGGTATCGGCCGCGGGCTTGCCCGCCGTCTCGGCCCTGGGCTCGGCCCCGGTGCGATCCTGCGGCCAGGCTGCGGTCGGGAGCCCGGCGATGGTCGCGGCGGCGACGAGACGGGCGAGGATCGATCGGTTCAAGGTCGACTCCGAACTGGTTCGGACGCAACGGCTGGCCGGACGCGTCGTTCCGGCCCGGGCGCGCACGGCGTCCAGGATCCGCGGGAGCGCAGGCCTCGAAGCTTACGCCTCGGCCTTCTTCTTGCGACCCTTGGTCGGCTTGGCGGCGTCCGCACTCCGCTCCGGCGCCTGGCTCACCGTCTCCGATGCGGCGGCGCTCTTCGCGGCCGGGCTCCGGCGCTTGTGGCCAAGGCCGGCGTTGCGGGCGAATTCGGCACGCATCGCCGAGTAGCTGGAGGCCGTGGTCGGGTAATCGGGCGGTAGACCGTAGCGCTGCCGGTACTGCTCGATCGACATGCCGTTGCCGGTCAGGTGCCGCTTGAGGGTCTTGTACGGTTTGCCGTCGATGAAGCTGATCAGCGCGTCCGGCGTAATCGACTTCTTGATCTGCGCGGGTGTCGCCTTCTTGAAGTCCGGCTCCGCAGGTGCCGAGCTCTGCCCGAGCCCGGCCAGCGCAGCATGGACGCCGGACAGAAGCGACGGCAGATCAGGCATGGGAACGGAGTTGTTGGCGACGTAAGCCGAGACGATGTCGGCGGTCAACTCCACGAAATCGACCGAGTCCTGGTTCGGGATTGATGTGTTGTCTTCCATCGACGCCTCTCTCGCGGGAATGCGCCATGAACGTGGCGTTCCTTGCTGGTAGTCAAGGCCTTATCTGATCAGATCTAACCAATCTTGGTCATTATCTACCGGTTGTTCGACAGATACCAACATAGATTAAGTGTCGCGCCGGCGTTGGAGACGTTCAGTTACATGGTAGCGCACCGCCCCGGCATCGTAGCCGCGGGGACGCGAAGCCATGGGTGCTGGAGCCGGGACCCGTCGATCGACCAGCCTGCAGGGTCATCCAAGCCTGTACCCGGTCCAGCAGGGGCCGCAGCGCTGCCATCTATCGCGCGATGCGGTGCGGCGCTCTGCGGCTCCCTCAGGCGCTGACCGCCCGTCCGTGCGGCGCGACGATGGCGCTCCGTGTTCCGGGGAGGACCTCCGTAGGGAGCATCCGCCCGGTGCCGCCGCCGTAATCGGCCCGATTGGTCCGTTCGAGGGTCATCAGGGCGCGCATCGGCGCCTCCGCGAGATCGAGCAGGCGCGCATCGCGCCAGCGCAGCTTGGTCAGGCCGCTGCGGCTCAACCACCGCGGCTTCTCCTCTTCGACGAGCAGGATCAGCTTGCCCGTCCACGTCTTGCGAAACCAGAACCGTCCCGTGAGCTTGGCCGTGCCGAACATGAAACCCTCGCGTGCATGCCCCAACACATCCCCGGGGGATAATGCGCGGGCAAATCGGCGGTTTCCGTATCGAGCCGAACCACGGCGCCTGGAAGCGGCTGTCTTTACTACGGGTTGCTGTGTTCGCCGGTCGGCTCGACTGACGATAAACAGGCCCCTATCGATCAGCCAGTTGCGTCGACCGCCGGCTGGCCAGGGTCGCCACCACGAGGCCCGCGACCGCACCGGCCAGCGCGGCACCCGCCTTGACCAGAAAGTCATCGAACCGGCCGTGGCGTGTGCTGGTCAGGGTTTGTGCCGCCTCGAGCCCACCGGCCAGGAGGACGCTGCCGATCAGGATCTGGAGCCAATACCGCCTGTAGCCCACCATCATCAGCAGTCCGGTGAGCGCGTAGGCGGCGATCCGCTCAAGGCTCGGGTTGGCGGTCACCACCGGCCGGAGGCCGATCGGCACGAGGGTGATGGCGATGATGGCGGCCACCAGGATCCAGGCCGCGAGGCGGATCAGGCCGAGCCGCCGCGAGTCGGTTTGAAGCATCGACATTCCGTAACCTTGTGCTGACGGCTCAAGCATACAGTGTCTGCCAGCCGTTGCCTGTCGCTTAACGGCCGATGCGGATCGGAAAGCCTTTTCATGCGCCGTATGCTGGTCGTCGCGACGCTGCTGGCCTTCACGCCGGGCTCAGGGGCCGACGCGGCCAATCCGGTGCGGGACGTGCTTTGGGTCGCCCTGCAGGGTTGCGTCCTCGCCAAGAAGGCCGCCGGCCGGAGCTTCCCTTGCCTGTCCGTCGATCTCGGCGACGCCACCCGGCCGGGCACCGCGGTTCTGCGCGCGCCGGGTCATCCGACCCACACGGTCGTGATGCCCACCGACAGCGTCTCGGGGATCGAGGCGCCCGTGCTCCAGGGGCCCCGCGGCGCTGCCTACTGGCGGGCGGCGCTCGACGCGCGGCACTTCGTATCGGACGTGCTCCAGGGCCGCCTGCCGGTCGCCGCGGTGGGCCTGGAGGTCAATTCCGTCGGCGGCCGCAGCCAGGACCAGCTGCATATCCATCTCGATTGCATGCGGCGCGGCGTCATGGCGGCGCTGAAGGCGCAGGACCCCGCCGTGGGCGAGCGCTGGGCGCCGTTTCCCGTGCCGTTGGAAGAGGATCGGTACCTCGCCGTGCGGGTGCCGGCGGATGCCGTCGCAACATTCAATCCCTTCGCGGCGCTGGCCGGCGTCCCGGGCTGGCAGGGCAACCTGCACGATGCGAGCTTCGCGGCGGTGTCGGCCGATCCCGACGACCCTGCGGCCGGCATGATCGTCCTGGCCTACAGGATGCCGGATGCGAGCGCGGAGGAGCTCATGGACCACACCTGCCGGATGGCTCGGCCGGGTCGTGGCATGTGACCCCACCTTGTGAACCCGGCGGCGCCGAACGCGCCCTACTGTTGCCGATCCGTTCTTTCCAGAACGTCCGGCCATGGGGCATAGGACGGGCATGCGCATGTCGTTGCCCAAGCGCTGTCCGTCAGCCTCGGTTCGGCGGGGGGAAGCGCGTTGTGAGACGGGTCTTGAAAGGCTCCGGGGGCTCACCCGCCCGGGGGCGTTCCTCGGCCTGTGCGTGAGCCTCGTACTGGTCCCCACCGTGGCGGGCGCCGGCCCGGCGGCTGATCCGGCCGATCCGCGCGCGCTGGAGCAAGCTTGGCATCGCTGCCTGCGCGAGGCCTCCGCACATCAACCCCCGGGGCAGAGCCGCGCCGGGGATGAGCGCAATGCACTCGACGAATGCAAGTCGCGCGAGGATGCGTTGGTGGCGTCGCTCATGACGAGGTCCGCCGATGACGGTCGGACCGGGACGGTCTGGGCTCGGACCTGGGCCGCGTTCGTGGAGCCGCTGACGGCCTGGATCGGCGGCCTGCGCCACTGAGCCTCGGGTTTCCCGTCAGGAGGTCGACCACTCGCGCTTGACCTCCGCGGCCGGGCGATCGAGCTGGACCTTGCCGTCGCTGACGGAGTGCACGAAATCCACGGGGATGTAGTGGTGCAGGCCCCCCGAGGCGGCATCGCTCTTGGTCAGCTTGATCTCGCCCTTGTCGACGTGATCGACGGTGCCGACATGGGCTCCGTCTGAGCCGACCACTTCGGCGTGTTCCCGGATCTGTGCGACGTCGACCATCGGTGTCCTCCCTGAATTGCGACGACAACCGATGCGATTCGGTGCCGTTCCAACCCGGGCTCCGCGGCACCGCACCGCGCCGGCCGCGTCGAACCGAAGCGCGGCCAGCCCGTTGGGCCGGCATGACAGAGTCCAGCCCCACACCGCCCCACGACCCGGTCGTTGAAGCCCGCCGCCGCGAGATGGCGACCGAGCATCTGCTGTTCGGGACGATCCGCTTCCTGGCCCAGCGCCATCCGGAACTCTTGGACGAGCTCGACGGCAGCCTGGATCACCTCTGGGACACGGGCGATAGCGAGTCGCGGGACGATGCGGCCGTGCGCAAGATCGCGAGCCGCATCATCAAGAGCCTGCGGGCCGAGCGCTGAGACGGCCCGGGTCACCGCTACCGCTGCGTGTTGTCGTTCAACCGGATTGTCGGGATCATCGCGACGGCCTTGGCGGTCACGCGGTCGAAGACCTCGCCGGTCAGACCGCGCTCCGTCGCCAGTTTCCTGATCCGCTCCGCATGCTGGGCCAAGGTAAGGCCGAAATAGGTCTTCTCTGGCGCCTGATCGACAGCCTCGTTCGCCACGCGTCGACTCCTGTTCGTGGTTGGATTGGGGATCGCTGATTTGGCCGATGCTGCGCACCAGTTCAAGACATCTCGGATCTCGGGTGCCCTGAAGCCGCCGGGCCTGCACGGGCAGGCCCGGCGGCAGCCGATTCCGAGGTCAACCGCTCCCTACCGCGCGCAACCGATGCAGATGCCGCGGGTGATGGCGTCGTTGTGCTCCTCGTTGGTGCTGCGCCGGTCGATGCTGCCGGTCTCCTTCGGGTTGAGGGCGGTCGGGTTCGGCACGGTCTGGCCCGTCGCGGTGGTGTGCGGGGCCTTCGCGGTCGAGGCCGGGCCGCCGCCCGTGCCGGTCTCGCTGATGGGATCCGCGAAAGCCGGGACGGCTGCGAAGGTGAGAGAGGCGGCCAGGGCGAGGATCATCGGCGTACGCATGGAAAGCTCCTGAAGCGACAACAGTCTGTTTGCGAAATCGACGCTCCTGACCGGCGGAAGTTCCCGGGGACGTCGATGCCGCCCCCTGACGGCGTGCCGGTCATGGCCTATGACAACCAGTAGGGGACGCGAGGGGGTGCAGGGATGGACAACGGCGAGGGCATCCGCGCGTCGAACGCGAAGCTCGCGGAGGTCCAGCGCTTGGCGACAGCGCTCGCCGCCCGGGTACGCTACGCGCAGCTCGTCGGCCGGCCGGTCTACGACGCGCAGATCACAGCCCTGGTCAGCGCCGCGCGCCTCATGGATGCGGAGAACGCCCCCTGGCCGCCCATGGTCGAGGAGGTGCTGACCGAGCTGGCCAGATCCCTCGACAGCGCCGAACCGGCCCCGGAGGATGGCGGCGGCCCTTGAAGGCGCGGCTGCTGAGAGCCACCCTTGTCCCTCTCAGCAGCCGGACAAGGCAGGTGCGCGATGGATCAGGATACGCCAGAGGTCGATCGGACTGCCCGCACGATCGCCGAGAACGTCTATGCGGCCTACTGGCGGCAGGCGCGGGGCGCGGATCATCCGCAGGAGGAGCAGACGGTGCTCACCCGCTTGGTCGAGGCGATCCGGCCGGAGATCCCGGGTGGCTCGCCCGGTGCGATCATCGCGGCGGCCAACGCGGTCCTCGATGCCCTGGAGCAGCGCAGCCCCGAGATCCGCGGGCCGCGGGTGAGCGCCCTCAATCGGGCAGACGGCACCGTGGTGGTGGGGCCGCCTGTCGGTTGACGCAGCGGCCTTGGCCGGGGTTCAGGCCGGGATCTCCGCGATGGAGCGCGGTTCACGGACCGGCTGCCCGCCGGCCTCGCGACGCAGGCGTGCCAGTTCCGGATAGGCCCTCAGCCGCGCCCGGTTGATCGAGCCGAGCGGCCGGTGCTCCGCCAGGCTGTGCGAGACGCAGAATGACAGCGCCTCATCGACATATGCCCGCCGCTCCGGCGTGAAGGCGTCCTGGCGGGGGAAACGCAGCCGCGCCACCGTCTGGTAGGGGCTCTCGTCCTCGCGCCATTCCGCGCTGGCATCCTCCACGGGCATCCGGTCTCGGTCGGTGCAGAGCTGGACGCGTATGTCGAACGTGGCCTCATGCGCCCGGAGATAGCCGACCGTGGCTGTGCGCAGCGCGTCCGGATCCGCGTTCGTATCCACAGGCGCCTCGGCGAGCACCCGCTGGGCCGGGCCCACCGGCACGACGGCGAGCTTGGCGATATAAGCACCGAAGCGCAGCGGCGCCTGCGAGAAGTAGGCTTCCGCCAGGGGATGCACCCGGGGATGGCCGAAGAAGTCGAGCATCGCGCTCCCCGCCCCGACGGACTCGAGCGCGGCGTTCCCGGCCCGCGCCACGGCCGATACCGCCGCTTTCACCCCGTCCGGGATCTGCGAGCCGTGCTCCAGGGCGCGATGGTTCGCCAGGAACTGCTTGGCGGTGCCGGCCGCGAAGCGGTCGCCGCTGTCGAGCACGAAATCCTGGGTCCGCTCGCCGGCATGTTCCGGCAGCATCGCACCGGGCACGCCGATCACCTTGAACGAGAAGCCGCGCTGGGTCGCAACTGCGTCGGAGGCGATCTCGCCCGGCACGTTGGCGAGCCGCGCCACCACGGGGTAGCGCGCCGGCTCCGCGAACAGGCCCTGCCGCAGCCAGGGCGGCAGATTCGGCAGGACGTCGAGCTCGCCGACCGCCGCCCCATGCAGCTTGCCGTGCGAGACCCGCACGGGGCGGCCGAAAATCGCCTGGTTGCGGGCGTGGAGCCGCTTCTGTGAGGCGATGATCTGGTCGATCGTCGCGTCCTCGTCCGGCCCGATCGTCTCGACATCGGCGTTGTAACGCACGTAGCGGCGTTCAGCCGGGCTTGGTGGGATGCGGCGCGGCCGGTTGCGGGCCTTCAACCAGATGACGGTATCCAGCAGGACCACCGGCGCCACCGCGAGGGCCGCCGCCAGGGTGCGGCCCCGCCGCGGATTGGCGGGGGTGGCCCGGGCCGCCAGCAGCGCGCCGTCGAGGAGGTCGCCCGCCACGCGGACCCCCAGATGCCGCTCGGGCTCGGCGGCGGCCAGGATCGCCACGCCCGAGGCGATCTCGCGCAGGCCGTAGAGCTGGATGAGGCCCTCGTGGCCCTCCAGTCCCGTCGCTTCGGCGACGCGTCGCGGCGCGACGGTCTCGGCGAGGCCGAGCCCGATCCCGAACCAAGCCAGCCCGCGGGCCATCGTCCGATCGTCCATGAGAATCTCGCTCCGCGTGCCCAGACCTCACCGGCCAACCGGGCGGTCCCGGTCGTGTTCCGGGCTTCTCCCTGTCCGGAACTTCGGCGCGGGGGTCTGATTGGACAGGCAAGTACGGGTCGATGCAGGGCACGTCCCTCCGCCGCAGATCCTCTCTCCGAAAGCGCGTTGGAAGGCTGGGCGCCCCATGATCCTGAACCTGCAGTCGGTGCAGGTCGCAACGAGGAGCGACGATGCCGAGAGCCAGCTCGTTTTTGCGGACGGTTTCCTCGTCGCGGTGCTGGTCCGCCTCTCGGAGCAGCACGGGGCGGATGCGGGCAAGTGGTTCCTCGAAGCGGGTTTCGGTCCGATCGACCCGATCTCCCCGCCGGTCTTCATGAATCTCGCTGCCGCGCGGGACTGGATCCTGCGGCAGCTCGCCGATGATGCTTGAGCCGGCCGCAATCCGGCAGGCCCTCAGCGGAACGGACCGAGCCAGCGCAGGGCGTGGCGCAGGCGGGCCGTGGCATCCGCCATGAACCACAATCCGTGCGCGAAGATGACCCGGTCCGGCTTCAGGGCGATCAGCTCCGCGGCCGCCCGTGCCGCCGCCCGCCGCCGCAGCTTGATGACGAGCCGCAGGTAGGGTGGCGGCTGGCCGTTGGGCGTGGTCATGCGGGCCAGCTTCAGGAACGGCCGCAGCAGAGCCGGCATCTTGGCGGGTTCGAGGTTGAGGACGAGGTCGGTCAGAATCAGTGTGCGGCTCGCCCGGTGGAAGAAGCCGACCTCCCGGAACGAGAGGCCCCCCGGAACGACGGTCTGGCGCAGGTCTGCGGCCCAATCGGCGGGCGCCGCGTCGTGCAGCACCCGGTCGATCCGCAGGCCCGAGCGCCGGACCTGCCCCCGTTGGCGCAGGTTCGGGGCCGCCCAGGTCAGGGCCTCCGGGCACTGGTCCTGCCACGCCCTCAGGTAGGTCCAGTGGGCGATGTTCGGCGCGACCAGATGGCGGATCGGCCCCAGAGTGGCGATCTCCCGGTGCAGGCGCGGCTCGTAGCGCGTCGGCGAGTGCAGCCACAGCGCGCCGTCGTGCAGCCGGACGATCGTCATCCGGACGGGGAGGGGAATGCCGAGGGCGTGCAGCGGCCCGCTATCGACGATCCAGACGCCCTCGGCCACGGGCTTGAGCACGTCGAGCGGGGGATAGGTGGCCTCAGGCAAGGATGGATCTCCGGTCGACGGCCTGCCGCGGCACGCGGCAGATGTCCGCGGCACGTTCGGCTGTACCGGAACGCCGCGGACCCCAGGGGTTTCCCGGTTCGATCGCCGCAGGGGCCTGTTACGCCCGCAGGACCTCTGGCGCGACCGGGCGGGCCGGGACGGCGCGCAGCAGCGCGATCCCGAGGCCGAAGATCGTCAGCAGATCGCAGGTCAAGCCGAAGACCGAGCCGACCAGCAGGTTGTGACCCGCCCAGCACAGGGAGGCCCCGAGGAAGAGCAGCCGCATGGGCTGGGGTGCCGCGTGCAGGCGCGCCCCCGTGGCGAACAGCGTGCCGAGGGCCGCGCAGGCCGAGGGCCAGCCGTTCCAGGTGATGGCCGTCAGGCAGGCGGCCGCGAGGGTACTCCCCGCGAACAGGGGCGCCACCCAGCCGCTCCGGCCCGGCCGGCCGAGACAGGTCAGGGCGACGAGGCTCTGCAGGATCGAGATCGCGCACATGGCGGTGCCCGTGAACGCCCCCAGCGTCAGGTAATGGACGCCGAAGGCTGCCGCGCAGGCGGCCGAGGCGAGGAGGATCCGGTCCCGCCGCGGCATGATACCCGCAGTAAAACCCAGGCACAGTCCCAGCGATCCAAATAGATCGAGATGGGCTGCGGCCGAAACATACCAGACAGACAAATAATCGACGGCGTACATCATCAGCGCCCGACCGGCGCGACGGCGCCGTTTCCGATGGATGCGCTAGGTTTTCATGGTAAGCAGATCGTTAAAGTCGTCGCACCGCCCCTACACGACGCCGTGAGTGTGGCTCTCGGGTGGGATCAGTGGGTCTCCTCCCCACCTCGACGCGGGGGACACTCCTCCCGGGGATGGAAGGGGCAAGCCACAAAGCACCGTTCCAGGCCACCTCACTGGAAATGCAGGGCCATCGTAGCTTTGCCGAGAGCCGGCGCATCCGCTCGGAGAACGGCCTCGTATCGGATCGGGGGCCGGTGAAATGAGCGGTCGCTATCTTCCTCGAAGATTGGCGAATTAACGTAGATTAATCAATAAAAGCTGCTTTTCGCCCCGGGAACAACGCAGGAGACGACCGGTTTTCCGGTCATTCTACGCGGGACGCCGCCGCGGCCGATGGCCCAGGATGTGCGCGCCTGCGCCCGATACCCGTGGCGTGACCCAATCCTCCATGCGACTTTCGATGAGCGACCGAAATCCCGTTGCCGAACGCGTCCGGGATCGCATCCCACTGGTCGCCGGGCATTGCAGGGACGGTGTTCTCGCGGCGCAGCCGGCGATAAGCTGAGGACCGGCCGATGACGCGATCCGAGCCGTTGCCCCCATACGCGTTCCCCGAGGATGAGGCGGCCGTGCTGGCCCTGGCACGCGCCGTGCGCGAGACCGGCTACACGTTCACCACGGTGACGCCGGCCACCCACGCCCATGTCAACGCGCGGCCCCGCAATGCCGGGGCGAAAAGCCTGCGCGACGTGTTCGGCTGGAGCCGGCCGTTCCAGGCCGATCTGCTGCCCGAGCCGATTCTGCGCCTGATGCGCGAGGCCGGCGCCGTGGCAGAGGACGGGCCGCTCCTGCGGCCCACGATTCGGTTCTCAAGCCTGGACGGTGAGCTCTTCGCCCATTCCGCCTACCCGCCGAGCGCCGCCGATGCGGTGTTCTTCGGACCCGACACGATGCGCTTTGCCAACGCGGTGATCGCCCATCTTGAGAATCGAACCGCGCCGGTGCGCAGGGCCGTCGATCTGGGTTGCGGCTCGGGTGCCGCCGGGATCTGTGTGGCCAAGCGTGCCCCAGGGGCCGAGATCGTGCTCGTCGACATCAACCCCGCCGCCATGCGGGCGTCCCGGGTCAATGCCCGGCTCGCCGGGACCGACGGGGTCACCGTCCGCCGCAGCGACATGCTGCGCGCCGTCGAGGGCCAATTCGATCTCATCGTCTCGAACCCACCCTTCATGGTCGACACCGCCGGACGGGCCTACCGGCACGGCGGAGGCCCGCTCGGGGCCGGCCTGTCACTTGCGGTCGCCGAGCAGGCGGTGGAACGCCTCGCCTCGGGGGGCGGCCTCCTCCTGTTCACCGGCGCCGCCATCGTCGAGGGCGAGGATCCGTTCCGCGACGCCATCGCCGACCTCTGCACCCGCGCCGGGCTGGACTGGACTTACCGCGAGTTCGACCCGGACGAGTATGGTGAGGAGCTGGCGACCGGGGCCTATGACGCGGTTGAACGCCTCGCCCTGGTGGTCCTCACGGTCACACGGCCATGAGCGATGCGTTTCTCCGCGACGCCCTCGTGGGCCTGACCGCCGCGCCGAAGACGCTGCCTGGAAAGTATCTCTGGGACGAGACCGGCTCGGATCTGTTCGACCGGATCTGCCACAGCGCCGACTACTACCCGACCGCCCAGGAGATGACGCTCCTGCCCCGGGCCGCCGCCGAGGTGGCGTGCCACGTCGGTTCGGGCGTGACCGTGGTGGAATTCGGCAGCGGCGCCAGCCGCAAGATCCGCACGCTCCTCGACGCGCTGCCCGCGCCCGCCGCCTACGTGGCCATCGACATCTCGGGCCCGTATCTGGAGGCGGCGATCCGGCGGCTCGCACCGGATTATCCGGGCATCGCCATGGTGCCGGTCTGCGCCGATTATTCGAAGCCGGTCACGCTGCCGATCCAGGCCGGTCCGGGCGGGATCCTGGGCTTCTATCCAGGCACGAGCATCGGCAATTTCGACCCCCGCGAGGCCGGCCAGTTCCTGGAGCGGGCGCGCACGACGCTGGGACCCAGCCTGTTCCTCGTGGGGGCCGACGGGACGACCGATCCCGAGCGCCTGCAACGGGCCTACGGCGCCGCCGACGGGCTGATGGCGGCGTTCCACCGCAACATCCTGACCCGGCTCAACCGCGAATGCGGGGCGGACTTCGACGGCGACAATTTCCGGCACGAGATCCGGCTGCTGCCGGATCCGTTCCGCGTCGAGGCGCATCTGGTGGCGATCCGGCCCGGCACCTACCGGCTGGGCGGGCAGACGATCGGGTTCGCGGCCTCCGAGAGCATCCGGACCGACACCTCGCACAAATACACGGCCGAAGCGTTCCAGGCGCTCGCCCGCGACGCCGGCTGGCGGCCGCGCGCCCTCTGGCAGGCCGAGGGCGGAAGCTTCAACCTGCACCTGTTCCAGGCCGAGGACTGATCCCGACGAGGGATGCCGGCGTCAGGCCATCTCGATCGGCGCGTGCTTGCCGTCGTGGGCCGAGCCGGATTCGAGGCTGCGCGTCTCTGCGGCATGCTGCTGATCGCGCGCCGGCGGCGGGTAATCCGTGAGCGGACGCCACGGTGCCGATGGGACGCCCTGGCGGAAGCCCCCGGGCCTCAGGAACAACCAGGCGGCGACGGCCATCCAGGGGATCACGAAGAAGGCGAAAGCGGCGAGTCCCACGGTGGGCCTCCGGGCTGGGGTGGCGATCCGATAAAACGCCGTAGCGTCGGAGACGGATCCCGCCGCTGGGACTGCCGTCAGAACCGGGCGACGAGACCGACGCCGCCGATCATCAGGGCGCCGCCGAGGATGCGCCACAGGCTCGCCGGGTGGACCTTGAAGCCGACGAGTCCAAAGTTGTCGAGCAGGATCGAGGTGACCACCCCCGCGGTGACGATCAGGCCGAGAAAGGCCGCGGCGCCGATCCGTTTGGAGAGGTAGAGCTGCGCCGCCGTCAGGCCCGCGCTCATCAGGCCGCCCAGCCATGCCCACCAGGGGACCTGGGCGAGGCGGTCCATCCCGGGAAGCCCGAACGCACCGCTCACCACCATGATTACCGCGATGGTGGCGATGCTGACCAGGAGGCTGACGACGCCCGCCCAGAGCGGCCGTCCGAAGGACTTGGCGAGACCCGCGTTCTGGCCCGGCTCGACCGCGCTGGCGAGGCCGGCCAGCAACGCGAACCCATAGAGGAACAGCATGCTGCGATCCTGATCGAACGGGGAGGGGCGTGCGGGCCGTCAGAATGCCGCCACGAGGGCGACGCCGGCGATCATCAGGACACCGCCCGCGATGCGCCAGCGGCCGGCGGGATGGCGCTCGAAGCCCACGAGGCCGTAGTGATCGAGGGCGATCGAGCCGATCACGCCCACCGTGATCACGCAGCCCAGGAAGGGCGCGGCGCCGATCTGCTCCGAGACGTAGAGCTGCGCCAACACGACGAGGGCGCCGAGGATGCCCCCGGGCCAAGCCCACCAGGGGACGGGGGTGGCCTGTTCGGTGGTCGACGGGCTCCGCAGCCGGGCGACCACCATGACACCGAAGAGGCAGACCATCGCCAGGGCGAAGCAGAAGATCCCGGCCAGCATCGGCTGCCCCGTGGCCTTCGCCAGCGTCGCGTTCTGGCCGGGCTCGATGGCGTTCGCGACGCCGGCCAGAAGGGCGAGGCCGTAGAGGTACCACATGGCGGCGTCCGGGTTGTTGCGGGGGAGCCGCCGGCACGGACGGTCTTCTGGCAAACCCACCGGGCCGGCGGATGTCTGCATCACTTCGGTCGCACAACCCAGGACAGATCGCCTCAGGCAGTCTACGACTGCTGATAGAGGCCTCGAAGACCTGTCTCGGGAAAGGTTTGGAGCCTCACGCTGTTTGCGTACGACAGCCAGGGGACCGGATGGACGCCCGCAGCCCGACGACGTCGCCGAAGGCGCAGGATTATCCGGCGGAATTGACCCTGCGCGGCATCGCCCTCGGCGCGGCCATCACGGTCATCTTCATGGCCGCCAACCTGTACATGGGGTTGAAGACCGGGATGACGTTCTCGTCGTCGATCCCGGCCGCCATGATCTCGATGGGCGCGTTCCGGCTGATGGGCGGGGCCGGCATCCTCGAGAACAACAGCGTGCAGACGCAGGCCTCGGCCGCCGGCACGCTGTGCAACGTCATCCTGGCGCTGCCCGGTCTCGTCCTCGTCGGACACTGGCACGGCTTCCCGTTCTGGCAGACCACCGCAGTGTGTCTGCTCGGCGGCCTGCTCGGCGTCGCCTTCTCGATCCCCCTGCGCCGCGCCCTCGTGGCGGGCAGCGACCTCCCCTATCCGGAGGGGATCGCCGCCGCCGAGGTGCTCCGGACCGGCCAGGAGGAGGAGGGCGGCCACGGCCTGCGCGACCTCCTGGCCGCCGCGGGCGTTGCCGGGACGATCGGGTTCGCCACCACCGGGCTGAAGGTTTTGGGCGAGGGCCTCAACGGCGCGATCAGCCTCGGCGGGGCGGCGTTCCGCACCGGCACAGGCTTCTCGCTGGCCCTGGTCGGCGTCGGCTACCTCGTGGGCATCGGCGCCTGCCTCGCGCTGCTGACGGGCGTCGTGATCGCCTGGGGGATCGCGGTGCCCGTGCTGACCGCCCTTTCGCCCGACCCCGCCAAGTCGGCCGGGGCGGCGGCCGAGGCGGTCTGGTCCGATCAGGTCCGGCTGATGGGGGCCGGCATCATCGCGGTGGGCGGCCTGTGGACGGTGGGATCGCTCGCCAAGCCCATCCTGGGAAGCATCCGCGCGGCCCTCTCCGGGGCCGGCGGCCTCGGCAAGGACCATCCCCGCGAGGAGCGCGACCTGCCGATCACCTGGGTCGCCGCCGCGACGCTGGCGCTCGGCGTGCCGCTGGCGGGTCTGTTCTGGGTCTTCGCCAAGCCCGCCGATCTCGGCGGCCTGCTGATCGTGCTGGCGGTCGCCGCGACCCTGTTCACGGTGCTGTTCGGCTTCCTGATGGCGGCAGCCTGCGGCTACCTCGCCGGGCTCCTCGGCTCGTCGTCGAGCCCGATCTCCGGGATCGGGATCCTGACCACGATGGCGACCGCTCTGCTGCTGCCGCTGATCCTCGGCCATTCCGCCGGGCCGGAGGGCGACCGGTTCGTCACCGGTATGACCCTGCTCCTGACCTCCGTCATCGTGACGACCTCCTCGATCGCCAACGACAACCTGCAGGACCTGAAGACCGGGCAGGTTCTGGGTGCCACGCCCTGGCACCAGCAGGTCGCGCTGATCCTCGGCGTCGGGATCGGGGCCGTGGTGATCGCCCCGATCCTGTCGCTGCTGTACGAGGCCTACGGCTTCGTCGGCGCGCCTTTGCGTGAGGGGCAAGATGCGGCGAGCGCCATGCCGGCGCCACAGGCCGCACTGATCACCCAGATCGCCAGCGGCATCGTTCACGGCGAACTGCCCTGGCGCATGGTGATGATCGGGGCGGGGCTCGGTGTGGTGCTGGTCGCCGCCGAGACGTGGCTGAAGCGGCGCAAGCTCACCTTCCCGGCGCTGACGGTCGGGATCGGCATGTACCTGCCGCTCTCCGTGGAGATGACGATCGCCATCGGCGGCGTGCTCGGCTGGGTGGCCGAGCGCCGGCTGCGCGCCCGGGTCGGCGGCAAGGGCGACAAGAACGCCGACAAGGCGGTCGGCGCCGCCCGTCGCCGCGGCGTCCTCCTGGCCTCGGGTTTCCTCGTCGGTGAAAGCTGTGTCGGCGTGCTGCTCGCCGGTGCCGATCTCCTGGCCGGGCACAGCGCGGCGCTCGCCATCGCGGGTCAGGATTTCGCGCCCTACGCGACCGGGCTCGGACTCGTGGTGTTCCTGGCGAGCCTTGCGGTCTACCTGTGGCTGGTCTCGACCCCCGGCCGTCCTGAATCCGGGCCGTGAGCATGGCGCCCCAAAACGCAACGTTTCCACTGAGCGCCGGCATCCTGTTCGGGCTCGGGCTCGGCGGCTTCTTCGACGGGATCGTGCTGCATCAGGTGCTGCAATGGCACCACATGGTGAGCAGCTGGTACCCGATCGACTCGATCGCCAATCTCGAACTCAATACCCTGTGGGACGGCATCTTCCACAGCACGACCTACGTGTTCGTGGTGCTCGGGCTGTTCATCCTGTGGCGCGCGGCGCATCGCGGGCATCTGTTCTGGTCGAGCAGGCTGCTCGCCGGGTCGCTGCTGATCGGCTGGGGCCTGTTCAACACGGTCGAGGGCCTGATCGACCACGAGATCCTGGGCGTCCACCACGTCAACGAGCCGATGCCGCGGGACCAGTGGATCTACTGGGACCTCGGCTTCCTGCTCTGGGGCGCCGCCATGCTGGCCGGCGGCTGGCTGCTGGTCCGGTCCGGCCGGGTGGAACAGGGCGCCGCGCGGATCCCGGCGTGAGGTCGGGCACGGGTCTGCGCCCGGTCCTGCCCTGGCTGGTCCTGGCGGCCGGCCTGATCTGCGCCACCCTGCCGGCCTGGCGGCCGCTGATCTTCGGCACCGCCCTGACGCTCGACGATCTCCTCAGCCTGCGCTGCCGGCCCTGGTGACGGGCGCGGCTGCCGGACCGGCAAGACCGTAGCGCGCCGCAAAGGCTTCGGCGGCCATCGGCCGGCCGAACAGGTAGCCCTGCGCCTCCTGGCAGCCCTTGGCGAGCAGCCGACGCTGCTGCTCCTGCGTCTCGACGCCCTCGGCGATCACGGTCAGGCCGAAGCTGCGGCTGAGGGCGATCACCGCCCGCACGATCGCCGCGTCCCGCCGGTTCTCGCACAAGCCGTTCACGAAGCCCCGGTCGATCTTGAGCCGCGTCAGGGGAAAGCTCTTGAGCAGACTGAGCGAGGCGTAGCCCGTGCCGTAATCGTCGAAGGCGATGCCCACCCCCATGGCCCGCAGCGTCTGGAGGGTGGCATCGACCTGCGGATCGTGGCGCAGGATGATGGTCTCGGTGATCTCGAGCTCCAGGGCGTCTGCCGGCAGCCCGGTCTGGGCGAGGGCGGCGGCGACCCGGGCGGCGAGATCCCCGCCGCGGAACTGTGCCGCGAACAGGTTCACGCCGATCCGGAACGGGTGCAGGCCGCCGGCCCGCCACGCCTGGGCCTGGGCACAGGCCGTGCGCAGGACCCAGTCGCCGATCCCGGCCGCGTCGGGGCTGTTGTCGAGCACGTCCAGGAACGCGGCCGGCGGCAGCAACCCGTGCTCGGGATGCTGCCAGCGGATCAGCGCCTCGGCCCCCACGAGCGCGCCGTCGGAGAGGCGCACCTGCGGCTGGTAGTGGAGGACGAACTCCCCCCGCAGGACCGCACGGCGCAGCCCCTCGCGGCAGGTGCGCTCGCGCTGGAGGGCCTCGCGCAGCTCCGGGGTGAACAGGCGGTGCTGCCCCCGCCCGCGGGCCTTGGCGTCGTAGAGGGCGGCGTCGGCGCAGGCCAGGAGCTCGCTCTCCTCGGTCGCGTGCGACGGGCTGAGCGCGATACCGGTGCTGGCGCCGAGATTCAGGACCAGCCCGTCGACCCGGTAGGGCTCGGCCAGGGCGCGCAGCGCCGCCTCGGCCGCCGCGACCGCCACGAGCGGGTCGCCGAGGCCGGGCAGCACGATGGCGAACTCGTCGCCCCCGAGCCGGGCCGCGGTCCCGTCCGGACCGGCGCAGGCGCGCAGGCGCTCCGCCGTCACCTTGAGCACCGCGTCGCCCACGGCGTGGCCGTGCGCGTCGTTGACCTCCTTGAAGCCGTCGAGATCGAACATCAGCACGGCCGCCGGCTCGGCCTGCGCCAGGGCCGCCTCGATCCGACCGCGCAGCACCAGCCGGTTGGGCAGTTCGGTCAGCGGGTCGAGATGGGCGAGGCGGAACAGCCGCTCCTCGATGGCCCAGCGCTGGCTGACGTCGCGCATGATCGCGCCGTAGGTCGGGGTGCCGTTCTCCTGCCACGTGGACAGGGATAGCTCCACCGGGAATTCCCGGCCGTCGCGATGGGCGCCGGTCATCTCGACGGTGCGCCCGGTCAGGCGCTCCGCCGATCCCTGGGCGAGCCGGCGCAGCAGGCCTTCGCTGCCCCCGGCCATGCGGTCGGGGATCAGCGTGGTGATGGGCCGATTGAGGATCTGCGCGGCGGTATGGCCGAACATCCGCTCGGCGCCCGCGCTCCAGAAGCTGACGAGGCCCTGTGAGTCCGCGCAGACGATGGCGTCGGGGGAGGTGTCGGCGATGTGCGCGAACCGGGCCTGGGAAGCGCGTCGCGCAGCCTCGGCGCGGCGCAGCTCCAGTCGGTCACTCACGAAGCGGGCGAAATCGATGAGGATCTGCCGGTCGAGGTCGGTGAAGGCCTCCCGCGGCTCGGATGCGATGACGCAGAGCGTGCCGACGGCATGACCTTCGTGCGTACGGAGCGCGATCCCCGCATAGAAGCGAACGAATGGCGGCCCGCAGACGAGGGGATTGTCGCAAAAACGCGCGTCGCGATGGGCGTCGCGCACCAGGAGGAGGTCATCCTGCGCGATCGTCGCGTTGCAGAGCGCGAGCGCGCGGGGAATCTCGTCCAGATCCAGTCCGACCTGGGCGTGAAAGACTTGGCGCTCGCAATCGATGAAGGAGGCGAATGCGGTCGGTACGCCGAGCAGGCCGGCGACGATCTCCACGATGTAGGAAATGGTCGCGTCGGGCTCGGCCCCGACCATGTCGAGTTCGGCCAGCGCGTGAAGCCGGGCCTCCTCGTCGGGGTTCACGGGCAAGATCGGCACGCGGCACCTCCCGGTCCGGCGTTTTGGCAGGGGAGACGCTGGGCGGCGCCCCGATGGCGGACGCGGCGATCCGATCCAGACGCTTGCTGTCGGCGACGGCGAAGGCAGTCTTGAGGCCCGCGGAAGCGCATGAGGCGAAATGACACGGCAATTGTGGGGTTTGGCCGAAGACTGTTCGCTCGGCCGATTTCTCCTAGATTTGCCGCGGCAACTTACTGAAAGGCTAATTTCAATTGATGGGTTAGGCGGCGAACAGACGCACGGACGGCCTATTGTCCCGGATCACGGCGGGGCGGCGCCGTCAGGGTCTGACCGAATTCCATCTTCGCCAAGCAGGGTCCGGGTAAAGCGCCGGGTCCGCGGATCCTCCGGCCGGCCGAACAGATCGGCGGGCGTTCCCCGCTCCACGATCGTGCCCCCTTCCAGGAACACCACGGTGTCGGCGACGCGGCGCGCGAGGCGCAGGTCGTGGGTGGCCATCAGCATGGTCATGCCCTCGCCCGCGAGACCGGCCAGCACGTCCACCACCTCGGCGGCGAGTTCCGGATCGAGGGCCGAGGTCGGCTCGTCGCAGAGCAGCAGGCGCGGGGACGGTGCGAGCGCCCAGGCGATGGCCACCCGCTGCTGCTGGCCGCCCGACAGGCTGGCGGGCCAGTCCGCCGCCTTGTGGGCGAGGCCGACGCGCTCCAGCAGGTCCAGGGCCCGGGTGCGTGCCTTGGCCTGCGGCCATTTGGCTACGGTAACGAGCCCCTCCATGACGTTCTCGATCACGGTGCGGTGGGGGAAGAGCTGGAAGTTCTGGAACACCATCCCGGTCTGGCGGCGCACGGCGAGCACGTCCCGCCGGGCAGGCGGATGTCCCGGTCGAAAGGTGAGGGTGGTCTCACCGAGGGTGAGCGTGCCGCCTTGTGGGATCTCCAGGAGGTTCGCGCAGCGCAGGAGCGTCGACTTGCCCGAGCCCGATGGGCCGATCAGCGCCGTCACCTGCCCCTCCGGAATGGCGAGATCGACCCCGCGCAGGACCGGGTTGGCGCCGAAGCTCTTCACGATGGCCGACAGGGCGATCACGCGCGCGCCTCCAGATAGCCGCCGTAGCGCCCGAGGCGCCGTTCCAGGAGCGTCTGGAGTCCGGACAGGAGTGTGGACAGGACGAGGTAGATCAGGGCGGCCTCGGTGTAGAGGATCAGCGGCTCGTAGGTGACCGCGACGATGCGTTGGGCCGCCTGGAACAGCTCGGGCACCGTGATGGCGGCGGCGAGCGAGGTGTCCTTCACGAGGGCGATGAAGGTGTTGGCCAGCGACGGCACCGCCACCCGCGCCGCCTGCGGCAGGATCGTGCGGCGCAGGGTCTGGGCCGGGTCCATGCCGATCGCGTAGGAGGCCTCCCACTGGCCCTTCGGAATGGAGGCGATGGCAGCGCGGATGATCTCCGACGTGTAGGCGCCGACATTCAGCGTGAACCCGATCACCGCGGCCGGGAAGGCGTCGATCAGGATCCCGGCGCTCGGCAGGCCGTAGAAGATCACGAAGAGCTGCACGAGGAGCGGGGTGCCCCGGAAGATCCACACGTAGAGCCACGCGAGCGCCGCCACGGGGCGGGGGGCGAACAAGCGCACGAGGGCGGTCCCGAGCCCCAGGCTAAGCCCCAGTGCGAAGGCGATCAGCGTCAGCGGAACGGTGAAGCGCAAGCCTGCGACGAGCAGCGGCCCGAGCGACTGAAGCATGAGGTCGAGCCAATGCGGCACGGGGCGGTGATTCCTTCCGGGGGGATGCGGTTCTTCACACGGCTGTGTCGGAGAAGGGGCCGGAACCGCGCGTCCGCCATCCCGCCTCTGCAGGCTCGCGAACTCACATGTTCCGGCCGAGCACCAAGGTTCTGAGAAACAAGCGCGTCTCCCGCCCCTTGCGGGGCGGGGTCAGGGGTGGGGGTGGTTCAGGATTGGGCGCAACGGTGCCTTCTGTGCCACCCCCACCTCCAACTCCTCCCCACAAGGGGGAGGAGAGCGCGTCGCGGCTCGCGCGACGTGGATCATGTGGCCCGCAGATGAGAAACCTGGACGAACCTACTTCGACACGTCCGTCCCGAAATACTTCTGCGCGATCGCCGCGTAGCTGCCATCGGCCTTGATGTCCGCCAGCGCCTTGTCGAGGGCGGCCTTCAGCGCGGGGTTGTTCTTGCGCAGGATGATCCCGGAGGCGTCCGCGTCGGCCTGTTCGGCGGCGATCTTCACCGGGGCGTTCGGCTTCTGCTTGCGGAAGTCGAGGAACGACAGGCTGTCATTGACCGTAGCGTCGGCCCGCCCGGTGATGACCAATTGGACCGACTGGTCGAACCCGTCGGTGCCGATGAGCTGCGCCCCGGACTGCTCGGCGAGGCGGGCGAAGTTGCTGGTCAGGCTCTGGGCGGCCTTCTTGCCCTTCAGGTCGGCGAAGGATTGGATGTCGGTCCGGTCGGCCTTCGTGATCAGCACCGCCCGGGAGCGGATGTACGGCTCCGAGAAGTCGAACTTCGCCTGCCGCTCCTTGGTGATGCCGACTTGGTTGATCACCACGTCGTAGCGCCCGCCGTCGAGCCCCGCGATCAGCCCGTCCCACTTGCCTTCGAGGAACTGGGGCGTGACGCCGAGCTTCTCGGCGACCTTGCGGCCGATCTCAACGTCGAA
Organism: Methylobacterium sp. E-005; assembly: GCF_022829725.1. Lineage (GTDB taxonomy): Bacteria > Pseudomonadota > Alphaproteobacteria > Rhizobiales > Beijerinckiaceae > Methylobacterium. Next base: position 99,525 of record NZ_JAKSYG010000073.1, on the reverse strand, counting down.
CCCGGTCAGAGCCCCGGAGGCATCGTGGAACGTGAAGGGCGCGTAGGTGCCCTCGGTGCCGATGCGCAGGGTCTTGGCGGCCCGGATCGTGTCAAGATCGTCGGCCCGGGCGGGGGCACCCAGGAGAAGGGCCGAGACGGCCAGCACCGCCGCCAGACCGGTCGAGAAAAGTCGCATCCGAAAATACCTCACGCCGATAACAATGTTCTCTCGCGATCACTGAAGTCGATCCCCGCTCAGCGCCCGCATTGCGTCAATGAATCGAGTCGGGCCGTGATGGCAAGAGAGCGGATCGATCGTTCCGAACCCCCATCCCGCCGCACCGGTCTACTCCGGCCGTGTTGGGATTGTTCTGGACCACAGGTCGAAACCAACTGGGCCATCCTGTCACGATGGCGGCTTTGTCGTGCGACACTGCCGCATGGCGTTCGTGCTAGGAGGCGGACCGCCCCAGTCGAGCCCTGATTCGCGGGGCGGAACCCTGGCTCCGCGGCAGAAGGACCGCCCATGACCTCGTTTGCCCAGCCCTATCGCGGCGTCTTCCCGGTCGCCCCCACGGTGTTCGACGCCTCCGGCGCCCTCGACCTCGCCGGGCAGCGCCGGGCGATTGATTTCATGATCGATGCCGGCAGCCACGGCATCTGCATCCTCGCGAATTTTTCCGAGCAGTTCGTCCTCACCGACGACGAGCGCGAGCGCGTGATGCACGCCGTGCTGGACCATGTGGCCGGCCGCGTGCCGGTGATCGTCACGACGACGCACTTCGCCACGCAGGTCTGTGCCGAGCGCTCGCGCCGGGCGGAGGCAGCCGGGGCCAGCATGGTGATGCTCATGCCGCCCTATCACGGCGCCACGATCCGCGTGCCGGAGCTCGGCATCTACGACTTCTTCCGCACCGTCTCGGACGCGATCTCGATCCCGATCATGATTCAGGACGCGCCGGTTTCGGGCACACCGCTCCCGGCCGCGTTCCTGGCGCGCATGGCCCGGGAGATCGCCAACGTCTCCTATTTCAAGATCGAGACCGCCCAGGCGGCCGCGAAGCTGCGCGAGCTGATCGCGCTGGGCGGTGACGCCGTCGTCGGCCCCTGGGATGGCGAGGAGGCGATCACCCTGATGGCCGATCTCGATGCCGGCGCCACCGGGGCGATGACCGGCGGCGCCTATCCGGACGGGATCCGCCAGATCACCGACGCCTACGCGGCCGGCCGCCGGGAGGAGGCTCTCGACGCGTACGAACGCTGGCTGCCGCTGATCAACTACGAGAACCGGCAATGCGGGCTGCTCGCCTGCAAGGCGCTGATGCAGGAGGGCGGGGTGATCGCCCACGAGACCGCGCGCCTGCCGCTCCAGCCGCTCCACCCGGCGACCCGGGCCGGCCTGATCGAGCTCGCCCGGCGGAACGACGCGCTGGTGCTGCGCTGGGGACGGTGAGACTCATCGATGGCGGAGGCGCAGAGGCCTGACAGGCGTGCTGCTCTTCCCTCTCCCCGCTTGCGGGGCGAGGGGGTCCCTACTTTCACGCCGAGCCTGTACCCCGGTCGGTTCACCCGTCTCAACCCAGCACGACGGACAGCCGCTCCACCGCCTCCTGGGCCAAAGCCGGGCTGATGGCGAAGCAGATCCGCACCAGCCCCTCGCCCTCCGGACCGAAGGCGGTGCCGGGCGCGACCCCGACCTTGGCCTCCTGCAGCAGGCGGAGCGCGAGGTCGAGGCTCGGCTCGTCGCCGCCCATCCGGGCCATCAGGTAGAAGGCGCCGTCAGGGGGCGCCACGGTGACGCCGGGCAGCCGGGACAGGCCGTCCACCAGGATCGCCCGGGCCTCGGCGCAGCGGTCGACCATGGTGCGGATGAAGCCGTCGCCCTCGTTCAGCGCCGCGATGCAGGCGTGCTGCACGAAGGTCGAGATCGAGGTGGTGCTGTATTGCCCGAGCTTGGCGAAGGTCGGCGCCAGCCCGCGCGGATAGATGACCCAGCCGGCCCGCCAGCCGGTCATCGCCCAGTTCTTCGAGAAGGTGTTGGTCACGATTAGTCGGTCGTCCGGCTCGCAGATCTGCAGGAACGACGGAGCTATGTGGTTGCCGTAGGTGAAGTGGGCGTAGACCTCGTCCGACAGGATCCAGAGGTTCCGGGCGCGGGCGAGGTCGCGCAGGGCCGTCATCTCGGCGAGCGGCATGGTCCAGCCCGTCGGGTTCGAGGGCGAGTTGATCATGATCACCCGGGTCCGGGGCGTCAGCGCCGCCTCGATATCGGCGAGCGGTAGGGCGAAGCGCCCGTCCGGCTGACGCCGATACGGCACCGCCACCGGCACGCCGCCGGCGATGCGCACCGCCTCCCGCAGGTTCGGCCAGGCCGGGGAGGGGATGATGATCTCGTCGCCCGGCTCCAGCAGCACCTGGGCGGCCTGCATGATCGCGTTCATGCCGCCGGCCGTGACGGCGAACCGGTCGGGCGGGATCTCCACGCCCCAGTGGCGGGCGTGATAGGCGCCGAGCGCCTCGCGCAGGGCCGGCAGGCCCAACGAGGTCGTGTAGCGGGTGTGTCCCGCGAGCATCGCCCGGTGCGCCGCCTCGATGATGAAGGGCGGCGTCGGCAGGTCGCCTTCGCCGATCCAGAGCTTCACCACCTCCGGATCGTCGCGTCCGCGATCCGCCACGAGGCCGATCTGGCTCGTGCCGATGCCGCGGATGCGGTCCGACAGCAGAGTGGCGAGATCGACCGGAGTGGCTTCAGCAAGGGAATCGGCCATGGGGCGCAATGAGTCTCGTGGTGTGCGGGCGCGGCCAACGGGCGGCGCGTCGCGGCCCATTGGCCCGATGCGGCGCTGGGTCTGCAACGCCCCGATCGTGGGGTAGGGGCTGACCCTGCCGCGTTCCGGACCACGCGTCCAGACCTGCCGCAGACCCTGCGTAGCGCACCGGCTCAGACCGACACGCAGAAGTTATCGTCTTTTCAGAAGTTTCTGAAATTGATATAACGCGAGTCGCCAACGCTTGGCTGGAGGCCTGCCGTGCTCGCCCATCTCGATCCGTTGATCCTCGCACGCATGCAGTTCGGGTTCACGGTGGCGTTCCACATCGTGTTTCCGTCCTTCTCGATCGGGCTGGCGAGCTACCTCGCGGTGCTTGAGGGCCTGTGGCTCGCCACCGGGCGGCAGGTGTTCATGGATCTGTTCCGCTACTGGCTGAAGATCTTCGCCATCGCCTTCGCGATGGGCGTCGTGTCGGGGCTGGTGATGTCCTACCAGTTCGGGACCAACTGGTCGGTCTTCTCCGACAAGACTGGGCCGGTGCTCGGGCCGATGATGGCCTACGAGGTGCTGTCAGCCTTCTTCCTGGAGGCCGGCTTCCTCGGGGTGATGCTGTTCGGCATGACGAAGGTCGGCCCGCGGCTCCACTTCGCCGCGACCCTGATGGTGGCCCTCGGGACCTTCTTCTCAGCCTTCTGGATCCTGTCGGTGAATTCGTGGATGCAGACGCCGGCGGGCTACGGCATCAACCCGCAGGGCCAGTTCGTGCCCCTCGACTGGTGCGCGGTGGTGTTCAACCCGTCCTTCCCGGTCCGCCTCGTCCACATGGTGCTGGCGGCCTACCTGACGACGTCCCTGGTGGTGGGCGCGGTCGGAGCCCGCCACCTGCTGCGGGACCGGACCAATCCGGCCGCCCGGACGATGTTCTCGATGGCGATGTGGATGGCGGCCCTGGTGGCCCCCGCCCAGATCCTGGCCGGCGACGCGCACGGGCTCAACACCCTGGAGCACCAGCCCGCCAAGGTCATGGCCATGGAGGGCCATTACCAGAGCCACCCGGACGGGGCGCCGCTGATCCTGTTCGGCCTGCCCGACCAGGAGGCCGGGACGATCCGCTACGCCCTGGAGATCCCGAAACTGTCCTCGCTGGTGCTGAAGCACGCCCTCGACGCGCCGCTCGCCGGCCTCGACAGCCTGCCGCGGACGGATTGGCCGCCGGTGCCGATCGTGTTCTGGTCGTTCCGGGTGATGGTGAGCCTGGGGCTGCTGATGCTCCTGCTGGGCTGCCTCAGCCTGCTCGCCCGCTTCAAGGGTCGGCTCTACGCCTGGGCGCCCTTGCACCGCTTCGCCCTCGCCATGGGGCCGGCCGGCTTCGTGGCGGTGCTGGCCGGCTGGATCACCACCGAGGTCGGGCGCCAGCCCTACACGGTCTACGGCCTGCTGCGCACGGCGGACTCGGCCTCGCCGCTCGCCGGGCCGGCGGTGGCCGCCTCCTTGACCGCCTTCGTGGTGATCTACCTCACGGTGTTTGCCATGGGGACGCTCTACATCCTGCGCCTGATGGCCAAGCCCCCGCAGGCCGGCGAGCCCGGGCTCGAGCCCGGCGCGCCGATCCGGACCGCGGGCATCACGCCCGCCCCCGCGGTCGACCCCGACCGCCATCTTCTTCCGGCCGAGTGAGGCAGCCATGCTGTACAGCGTCGATCTCACCGTTGTCTGGGCGTTCGTGATCGCCTTCGCGGTCTTCGCCTACATCGTCATGGACGGGTTCGATCTCGGCATCGGCATCCTGTTCCCGACCCTGCGGCCGGGACCCGAGCGGGACACTGCCATGAACTCGATCGCCCCGGTCTGGGACGGTAACGAGACCTGGCTGGTGATGGGCGGGGGCGGGCTGTTCGCGGCCTTCCCGCTCGCCTACGCGGTGATCCTGCCGGCCCTTTACGCGCCGATCCTCGCGATGCTGCTGGGATTGGTCTTCCGGGGTGTCGCCTTCGAGTTCCGCTGGCGCGATCCCGGCCACCGGGCGGTCTGGGACGTGGCCTTCACGGTCGGCTCGGTGGTGGCGGCCCTGGCCCAGGGGATCACCCTGGGGGCGCTGCTTCAGGGCATCGCCGTCGAGGGCCGCGCCTATGCGGGCGGCTGGTGGGACTGGCTGACGCCGTTCAGCCTGCTGGTCGGCGTGAGCCTCGCAGTCGCCTACGCGCTGCTCGGGGCCACGTGGCTGGTGATGCGCACCGAGGGCCTGCTCCAGCTTCAGGCCCGGCGCCTCGCCCAGCGCCTCACCGTGGCGACCGTGGCGGCGGTCGCCCTGGTGAGCGCCGCCACCCCGTTCCTCCAGGGGCGCTATTTCGAGCGCTGGTTGGCGATGCCGAACGTGCTCGTCACCGCGCAGGTGCCGCTCCTCGTGGCGCTCGCGGCCTTTGCCCTGGGGCGGACCCTGCGGGCCGGGGCCGAGCGGGCGCCATTCCTGATCGCGCTGGGGCTGTTCGGCCTGTCGTTCTTAGGCCTCGGGATCAGCATCTTCCCCGACATCGTGCCGGGGCGGATCACCATCTGGCAGGCCGCCGCCCCCGAGGCGAGCCAGATCTTCATGCTGGTCGGGGCCGCTGTGCTGATCCCGATCATCCTGGCCTACACCGCGTATTCGTACTGGGTGTTCCGCGGCAAGGTCGACACGCACGGGTATCACTGATGGCCCAAGCCTCGCCGCTGCCCCTGTGGAAGCGCCTCGCCTGGTTCGTGGCGATCTGGGCGCTCAGCATCGCGGCCCTCGGATCGGTCGCGACGCTGCTCCGGTTCTGGCTCAAGACCTGATAGGTTGCGGATCCAGACCCCGTCGGAACGCCCCGTGCAGCTGCCCCCCCTCGTCCAGACCTTCGTGCTCCATTTCGGCGAGATGGGCTCCCGGTGGGGCATCAACCGGACGGTCGGGCAGATCTACGCCGTGCTGTTCGTCTCGGAACGGCCGCTCAACGCCGACGAGATCGTCGAACGGCTCGGCGTGTCGCGCTCCAATGTCAGCATGGGGCTGAAGGAACTGCAGGCCTGGAACCTCGTGCGCCTCCAGCACCGGCCTGGGGACCGGCGGGACTATTTCGCCACCCCCGAGGATGTCTGGCAGATCGTCCGCACCCTGGTCGAGGAGCGTAAGAAGCGCGAGATCGACCCGACGCTGACCATGCTGCGCGAGCTTCTGATGCAGGAGGTCGGGACCGAAGCCGAGCGTCATGCTCAGGCGCGCCTCGGCGAGATGCACGACCTGTTCGAGCTGTTCACCGGCTGGTACGACGACATGCGCCGGCTCGACACCGACCGCCTCATCCAGCTTCTCACCCTCGGCGCGAAGGTCCAGAAGGTGCTGGAGATGAAGGACCGGCTGACCCGCTTCGGCGGCCGGGGCGGCAAGGGGGATTGAGTCGTCCAGCCGGACGCGCCGGCGACGCGCAACCGGTCAGAGTCGGGCCAGCCCGTCCCGGTAGACCGCCACGAGGCACACGCCGACATTCTCGATATGAGCGCGCAGGGCTTCCGCCGCCGCCTCGACCTTCCGGTCCTCGCACAAAGCAAGGATCTGCGCATGTTCGTCATGGGCCCGGGCGACATCGCCCGAGGCCGAGAGTTGCAGGCGCGTCGGGCGGTCGCAATCCTGAAGCAGGCCCGACACGATGGTCAGCGCGCGCGGCCGGTCCGCGTGGCGCAGAAGATCGAAGTGGAAGCGCCGGTTCAACTCGCCCCAGCGCATGACTTCGCCGCCGCTCAGCGCCTCACCATACGCCTTCAGCACCGCGCGGAGGTCCTGAAAATCCTCGTCCGTGAGGTGGGGGACCGAGAGTGGCAGGAGCTGCGGCTCGAGCTGGACGCGCAACCTGAAGATATCCTCCACCTCCTCCACGGACAGGCCCGACACCACGGCACCGCGATGCGGCACGATCTTGACGAGGTTGAGGGCTTCGAGCTGCAGGAGCGCTTCCCGGATCGGGATCCGGCTGATCCCGAATTCCTCGGCCAGCGCGTCCTGGCGGAGCTGGATGCCGGGGCGCAGTTCGCCGTTCAGGATCCGCTGCCGGAGCGAATCGGCTACGGCCGCCGCGACCGTCTTGTGCCGCAACAGTTCAGGCACACGGCGTCCGGGAACCGCTGTGAACATCGACGCCTCGATCGGACTGTATACTCGCATACATAGCATCCTCACGCGGCAAAGTCCCGTTGCCGCGGGGTGGACTATAGTCCTTGCATACGTCAGGTTGCCGCGCAAGTCGAAGGTTAACCTGATGGCACGGTTCCGATGAGATCGGCCAGTCTTGTAAGCCTCTAGGCACGGTTTAGGCCGCGTGTGGCCAGAGCCTGCGCCTCTTGATGCATAAACCGGTCCAGGTGTTTATCGGCTGCGTCATGCGCTGAGCCCAGGCGCCGGGTCGATCGTGGCCCTTTTCCATCCAGCGGTAGTCTATCGATGAAAAAGCTGCCCTAATATGTATTGGGTTCAGCCGGAGACGATGGATGCGTTGCAACCGGCGCGTGCAAATCCGCCCAGGGGGCATGGGAGAGCCCTCGCGCCAGATGAGCCATGAGCGCCGTGACGCGCGCGGGCCGGGGATCGCCAGGTGGCGTCACCAAGTGCAGGGCGATGGGGGGCGGTGACCAGTCGGTCAGGACCCGCTCCAGGCGGCCCGCCTCCAGATCGTCCCAGATCATGAAATCGGGCTGAAGCGCGAGGCCCAGGCCGGCCCGGAGGGCCGGGGTCAGCGCCTCGGCATTGTTGGCCCGCAGCGTCCCGCCGGGTGTGACCACGGCCTCCGCGCCGCTCGCATCCACGAAGCGCCAGCGGTCGGGCGTCGGCAGATGGGCATAGCCCAGACAGGCGTGCCGGGCGAGGTCGTCCGGATGCCGGGGGCGGCCGTGCTGGTCGAGATAGGCGCGGGTCGCCACGAGCGAGCGTCGGACCACGCAGAGCCGGCGGGCACGCAGCGACGAATCCGGCAGGGCCGCGATGCGCAGCCCGATATCGAATCCCCCGCCCACGAGGTCGACGACCGCGTCCGAGAGGTGCAGGTCCACCGACACGGCCGGATGCTGGCGGAGGAAATCCGGCAGCAGCGGCGCGACATGCATCACCCCGAAGGTCATCGGGGCCGCGAGCCGGACCAGACCGCGCGGCTCGGCAGCCCCCGCCATGGCCAGCGCCTCGGCCGCCTCGCCCTCCGCCAGGATGCGCGCCGCGCCCGCCTTGGCGGCCTGCCCCGCCTCGGTGAGGGCGAGCTTGCGCGACGTACGGTTGAACAGCCGGGCACCGATCCGGACCTCCAGCCGGCCGACCGCCTTCGAGACCGTACCCTTCGACAGCCCGAGATCCGCCGCCGCCCGGCCGAAGGAGCCGGTCTCCACCACCTTGGCGAACACCGCCCAGGCCTCGAAATCGGGCAGCCTCATGGGTCGATCACTGTGATCAAATTTGGAAACGATGGGTTTCCATCGTTTCTATTTTCCCGCCTGACGGCAAGGGGCACATTGCGGTCATCGCACAGGCACCGCATCCATCGCGGCAGCCGCAGGAGACAGCGCCATGATCCAGACCGGCCTCCACCACGTCACGGCCTTCTCCGGGCCGGCCCTGCGCAACCTCGATTTCCACACCCGCGTGCTCGGGCTGCGGCTGGTCAAGAAGACCGTCAACTTCGACGATCCGGGCACCTACCACCTCTATTACGGTGACGCGGCCGGGCGCCCCGGGACGATCCTGACCTTCTTCCCGATCGAGCGGGCCGCCCCCGGCCGGGTCGGGGTCGGCGAGACGCAGGAGACCGCCTTCCGGATCCCCCGCGCCTCCATCGGCTGGTGGACCCACCGTCTCATCGAGAAGGGCGTGGCCCACGAGCCGCTGATTCAGGTGTTCGGCGAGCCGACCCTGCGCTTCCGCGACCCGGACGGGATGATGCTGGCTCTGGTCGGCGTCGAGGAGGCCGGCGATGAGGTATGGGCCGCCAGCGAGGTTCCGGCCGAGCACGCCATACGCGGCCTGCACGGGGTCACGCTGCTCCTCGACAAGGCAGAGCCCACGGCCGCGATCCTCACGGAGGTCCTGGGCCTGCGCGAGTCCGGCCGCGAGGGCAACCAGACCCGCTTCGCGGGCAGCGCCGCGCTCGGCGGCCTCGTGACCCTGCGGGCGGTGGGCGGCTTCCTGCCCGGCCGGCCCGGCGCGGGCTCGGTCCACCACATCGCGTTCCGGGCGGCGGACGACGCCGCGCAGGCCGCGATGGGCGAAGCGCTTGCCGCCCGGGGCCTCCACGTCACCGAGCAGCGCGACCGGCAGTACTTCCGGTCGATCTACTTCCGCGAGCCGGGCGGCGTGCTGTTCGAGATCGCGACGGACGCGCCCGGCTTCGCGGTGGACGAGCCGATCGAGGCCCTCGGGTCCGATCTGAAGCTGCCCGCCGGGCTGGAGCCGCACCGGGCCGAGATCGAGGCGGTTCTGCCCAAGGTCGCCTGACGCCAGCGCCCGCTCCGCATCCCGCGGGGCGGCAATCCTCCCCCTTGCCAGGAGGTCGCCATGACCAACGAAAGCCTCGGTTTCATCCACCGCTTCGAGCCCGGCCCGGATACGGCCCACCCGCTGCTGCTCCTGCATGGGACCGGCGGCGACGAGAACGACCTCCCGCCGCTCGGCCGGATGCTCGCCCCGAACGCCGCGCTCCTCTCGCCCCGTGGGGCAGTGTCCGAGAACGGCATGCCGCGCTTCTTCCGACGCTTGGCGGAGGGCGTGTTCGACGAGGCCGATTTGCGCCGCCGCACCCACGACCTCGCCGGCTTCGTGGCGGCGGCGCGCGACCATTACGAGCTCGGCGCGCCGCTGGCGCTGGGCTTCTCCAACGGCGCCAACATCGCCGCCGCGCTGCTGATGCTGCGGCCGGAGATCCTGGCGGGTGCCGTGCTGATGCGCCCGATGGTGCCCTTCACCGATCCCCCGGCGGCCGATCTCGCGGGAAAACCGGTCCTGATTCTCTCCGGTGCCATGGACCCGATCGTACCGGTGGAGAATGCCCGCCGCCTCGCGGCGCAGCTCATGGCCGCCGGCGCGCAGGTCGAGCACCGGATCCTGCCCGCCGGCCACGGCCTGTCGCAGGCCGATCTCGACCGCGCGGCGGACTGGCTGCGCGACATCGCGCTTCCGCGCGCAGCCTGAATCGCGCGCACGCACCGCAGGGAAGGACAATGCCCATGGCCGCCTCGATCTCCCCCGTTCCGACCGCCGCCGGAGCGACCCTCATGGCCCTGCTGCCGCTGACCGGCCGGGTCCTGATGAGCGCGCTCTTCCTCGTGAGCGGGGTCGGCAAGCTCGCCGCGCCCGCCGCGACCCTCGCCACCATCCAGGCCGCCGGCCTGCCGCTGCCCCCGCTCTCCTATGGGGCGGCGACGCTGGTGGAGATCGGCGGCGGCCTTCTGTTGATCGCCGGCTATCGTACCCGGCTCGTCGCCCTGGCGCTGGCGCTCTTCGCTTTGGCCAACGCGGTGACCTTCCACGCGGCTCTGGGGGATCAGAACCAGATGTTCCACTTCCTGAAGAACCTCGCCGTCACCGGCGGTCTGCTGCAGTTCGCGGCCTTCGGGGCCGGCCGGTTCAGCCTCGACGCCCGCCAGGGCCGAGCCTGATGGTTGTGTGCGTCGGCGGTCTTTCCCGCGTCGATCGAGATCCGTATGGCTGCGCCGGGACGCGCATCCGCGCCGTCCGAGACGCGGGATCCTCCATGACGGCCACCGACGCCACGCTTGCCCTCGGGATCATCGGCGCGGGAATCATGGGCGAGCGCCTGCTCGGTGCCATCCACGGGGCGCCGGATTCGCCCGTCCGGGTCGGCGCGATCTGGGACCCGTCGCCGGAGGCCCTGGCCCGCATCGGCGCGGCCTTCCCCCTGGTGCCCCGCGTCGCCGATGCCGAATCCGTCGTGACGGCGAGCGATTGCCTCTACGTCGCCTCGCCACCGGCCTCGCATCTCGGCTACGCCCGGGCAGCCCTGACGGCGGGACGAAGCGTCTTCTGCGAGAAGCCGCTCGCCATCGATCTGGCCGAGGCCCGCGCCTTCGTGGCGGAGGCCGGACCCGCCGGCGCGGTGAACTTCCCCTTCGCCTCATCGCCCGGCGTGGCGGTGCTGCAGCGCTGGATCGCCGAGGGGGCCGTGGGTACGCCGCGCCGCCTCGCCATCGCGGTGGACTTCGCCCGCTGGCCGCGCCCCTGGCAGGCAGATGCGGCGCGCTGGCTCGACGCGCGGGCGGAGGGCGGCTTCACCCGCGAGGTCGTCTCGCACTTCCTGTTCCTCGCCCGCCGCCTGCTCGGCCCCCTGGAGGGAATCGGCGGCCGGGTCGACTTTCCGGAGCCCGGCCGATCCGAGCGTGGAATCGCCGTGACCCTGACGGCCGGCGGCATCCCCGTCACGCTGACCGGCCGGGTCGGCGGCACCGACAGGGACGACCACAACACGTGGACGCTGGAGGGTGATGCGGGCGCCGTCCGCCTGCGCGACTGGGCCATCGCCGAGCGCCTCGGCCCGGATGGGCGCTTCGAGCCGGAGCCCGACGCGATCCCCAATGAGAAGCTGCGTCCGATCACCCTGCGGCGCCAGCTCGAGGGCGTCGTCCGCATGGCGCGGGGCGAACCGCACCACCTCGCTACCTTCGCGGAGGCGCTGGCCGTGCAGGAGGCGGTCGAGGCGATCCTGGCGCTGTGAGGCGGCCTCAGACCTCCAGCAGATCAATCAGGAACGGGATCAGCGGCGCATCGGCGGGCGGCATCGCGAGGTCGCGGAGGGCCTTCGGCCGGACCCATTTCAACGCCTGCCCCTCTATCGATTGCGGCGTGCCGGTCCAGCGGCGGCAGACATAGAGCGGCATCAGGAGGTGGAACTCCGGATAGGCGTGGCTGGCGAAGGTCAGGGGCGCGAGGCACGGTTCCTCGACCCCGATGCCGAGTTCCTCGGAAAGCTCCCGGATGAGCGTCTCCTCCGGCCGCTCGCCCGGCTCGACCTTGCCGCCGGGAAATTCCCACAATCCGGCGAGCTGCTTGCCCGCCGGGCGCTCGCTCACCAGCACGCGGCCGTCGACATCGACCAAGGCCACAGCAACCACAAGGAGGAGGCGGGGGCCGGCACCCCCGGGGGCGCTCACGGTGCCACCGCGAAGGTGACGGCGACTTCGGAGGACATCTGGATCGTGCCGGCCTCGATCGGGACGCGCCGGCCCTTCGCCGCCATCGGTGCTGCCAGGGCGCGGTTCGCCATGGGATAGGGGGCGCCGCCCGCAGGCCCGAGCGTGCAGAGCGGGCCGAGCTTGACGCCGAGGGCGTCGGCGAGCGCTACGGCCCGGGCGCGGGCGTCGCGGGCTGCGGCGACTTGGAGGGCCGCATCAAGCGTGTCGGGATCGCGCAGGCCGAAGCTGACGCCGTCGATCCGGTTCGCCCCGGCATCGAGGGCTTGGCGGAGGAGGTCGCCGAGCCGGTCCATGTCGGCGAGGCGGACGCTCACGAGGTTGCTCGCCCGGTAGCCGTCCGGCTCCTCGGCGAGGCCGCCCGGCCGGGCCACCGACCGCGTGTCGGCCTGCAGCGAGACGGCTGCGGTCCCAATATCCGTCGCCGGCACGCCGAGTGCGCGGGCCTGCGCCGAGACGCCCGCCACCGCCTTCGAGGCCGCATCGAGGGCCGCCGCCGCATTGGGCGCGCGCGCCTCGATGCCCATCGTCACCTCGGCAAAATCCGGCGCCCGCGCCTCCGCGGCGCGGGCGAGCACGCTGATCTGGCGGGTGCAGGCCGAATCGTCGGCCCGGGCCCCGGCGGAGAGCGCGGCAATCAGGAGAGCGCCGGCCAGGACCACCCTCACGAGCGGTAATCCCCGTTGATCTCGATATAGGCCTTGGTCAGATCGCAGGTCCAAACCCGGGCTTGGCCATCGCCGAGCCCCAGATCCACCCGGATCTCGATCTCCGGCTCGCGCATCACGGCGCTCGCGGCCGCTTCGCTGTAATCCGGATCCCGGGCGCCATCCACGGCCACCCGCACGTCGCCGAACCAGATCGCCAGCCGGTCGCGGTCGGCGGGCTCGCCGGCCTTGCCGACCGCCATCACGACCCGGCCCCAATTGGCGTCCTCGCCCGCCACCGCGGTCTTCACCAGCGGCGAGTTGGCGATCGACATGGCGATGCGGTGCGCCGAAGCATCGCTCTCGGCCCCCGTGACCCGGACGGTGACGAACTTGCGCGCACCCTCGCCATCCTTGGCGACGAGCTGTGCCAGCTCGACGAGGAGGCCCTCCAGCGCCGCACGGAAGCCTGCGAGTCGCGGATCGGCTGGGTCCGACAAAGCCGCGTGACCGGCCTTGGCGGTCGCGAACAGCATCAGCGTGTCAGAGGTGGAGGTGTCGCCGTCCACCGTCACGCAGTTGAAGCTGGTCTTCGTCCCCGCGGAGAGAAGCGCCTGAAGCACCGCCTGCGGCAGGGCGGCGTCGGTGAAGACGAAGGACAGCATCGTGGCCATGTCGGGGGCGATCATGCCGGCGCCCTTGGCGATGCCGTTGAGCGTCACCGTCACGCCGTCGATCATGGCCGTGCGGGTCGCGAGCTTCGGGAAGGTGTCGGTGGTCATGATGGCGCGGGCCGCCTCGGCCCAGGCGGCGGAGCCGTCCGTGGCCCGGGCCGCGCAATCGTCCAGCACGCCCTCGAAGCGCTCGGCCGGCAGCGGCTCGCCGATCACGCCGGTCGAGGCGACGTAGACCTCGCGGGTGCCGCAGCCCGCTGCTTGCGCGGCGATCGCGACGGTGCGGGCCACCGCCTCTCGACCCAGCCGTCCCGTGAAGGCGTTGGCGTTGCCGGAATTCACGACCAGTGTCCGGGCGGAACCCTCGGCCAGGGCCTCGCGGCACCAATCCACCGGCGCCGAGGGGCATTTCGAGCGGGTGAACACGCCGGCCGCCTGCGTGCCGGCCTCCAGCGCGACGTAGAGCACGTCGGTCCGGCCGCTGTAGCGGATCCCGGCCTGGGCGGTGGCGATTCGCACCCCCGGCAGGGGCGGCAGCTCCGGCACCGCACTCGGCGCCAGCGGGGAGACGGGCGGGGATTTCGCGGACGACATCGGCTCGGGCTCCGGCAGCGCGCGGTTTGTCCCGCGGGCGGCCCGGTGTTGAGCGCAGGACCCCGGCGGCGTCAACCGCATGCCCGGCCTATGGTCAGGGATCCCGATTGCCGGCTCTTTGAGCGGAGGCGCCACGAAATGCGGCGTCTTCGCGGCGGCAGGCTTGCGTCAGGATTGCAACCCGGCATAGCATGCTGCATCGCAAAGCCAGCGCGAAGTCGAGTGCGGAATGTCCACGGCCGACATCGGGACTGCTTCCGGCACGATGCCCCATGGCGGGTGCTACCGCATCCAGGTTCTGGTCGTCGGCCGCCATAAGCGCTGGCGGGACGAGGTGGCCGCGCAGGTTCGCCTTCTAGGCTATCAGGTCACCGCCTGCGACCGGGGGGTCGACGCCATGACGGTCCTGGCGCTGGGCCTGCCGGTGGACGTGATGGTGGTGGATTCCGGCCTTCAGGGCGGATTGTGCTGTGCACAGCTGGCCGTCGAGGCCCGGACCCTTCGCCCGGGGCTGCGCATCGTGCTCGCCGGGGACGCGCTCGACGATCCGGAGCCGGAGGCACCGGGCCATATCCCCGACGCGCTGCGCGTCCGGCACGACCAGCTCCAGAACGGGATGGTGGCCACCCTGATGCGCGAAGCGCTGGCCGATCGCGCCGCCTGAGCCTGCCCATACCATCCAGGATCGTTGGACGCCGGGCCGTTCTGCGCCGAATGGGCGATAGCGGCGCGCGACGCGTCGGTTGGCCGAGCGAGGCGTGATTCGCGATCCTGCCAATCCGCTGTGCCCTGTGAAACGCAGCGCAGACCTATTGATCGATCGATCCGGGTTCTGGATGCCGTGCCCGAACCTCAGTCGGCATCTCCGTGAGACCGGAGAATCCCACGGCTCAGCATTGAAGGTCCGGACCGCTGAAGCGGCGTCTTTCCCGCGTCGCTCAGGTTGTGCGGTGGAATGATAGGGCGTGTGGAGCAAAATTTCGAAATATTTGCTTGTGGCGCGTGGAATAATGCAGCCGGGTATCGTGTCTTTACATCCCGGCATTCCAAACTAGAGATTTATATACTATTGGCGACAGCATTTATAGAGCAAAATAAACTTCAGGTTATAACCGAAATGTGACACAGCAGTGTCACTTGCAACTCGCTTGCTGGGGAGGCTTGATCTGAAAAATCCCTCCCAGTGCAAGGATCTTTGTCTTGAAGATCGGAATACGTATTCGCCTGTATGCCGGGTTCGCCATACTCGTTGCAGTTGCGGCGATTATCGGTGCGTTTGCGACATATCAGCAAGACAGTCTGAATCAGGATTACGCAAGGCTGATCTTCGTCGGAGAGAGCGCACAGGAAATCATTGCGATGGACGGCCTTGCCGCCCAGCTCTCCGCCAAAGCCGAGCATTACCGCGTCGCGCCGGACACGGCGCAGATCACCGCCATGCAGGAGGTGCGGCGCTTGATCGAGGAAACCGCCGAGCGCCGCACGGCCAAGGCCATGACCGATGAGGGGAGAAGCCGCTATGCCGCCATCCTCGGCAGCGCGGCGGCGATGAAGGCCGACTTGGATCATCTTGCGGAGGCCGGGACCCGGCTCGACGGCGCGCGGTTGCGCCTCATCAAGGCCGGCAACAGCCTGACGCATCTGCGCGAAGGGATGATCACCGACATAAACCAAAGCGGCAACACCGAAGCGAAGCTGCAGGCGACTCGCATCGAGAGCGCCATCCTCGACTCACGCCTCGCGGCCGCGCGCTCTGTCATCAATCCGGATCCCCGCTTTCGGGCGGAATTTCAGGAGAAGGTCGAGCAGGCCCGCATCGCCCTGCAGGCTCTCGAGGGCGATGGAGCCGTTGCCGGTCGGATCCGGGAACTCGCGGATACGCTGGCTGTCTACAAGGCGGAACTCACCGGCTATCACGAGGCCATGATCGCATCGAAGGCGATTTCCGAAACCGGCATCAAGCCACGGACGGACGCCATCGCGACGAACTGCGCCAAGCTCCGGGAACGGATCGTGGCGGCGTCGACGGAGATCAAGGCGGAGACCGAAGAACGTGTTCTGCGTGCTTGGCGCATCGAGGTCGGCCTCGGCGCGCTGGCCCTGATCATCGGTGTCGCCCTGGCCGCCATCATCGCCAGCAGTATCATCCGCCCCATCGACGGCATGGTGAAAGCCATGGAGCGCCTGGCCGAAGGCCATACGGATCTCGTGGTTCCCTCGCAGGATGCCGCAGCCGAACTCGGCGCCATGGCCAAGGCCGTGGAGGTGTTTCGGAAGAACGCCATCGTCCGGGCCGAACTGGAGGCTGCCCAGGCCAATGCGCGGGCGGCCAGCCAGCGCAGGGCCGAGCGTCGCGAGCAGCTCGTCGAGATCTTCGATCAGAAGATCGCCGCGTCCCTCGAGATCGTCACGCTGGCGACCAGCGAGCTCGACGCCACGGCCCGCTCGATGACGCAGATCGCCGACGACACCAACACCCAGGCGGTCGCGTCCAGCACGGCCGCCGATCTGGCGTCCATGAACGTGGAGACGGTGGCGGCGGCGGCCGAGGAGATGGTGTCCTCGCTGCAGGAGATCGAGCGGCAGGTGCTCCGCGCCAACGAGGCGGCCGGCCTCGCCGCCCACGAGGCCGAGGCGAGCAACACCGCCATGGCGAGCCTGCGCGCGGCCTCCAAGCAGATCGGTGCGGCCGTGACGACGATCTCCGGGATCGCGGCGCAAACGAACCTGCTCGCGCTCAACGCCACGATCGAGGCGGCCCGCGCCGGCGAGGCGGGCCGGGGCTTCGCGGTGGTCGCCGCCGAGGTGAAGGAACTGGCGGGCCAGACCGCCAAGGCGACCGACCAGATCGGCGGGCTGATCTTCGCCATCCAGGGGGCCACCACCCAGGCCGCCGAGGCGATGCAGCAGATCGCGCGCACGATCACGAGCGTGAACGAGATCAGCGGGGCCATCGCCTCGACGGTTGTGGAGCAGACGGCGGCGACCAGCGAGATCTCGCGCAACGCCACCGAGGCGGCTCAGGGCACGCAACACGTGTCGTCCAACGTCTCGCAGGTGTTGTCGGCGTCCCGCGAAACCGGCAACGCCGCGTCGCAGGTGCTGAACGCGGCGGCCGAACTGGCCAAGCAGTCGCTTGCCGTCAAGCAGGAGGTGGACGGCTTCCTGCGCGACATCCAGGCGGTGTGAGTCCGGGCGCGGCCCCTGAACGCGCCGCGCGCCGGCATCGGCGGCCACGCCCCGAGCCCCCCGGCCGCATCCCGGCAAAGTCGCCACATTATCCTGGGATCATCCCGGCTTCGGCATTCGCTTTCCGCCCATCCGCCTGCCGCCGCCATGGACACATCCGTGATGATCAGATCGACGCTTGCCCTGCTCCTGCTGATCGGTCCCGCCGCGGCGGCGGGACCGATCAGCGGCCCGGCGACGGTGATCGATGGGGATACGATCGAGATCCAGGGGACCCGCCTCCACCTCTACGGCATCGACGCGCCCGAGACGGCGCAGAATTGCGAGACCGCGACAGGGCTGGAATACCGCTGCGGCCGGTCGGCCGCGCAGGCCCTGCGGGCACGGATCGGCGGTGCGGTGGTCACCTGCGAGCGACGGGACCCGCCGGTCGCGGGCCGTCTGACCGGCCGCTGCCAGGTCCACGGGGAAGATCTGTCAGCCTGGATGGCCACCCAGGGCTTCGCGCTGGCCAGCCGTCACGTGACCACGGCCTACGCCGCCCAGGAGAGTCATGCCTGGGCGACCCGCCGTGGGATCTGGGCCGGCACCTTCGAGAAGCCGGCGGATTGGCGCCGGGACCGGCGCCGGGTCGAAGCTTCGGCCGGAGCGGGCGCGGAGGAATAGAGGCGGCCTCAAGCCTTCTCGTCGTGGCCCTGGGTAAACTCCCGCCACAGGAGCACCAGGGCGGCCATCACGGCCGGGCCGACGAACAGGCCGAGCAGCCCGAAGGTCTCGACGCCGCCGAGGATACCGAGCAGCACCCACAGGAACGGCAGCTTCGTGGTGCCGCCGATCAGGGCCGGGCGCACGAAGTGGTCCGCCACGAAGGTCACGACGAGGCCCGCCGCCGCCACCACGATGGCGGCCTTCGTCGCGCCCGCCGCCACCAGCAGGAGCGCCGCGATGGCGATGGCGAGGGCCGCGCCGAACGGGATCATCGCCGCGACCGCCGTGAAGGCGCCGAGCAGCACCGGGTGCGGGACGCCGGCGAAGTAGTAGACGATCCCGAGCAGGACACCTTCGCCGAGGCCGACGAGGACGAGGCCATCGACGGTGCCGTGCACCGAGGCGACCATCTGGCGGGCGACGCGCTCGCCACGGGGCCCGAACAGCTTCTGGCAGGCTATCAACGATTGGTCCCGCACGGTGCGCCAGTCGCGGAACAGGAAAAACAGGGCCACCAAGCTGAAGCCGAACAGCACGATCCGCCGGACGATCTCCCGTCCGACATTGCGCGAGGTGCCGATCACCGAGTGGTTCTCGAACCTGTGAAGCAGGTCCGAGCCCGCCTGCGCGTGGCCAAGATTGTCGTTCCACCACGCGGTCGCCTGCGCGGCGCCGTAGGGCAGATGCTGGAGGAATTCAGGCGCCGGGATGCCGTTGGCCTCGGCGTTGCGCACGAAGTCGGCCACGTCGTGGGCTTCCCGGGCCGCCTGGACACCGAGGATCGCGAGCGGTGCCAGGAAGACCAGGGCGACGGCCGCGGTCATCAGAGAGGGCAGCAGCAGGTTGTGCTTGCCGGGCGGGAAACGGCGCTCCAGCCGGTTGTAGACCGGGAACAGGGCGATCGCGAGCACCACCGCCCAAGCCAGGGCCGGCAGGAACCGGTGCAGGATCCACAGGCCGAGGGCCGTGAGCACCAGGACCAGCAGGACGCGCGCCGCCCCCTGCGAGCGGGCCCGCTCGTGCGGCGGCAGCGACGGTGCCTCCTCGATCCGCGCCGGCGGGCGCGCGGGTTTGGTGATCGGTGGCATCCGTCTCGTCTCCTGGGAACGCGGCTTCTGTCCCGTCCCTCAGCTAGGGCCGATGGGGCGGGAGCGGTACGATTGCCCGCAGACGCCGCGACGGCTGCCTGGGGATAGCCGCTGAAACGCCGGGCGGCCCGCCAAGGTTGCCGCCTCTGACACCCTCGTGTAGAGGTCGCCGCCATCCCACGGGGCCGCGTATCGGGACCCGTAGACGCTGAGGGTGGTCGCGCGGGGCGTGCCGGGGCTGTCCGGCGGCGAGGGGGCTCCCGCCCGACCGATCCGGAATCCGACCAGCCCGCGAGAAGACATGTCCGACGAGCCCGCCCACGGCAGCGCCACCTTCGAGCGCGTGGCCGACATCATAGCCGAGACGGCCGACATCCCGCGGGAGAAGATCACCCCGGAGAGTCACGCCATCGACGACCTTGGCATCGACAGCCTCGCCTTCCTCGACATCGCCTTCGCGGTCGACAAGGCCTTCGGGATCAAGCTGCCGCTGGAGCGCTGGACCCAGGAGGTCAACGAGGGCAAGGTCCCGGCCGAGCAGTATTTCGTGCTCAAGAACCTGTGCGCGCGCATCGACGCCCTGGTGGCCGAGAAGGCCGCCAAGGTCTGATCCGCGCCGGCTGATCGTCCCGCCATGCGCCTCGAATATTTCGAGATGATCGACTCCGTGCGGCTCCTCGACCGGGCCGCCGGTCGGATCGAGGCGCTCGCCCGGGTGCCGCTGGAGAGCCCCGTCTTCGAGGGGCACTTCCCTGGCCATCCCCTGGTGCCCGGCGTGCTTCTCACCGAGACCATGGCGCAGGCTTCCGGCTACCTCGTGCTCGCCCATCTCGATTTCACCCGCATGCCGTTCCTCACCGGGGTCGACAAGGCGCGGTTCCGCTCCTTCGTCGGGCCGGGGGCGGAGCTCGTCGTGACCGCGCGCCTGGAGCATGATGGCTCGGGCTACGCGGTGACCAAGGCCGCGATCAGCCATGCCGGCAAGGCACTCTGCGACGCGGAGCTGCGCTTCCGCACCATGCCGTTCCCGGACGGGCTCGATGCGCCGATGCGGGAACGGGCGCGGGCGATCGGCCTGTTTTCCGATCCGGTGCAGCCGTGAATCGGGCCGTCGTCGTCACCGGCCTCGGCCTCGTTTCCTGCGCGGGTGAGGGCGTCGACACCCATCTCGCAGCCCTCGACGCGGGGGCGGCGCCCCGCACCGACGCCGAAACCTTCGCGCCCTACCCGGTGCATCCGGCCCCCGCGATCGCCTGGGACGGCCAGATCCCCAAGCGCAGCGATCAGCGCCAGATGGAGGCGTGGCAGCGCCTCGGCGTTTACGCCGCGGGCCTCGCCCTCGACGCCGCTGGGGTGAAGGACGATGCGGCCTTCAAGCAGGCGCTCCACCTCGTGGTGGCGGCGGGCGGCGGCGAGCGCGATTACGCGGTCGATGGCGCGATTCTGACGGGTCTGCGTGAGGCCGATGATCCCGGTGCCTACCTGAACGAGCGGTTGCAGAACGACCTGCGCCCGACCCTGTTCCTGGCCCAGCTCTCGAACCTGCTCGCCGGCAACATCGCGATCGTCCACGGGGTGACGGGGGCCTCCCGGACCTTCATGGGTGAGGAGGCCGCCGGGATCGACGCCCTGCGGATTGCCCAGGCGCGGGTGGCCTCGGGTCAGATCGACGCGATCCTGGTCGGCGGTTCGTACAGCGCTGAGCGGCCCGATGTGCTGGTCATTCACGCGATGGGCGGCTTTCTCGCCCGGGACGCGTACCGACCGGTGTTCGAGCGTGGCGCGCAGGGCGGGTTCATCCTCGGCAGCTGCGCGGCGTTCCTGATGCTCGAATCGGAATCCCACGTCGCCGCCCGGGGCGCCCGGGCGCTCGCCCGGCTCGACGCCGTGGCCTGTGATCGCACCTGTCGCGCGCCCGGAAGCGTCTTGGCGAGCCTCGAAGCCCTGTGGCGACAGGCCGGGCTGGCGGCGCCCGATCATGTCCTGTCGGCCGCGACCGGCGGCGCGCCGATCACCGCCGAGGAGCGGGACGCCTTGGGGCGTCTCGCGCCGGCGGCCCGCCTGCAGGCGCTGGGCGACGTGATCGGTCATGGGCTCGAAGTCGCGGCGCCGTTCGGTGCGGCCCTCGCGGCCGCCCTCGTGGCCGCAGGCGGCGCCCGCGAGGTGGCGGTGACGGCGGTGGGGCATCGTCGCGGTGAGGGGGTCCTGCGCCTCAGCCCGGCCTGAGCCAGCGGCATCGATCCGCGCCAAGTGACGGCACTGGAACACAGATCTTGGGCGCAGCCGCGCCGTTGAATTTCGTCCGATCGCCGCTCAGTCGGCCCCAGCACCGACAATCGTCGCCGTTTCTAAGCCGCCAAAGCGCGCCCAACTCGGCCAGTAAGTGCGAGAAATATTTCTCCAGGCTTGCCAAGACAGCGCGATCAGTCTAACTATACGGGATCGGCACGTGTCCGGATATCTTGGACCGTTACGCCTTCGCAGGGCGGTTCTGACTTTCCTATCGCTATCGGTCGATGCCGGCGCTGGCCCGCACAGGGTGGTGCCATCTCTCACTATGCCTGCGAAGATCAAGGACTTCCATGAGCACCGGAACCGTCAAGTGGTTCAACGAGACCAAGGGCTACGGCTTCATCCAGCCGGATGATGGTGGCAAGGACGTGTTCGTCCATATCTCCGCCGTCGAGCGCGCCGGCCTGCGCAATCTGGCCGAGGGCCAGAAGGTCAGCTACGAGCTGGAGACCGACCGCCGCAGCGGCAAGCAGTCCGCCGGTCAGCTCCAGACGGCCTGATCCCCGACCGAACGTCTTTTGTGGAAGCCGCTCCCCCCGGAGCGGCTTCTTCGTATTTGCCATCCCTCGGGGTGCCGGCCTCTGCCGCGCCCGACCCAGGAGTGTCTGTGAGCTTTCCCAATAAGCAGGGCGTCGCCGATCGCCTTGAGACGGCCGCCAAGGCGCGGTCGGAGATGCTGGCCCGGTTCCGGGCGCGTCCGTCCGCCGACGATCCGGCCGTCCTCGCCCGGCAATCGGCCCGCCGTGCCGTCGCCGATGCCCGCGAGGCCCGCACCGCCGAGCGCGAGGCGCAGCGCCAGGCTGAGGTCGCGCGCGCCGCAGCCCAGGCCGAGGCCGATCGCCTCGCCGAGATCGAGCGCAAGCACGCCGAGCAACTCGCCGCTCAGGAGCGCGCCAAGGCGCTGCAGGCCGAGCAGAAGGCCCAGCGCGACGCGCGCTACCTCGCCCGCAAGGCGAAGGCCCAGAAACGGCGCTGAGGCGCCGCCACCCCGACACCGCGTCCCAGGAGCCCGCCATGTCCCACAAGTTCAAGGTCGGCCAGCGGGTCTGCCGCCCCAGTCATGGACTTCCGGGCGACGGGGGCACGGGCGAGGTGTTCGAGGTGCTCCGGCTGATGCCGGAGGATCAGACGGGCGAGCCGGGTTACCGCATCCGCACCCAGGGCGGCGAGCGCGCGGTCCGCGAGAGCGACCTCGTGGCGGCGCCGCAAGCCTGATCCGGACGCGGCCGCAAGGCCTCCGGGGCGTCCCAGGTCTCAGAGCGTCCGGAACATCACCAAGGCGTCGACACATCCGAGGCTTGGATGCCGGAAGGCGCCCGGAAGTCGTCCGACCACGGCGAAGCCGAGGCTCTCCCAGAGCCGCACGGCCCGGACGTTGGTGCTCACCACGAAATTGAACTGCATCGCCGTGAAGCCGCATGCCCGGGCCCGGTCGAGCGCATGCGCCCCCATGGACCGGGCTATCCCGCGGCCTGACGCCGCCGGGTCGGTCATGAAGCCGCAATTGGCGACGTGGGCGCCGAAGCCCGCTTGGTTAGCCCGCAGGTAATAGGTGCCGCGCACCGCCCCTTCCTGCTCGGCCACGTAGGTCTCGCGGTCGGCGCCGGTCCAGTAGGTGAGGGCGGCCCCCTCGCTGAGGTCGCGGTCGAGGGCGTAGGTCTCCCCGGCGCGGATGGTCGGCACGATGATCCGAGCGATCGCCGCGTGATCGGCCTGTGCGGCGCGCCTGATCTGCACGCTCACCCGAACTGCTCCCGCAGGATGCGCTCGTCGAGGCTGTGGCCGGGATCGTGCAGCAGCACCAGCTCGGTGGAACGGTCGAGCGAGGTCTCGACCGTGCAGACCCGGCGGAACTCGGTGTGGTCGGCCACCGCCGCCACGGGGCGGTGGGGCGCGTCGAGCACGTCGATCCGGATCTTCGCGTAATCCGGCAGGAGCGCGCCGCGCCAGCGCCGGGGCCGGAAGGCCGAGATCGGGGTCAGCGCCAGGAGCTTCGCGTCCAGCGGCAGGATCGGGCCGCCCACCGACAGGTTGTAGGCGGTCGAGCCGGCGGCGGTGGCGACCAGCACGCCGTCGGCGATCAGCAGGTCAAGCCGGACGTTCCCGTCCACGGCGATCTT
Organism: Methylobacterium sp. E-005; assembly: GCF_022829725.1. Taxonomy (GTDB): domain Bacteria; phylum Pseudomonadota; class Alphaproteobacteria; order Rhizobiales; family Beijerinckiaceae; genus Methylobacterium. The sequence goes on along the minus strand of NZ_JAKSYG010000073.1, from coordinate 76,266 downwards.
CAGCTTGGCGGTCTGGTGGGTCTGGCGCAACAGGTAGACCTCGTTGATCGCCCGCGCCCGGTGCGAGCGGCCCTCGGTGTCCAGCACATCCATCACCAGCGGGTGAATGACGCTGCGATGCGCCGCGTCCAGATGCTCCAGGAGATCGTCGTCCCGGAACTCGTTCATCAGGAAACCGACCGTCCCGCGATTCATCCCGTAGATCGGCTTCGGGTTGTCCATGAACCGGTGCAGCACCTGAAGCATCAGCCCGTCGCCGCCGAGTGCCACCACGACATCCGCCTCTTCGGGCGGGACGTGATCGTAGCGGCGCATCAGGGCGGCGGCCGCCTCGCGGGCGTAGCCGGTCGGGCTCGCCACGAAGGCGATTTTCTTGACATGCGGCATGGGTCAGGCGGGGCCGGGCAGGCGCGTCGCGTCAGGCGTCATCACGTCACGGCTCCAGTGCTGACGAGCGAACCGCCCGGTTGACGTCGGTGCCCCGCATGCCCCCACTCTCCGGGACCGCGCGACCCGGAGGCATAGCATGGAGCGTCCGCTCCTCGTCTACACCACCTTTCCCGATCTGGCCTCGGCCCTCAATATCGGCGAGTTTCTCGTCCGCGAACGGTTGATCGCCTGCATCAACGTGCTGCCGGGCATGCGCTCGGTCTACAGCTGGAAGGGCGCGATCGAGCGAAGCGAGGAGGTCGCCGCCATCCTCAAGAGCCGCGAGGGCTTGGCCGACGCTCTGGCAGCCGCCTTGAAGGCGCGTCATCCCTACGACACGCCGATCATCCTGCATCTCCCGGTCGCCGGGGCGGATGCCGATACGGCGGCCTGGATCCTGGCGGAGACCGGCCTTGGGGCGTCGCCCGCGACCGGCTGAACGGGCGCAGGCTGTGCGGCGCTCGCGCGCACCCGCCCACGTCTCCGCAGGGCATTGCGTTGTCAGACGCCAAAGGGCTGTCGCCTCGCCAGCGGCGGCAGACTGAGCAGGTTGCGCGGCGCGCGGGATAGGGGCTTGGAACGATGGTCGCATCGCACAACCGGGCACGCGTCGTGTCTCTCCTGATCGCGGTTCTCCCGAGCATCGGGAATGCCTGGGCGGCAGGAGACACCCCGGCGCTGAGCGTCGTGCCGGCCCCGTCCGGTCCGGCGGGTCTGGCAACGGTCGATCCGCCCGCTCTGCGCTACGGCGTGCTCTATGCCGACGCGGAGGGGCGCAGCCATGTCCAATATTGCGATCTCAAGAATTTCGCCTTCAAGAGCTACGCGCCGCCCGCACCGCCGCAATATGTCGGCGCGCCACCCGGTGACGTGGCGTCGATCGCCTACGCAATCCTCCCGGTCGGCTATGTCGGCCCGTGGCACGCGGCGCCCGGCCCGCAATGGGTGATCACCTTGTCGGGGCGCTGGTCGGTGGAGGCCACGGACGGAACCGTGATGGAGCAGGGTCCCGGCGAGATTCAGTTCAACGCCGACTCTGGGTCGAAACCGCAGGCGCCTGACGGCCGGGCTGGCCACCTGACCCGGCAGATCGGCACTGTGCCGACCGTGCAGCTCATCGTCTCGGTGAAGCCGCAACCGGATGGAGGCGGCACCAAGGCCTGCCAACCCTTGCCATGAAGACTGCTCCGGCGAGTCGCGGGTCAGGCCGCCTCAGACCCCGCTGACCGGATAGCTGCGACCCTTCCACGTGGCGGCCCCGGCCCGCTCCCGCCGCAGCAGCACGTTCCATTGGATCGCCAGCGCCACCGCGACTGCGGCCGGGTGGAGCGGGATCGTCGCGAGTGGCGCCCGGACCGCCAGGGTGATCGCGACGCGCGTCGCCAGCGAGAAGGCGAGGGCCCCCGCGGCTGGGATCAGGGCTGAAGTCGGGATCAGACCGGACAGGCCGGCCAGGACGAGGAACAGCGGGAGTAGCTGCCCGGCTCCGAGCAGCAGGGTCCAGACCGGCAATGCCCGAAGCGTTGCCATGCCCTCGTGGGCGTTCTTGGAGAAGCCCGCCCAGGCCTGCACGAAGCCGTCATACATCCGGCAGGTGGCGAGCGAAGCGGCGGCCACGAGATCCGTCCGGTGGCCGGCCGCACGGAACAGGCGCGGCAGGCGAACCCCATCGTGAAGCGAGGTGCGGATCGATCCGTGACCGCCGGTGGCGGCGTAAGCCTCGCCCTCGACCAGGATGAGCTGGCCGCAAGCCGCCCCGAGCGACGGGTCGCGCAGGCGGCGCATCAGCGGCACCGGCAGGTAGCCCAAGAGCAAAAAATCGATCATCGGCACGGTCAGCATCTCGCCGAGCGTGCCCAGATCCTGCCGTGGCACGCCGCTGACCAGGGCCGCGCCGGTGCGGCGCGCCTGCGCCGCCAGGGACGCGGCGGCCTCGGGCGCGAGGCGCACGTCGGCGTCGATGAACAGGAGGTGGCGCCCCCGTGCGAGGCCGGCCATGTGGAAGCAGGCGTGGTTCTTGCCGGTCCAGCCCTCGGGCAGCGCCGGCACGGCGACGAGGCGCAGGCGCGGATCGCCGATGGCGCGCACGATCTCCGGGGTCGCGTCGGTGGAATGGTCGTCGCCGACGATCACCTCGACCGGCACCTGCGTGCTGGCGAGCGCCGCGCGAACCGTGGCTTCGATGTTGCCGGCTTCGTTGCGCGCCGGGATCAGGATCGAGACGAGGCCGGGATCCGCCTCCGGCTCCGGCCGGCGCAGGGCCGCGAGGTTCACGGCCGCCAGCACGGCCGGGAGGAGGGCCAGGGCGAGACCGAGCAGGGCCAGGGCCGTCAGGATCGTATCGGTCATGGTCCGTGCCGGAGATGGGTCCCGTCCGGTCCCTGCATCGCACGGGGGCGGCGTGGAGTCGAAATCCTCACGCGGCGCGATCCTGCCCGTCGGTGGCCCGGTGGGCGGGATCGAAGCGCCGGCCGGAGAGCCGGGCCGCCAGGCTTCGCCAGAGGTCGTAGATGCCCCCGACACCCTTGCGGCCGGAGACGAGGGCGCGAAAACGCGCCGGCTCGCGGCTGATCACGTCGGCGCTGAGACGGTCCAGGGTGACGGTCAGGTCGGATTCCAGCCGGACGAGGCGCTGCGGTCGGGACAGGGCGGCGAGGTCCGAGGCCGGGATGCCGGGCCCGAAGGCCGCGAAGGCCCCGGCGCCGCGCTCGTCCCAGAAGGCGTATTCGACGGCCATCGGCACGACCAGGGCATCGGGGGCGATCTCGGCGAGCCGCGCCACGCCGGGCCGCAACGCGAGGGGTCGCGCGCGGGCATCGGCGAAGCGGCCCTGCGCGGTGATCCAGAGCATCCCGTCCGGCGCGGCCAGGATCGTCCGGGCGGCGGCCAGGAATTGCGCGGCACCCCGAGGACTGTCGAGATCCACCCCGAAGGCGCCGATCCGCTCGAAGATCCGGTAGCGCGCCAGCATCGCGGCATCGAAGGGCGCCCGGCTCGGCCGCTCCGGGTAGAGGCGCCCGGCCAGCACGATGATCAGGGCCGCATCCCACCACGCGGGATGGTTGCAGTAGACCACGATGGGCCCGCGATGGTTGCGGTCGGGGGGCGTGCTCCAGAGCGGCAGGCGTAGGGCGTCGAGATGGCGGTGCAGGTAGCGCTCGAACCACGCCACCATGAAACGGCGGATCGTGGGAGAGACCTGCGGGAGATGCGCCGCTCTCCCTCCCCCCTCTGCGGGGGAGGGTACCCTGCGCAGCAGGGGGGGAGAGGGGAGCGACGGTGCAGAATACGGCTCGGCCTTCGCGGCGGGCGAGGCTTTGCCTGAACCGCCGCTCCCCTCTCCCGACCCCCTTCGAGGGCTTCCCTCCCCCGCAGCGGGGGGAGGGAGGGGCCTGGAGGATGTCACGCCGTCGCGCGCAGGGTGCCGCGCGCGTCCTGGTCGTGCGCGTCGGCGGCGATCCAGCCGGACATCATCACCATCGGCATGCCGGGTCCCGGATGGGCGGCGCCGCCCGCGAGGTAGAGCCCGCGCACCTGCCGCGAGCGGTTGCCGGGCTTGAACGCCCCCATCACCCGCCCGTGCGAGGCCAGCCCATAGATCGCGCCGTTCAGCACCTTGTACCGCTCGTGGATGTCCTGCGGCGTCAGGTGGCGTTCGACGACGATGCGCTCCTCCAGATCCGGCATGTTGGCGGTGCGCTTGAGCTTGTCGAGGATCGTCCGGCGGTAGTTCTGGAACAGAGGCCCGTCCGGGCGCCAGTCGTGGTGCGGGCGCAGGTAGGGTGTGTGGACCAGGACGTAGAGCGCCTCGCCGCCCTCCGGCGCCACGCTCGGATCGGTGGAGGAGGGGGCCGCCAGATAGGCGGTCGGGTCCGGCGCCGGCTCGCCCTTGTTGTAGATGAAGTCGAACTCCTCCTCCGGGTCGCGGGAGAAGACGAAATCGTGGTGGTTCAGGTGCTCGTAGCGCTTGTTCAGCCCGAGATAGAGCACCACCCCCGAGCAGGCCGGCTCCGGGTTCTTCTTGGCGTAGGCCTTGGCGGCGTCGCCACCGACGAGCTCGCGGTAGGTGCGCACCGAATCCATGTTGGAGATCACCGCGTCGAAGGGCGTGACGCCCGCGGCGGTGCGGACCCCGCGGACCGCGCCGTTGGCGGTCTCGATCCCCGTCACCTCGGTGTCGGTCTTGCAGGTGGCGCCGAGCTCCTGGGCGAGCTTGGCGAGCCCCTCGGCGACTGCCCGTGTGCCGCCCATCGGGTACCAGACGCCGTCCGCCGTCTGCATATGCGCGATGGCGCAGAGCACCGCCGGCGCACCGTAGGGCGAGGAGCCGACATACTGCACGAAGTGATCGAGCATCTGCGCCAGCCGGGCGTCCTTCACCTTGCCGCGGATCGTCGAGGCCACGGAGGCGTGCATGCGCAGGGATAGCACGTCGCGCAGCGTGCCGGGATTCATGTTGGCGCGGATGTTGATCGTGTCGAACAGATCCTCGACCGGCTTCCAGAAGAAGAATTTTTCGGAAACCCCGTGCAGATGCTCGGAGATGGTGAGGAACTTCTTGTAGCCCTCGCCGGTGCCCGGAGCGAAGCGCTCCATGTCGCCGGCCATCCGCTCGACGTCCTGCATCAGGTCGATATGGGTGCCGTCGTCGAAGAAGCAGCGCCATTGCGGGTCGAGGCGGCGCAGGTCCATGTAGTCGTGAACCGAGCGGCCGGCCTCCGCGAAGATGCGCTCCAGAACCCGGGGGACCGTCAGGATGGTCGGGCCCATGTCGAAGCGGAAGCCGCCCTCGTGCAGCACCGCGGCCTTGCCGCCGAGCCAGCCGTTCTTGTCGTAGACCGTCACGCGGTGGCCCCGCGCGGCAGCGACACACGCGGCCGCGAGTCCGCCGAGCCCGCTGCCGATGACGGCGACCGTGGAATCCTGGGTCATCCTGATGGGTCGCTCCCGGGGCCGTCGAGCCGACCCACCGTGGTGAAGCTAGACCCGGGACCGGGCGGGTCAACGCGCCACCCGGTCGCGGCGTGGGCGACTCAGCCCGCGTCTGTGGACAATTGGGCCAGGAAATTACCGATTTCCCGGCGGCGCAGCGTCGCGTCCAGGATCTCGGGTCCGATCCCATGGCGCCATGCGAGGCGCCGGGCCGCCTCCGGATCCGGCCCCTGGAGCCCAGCGATCTCGTCGGCATAGGCTCCCACTTCGTGCGGATCCTCGGCGAGGCCTGCCTCCACGACAGCCGAATCGCACAGACGCAGCATCGCGGCCAGCTCATCGAGATCGAGTTCCGGATGGTACTGTGTTCCCCAGAACCAGCCGGCGCCGTGCCGGATCTCGATCGCCTGGATGCCGAGCAAACGGTTGCCGGCGAGCACGCGGGCGCCTGGCGGCGGCTCCAGGACGGCGTCCGAATGGATGGCCGGGGCGTCCCAGCTGGCCGGGCGCCCGGCGAGAAGCGGGTGCGTCCGGCCCTCCTCGGTCGGGGTGATCGCCCGGGCGAAGCCGTATTCGGGGCCGCGGGGATTCTCGCCGGCCTTGCCGCCCGCCACCGTGGCGGCAACCTGCACGCCCCAGCACGAGCCGAAGACCGGCCGGCCCGCCGCCAGGGCCGCGCGCATCAGATCGAGCTGACGGGTCACCTCGGGCGTGCCCTCGGAAACCTTGAGGGTCGATCCGGTGAAGATCAGGCCGTCGAAATCGTCGAGGCCCGCCGGCAGGGCGGCGTCCGCATCGGCCGGGCTGACGAGCCGGCAGGCTGTTCCGGGGGCGAGATCCCGCACGACCGACGCATAGGATTCGGCCGAGGTCTGGCCGGTGGCCGCGACGTGCCGATCGCGCGCCGCGCGATCGTTGCCGTCGGCGATGAGCAGGCGGAGCATGAAGTTCCTTCGTCAAGCGGGACCGGACCGTGCCCGATCGCGGCACGGCTGTCCGCGCGCCCCTGGTCGCAGGGCGAGCGCGGATCGTCGCGCCTCCGGTTCGGTGAAGGCCTCTGGATGGGTGCAGGACTCGGGCTTGGTCGACGGAAGTATCGAGTTTTGAGATCTGGCAATCGCTCCCCGCATCCCAGTCGCAGGGCGCACACGGGAAGGTGATCAGCACCGGATCGCGATGCCCCCCAAACAGAGGATGTGTCCCTGCCGATCACGGCCGTATTCGTTGGGGTCGAATACTCAAAAGCGATCGGCGCGGAGGTTGAGATGCCAGATCTCGCGGAGATGGAGCTTTACTGTGTGGAAGCTCGGGGGTTGATCGCGCGCGCCGAGGCGGCCGTTCTTGCCATGAACGCGAACGGCGCGTGCCAGGGTCATCGCCTGATGGCGGCGCAGGGCCTCACGGCGATGAAGCACCTCAACCGGATCATCGAACTGCATCACAATCGCCTCGCCTTCGCGGCCCTTCCGAACGCCGCGAGCCCGCCGGTTGCACCCCGCCGGAACTGGCTTTCCGCCCTGCGTCAGCGCCTCGCGATCAGCGGTCCCGCGCTGGAGACCCGGGCCTGACGAGATCCGCCGCGTGACTGGAAACCGCAGGCTGCTTCGGTGAGGCGAAGCCATGGTGAGAGCCCTGTTGATGTCGCTCGCGCTGCTGCTGATCGGCGTCGCGCTGCCGGCCTTCGGACATCGGTCGCGACCGGTCTCCCACCAAGCCGTGGAGATCGAGACCCTCGTCAACAAGGCCGCCGATATCCTGGAGGAGCGCGGGCCCGCCGCCTTCGTGGAGTTCCGCCGCAAGGGCAGCTTGTGGCGCTACGGAGACGTCTACCTGTTCGTGGTCGACATGCGGGGGGTCGTGCTGTTCAACGCGTCCCACCCCAACCGCGAGGGGCGGGATCTGCTCCACGAGCGCGACGCCGATGGGAAGCAGTTTCACCAGGACTTCATCGACACGGTCAGCCGGTTCGGTTCGGGCTGGGTCGATTACATGTTTCCGCGACCGGGACAGTCGGTTCCGATCGTGAAATGGAGCTATGTCTGCGAGACGCACGTCGCGGGCGCGGAGGCGCTGATCGGGGCCGGCGTCTACATCGAGTAGCGTGGTCCAATCAGGCCGTGCGCCGGGCCGCAAGCGCGAGGGCGAGGCCGAGGCCGGCGAGCGCCAGCGCCCCCAGGACGGCCAAAGCGGGCGCGGCATCCGCGAAACCCTCGCCCAGCGCATCCTGATAGGCGGTGATCGCCCAGGCATTCGGGGTCAGCCAGCCTGCCTGCTGCAGCCAGGGGGGCATCAGGAAGCGCGGCACCATCGATCCGCCCACCGCCGAGAGCAGCAGCACCCCGAAGGTCGAGGCGAGGTGTGCCTGCTGGCGCGTCGAGGCGAGCGCGCAGGCGGCCAGCGCCAGTCCCGCCGCCATGGCGGAGACCAGCAGGCAGGTAAGCAGGAAGGCCGGCCAGTGGGGCCCGATTTCCACGCCGTAGAGCACCCCGGCGGCCAGGAAGATCAGCCCCGCCTGCACGACACCCTGAAGCGTCAGGAATCCGAACTTGCCGAGCACCACCACCGGCAGGCCGCCGGGCCCCGCCATCAGCCGCTCGGCAAGGCCGGTCTCGCGCTCCTCGACCAGCGACATCGCCCCCTGCATGGCGGCAAACAGCAGGAACACCGCCGTGATCGCCCCCGCGTAGTAGCTGATCCGGGCATTCGCCGTGCCGGTGGCCGTGCTGCGCCGCTCGACCATGTCGGCGAAGCTGAACGGCTGTTTCTTGGCCCGCTGCTCGGCGAAGGCCTCTTCGAGGAAGCGGCGCTCGTCCGGGCCGATCTTGCCGCTGCGCTCCACGTCGGCGACGATCCGCGACAACACCACGTCGGGCAAGGCCGCGTTCAGCACGCGCTGGAGCTGGCCGAGGGCGATCGGCGTCGCCAGGGCCTTGGCGGGATTCTCAACCAGAACCACCGGCTGGTCGGTAGGGCTGGGTGCGCCGTCGGCGGGTGCCGCGATCAGGTCACCCCGCAGAGCCAGCGCCACGTCGACCTCGCCAGAGCGTACCGCCTCGGCGACACCGGTGAGGTCTGTCACGGTCAGGCGCGTGACCCGCAGGGACGGATCGGCTGCCAGCGCATCGGTGAGGCGCTGCGTGGCGGCGGTGTGGGCGAGGTCGGCGAGACCCAGATGGATGCGGATCCGGTCACCGGTCGCCCCCGAGAAGATCGCGGCAAAGATCGAAAAGATCACGGTCGGCAGCACGAAGGCCATGACCAGGGCGGCGCGATCACGCAGCAGGCTGAGCGCCATCACACGGAACGCGGCGCCGATCATCCGGCGATCCCCGCCCATAGCGTGGCGGTCGCGGCATCGTTCGCCTCGCGGAGCCGGAGCGCGTCGCGGTAGAGCGCCTCGAGCCGCGGGGCGCGTACCCGGACCTCACCCACCGGCACACCCTGGGCGCGCAGGGCTCCGAGCAGGGCCGCGCCGTCGAGGCCGGCACGCTCCACCGAGCGCCAGATGAGGCCGCCCGGCTCGGCGGCCGCGAAGCCGGCCCGGCGCAGGGACGCGGCCGCGGCGCTGTCGGCCGGGACGGTGAGGCTCAGTTCCCGTTCGGGCGCCCCGGCGCGCAGTTGCGCCAGCAGGTCGGCGAGGCGGCCGGCGCGTACGATCCGCCCCTGTGCCAGGAACGCCACCTGTGAGGCCAAGCGCTCGGCTTCCGCGAAATCGTGGGTGGCGATCAGGATCGCGGTGCCGGCCGCCTTCAGCCGGTCGAGGACGGTGTGGATCGCCGCCCGGGCGGCGAGGTCGACGCCGCTGGTCGGCTCGTCGAGCAGGACGAGGCGCGGCTGATTCATGAGGCTCGCCGCGATGTTGACCCGGCGCCGGTAGCCCCCCGACAGGGTTCCCACCGGGCGCCCGGCGACCTCGGCGATGTCGGCCATCGCGAGCGCGGCGGCCACGGCCGCCTTCCGGTCGCGCCTTGCCACGCCCGCGAGCTGGCCGAAGACGCCGAGATTCTCGGCCACCGTCAGCTTCGGGTAGAGGGCGATCTCCTGCGGCACCCAGCCGATGGCGCGGCGGGCGCTGCCCGCCCGGTGGGGATCCGCACCGTCCACTCGCACGGATCCGACGCTCGGGCCGAGCCGGCCCGCCACGAGGCGCATCAGCGAGGACTTGCCGGCCCCGTTCGGTCCGAGGAGCGCCAGGGTCTCGCCGGCTTCGAGGTCGAGGTCGACGTGGTCCAGAACCCGCCGTCCACCGAGGTCCAGGCCGACGCCCGCGAGCCGGACCAGGGGGTCCATGCGCGTCAGCGCCGGGGCAGCGCGCGGGCGAGGCGGACCCGCAGGGTGCCGCCCGGCTCCCGCAGGCCGAAGGCGGCCTCGGCGAAGTCCGGCCGCGTGCGGCGTCCGACGGACCCCGAGAAGCCGTAGGGCTCGAGCGGCAGACCGAGGCCGGTGCGGTCGAGGCGGCCGTTGCCGTTCGCGTCCTGATAGGCCGCCACGGCGTAGGTTCCCGGCGGCACGCCCTGGAAGGTGAACAGGATCCGGCCCGCTGAAGCCGGCGCTTCGTCGCCCCGGGCGCAGGCAGCCTCCGAAAGTCCGCCCTGGCACAGGGTGACGCGTACCGGGCCACCGCCGGGCTCGATCCCGTCGACCTCGACCTGCACGGTGGCGGCCGCCGCCGGCAGGGCGGTCCAGAGCGCGCCCGCGAGGATGAGCCCGGCGAGAGGAAGCGGTCGACCCGGCCGCCTCACGAGGCCTCGCCGGAGGTGGCGAGCGGCGCGGTCTCGGGGATGCCGGCCGAGGCGGCCGCGCGGGCGCCGGCCAGTTCCTCGATCAGCAGACGGGCCGAGATGCGGGCACCCTCGTAGATCACCGGCAGGCCGGAGCCCGGATGGGTGCCGCCGCCCACGATGTAGAGTCCTGGCCCGAAGCGGTTATGCGGCCGGAAATACAGCATCTGCATCAGGTCGTGGGCGAGGTTGAAGGTGGCGCCCTCGTGGACGGCGAAATCCTCCTCCCACTGGGTCGGGTCGATGATCCGCTCGTAGCGGATCCGGGATTCGAGATCCTCGATCCCGAGGAGCTTGAGGCGCTCCAGCACCAAAGCGCGGTAGCTCTCGCGCTTTGCGGCCCAATCGATCCCGGCCTTCAGGTTCGGCACCGGCACGAGCACGTACAGGGCGGTGTGGCCGGGGGGGGCCATGCCGCCGTCGGTGTAGCCGGCATGCTGCACGTAGAGCGAGGGCTGCATCGGCAGCGTGCCCTCGGTGATCTCGCGGATGTTCTTCTCGTAGCCATCCGCCAGCAGGATCGTGTGATGCCCCAGGCTCGCGGGCATTTTCCCCTCGATGCCGAGATAGAGCATGAAGGTCGAGCAGGAGAGCCGCGCCTTCTGGATCTTGGCGTCGCGCCAGCGCGGACGGTGCCGCTCCGGCACCAGGGCGCGGACCACCTTGGCGAAGTCGCCATTGATCAGCACAGCGTCGGCGTTGAAGGTCTCGCCGTCCGCCACCACGCCGGTGGCGCGCTTGCCGTCGAACAGTACCCGCTCGACGTTGCTGTTCAGCCGCAGATCGACGCCCATGCGCCCGGCCAGACCCGCCATCGCGTCCGAGACCGCGCCGCAGCCGCCCACGGGGTGATAGACCCCGTGCTCGTATTCGAGGAACGACAGGATCGTGAACAGGCTCGGGCACCGGAACGGCGACATGCCGAGGTACTTGGTCTGGAACGAGAAGGCGAGGCGCACCCGCGGGTCGGCGAAGTGGCGCTTGAGGTCGCGGTTGACGCTCCGGCCGGGGTGCAGATAGGGCAGGGCGGCCAGCATCGCCGGGCTCGCGAGGCTGCGCAGGGTGTGGAAGGCCTGCTGCAGGATCGGCTTGAAATATTCGAGCTTGGTCCGGTTCTCGGTGAAGAACGCCTGCACGTTCTTGGCGTCGTCCGGCGCGAGGCGGGCGATCTCCTGCTCCATCCGGGCGATGTCGCCGGTCGCCCGGATCGTCCCGGAGATCCCGTCCTCACCCTCGAACACGAGGTGGTATTGCGGATCGAGCCGTTCGAGCTTGACGTGATCCTCCAGCCGCTCGCCGCAGCTCGCGAAGATATCGGCCAGGATCTGGGGATACAGGAAGAAGGTCGGCCCGATATCGAACTTGTAGCCGCCCGGTGCCGACACCGTCTTGGTCCGGCCGCCGACCTGGGCATCCTTCTCGAAGAGCGTGACGTGGATCCCGGCCCGCGCCAGCAGCAGGGCGGAAGCCAAGCCCCCCGGACCGGCACCGACCACGGCCACCCGGCGTCCGGTCAGCGCCCGCAACCCATTCCCTGACTGAAGCAACGCCGCCGACTCCCTGCCGAATCCCCCGCCAGCACAATGGTCAAGCTAGGCCCGACTTCGCGCGTGGCAATTGCTGCCGTTTGTCGCGCGCAGAATATCGCAGATGGTTATACCGGGATTATCGGACTACCGCAGAGAGTCCGTCGACCCAGATCCCGTCAGGCCGGCTGGCTCTCGAGCGCGGGCTGCGCCGCCCGCCACAGCCACGTTGCCGTCAGGATCAGCAGGAGCGTGGCGAGCGCTCCGGTCCAGCCCAGTGCATCCCAGCCGCCCCAGTGGCCGGACCCGATGGCACGCACCAGCAGCGGGCCGGCGATTTGCCCGGCCGCGAAGGCGGCGGTCATGCGCGCCAGCAGCGGCGTCGGATTGTCGGGGCGCGTCTCGCGGGCCAATTGCAGGCCCGCCATGGTGGCGACCATGAAGGTTCCGCCCACGAGAACCGCCGACAGGGCGATGGCCGGAAGTGTCTGGACGACCAGGGGCAGGGCGGTGCCGAGCGCCATGACGCCCTGCGCCAGGGCCCAGATCCGCTGGCGGGACCTGTTGGGCAGGAAGCGCGCCACCGCGGCGACCGAGAGGGCGGCCGCGAGGCCGAAGAGCGGCCAGGTCAGCCCGAAGACCAGGGGATCGGGGGCCAGCGCCCGGGCCATGGTGGGGAGGAACGTCGCCGGGACGATGTAGCCGAACCCGAAGGTTCCATAGCAGACCACCAGGGCAAGCTCCCGCCCCCGTGAGAGCGGCGCGACGGAGGCGGCCTCGCGTTCGGCGACACGGGCCGGCCGCGTGTCGGCGCCTGCGGATCGCCCGGAGGATTGCGACCCGACGAACAGGGCGCCTGAGCCGGCGACCACGCCCAACTCCAGCCACAGCCAATGCGCCGGCTGGCGTCCCCCAAGCCACGTCAGCAGTCCGGCGAGGGCGATGCCGAGCCCGACGCCCGTATAGATCCAGGCCCCCGCCTGTCCGGCCTGCCGCCGGGCCAGTTCGGCGAGGCACCAGCCGCTCGCGCAAACCAGCGCCCAGGCGCTGAACACCCCGGCGGCGCCGCGCAGTCCGAGGCCGAGCAGCGGGATCGTCCCGGCATCGACCGTTGCCGTCGCCAGCGTCGTCAGCGCCACCCCGAGCAGGCTCAGAAGCAGGCCGCGCCGCGGGTCGCCCGCGAACCGCGAGGCGGTCAGGGCACCGAGAAGATAGCCACCGTAATTCACCGCCGCCCATGCCGCACCGGTCGCCGGGCTCAAAGAGCCGTCGCGCACCATCAGCGGCAGGAGCGGCGTGAAGGCAAAACGGCCGATCCCCATGGCGGCCGCCAGGGCGACGAGGCCGGAGGCTACGATCGGCCGGATCGTGCCCTGCGGATCTGCGGTGGGAGGCTTCGTTTTCATGGTGCCCGGTTCAACACGGACCGGTCCGTGTTGGAAAATGAATTCTCGTGATGTATCGTTCTCGCAATGAGAATGATCGACCTGGACGACCTGCACATTTTCCGCTGCGTCGTGCGGGAAGGCGGGGTGACGCGGGCTGCGGCGCAGCTGCACCGGGTGCCCTCCAACGTGACGACTCGGATCAAGCAGTTCGAGGAGCGGCTTGGGGTCGCGCTGTTCCGCCGACAGGGGCGCAGCCTCACCCTGACGGAGGCGGGGCGTGTTTTGCTCGGCCATGCTGAAAAGCTGCTGCAGATGGCCGACGAGGCCGAGCGGGATCTGCGCGGCGGGACCGTGCGGGGCGTGCTCCGCCTCGGCTCCCTGGAGAGCGCCGCCGGCGCGAGGCTGCCGCCGATCCTGTCGGCGTTCTACGCCCGGTATCCGGACGTCGCCATCGCGTTGCAGACCGGCACGACGCAGGCGCTGCTGCGCCAACTCGACCGGTTCGAGATCGAGGCCGCCTTCGTGTCAGAGCCGTTCGAGCGTCGAAGCCTCTCGTCGATCCCCGCCTTCGACGAGGAACTGGTCCTGATCACCGGCAAGGGGGTGACGACGATCCGTGAGGCGGTCGCGCTGGGCGGGCGGACCGTGGTGGCCTTTCCGCAGGGCTGCTCCTATCGCGCCCACCTCGTCGCGTGGCTGGCAGGGGAGGGCGCATCGCCCGAGCGGGTGCTCGAGATGAATTCCTACCACGCCATCGTAGCCTGCGTGGCGGCCGGCACCGGAGCGGCGATCGTGCCGGGCGAGATGCTCGACCATGCCGTCCTGAGCGATGCGGTGCAGCGCCATCCGCTGCCTGAGCGCCTGCGCCGCAATCGCACGCATCTCGTCTGGTCCGGAGAGGCGAGCGCGCCGCTGACGGCGCTCATGGCGCTGCTGCCGAAGCCGGCTGCCGATGCCCGGGCGGCGTGAGCCGGCGTGGATGGCCAGCATCAAGTCCCTGTGCGTGAATACGTGCCCGTCTGGCGTGCGGGACCAGGGTGCGCGACCCGTCGCTCGTTTCGTCGGCCATCCGCGTATGGGAGGGCCCGAGACGGATCGGCCTCCCGGCGATCAATTGCTGAGTCGGACGGACGCGACGGCGGTCGAGAAGAGCTGGAGCATGGCGGCCGTGATATCGCCGCCGGAGGCGACGGGAAAGTACAGGCCGTCCGACGCGCAGGCTTTCAGCATCGGTCCGATCTGGTTCTCGTAGGGTTGGACATAGGCGTTATAGAAGGGATTGTCGTAGATTGGCAGATACTGCGTGTAGACGATGCCGATACGGACGTTGTTACTCTTCAACGCGTTGCAGGTCGACGGGCTGAATGGGCCGATGAAGCGATTGCCGCTGATCTGGAACCCCGCACTCTGATTCGTGACGGTGCCGCCAGTATCTTCCACGCCGTCGGTCACGAGGAACAGGAGCCGGATCGGTGATGCGGATGACGTCCCGATGCCGCTGGCTGGGATCGCCGCGTTCATCTTCGCGATGGCGCGTTCGAAATCGGTCTGATTGTCGGACTGATTGTAATACGCGTAGGCGATGTCGATGTTGGCTGCCGCTGTTTTGATCTGGCTCAAGGTCGGGGTCATGGCCTGCAAACGCGTCTGCGTCGTGGAGTCGTTGAAGGTCCACATCTCCATCTGGAATTGCTGACTCAGCGACATGCTGGCATTGGCCTGATCGACCAGCGCGGAGACCGCATCCCGCAGGACCTGGATACGCAGCTTGATGTTGTTCTTCTGGGCGATGTGATAATAGTCGTTCAGGTTGTCGCCGGTTACATTGCCCTGGCTGTCGTAGGTGTGTTCGTGACAGGCGAAGGCGCAGCGGTCGGGCGTCGCGTTCTTCATGTTGTTGACATCGGTATCGGTTGCCGCGAGCCCCATCGACGGGGAATTGTCCAGCAGCAGGTAAAAGTTGATGTATTGAAAGAGATTGCGGGTACTGGACGCGCTCGCGCCGATGTTCATGCTGGCGACCTTCATCATGGAGGCCAGACTGGTCTTCACGGTGGCCGTGTAGCTCGCCGTCAGGCTTACGGTCGAGGTTCCGTTGATCGGGGTCCCAGGATTGAAGGAGGTGACGGTCACACCGGGTACTTTGGCGGCCTCCGTGCGGAACTGCGTCTCCATATTCTGGAGATTGGTCGACGTGATGGTGTTGGTCTTCTGGGACATGACCGCGAGGACGGCCCCGTCGAGGGCGGCGTCGAGCCGGGCCTTCGCGGCGTTGCGCCGGCCGTAATCGATGGCTGCGGCCGAGGCGAACAGGATCGGCATCGCCACGAGGGCGAGGGTCACCGCGACCTGGCCGGAGCGCGCACGCCTGTAACGCCGCGCGTGCGCGCGGAGGAAGCGGATGGCGCGTTCAGGAAACGGCGACATGGTATCTTCCTGCAATCGGCCAAGACTCTGAATTTTTGGGGTGTGACGCGCTCTTGCGCCGAACCGGCGGCCATTCCGGCGGAGAGCGCTTCAGTAGGTCGGGCAGATGATGCCGCCCGGCATGACGATCTCGTTGATGGTTCGCTCCGACCACGGGATCTGTCGCGTGAAGACCAGACCCTGGGATCCGAAGATCCAGCGGTAGAGCGCGCTCCCGATGATCGGCGTGTAGGCCATCGAGACCTCCGCCAGGATGTAGCGGGCTCCGTTGAACTGATAGGCCGCTGGCGTGGCCGGTAGGCCGTTCGTCCCGTTGATCTGCTTTGGCGGTCGCTGGGTCGCGTTCTGGGCCCAGCTGGAACAGACACCGCCGTAGAACGCGCCGTTGTAGGAGAGAACGCCCATGGCGTTGACGACGATCTGGAGGCCCGAGGCGTCCAGCGGCCGAAGGATCGCGGTCGCGGCGCTGGCGATCCCCGCCATGTCGGCGGCCGAGGGCTTCGGGTTGTCCGCGCGCCCCGAACGGTCGCCGAGCGTCCGTGCGAACAGTGTCAGCTTGCGGTTCGCATCGAGGATGCGGGTCAATTCGACGGTGCCGAAATAGATGACGATGAGGATCGGAAGGACGAGGGCGAACTCCACGGCCGCGACGCCGCGCCGGTCGCCGATCCAACGTCTCAGACGTGTCGCGGGGGCCATCATCACGAGCAGACGGACTGGGTGGTGTAGGGTTCGATCTTGAAGACGGTGGCGGCCCGAAGCGCGCGCCGCCTGTTGGGCAGGTTTGCCGTTGCCGCGCCCAGAAACGGGAAGAAGACCGGGACGTCCACGGCGGCCTGAACCACCATGATCGCCGAGGCGCCCCCGCAGGTGTAGCTCTGGAACTTCGGGTTCCAGTCGCTGACGTTGCTGCTGTTGATGGCGACGGGGGAGACCGTCGTGGCGCCCGCATAGCTGGAGGCCGTCGTGATGCTGACGCGGACGTTGGCGCAGGTGAAGATCGTCACCCGCGCGGCGCCGCTCGGCTGCGTGCAGAGCGCGGTCCGGAACCGGCCGATCAGCGTCGCGGGGTCAGTCGTGCCGGAATTCGCTGTCTGGAAGGAGCCCGTGTAGATCTGGCGCCCGGCCTCGACGACGGCCTGTTGCAGGATCTCCTGCTCCCAGGCGACCAGGCCATTCTCCAGGCAGGCCCCGATCAGGGCGATGAAGGGCAGCGCAACGAGGCCGAACTCGACCGCCGTCGCACCGCTCCGCTCACGGAACAGCCGTGCAACAGGATGCGGCGGCCTCAGCCAACGGGGCGCGACATGGCTCGATAATCTCACGGTCCGACCCGGCGGGTTTGGGTACTTGCGCCGGATAGACCATAGGAATCTTACGTTTCCTTCTATGCGACCGCAGAAACTCGGGCGGCGGATTGATATTTCTATCTTCTGTGGTTGTGTGGCCCGATCTCTTGCAACCAAAGATTAGAGCCACGTCCTGAACGGGGTGAAACCTGGGCCTTGGGTGCGCCGTCCCCACTCAGGACTTATCGTCTGCGGTCGAGGCGTCCCTGGCCGCGTGCGATCGTGTGGAGGGCGATTCCAGCCGCGGTGGCGACGTTGAGGGAATCAAAGCCCGTCGCCATCGGGATGCGGATTGGCCGCGCCCGGGCGAGGAACGCCGCGGCGAGGCCGGGCCCCTCCGTCCCCAGGATCAGGAGCGCCCGCGCGGGTGCGGCGCGGTCCTCCAGGGTCTCGGTTGCGCCCGGGCTGAGCGCCAGCGCCTGGAGGTCGAGCGATTCGGAGAACCGCAGCCAGTCCTGGTCCGCCGCGAGCCGCGCGAAGGGCTGGATCAGCGCCGCGCCGGCCGAGACCCGGATGCTCTTGCGGTAGAGCGGATCGCAACTCGCCGCGTCGAGCAGAACTCCATCCGCCCCGAAGGCGGCGGCGTTGCGGAAGGCGGCGCCGACATTGTCGTGGTTGGTCAAGCCCGCGAGCGCGAGCACCAGGGCCGGTGCGGGCGCCGGCGGTACCAGCGCCGCCGCGTCCAGCTCCGGTCCGCGCAGGCCGACCGCCAGCACGCCGCGGTGGATCGGGAAGCCCGCCACGGCGCTCATCACGGCGCGGGTGGCGAGGAAGACCGGCGGTGGCGCCGGGCAGGCGGCAATGGTTGCGGCGAGGCCCGGCCACCGTTCCGGCAGGAGCAGGATCGACTCGGCGCGGAAGCGGCTGCGCGGGCCGAGCAGCAGCCGCAGGGTCACCTCGCCCTCGGCGATGAAGCGCCCGGCGCGGCCCACGAGGTCGCGCTCGCGCATCCGGGTATAGGGTTCGAGGCGCGGGTCGTCCGGGTCGGTGACCGTCTCCGGGACGGAATTCACCTCAGCCCTGCTGGCGCTCGGTGCGGCTGGCGAGCGGGTCGGCCTCGGCCCTGGTCGGCACCTTCACCAGCGCCTCGCCGTCGAGGACGGTCTCCCCCGCCACCGAGCATTGGCAGGCGAGCCGCGCCCGCCGCCGCTCGGGCATCAGTTCGGCGACCGTCACGGTGACCTCCACGACGTCGCCGATCCGCACCGGCGCGCGGAAGTTGAGGGTCTGCGAGATGTAGACCGCCCCAGGCCCCGGGAGGCGGGTGCCGAGCACCGCCGAGATCAGCCCGGCGGTGTAGAGGCCGTGGGCGATGCGGGTGCCGAAGGGCGTGCGCGCGGCGAAGTGTTCGGACAGGTGGATCGGGTTGCGGTCGCCGGTGATCTCGGCGAAGCCCACCACGTCCGAAGACGCGATGGTCTTCGACAGGGTCTCCGACAGCCCGACCTCGAGATCCTCGAAATAGAGCACGCGCAATTCGGGCAGCATGACTCGGCAGACCTCCGCTTCCGGCCTGTGACGCCTTGCGCGCCCGGCCCTGCTGCTGGCCTCGCACGATCGCGGGGCCGAATCCACCCGGACGAAGGCGTAAGAGCGTCGAACTTTCTTGAGGCGCCGACAGGGTTTTCTCAACAGCCCTCGACAGGCGCCCCCGGACCGGCGAAGACGCCCCCCGTGATCGCCGATGATGCCGCCGGGCCCGCGCCGCCCGCCCTCCGCCCCGTCGTTGCCCGCGTGGCGGCGCTGAACCTCGGCTATTTCGGGATCGAGATCGCGGTGGCGCTCGCCATCGGCTCGGTGGCGCTGATCGCCGACAGCCTCGATTTCCTGGAGGATGCGGCGATCAACCTGCTGATCTTCGCCGGCCTCGGCTGGAGCGCGCGCAACCGCGCCCGGCTCGGCACCGCCATGGCGGGCATCCTGCTCCTGCCGGCGCTGGCGGGCGCCTGGGCGGCCTACGGCAAGGTCTCGGATTTCGTGGCCCCGGCCGCCCTGCCGCTGACGCTCGCCGGCCTCGGGGCGCTCGCCGTGAACCTGACCTGTGCCCTCATGCTCGCCCGGCACCGGACCGGCTCGGGCAGCCTGACGCGGGCGGCCTATCTCTCGGCGCGCAACGACGCCTTCGCCAACGTCGCGATCATCGCGGCCGGGCTGGTGACGGCCCTCTATCCCTCGCCCTGGCCGGATCTTGTGGTGGCAGCGGGCATCGCCATCCTCAACGCCGATTCCGCCGCCGACATCCTCAAGGCCGCCGCGGCCGAACGCCGGGCGGCCCGGTAACCCCCATGCGCATCTTCCCGATCTCGGACCTCCACCTCGAACGGCGGCGCCTCGACCTGATCGCGCCGCCGAGCGAGCCGTTCGACCTGCTCGCCTGCCCGGGCGATCTCTACGAGGGGCACCCCGAGCGCGGCTTGGCGGGCCTGCTGCACCTCGCGCAGGGTCGGCCCATCGTGCTGGTCCCCGGAAACCACGAGCGCTACGCCCCGACCGGCGACGGGCGCACTGCACCGGACTTGCTGGCGGCCCTCGAGGCGGAGGTCGAGCGCCTGAACGGCCTCGGCGCCCGGATCCATCTGCTCCAGCGGGCGCAGGCCTGCATCATCGACGGGGTGCGCTTCGTCGGCACGACCCTGTGGAGCGACTGGTCCCTCGCCGGCCGCTGGCTCGATGCCGAGACGCCGGGGCGCCCGGAGGATCCTGTCGCCTACGCAGCCGCGCGCATGACTGACCCCGTCACCGGCTCGCGGGAATATCTCGGCTCGATCCGGAAGGCCGACGGCAGCCCCTGGCAGCCTGCGGATGCGATGGCCGAGCACCAGACCGAGCGGGCGGCGCTGCACGCGGCGCTCCGGTCACCGCATGACGGCCCGACCGTGGTGGTGACCCATCACCCAGCGAGTCCGCTCGCGGCGGATGCTTACCGGGGCGAACCCGGCGTCCCCTGGTGGGTGCCGGCCTTCTACGCCTCCACGGCGCTCGACGACCTCGCCGATGCCGAACGCCCGGATGCGTGGATCTCCGGGCATTTCCACGCCGGCAACGATAGGACGGTCGGGCGCTGCCGCTGGGTCTCGAACCCCGTGGAGGGGACGACCTACCGGCCGGACTTCGCCCTGGCGGTCGGGACGGAGATCTAATCCCGGGCCAAGCGCCCGTCGGACCGGTGCCGTGCCGGACCGCACGGCTTGGCCGTGACGCGGGGATGCGCACGCGCGCGGCGTCCGTCCCATCCTGATCGGCCCCGGCTGTCGGGGCCCGCAATCGGGATTCTCGATGGCCGCATACCGTTTGACGTCACGCACCCTCGGGGCGGCGCTCACCATCGTGATCGCGTCCGGCGCCCGCCCGGTGCAGGCCGGCTCGGCGGCGCAGCCCGGACAGACGGTGGGGCTGCCGGTCGGGGCGCAGCTTCCGGTCGGGCTCTACTTCGTCAACCTGTCGAGCTTCGGCACGCGCAGTACGCGCCCCCGCGACTCCTCGACCAACGTCAACCTGCCGACGCTCGCCTGGGCGACGCCCTGGGACGTGGCGGGCGCCCGGCTCCAGTTCTTCTTCACGCAGCCGGTCACGGCGGCGAGCAGCCAGGGGGCGGCTTATCAGAGCGGCATCGGCCAGCAGCTCCTGGCCGCGCAGCTTGCCTGGGATCTCGGCGGCGATGTCGGCGTGAGCTATCTGTTCGGCGGCTATCTGCCGATCCAGACGCGCTTCCTGACCCAGTCGGCCTCGCTGACCCACCGCTACGCGGCGAGCTACACCGGGCAGGACTGGAACCTGACCGCGAACCTGCTCTACGGCGTCTTCCTCGACACGCGCTCGCCCTCCGGGACCCTCTATCCGGACTACCTGAACCTCGATCTCACGATGACGCGAAAGTTCGGCAAGTGGCAGGTCGGGGCGGTCGCCTATGGGTCGAGCGATCTGCCCACGGGGGTGGGAAGCCACCGGCCGCAGGGGCAGATCGCAGTGGGCGGCCTCGTCGGGTACAATTTCGGCCCGGTGAACCTGCAGGCCTACCTCACTCGGGACGTCGTCGAGCGCAACTACGGCGGGCGCGAGATCCGCGGCTGGCTGCGGGCGATCGTGCCGCTCTATCAGGACGCGAGTGAGGTCGAGCCGAACCGCACGTTGGTGACGCGGCGTCAGGCGGAATAGGCCGGTTTCGGTGGCCCTCCTCCCGGGCAAGGAGAAGGGCCTCTGCCCTCAGCCGTGGACCAGCACGTTCCGGAACTGCCACGGATCGCTGGTGTCGATGTCCTCCGGGAACAGGCCGGGACGGTCGGTGAGCGGCGTCCAGTCCGTGTACACGCCGACCACCGGGCCGAGATACGGGGTCTGGACCTCCAGGCAGCGGCGGAAATCCATCTCGTCGGCCTCGACGATGCCGGCCTCGGGGTTCTCCAGCGCCCAGACCATGCCGGCGAGCACCGCCGAGGTCACCTGCAGGCCGGTGGCGTTCTGGTAGGGGGCGATCCGCCGGGTCTCCTCGATGGAGAGCTGCGAGCCGTACCAGTAGGCGTTCTTCTCGTGGCCGTAGACGAGCACGCCGAGCTCGTCGATGCCGTCCACGATCTCGGTCTCGTCGAGAATGTGGTGCTGCTCCTGCACCTTGGCGGCCTTGCCGAACATCTCGTGGAGCGACAGCACCGCGTCGTCGGCCGGATGGTAGGCGTAGTGGCAGGTCGGCCGGAACACCGCCTGTCCGCCCTCCTGCACCGTGTAGTAGTCCGCGATCGAGACCGCCTCGTTGTGGGTCACGAGGAAGCCGAACTGCGAGCCGGCGGTCGGCACCCAGGTGCGCACCCGGGTGTCGGCGCCCGGCTGCAGCAGGTAGATGGCGCAGCGCGAGCCCTTCTCCTGCTCGCGGGCATTGGCGGGCTTCCAGGTCTCGTGCGTGCCCCAGCCGAGTTCGGCCGGCTGGTTCCCCTCGGAGACGAAGCCCTCCACCGACCACGTGTTGACGAAGACGCCGCGCGGCTTCGGGGTCTTGGCGCGCTGCGTGTCCCGCTCGGCGATGTGGACGCCCTTCACGCCCAGATCCTTCATCAGCGCGGCCCACTCGGCCTTGGTCTGGGGCTCGGGCCGCTGCAGGCCGGTATCCTGCGCGATGTTGAGCAGCGCCTGCTTCACGAACCACGAGACCATGCCGGGATTGGCGCCGCAGCACGAGACCGCGGTGGGGCCGCCGGGCTTCTGGGCGCGGGCGTCGAGGATGTCCTGGCGCAGCGCGTAGTTGGTGCGGTCACCCTGGCTCTTGGTCTTGTCGAAGTAGAAGCCCGGCCATGGCTCCGCCACCGTGTCGATGTAGAGGGCGCCGAGCTCGCGGCAGAGTTCCAGGATGGCGCGCGACGAGGTGTCCACCGAGAGGTTCACGCAGAACCCCTGGCCACCGCCCTCGGTGAGAAGCGGGGTGAGGACATCGCGATAGTTCTCGGGTGTCAGCGCCACCTTCTCGAAGCGCAGGCCGTGCTTCTTGGCGAGCGCCCGGTGGGTGTCGACCGGGTCGATCACCGTGAAGCGGGCCTTGTCGTACGTGAAATGGCGCTCGATCAGGGGCAGCGTGCCCCGGCCGATCGAGCCGAAGCCGATCATCACGATGGGACCGCTGATGCGGCCATGGATCGGGTGACGGGTCGGCTGATCGGTCATTCAGGATATCCTTGGGTCTGGCGGATGCGTGGGCGTCCGCGCGGTCTGGCCAGCGGGCGGGTTATGGCGCGCATGTGACACTGCGGCGACAGGTCGACGCATGCGCCGCGGCGCAGCCGATGGAGCATCGCCGAAAGCGGCTCAATGGCGGCTCACCCGGGCCCGGTCAACCATCCGCTGCATCGAGTTGTAAACACAACGTTGACGCGCCATGTCCCACGCCATGAGCTGGATGCATGATGCATCCGCGCCGTGCCCTGTGGCCAGCGTCGGTCGCGGCTCTCATATTGCGGTGCAACAAGGCGGCCGAGATGAGCGCCAAGCTAGGGATCTCCGGAAGCGTCCGAGACCACCGCCCGTTGGAGTCCGTCATGCTCGCTCTCATTGCCTCCCGGATCCCCGGCCCGGTCACCGAGACCGCGGACCGCGATCCTGGCTTCCTCACCCTGGTGTTCGCCTGCGCCCGCGCCGTCCGCACGGGCGCCGAAGCGTCCTTCGCGCGCCGCTGCGCCCTGGCCCGCGCCGCCGGCGGCCCGAACCCGCTCTGAGGGTCTGGCCTCGGCCCGTCGGCGCAATTGCGTCATCCCCGCTTGGGCTTTAGGCGGCTCTGCCGTTCCATGGCTCCGGGGGTTGTTGATTCCATGCCGACGATTCGCGCGCTCCTGCGCTCCAGCCTGACCGTCACGGTGTTGCTTGCCCTCCCGCTGGCGACACCGCGGGCCCAGGATGCCGAGCCGGAGGCCGCCCCGGCTGAGGCGCTGCCCAAGGCCCGGCCCAAGCCCAAGCCCAAGCCTGTCGCCCCGAAGCCTGCGGCCAAGCCCGTGGCCGCGGACCCCGCGCCGGCGGCCGCCGCAGCGGCGCCGGCCCATGCCGCGTGGCCCCCAGGCGCCAGCATGGTGACCGAGAGCTACGGCGACTGGTCGATGACCTGCACGCATCCGGGCGAGACGATCACCTGCATCATCGCCCAGGCGCAGGGCGATTCGCAGACGGGCCGGCGCAAGTTCGGCATCGAACTTCAGACGCCGAAGGATGGCCGCGCCGAGGGGATCGTGATGATGCCCTTCGGCCTCTCGATCGAGCCGGGCATCACCTTCAAGCTGGATGAGCAGACCCTCGGCAAGGGCGCGCCCTACACCGCCTGCGGGCCGGACGGCTGCTTCGTGCCGATCAGCTTCCCGGCACTCGCCCTCGACGGCATGCGGACCGCCAAGACGCTGTTCGTGATCGGCCACAAATCCGGCAGCAGCGATGACGCCACGATCACGGTTCCGCTGGCGGGATTCACCCAGGCCCTCGACCGCGCCGTCGCGCTGAGCGGCTGACGCACGGCGATCCCGCCGATTTGCGGTTTACAGTTAAGGCCGCGTTAGTGGCCCCGCCCCAGGATGGCCGCGATATGTGGCGCCGCGCGCCGCGGCCCCACCGGTGCCGCGCGCCGGGATCGGATCGGCGAGGCGATGGGATCGGAGGACGGGCGTCCCCGGATCGGTCAGGGGCTCGGGCAGTGGCTGCTGCGCGCGTCGCTCCCGGTGCTCGCCCTGTTGGCCGCGGTCGATCCGGCGTTGGCCGCCAGGCTGATGGGCGCCAAGGGCGCTGAGACCGGAACCGGTCCCGGCGGCTACGGCCGTATCGTGCTCACCTTCGACAAGCCCGTCGCCGTCAAGGCGAAGCTCGCCGGCGGCGTGCTGCTCCTCGGCTATGGCGAGCGCGTCGCGCAGGGGCCCGAGCGGCTGGCCGACGAGATGCCCGCCTACGTGTCGAGCGTCCGGCGCGACCCGGACGGAACCGCGCTGCGGGTCGCCCTGCAGCGGCCCTACCGGGTCAACCTGCAGATGGCGGGCGAGCGGGTCTTCGTGGATCTGCTGCCGGAGGGCTGGGCCGGATTGCCGCCGCCGCTGCCGCCCGAGGTGGTGGCCGAGCTTGCCCGCCGCGCCCGCGCCGCCGAGGAAGCACTCAGGGCCCGCATCCCAGAGCCGGTACGCAAGCCCCTGTCCCTGGAACTCGCGCTCCTCCCCACGCTGACGCGCCTGTCGCTGCGTCTGCCCGCGGAGGCCGTCACGACCCTCACCACGGAGGGCAACGCGACGCGCCTGCGGGTCGTCGGCCCCTGGACCATCGATCCGGCCGGGACGCGCGGACGTCCCCGGCCCGGCATCGCCAAGCTGGCGACCGAGACCGATGCGACTTCGGCCAGCCTGCTGGTCACCCCCGAGGACGGCTTCCAGATCGGCTCGGAACGCGAGGACGAGGCCTTCCTCCTGGATGTCGTCCGGCGCAAGCCGGCACAACCCGCCAGCGCCGCCATACCAATCCCGGGGCCGTCGGCGCCGGCACCGGTCGCCGCCGCGCCGACGGCCTCTGTCCCCCCCGCCGCGCCAGCCCCGGCTGAGGCGCCGCCCGTTGCGGAGCGTCCGACCGCGCCGTCCCCGATGCGCGCGGCCGGGTCCGGCCTGGTCTTCCCGTTCCACGCCCTGCCGCCGGCCGTGCTGTTCGAGCGCGGTGGTGTGGTCACGCTCGCCTTCGAGTCCGCCGAGCCGGTCACGGTGCCGTCCGCTCATCAGGGCTTCGTGCCGGTGGGCGGCCCCACCCGGACCGGGCCGCTCACGGTCCTGCGCTTCGCAGTCCCCCAGGGCCGCTTGGTCGACCTCAACGCGGTCTCGACGGGGGGCGGAGTCGGCTGGGAACTCTCGGCGGGCGACACCCTGAGCCCGAGCGACACGATCGATCCCGTGCGCAAACCCGATGGTTCGGGTCGCGTCGCGGTCTCCCTCGGCCTGCCCCGGCCGGGCTCGGCGACGTGGCTCGACCTCGACGGCGAGCGCATCGCCGTGGTCACCTCGGCCGCCCAGCGGCCGGTCGGCAATCCGAAGAACCGGCGGTTCGTCGATTTCGAGATCCTGCCGAGCCGGCATGGTCTCGCGGTGCTGGCCAGCGCCGACGATCTTGCGGTGCGGCCCGACCTCGATACGGTGACGATCGGCCGGGCGGGCGGCCTCGCCACCTCGGCGAGCGTGCGGCAGGCCGAGGTCGCCCTGGCCGAGCCGGGGGATCTCGTCATCACGCCCGAGGCCTGGAACCGGGCGCGGTCGGGAAACGTGCGCGACACCATACGCGCGGCCCTCGAGGCCGCCGCCGCCGCGAACCCGGCCGATCGCGGCCCGGCGCGGCTCGCCCTCGCCAAAACCTATCTCGCCAATGGTCTCGAGCCGGAAGCGCTCGCGGCGATCGAAGCGGCGGCCGCCGACGATCCGCTGCTGGCCGGCCAGCGCAACACGGCCCTGCTGCGCGGCCTCACGCTGGTGCGGATGGGGCGCAACGCCGACGCGCAGAAGGCCTTGTCCGCCCCGATCCTCGCCGGGAATCCGGAAGCCGCCCTGTGGCGGGCGATGGCCTCGGCCGGCACGGGGGACTGGAAGGCGGCCGAGACCGGCTTCCTCAAGGTCCTGCCGCTCGCCCATGAATACCCCACGGATCTGGCGCAGACGATCCGCGCGACCGCGGCCGAATCAGCGATCGAGACCGGTGATGCCGAAACGGCCGCCGCCCGCGCCGAGGGGGCCCGCGACCTGCCCACCTGGGTCCGTGACCGGTTGGCCCTGGTCCGCGCCCGCGTCTCCGAGGCGACCGGTCAGGTCGAGGCGGCGCTGGACGCCTATGCCCGCCTGGAGGCGGCAGCGGTCCGTCCGGTCTCCGTGGAGGCGACCCTGCGCGGCACGTTGCTCGCCCGGTCCGCCGGCCGGCTGACGCCGGAGGCCGCCACCGAGCGCCTGGAACGGCTCGCCCTGACCTGGCACGGCGGCCCGATTGAGGAAGCCATCACGGCGGGCCTGGCCCGGCTCGATCTCGCGGCCGGCCGCTGGCGCCAGGCCTTCACGGCGGTGCGCCGGGCCAATGCCTTCGCACCCAGCGCCCCCGCCTCGGAGCCGCTCTCCCGCGAGGCGCAGGCCGCCTTCGAGAGTCTGTATCTCACCGACAAAGGGGAGACCCTGTCGGGGGTCGAAGCCGTGGCCTTGTTCTTCGATTTCCGCGAGATGAGCCCGATCGGGCGGCGCGGCGACGAGGTGGTGCGCCGGCTGGCCGACCGCCTCGTAAGCCTCGATCTCCTCGATCCCGCCGCCGACCTCCTCCAGTACCAGATCGACAACCGGCTGACCGGTCCAGCCCGGTCGGCGGTCGCGACGCGGCTCGCCACGGTGCGGCTGATGGACGACAAGCCACTGCAGGCGCTGAAGGTCCTCGACGCCACCGAGATGCCCGAACTGCCGGGCGATCTGAAGCGCGCCCGGAACCTGATCCGCGCCCGCGCCCTGTCGGACCTGACCCGCACCGATCTCGCCCTGGAGACGATCGAGGAGGAGAGCGGGCCGGATATCGAGCGCCTGCGGGCCGACATCTACTGGGGCGCCCGCCGCTGGCGCGAGGCCGGCGAGACGCACGAGGCGCTGCTCGGCGAGGCGTGGCGCTCCGGCCAGCCGCTCGACGCGGCGTCCCGGGCCGATGCCATACGCGCCGCGATCGCCTACAACCTTGCGGCCGAGGCGATCGGCCTGGAGCGGCTCAAGGCGAAGTTCTCGGAATCCATGGCGGCGAGCCCCGACGCGCGCACCTTCGCGCTGCTCACGGGGACGAATCCGACCCGTGCCCCAGGCTTCCGCGCGGTGGCGGCCCAGGCCACCAAGGCCGACACGCTGTCGGCCTTCCTCGCCGAGTACCGCAAGCGCTATCCGGAGTCCGCCGTACCCGAACGGGGGAAGGCCAAGCCCGCCGACGAGGCCGGTTCCGAGCCGCAGGGTGGCGACCGGCAGAGCAACGCCGAGACCCCCGGCACGCCGCCGGGATGAGCGGCCCCCGAATGGTCGAGGCCTGACCACGGACCGCCTCGGTCAGCTCCCGTAGCTCTGCACCAGCGAGCCCGCCACCAGCGTCCACCCATCGACCAGAACGAAGAAGATCAGCTTGAACGGCAGGGAGACCGTGGCGGGCGGCAGCATCATCATGCCGATCGCCATCAGCACCGAGGCGACTACGAGGTCGATGATCAGGAACGGGATGAACAGCAGGAAGCCGATCTCGAAGGCGCGCCGCAGCTCCGAGATCATGAAGGCCGGGGTCACGATCTCGAGCCCGACATCCTCGGGCCCCTTCGGCGCCGGCACCTTGGCGAGGTCGAGGAACAGCTTGAGGTCCTTCTCGCGGACGTTCTTCAGCATGAAGGTCTTGAACGGCGCCGAGGCGCGCTCGAAGGCCTGGGCCTGCGTGATCCGCCCGGCGATCAGGGGCTCGATCCCCGCGCTGTAGGCGGCGCGGCCGGTCGGCGCCATCACGAAGGCGGTCAGGAACAGGGCGAGGCTGACCAGCACCGCGGTCGGCGGCGCCGTCTGGGTGCCGAGCGCGGAGCGCAGCAGCGAGAGCACCACGACGATCCGGGTGAAGGCGGTGGCCATCACCAGGACCGAGGGGGCGACCGCCAGCACGGTGATCAGCGCGACGAGCTGGAGCGCCCGCTCGGTGGTGCCGCCCGCGCCGAGGTCGAGGGTGACGCTCTGGGCGAGGGCCGGCGAGGCGACGAGCAACGCGAGGGCCGGGATCGCCATCAGACCCAGGCGCCGGCGGTTGCGCCTCGAAGTGGAGCGCGTCGGGGTGTCGGGTACGGCGGGCGTTGGGTTCACGGGCGGTCGCAGGTCGGCGCGGCGGGGCGCACGCCCTCGCGGCGCGCTTCGAGGTTCTGCCAGACGAGGAGCGACGGCAGGCCGAGCACCACGTCGGGCACCCGGCGGGCGAGGGACAGGGCGATGGCCGTCCCGGCATCGATGCCGAACAGGCCGCAGACCAGCACGAGCCCGCCCTCCTGCACGCCGAGCCCGCTCGGCACCAGGAAGGCGGCGGCCTTGATGGCTTGGCTCAGCGACTCGATCACCAGGATGTCGGTGAGCCCGACCCGGTCGACCCCGATGCAGGTGAGCACGACCAGGATCTCGGTGGCGCCGAGGAGCCAGGCCAGCGCGTGCAGGAGGATGGACTGGGCGAGCCGGCCCCGCCGCCCGGGCGCCCAGATGGCGTCCAGCGCGCCCTGGATGCGCTGGCCCGGCTCGGGGCGCGCCTCGGTCTCCCGCACGAAGCGCCGGCCGAGGGCGGCGATCCGGTCCTCGATGTGCCGCACGATCCCGGTCCGCTGCAGCGCGAAGAACGCCGCCACCGCGAGCGCCGCCACCGCCAGGGTGCGCAGGGTCCAGTCGGCGAGTTCGGCCGCCTGCGCGCCTTCGATCCGGCTCAGGAGGCCGGCCCCGAGGCCGGCGAACAGGGCCAGCGTCCCGACCTGGAACAGCAGGTCGGCGAGCACGGAGGCGGCGGCCAGGGAGCCGGCGACGCCCCAGAAGGTGAGAAGCCGCGCGCCCAGAACCTCGCCGCCCACCGAGGCGACCGGCAGCAGGACGTTGATGCCCTCGCGCACGAAGCGCAGGATCAGGCAGGCGGAGGCCGGCGCCGGCGACAGCCCGTCGAGGATGCGGGCCCAGGCGATGCCGCACACCACCAGCACGAGTGTCCGCACCAGCGTGACCCCGACGAAGCCCGCGACGCCGATCCGCCCGAAGGCCGTCGCCACGGCCTGGAGATCGTTGGTCGCCACCAGCCAGATCGCGAAGCCGAGCCCGATCAGCGTCCCGAGCAGCGGCAGGCGGCGCACGAGGGCGCGGACGACCCGGCGCTTCCCGGATGGGCGTTCCCCCGTCACGGCTGCGGCACGCGCGTTACGCGTCGGGAGGCGGGCAAGAGCAGCTCCAGGTTATGCCGATCAGGGGGGCGGCGGCGATTCGTCGGGCGATACCGGCGCTAGAGCGGTATTGGGGCCGAATTCGGGGGGCGGACGGCGCGACGGAACGGGATGGAGGACGGCCGCGAGGGCCGCCGCGGGCTCGGCCCCGGGATCGAGCAGGATAACCCGGCCGGCCGCGAGGCTCGCCCCGGTCGCGACCGCGATGGCGCGCTTCGGGCAGGGGCCGAGGCATCCCGACTCGACGACGCAGAGCTTTCTCCGTCCGCCTGCCGCGTCCCTGGTGGCCTGTTTCCCGGCCTTCTTCAGCAGCGCGCGCACGGCCCGCGGGCGCAGGCCCTGCCGCTTGGCGCATTTGGCACAGACGACCACGACCTCGGTCAGCTTGGTCTTGGCAGACCGACTGGCCGCCCGCTCGGAGGGGCGGCGCTCCGTGTCGCGGGCGGCGTTTTGCTCTGTCATCATCCAGAGACTCTAGGGCGTCATGGTGCGGGCTGGTACCTCGCCCGTCGCCGCGGGCCCCGGGACAGGCCCGGGCGTCTCCGCGGGTGCCATAAAAAGGGCCTAAAAGAACGGGATTCCGGAACCGCGTACGGGCCGCCTTTCGGCCGGCGCCGCCTCGGCGGAACCGGCGCAGACCCAGGAACAATGAGCGGATGAGCTTCGACGACGACGTCAAGGTCAAGGACGATGCGCGCGAAGGCGAGATCGTAACGTTCGCCGCCTCGACGATGACCGAGCTGCGGCGGAGCGCCGAGACGGTCCGGCCGGTTCCGGAGAAGCGCGGCACCCAGGCCCTGGCGGCCGCGATTCGCCAGCGGCTGGACTGGACACGTCTGCCGGGCCTGCGCCCGCGCCAGGAGGACACGTCGACCTACGGGGCGCGGGTCATCCGCCGGGTCAGCCTGTTCGTCCTGCTGCCGACCCTCGTGGTCGCGCTGTACCTGTTCGGATTCGCATCGAACCAGTACGTCGCCGAGGCTCAGTTCACCGTCCGCGGCAACGTCGAGCCGATGGAGCAGATCTCGCTCGGCCAGTACACGAATCTGATCCAGAAGCATAACAGCCAGGACAGCTTCATCGTCCGCGACTACATCAACAGCCAATCGATGGTGGAATCGCTCGAGAAGAGCATCGGCCTGTCCAAGATGTTCTCCCGCCAGGAAGCCGATTTCTGGACGCGCTTCGATCCGCGCGACCCGATCGAGGATCTGACCCAGTACTGGCGCAAGCACGTCGACGCGCATATCGATTCGATCTCGGGCGTGATCCGCCTGTCGGTCCGGGCCTTCACGCCCGAGGACGCCCTGACCATCGCCCGGGAGGTGGTGGCGCGCTCCGAAACGCTCATCAACAACATCTCGAAGCGCGCGCAGGCCGACATGGTCGTCCAGGCCGAGGCCGACGCCAAGACCGCGCAGGATCGTTTGAGCAAGGCGCATCTCGCCCTGCAGGCTTTCCGCAACCAGTGGGGGGTGATCGATCCGGTCAAGTCCGCCGAGGGGACGCTGACCACCCTGACGATTCTCCGGAAGGAGAAGCTCAAGGCGGAGAACGATCTTCAGGTGCTGCGCAGCTCGACCCTCGACGAGCGCTCGCGCTCGATCCAGACGCTGGTCGCCAACATCGCGGCCATCGACCAACAGATGAAGACGCTGCAGGACGAGATGACGAATAGCGGTGCCGTCGCGGGCGGGCCGAACCTGACCGAGGCCCTGTTGCAGTACGAGGGTCTCCTCGTCGAGCGGACCATCGCCGAGAAGCTCGAGGAATCGGCCCACCTGCTCCTCGACCGCGCCCGCGTGGCGGCCAGCAAGCAGCATATCTTCCTGGCGACCTTCGTCCCGCCGGTCCTGCCGACGGACAGCCTCTACCCCGAGCGGGGCCACACGCTGCTGGTCGCGTTCTTCTGCTTCTGTGTTCTCTGGAGTTCGTCCTCGCTCTTGATCGCCGGCATCCGCGACCAAAGGATGTAGGCGGCCCCCACGCGGGCTCTGGATCCCGCGCCACGCGGTCTGTAGAGGGGGCTGTCGGGCGGTTCCGGCGCCGGTGGAAGAGCGAAGACCAAGGGTCCATGTCGGATTTCTCCGATCTCGTCGCGAAGGCGATTCAGCCGTCGATGACCCGGGAGGAGCGCGAGGCGGTCTACACCGTGGTCCGGCAGGCCGTGCTCCGCCTGCAGGAACGGGAGGCCCTGCCGCCCAACGACCCCCGCGTCGCGCTTCAGCGCCACCTCGTCGAGGAGACGATCCGCGACGTCGAGGGCGATGTCGCCCGCTACGCATCGCTGCGCAAGCTCGACGCGGCCTTCGCCGCCCAGAACGAGGCCGACCGGGCGGCGAAGGGCGGAAATCGGTAGGGCGCAGGCACGGCTGAAACGGATCACGGGGATACAGCGGTCGCGCCGATGCGCATGCAGGCTACCCGATTGTCCGTTTGCCTTCGCCTCACACCACCTTCAAGGAAAGGCGCATTTCCCCTCCCCCTTACGGGAGGAGCCCGCGTCGGCGTCGTTGCCTGAACTGGGCGTGCGCCCGGGCAAGGGGATCCGCGCCGCGTTCCGAGAAGACGGCATCACCCGCAGGCGACGCCCGCCCGCATGCTCCCGGGCTCGGCGACGTCGAGGCCCGCCGAGACGTACTCGTTGAGCTTGTTGCGCAGGGTGCGGATCGAGATGCCGAGGATCTTGGCCGCATGGGTGCGGTTGCCCAGGCAATGGTCCAGCGTGTCGAGGATCAGGTCACACTCCACCTGCGCCACGGTCCGGCCAACCAGTCCGCGGGTCGCGGCTTCGGCCGCCTGCACGGCGCGCATCGCCGGGCCCTCCATGGCGATCGCCTCGCCGTCCGGAGACAGGAGGGCCTCGGGTCCGATCGTGTCGCCCGAGGCGAGCAGGACCGCCCGGTGAAGGGTGTTCTCCAGCTCGCGGACGTTGCCGCGCCAGGGGTTCTTCAGCACCAGCGCGCGTGACTCGGCCGAGAGCGGGCGGGCCGGCACGCCGTTCACCGCGGCGTATTTCTTCGCGAAATGCGCCGCGAGTTCCAGGATGTCGGCCGGCCGCTCGCGCAGGGGCGGCAGCTTCAGGGCCACGACGTTGAGCCGGTAGAACAGGTCCTCGCGGAACGTGCCCTTACGGACCTCTTCGGCGAGGTTGCGGTTGGAGGTGGCGAGCACCCGGATGTCGACCCGCACCGGCGCGGTGCCGCCGACCCGGTCGATCACCCGCTCCTGAAGGGCGCGCAGCAGCTTGGCCTGCAGGCGCACATCCATCTCGGAGATCTCGTCCAGCAGCAGCGTGCCGCCATTGGCCTCCTCGAACCGGCCGATGCGCCGCGCGACCGCGCCGGTGAACGCGCCCTTCTCGTGGCCGAACAGCTCGGATTCCAGCAGGGCCTCGGGGATCGCCGCGCAGTTCACCGAGACGAAGGGCTTGCCGGCCCGGTTGGACTTCTGGTGGACGTGACGGGCCAGCACCTCCTTGCCGGTGCCGCTCTCCCCGGTGATCAGCACCGAGGCCTCCGAACGGGCGACCTGCTCGGCGAGCTTGACCACCCGCTCCATCGACGGGTCGCGCCACACGAAGGCGGCGCGGTCGGTGGCCACCGCCTCCAGCACGGCGGCGATCATCTCGGGATCCGGCGGGAGCGGGATGTACTCCTTCGCGCCGGCCCGGATCGCCGCCACGGCGGCCGAGGCGTCCGCCGAGACGCCGCAGGCGACCACCGGGGTGCGGATCCGCTCCGCCTCCAGCGCCGCGACCAGTCCGGCGATCGGCAGCGCCACGTCGATCATGATCAGATCGGCGCCGCGGGCGCGCAGCACGTTGAGGCCCTGCGGCACGGCATCGGCCTGCGTCACGGAGGCGCCGCGCTGCATGGCGATCTTGGAGGCGGTGATCAGCTCGCCATTGAGCCGCCCGATCATCAGGAGCCGCATGGTTCGTCCCTCTCAACTCTCATGGCGCGGACCGCCCCCCGGCGACCGGCCTGAAAAAACGATTCGCCCGGCTCACTCGCCCTTGACGATCTCGGTCATCGTCACGCCGAGCCGGTCCTCGACGAGGACGACCTCGCCGCGGGCGACCAAGCGGTTGTTGACGAACACGTCGATCGCCTCGCCGACCTTCCGGTCGAGTTCGAGCACCGCGCCGGGCGCCATCCGCAGCAAGTCGCCGATGGGCATCCGGGCGGAGCCCAGCACCGCCGAGACCATCACGGGGACGTCGAAGAGCTGCTCCAGGTCGGCGGCGGTCTTCGGCGTGGTCGGCGCGTCGCGGATCGAGCCCCCCGCGTGCTCCGGGTCTTGCTCGCCGAGCTGGGGCAGGCTGAAATCGTCGGACATCCGGGTTCCTTTACGGGCTCGTCGGCAGGCCGAGGGCGTCGAGCACGGCCGCCTCGATGCGGGCGCGTTCCCGCACGATGCCGCCGTCGGCCCACTCGATGCGGGCATCGCCCGCCGCCATGTCGGGATCGCCGAGCACGACGAGGCGGCCCTCGTAGCCGCGCTCGCGGGCGAGGCGCTTCATCAGGGTCTCGGCCTCCTCGACCAAGCTGTCGTGGACCCGCACCACGAGGTGGGGCACCCCGCGCAGGTGCTGGAGGGCGGCGCGGGCCGCCTCGCCGATGCCGGCGAGCGGGGCCGCGTCGAGGGCGTCGCCCGCGACCTTCCGGGCGATCAGCATCGCGACCTCGACGGCCTGAACCTCCCGCTCGGCATCCCGGGCATCGGCCTGGGCGATGAGGCCCGCGGCGGCCAGCGCCAGCCGGTTCAGGGCGTCGGCGAGCCGGCCCTGGATCTGCGCCTCGGCCTGGATCCGCCCGTCCTGCAGGCCGCGGGCATGGGCCTCGGCCTCGGCGCGGGCGACGGCCTCGGCGGCGCGCTGCGCTTCGGCGCTGGGGCGGGCGCTGCGGAAATCGGTCTCGAACAGGAACGGCTTCGCGCTCCGGGCGGCCTGGGCGCTCAATAGACCAGCTCCTCCTCGGCGCTATTCTTGGCGATCATGATCTCGCCCTTCTCGGCGAGGTCCTTGGCGATCTCGGTCATCTTCGCCTGCGCCTCGTCCACCTCCTTCAGGCGGACCGGGCCGAGGGAGGCGATCTCGTCCGTCAGGTTCTTGGCCGCGCGGGTCGACATCTGCCTGAGGAAGAAGGCGCGGGTCGGCTCGTTGGCCCCCTTCAGCGCCCGGCACAGGGTCTCGTTGTCGATCGAGCGCATCAGGGTCTGGACGCTGCCCGAATCGAGCTTCAGCAGATCCTCGAAGGTGAACATCAATTCGCGGATGCGCTTGGCCGAGCCGCGATTCGCCTGATCCAGGGCGGCGAGGAAGCGGCCTTCCGTCTGCCGGTCGAAGGCGTTGAACACGTCCGCCATCATCTCATGGGCGTCGCGCCGTTGCGTCTGCGCGATGGTGGAGACGAACTCGACCCGCAGCGTCTCCTCGATGTGGCGCAGGGCCTCCTTCTGGACGGTCTCCATGCGCAGCATCCGGTTGAGGCAGTCGATGGCGAAATCCTCGGGCAGGATGGTGAGCACCTTGGCGGCGTAATCGGCCCGCACGCGCGACAGCACTACCGCCACGGTCTGTGGGTACTCGTTGCGCAGGAACGAGGCGAGGATCTCTGGATCCACCTGGGCGATCGAGGCCCAGACGCGCTTGCCGGACGCGCCCTTGATCTCCGCCATGATCAGCGAGACCTGATCGCTCGGGAAGATCTTGAGGAGCAGCGCCTCGGTCCGCTCGAAATTCGACGAGATGCCGCCGCTGTTGCCGAGCTTGGTCACGAATTCGATGATCAGCTTATCGACCGTGGCGACCTCCAGCGTGCCGAGCTGGACCATCGCGTGGCTGACCTTCTTGACCTCCTCCTCCTCCAGCATCTGCCAGATCGGCGCGCCTTCCTCCTCGCCGAGCATCAGCAGGAGCGCCGCGGCGCGCTGCGGCCCGGGCATCGACGCGAAGGAATCGCCGCCCACCGCCGCCAGGGTATTTGCCAGACCTGCCGCCATCGCTACGCCCTCGCTCCCCTACGCTACTCTTCCTGGATCCAGCCGCGCAGCACCTCGACGGTCTCGGCGGGACTCGCCCGGACCATGTCGACCACGCGCTGGACGGTCTCGGCCTGGACCTGACCGTTGATCTTGGCGAACTCCATCAGCCGGGCGGTGGGGTTGTCCCGCTCCAGGACGGTGATGGTCCCCGCGGGCCCGGCGATCGCCGCAGCGTCGGCTGCGCCGCCCATCCCCGGTGCGGCGAGCGACGGCGGGGCCGGCACCGGCGCCAGCACCTGCTTCACCAGCGGACGCACCACGGTGAGCAGGACGATCAGGGTGAGGAGCGCCAGCACGGCGAGCTCGGCCATGCGCAGCACGTCCTCCTTGGTGGGGGCGAGCAGCGACTGAATCAGAGTCGGCTCGGTGAATTGCGGCAGGCTCGGCGCCTCGGCGAAGCGGAGATTGACGACCTCGATCTGGTCGCCGCGGGCCTTGTCGAATCCGACCGCGCTGCGCACCAGGGCGGTGATCCGCTCGATCTCGGCGGGCGCGCGGGGGCTGTAGGTCTGCTTGCCGTCCGGTGCCGTCGCGTAGACGCCGTCGACCACCACCGCCACCGACAGGCGTTTGACCCGGCCGCCCTCGGCGATCTCGGTCTTGGTCACCCGGGAGATCTCGTAGTTCGTGGTCTCCTCGTTCTTGTTGGTCAGGTCCTTCGGGGCGGGCGCCTTGTCGGTGGCGTTGGCGCCGGGCAATTCGTTGCCGACGCTGACCTGCCCGTCGGCATTGCTGGTCTGCGACGATTCGGTCCGGGTCTGGGCCGAGCGGACGACGCGGCTCTCGGGATCGAAGGTCTCGGACCGGCTCTCGATCCGGTTGAGGTCCAGTTCGGCGTTGACCTGCACCCGCGCCCGGCCCGGCCCGACGATGCCGGCGACCACGTCCTCGATCTGGCCGCGCAGGCGCCGCTCCAGGGCGACCTGCCGGTCCTCGAAGCCGGCGGCGGCGTCGGCCTCCGCGTCCCGGGCGCCATCGGCCAGCAGCCGGCCGCGCTCGTCGACGATCGAGACCCGCTCGGGCTTCAGGCCCTCCACCGCGGAGGCCACGAGGTGGCGGATCGCCCGGACCTGCCCGGCATCGAGGTCGCCCATCAGCTTCAGCACGATCGCGGCGCTCGGGTTCTCCCGGTCGCGCTCGAACAGGCGCCGCTCTGGCAGGACGAGGTGGACCCGTGCCGCCTGGACCCGGCCGATCGCCCGGATCGAGCGGGCGAGCTCGCCCTCCAGGGCGCGCAGGTGGTTCACGTTCTGCACGAAGTTGGTGGACGAGAACGCGTCGCCCTTGTCGAAGATCTCGTAGCCGACGCCACCCTGGGTCGGCAGGCCCTTGCCGGCGAGGTCCATGCGCAGCTTGGCGAGGTCGGCCCGGGGCGCGAGGATGGTCTGGCCCGCCTCCCCGCGGGTCTCGTAGCGGATGCCGCGGCTGTCGAGGTCACGGACCACGGAGGCCGAATCCTGCATCGACAGGTCGGAGAACAGCACGCCCATGTCGGGGCGCGAGACCCGCAGGATGATGAAGGCGAAGAAGCCGATCAGCGTCAGCGTCACCGCCGCCATGGCGGCGATCCGGGCCGGTCCGAGCTTCGTGACGAGATCGAGGACCGGCTTCACGGGCGGGTTCGCTGCACTCTGAACGCAATGCGGGCCCCAGCGGCTCGCCCGGCAGAATTTGCCCAGGACGTGGTTAGCGGGGCGTTAATGCCGGGCGCCGCAGCCCCGGATGAGGGTG
Source organism: Methylobacterium sp. E-005 (assembly GCF_022829725.1). Lineage (GTDB taxonomy): Bacteria > Pseudomonadota > Alphaproteobacteria > Rhizobiales > Beijerinckiaceae > Methylobacterium. Next base: position 39,231 of record NZ_JAKSYG010000073.1, on the reverse strand, counting down.
GCTGAAACGGCACGAAGCCGCGCCCGGTGTCGGGACGCGGCTTCGCAAGGCTTCGGGATCGGGCGGTTCGGGCGGAGGGGCCCATTCCGGTGATGCCCGCTCAGTGCCGGTAATGCTGGATCCGCGTGGTGCGCAGGCCGGCGAGCCCGTGCTGGTCGATTGAGAACTGCCAGCTGAGGAATTCTTCGGTGGTCAGGGTGTAGCGCTTGCAGGCCTCCTCCAGGCTGAGGAGACCGCCGCGCACCGCGGCCACCACTTCGGCCTTGCGCCGGATCACCCAGCGGCGCGTGCTCGGGGGCGGCAGATCCGCGATCGTCAGGGGACTGCCATCGGGCCCGATCACGTACTTTACTCTCGGGCGGCTAGGTTCGGTCATGATACGCTCTACACTCGACTGACCTGTCGAGGCTTCAAGGTACTTGCGCCCGCTTAAGAGATGTTGAAGCGAGTCACTCGGATGTGATTCGTTAAGTGCCACTTGTGGACAACCCGATCGTCTGCACGCTCGAAAGCGGCACTTTCTGCGCGCCGATCAGCAGGACCGGCGACGAACCGCTGAGATCGACTTCGTCCACCGTCCCCGACAGGCTGGTATCGACCGCGACGGTGGACCCGGTGGCATCGGTGGCCGCGACCTTGATCGAGTAGGCGCCATCCGGCGCGGTCAGACCGGCCGAGGTCTTTCCGTTCCACGTGTAGGTCTGACTTCCCGCGGTGAGCGAGGTCGTCTGTGTCGCCACCACGTTGCTGTTGGAATCGAGGATCGTGATGACGGCCTTCGAGGCGGCGCGGGACGGCGTCAGCGTCCAGGCGGCCGAGCCGTCGGAGAGCTGCGAGGCGGCCCCGCTCGCCGTGATGGTCTTGCCGATGTAGCTGGTCGCCGTGGCGGAACTCGCCGATTTCGAGGCGGTGAGGATGTTGTCCAGCCGGTCGTTGGTCTTGAGCTGCTGCTCGACGCCGGCGAACTGCACGAGCTGCTGCGTGAACTGATTGGTATCCATCGGGTCGAGGGGATTCTGGTTCTTGAGCTGCGTGGTGAGCAGCGTCAGGAACTGCGTGAAGTTGCTGGCGATCTCGGTCGCGTTCCCGCTGCTCGAGGCCGTGCTGGAGGTCGACGCCGTGCTGGCGAGGCTCGATATGCCGCTGGTCATGCTGGTCTCTCCCGTGCCGCGCCCGAGGCGCGGGCGCACGATGGTTGCGTGTCGTTCGGCGAGGGGCCGCCGCGCCTAGATCCTGATGTCGAGCCCGCCGTAGCCGCGCAGCCACCGGGTCGGGGCGATCTCCTGCGGGACCTCGGCCTGATCCCGGGTCCAGCCGGACGCTCCCCCCTGGGGGGAGCCGCCCGGTTGGCCATTGCCGCCGCCACTCTGTGCGCTGCCGTCGCCGCGCAGCGACAGGTTGAGGCCGCCGGCCGATGGATCGAGCCCGGCCTGCGTCAGGGCCTGCTGCAGCTGGTTCGCGTCGCGCTGGAGCATCGCCAGGGTCTCCGGACGTTCGACCACGAGATGCGTCGTCACCGTTCCGCGGGCCTTGTCGATCTCAAGCTTCACGTCGACCCGCCCGAGTTCGATCGGGTCGAGGCGAATCTGGAAGGCGTTCGATCCGTTCAGCGAGCGCAGGCCGATCGCCATCGGCACCTGCCCGATGGGGATTGGCGGATCCGTCTGGACGGTCGCCGTCTGGGTGGACGCGGCCTGCGCCGCACTGGCTGTTGCGGCAGGGGCGGTCGGTGTCGCGGGCGCTCCGCCCGGATTGGCCAAGCCTGTCGCCTGCGGCGCAGCGCCCGCGGCACCAGAGTCCGCCGGGCCTGCGGCCTGGCCGGCATCGGCGAGGGCCGCCAGAAAATCCGCACCGGGACCGGACGCCGCGCCCTGCGGATCGCCCGTGCCGGTCTGTGCGGCCGCGACGGAGTTGAGGCTCGGATCGACCGGCTCGGGCCGGGCCGCGCCGGCCGATGCCTTCGCGCCGAGAGCCGCCCCGGAGATCCCCGTGATCTCCGTGCCGCGCGCCGCATCGGCCTTGCCCGTGCCGGAGGGGGTCGAGCCCGATGACGCCAGGCCGTATTGGGCGGCTGCGGCGCCGACCGGGAGGGAGCCCGACCCGCTCCCGGTGCCGACCGTCTCCGAATCGGTCGCCGATTCCTCACCTTTGGTGGTGGCGATGCGGGCCGTGGTACCCCCTGACAGCCCGGCGAGCAGGCTCAGCAGCGTCGCGGCGGGATCAGGCTGGGCAGCTTGTGCCGGAGCATTGGCTGGGGCCGGCTGCGCGGCGGGTTCGGGTTGCGCGGGGGGGGCGGTATCCGGGACCGGTGCTTCCGCCGCCGGATCCCGCGCCGGCGTGGTGTTTTGCGAAGCGGAATCGGTCTGGCCAGGGGCCTGAGACGGCGCGCGCTGCGCCGTTGGAGCGGACGCCGCGGCGTGCGGACCGGGACCGGCACCGGGATCCTCGACGCCTGAGGCCGCGGCCTGCGCGGAGGCACCCGGCGTTATCGCGGTTGCAGCACGTCGCGGCTGGGCGGCCGCCGAACGTCTGTCCGCGGCCCGGGCGTCGGCCTCCACGGCTGCGTCCCGGTTCCTCTCGGACGCCGCCCGGGCGGCGTTGGCGTCCGTGCGCTGCGTCGCCTGCCGCGCCCGCGCCGCATCGGTGGCGTCGCGCTGACCGGTCGCGCGGGCCTCGGTGGCTGCGGCATCCTCCCGGGTCCGGGCGGCGTCGAGCGCCGCACCGAACCGGTCCTGCGCGGAAGTGCCGGACCGCGCGGCGATCCCCGCCGCGTCCCAGCTCGTCCGCGCGGAGGGCATCCACCCGGTCACATCCAGCCGATCCGTCGCACCGCTTGCCATTCCGGGCTCCTTCCGGTGGTGGTGCAGCAAGGCGCACGCCAACGGCCCGTAGCGGTAAGCCTCTGGTAGGGCGTATCTTTTTCGGAAACCTGCGCGCGGGGCCGGGGACGAAGCTGCCGCCTGCCCGGCAGGATCTGCCGGGTGGTCATACCCAAGCGGGCCGTTCGCCCTGGAAAGCCGGCCGGACTCCCGCTATAGACGCCCGGTGCAGCCGGGACGCTTCCGAGCAGGCGGCTGCGGATCCTCGTTGATGAACGCCCTCGATCTTCCCAAAGCCCCCCACGAGACGCGCGTCGTCGTCGCCATGTCGGGCGGCGTCGATTCCTCCGTGGTCGCTGGGCTCCTGAAGCGCCAGGGCTTCGACGTGGTCGGCGTGACGCTCCAGCTCTACGACCACGGCGCGGCGAGCCACCGCAAGGGCGCGTGCTGTGCCGGCCAGGATATCCACGACGCCCGGGCGGCGGCCGAGCATCTCGGCATCCCGCATTACGTCCTCGATTACGAGGACCGGTTCCGCGACGCGGTCATCGAGAAATTCGCCGAGAGCTACCTCGCGGGCGAGACGCCGATTCCCTGTGTCGAGTGCAATCGCACGGTGAAGTTCCGCGATCTCCTGGGCCTCGCCCGGGACCTGAACGCGGACGCGCTCGCCACCGGCCATTACGTGGCGAGCCGGCCGCTGCCGGGCGGCGGGCGGGCGCTGCATCGCGCCCTCGATCCCGCCCGGGACCAGAGCTATTTCCTGTACGCCACTACGGCCGAGCAGCTCGATTTCCTGCGCTTTCCGCTCGGCGAGATGGAGAAGACCGAGACCCGGGCTCTGGCCAAGGAACTCGGCCTGTCGCTCGCCGAGAAGCCGGACAGCCAGGACATCTGCTTCGTCCCTCAGGGCCGCTACAGCGACGTGATCGCCCGCCTGCGCCCCGACGCCGCCCGCCCGGGCGAGATCGTCGACCTCGCGGGCCACGTGGTCGGACGGCACGAGGGCATCGTACATTACACGGTCGGCCAGCGCCGGGGCCTTGGTCTCTCGGGGCCGGAGCCGCTCTACGTGGTGCGGCTGGAGCCGGATGCCGCCCGCGTGGTGGTCGGCCCGCGCACGGCGCTCGCCACCACCCGCATCCGCCTCTCGGAGCTGAACTGGCTCGGCGAGGAGCCGGTCGAGTCCGTGCGGGACCTGCCCGTGGCGGTGCGCGTGCGCTCGACCCGGCCGCCGCGCCCGGCGACCCTCACGGTCGGGCTCGACGGTACCGCCGAGGTGGTGCTTGCCGAGCCCGAGGACGGCGTGTCGCCGGGCCAGGCCTGCGCGATCTATGCGGATGACGGCCCCCGGGCCCGGGTCCTTGGCGGCGGCACAATCCGGCGCGTCGACGCGTTGTCGGCCCGGCCCCGTGAGGCCGCCTGATCTCAACCTCTGGAATTGACGAACGATGCTGAGCGAGCCGCAGACGGCCGGGCCGAGCACGGCCCTGATGCGCAAGGCCTATGCGCGCTGGGCCCCCGTCTACGACGTGGTCTACGACAAGCTCACCGAGCCGGCCGCCCGCGCCGCCGTCGAGGCCGCCGCCGAGCACGGGCCGCGGATCCTGGAGGCCGGCGTCGGCACCGGGCTGGCTCTGGGCTACTACCCCAAGGCGAGCTTCGTCTGCGGCGTGGATCTTTCGGAGGATATGCTCAAGCGTGCCCGCGCCAAGGTCCGACGCCGGAACCTGTCGCACGTGAAGGGCCTCCAGGTGATGGATGTCTGCCACCTGGGCTATGCCGATGCGAGCTTCGACGCCGTGGTGGCGCAGTTCCTGATCACCCTGGTGCCCGATCCCGAGGCCGCGATGTCGGAGTTCCTGCGGGTGGTGCGCCCCGGCGGCGGCATCGTGCTGGCCAACCATTTCGGCCAGAGCGAGGGCCCGGTCGCCCGGGTCGAGGAGATCGTGGCGCCGCTCTGCACCAAGATCGGCTGGTCCTCGGACTTCAAGGCGACGCGGATCGAGGCCTGGGCCCGGCGCAACGGCGTCGAGGTGATCGGGCTGAAGCCGACCTTCCCGGGCGGGTTCTTCAAGATCCTGCGGATGCGCAAGCCCGGGTGAGCGCAGCCGTACCCGTCGCCGAAGGGGCCCGCGAGGGCCGCTGGAAGCGCGCCCGGCGCTGGCTGCCGCTCGTGCTGCTGCTCGGCATCTCGGCGATCGTGCTGGTGTCGGGCGCGGCGCAGATCCTGAGTCTCGATCGCCTGCTCGCCTCGCGGACTTGGCTGCGCGGTTTCGTCGAGGCGGATTATGCGCGCGCGCTGGTCTCAGCCTATTGCCTCTATGTCGGCGCGGTTGTGGTATCCGTGCCGGCCACGCTGATCCTGACCATGATCTGCGGCTTCCTGTTCGGAATCGTGCCGGGGGCTCTCACCGCGGTCTGCGCCGCCACCACGGGGGCGGCGATCGTGTTCGCCATCGGCCGCGGCCCGGGGGCCGACCTGCTCCGCCGGATGGGCGGCACCCGCCTCGCCGCCCTCGCCGAGGGTTTTCGGCGCGATGCCTTCGGCTACATCGTGGTGCTGCGGCTGCTGCCGCTGTTCCCGTTCTGGGTGACCAACCTCGCGCCCGCCGCCTTCGGGGTGAAGATGCGGATCTTCGTGATGGCGACCTTCCTCGGCCTCCTGCCGGGTGCCTTGGTGTACGCCACCACGGGGGCGGGGATCGAGGATGTGGTCGCCGCCCACGAGGCCGCCCGGGCGGCCTGCCGCACAACCGACGGAGGCGCCTGCGACCGGGCCGTCGCCCTGAGGGACCTCGTGACGCCCAGGATGGTGGCGGGTCTCGTGATGCTGGCCGTCTTCGCTCTGGTCAGCCTGGTCCTGAGCCGGCGTGCGCGGCGGGCCTGAGATAGGCGGCCCGATGCCGGGCGTGTTGGTCCGTGTCTCGACGCGCATGCAACCGCTTGCGGGCGGCTCCATTATAGTGCTCACGGCCAAGAGGCTGTATGGCCTGTCAAACTGTGGCTGCAATCATGTCTTCCGCGAAGGCCGGAACAGGCTCGAGCAACTGCGACCGTCACGTCAGCGATCCGCATCCGCGACGCTGGGGCGGAGCTTGATCGGTATGCCCGTCGAGTCCGACACCGTGATTGCGGCCGCCCCCCGGCCGGCTTCTGCGCCGGCCCGCGATGGGGCCGACCGGCGCCGGACGCGTCTCGGCCTGTCCGGCCGGCTGTTCCTCGTCACCGTGGCCTTCGTGGTGGTGGCGGAGGTGCTGACCTACGTGCCGGCGGTGGCCAATTACCGGATCGAGTGGATGTCCAACCGGCTGGCGGCCGCGCAGGTCGCCGCCCTCGTCCTCGACGGCCGGACGGGCGAGCCGGTCTCCGAGGCCCTGGAGAGCCGGCTGCTCGCCGGCGTCAATGCCCGGGCCATCGCGGTGCGCGGCGCCGGCACGCAGCGCCTGCTTGCCATCGAGGCGGTGCCGGAACGCGTCGCCGATACGGTCGATCTGCGCGACGTCACGGCCTTCTCGGCGATCCGCGGGGCGTGGCGGACCCTGGTGGCCCCGACGCAGGAACCGATCCGCGTCGTCGGGGAGGGGGGCGGCGGTTTCGACCGGGTCGAGATCCTGCTCGACGAGGCTCCGCTCCGAGCCGCCATGGTCGATTACGCGTTGCGGCTGCTGGTCTCCTCGCTGATCATCGCGGCCTCGGCGGCGGGGCTGGTCTTCGTGGTCCTGCAGGTTCTGATCGTGCGCCCGGTGCGGCGGCTGGTGACCAGCATCACTGCCTTCGCGGACGATCCGGAGGATGCCGGCCGGATCATCGCACCGCCGCGCCGCAGCGACGAGATCGGTCAGGCCGAACTAGCCCTCGGCCGGATGCAGCGCAGCCTTGCCGATCAGCTTCGGCAGAAGCGTCGGCTGGCCGAGCTGGGCCTCGCGGTCAGCAAGATCAGCCACGAACTGCGCAACCTCCTCACCGGCGCGCAACTGCTCGGCGACCGCCTCGAAGGCACGGCGGATCCGACGGTCCAGCGCGTCGCGCCCCGGCTCGTCGGCACGCTCGCCCGGGCGATCCGCTTCTGTGAGGCGACTCTGGCCTATGGCCGTGTGACCGAGCGGACACCGCGCCTCGCCCGTACGCCGCTGGCTCCCATCTTTGCGGAGCTTCCGGACCTTGCCGCCCTGTCGACCCATCCCGTGGCCGTGCAGGTGAAGGCAGGCGACCTCACCGTTCAGGCCGATGCGGAGCAACTCAGCCGGGCGCTCGCCAACCTCGTGCGCAACGCCGTACAGGCCCTCGACGGCGCCAAGGTCGCCGGGGCCGCAGTGCAGGTCGCGGCCGCCCGCGAGGAGCCGGGCCGGATCACAATTCTGGTCGCCGACAATGGCCCCGGCCTGCCGGCGCGCGCCCGGGAGAATCTGTTCGCGCCGTTTGCGGGCTCGACGCGCTCCGGCGGCACCGGGCTCGGCCTGCCGATCGCCGCCGAGTTGATCGCGATCAACGGCGGCACGTTGACTCTCGACGCGGGCGAGGGCGGCGCCCAATTCCGGATCGTGCTGCCCGAGGGCTGAGGATCAGCCCCGTGACGGTGTTTTGCCGAGCGCGAGGCGAGCGTTCGCTGCCCTCGGCATCTGACCCGCCGGCTTCCCCGAACCGGTGGTGCGAAGCGGGATCTGATCCGGGATCCCGCGTGAAAAGTGCCGCGCGAGCAGCTCAGGGTGATCCCAATCCACGCCGCGCGCCATCGCGTGCTGGCGCCCGGGCGGCATTCCGTCTGCGCTCCAAGCGCCCGGGGAAAGGGCGCAGCCGGGCCCGACGCGCCATCCCGGTCTCAGTCCAGTGCCTCGACGGGGGGGACTGCGCGCCTATTCCGCCGCCGCCAGAACCGGTTCGGCGACGCGAATGCCGAGATCGGACAGCAGGGCCGCATCCGCATCCGCTTCGGCATTCGCGGTCGTGAGCAGCACCGCGCCGTAAAAGATCGAGTTGGCTCCGGCCAGGAAGCACAGGGCCTGGGCTTCCCGGCTGAGGGCCCTTCGACCCGCGCTCAGCCGGACCCGGGCCCGGGGCATCACGATGCGGGCGGTTGCGCACATGCGCACCATGTCGAAGGGGTCGATCGGCTTCGCGGCGTCACCCAGCGGCGTGCCGGCGACCGCCGCCAGCGCGTTGATCGGCACGCTCTCCGGGTGCGGGGCGTGGTTGGCCAGCACCTGCAGCATCCCCACGCGGTCGCTCGCCGCCTCGCCCAGGCCGATGATCCCGCCGCAGCAGACGCCGATCCCCGCCGCACGTACCCGCTCCAGGGTGTTGAGCCGGTCTTCGTAGGTCCGGGTCGAGACAATCTTGTCGTAGTAGTCCGGTCCGGTATCCAGGTTGTGATTGTAAGCCGTCAGCCCGGCCTCGGCGAGGCGCTCGGCTTGGCTCGCCGTCAGCATGCCGAGCGTGACGCACGCCTCCATGCCGAGGCCGCGCACGCCGCGGACCATGGCGAGCACGGCGTCGAAGTCCGGCCCGTCCTTGGGGCTACGCCACGCGGCGCCCATGCAGAACCTGGTCGCGCCGGACGCCTTCGCGGCGGCGGCCTCGGCCAGAACCGTCTCCACCGGCATCAGGCGCTGGCGCGCGAGACCGGTCTCCTTGTGGTGGGCCGATTGCGAGCAGTAGCCGCAATCCTCCGGGCAGCCGCCGGTCTTGATCGACAGCAGGCTCGCCCGCTGGACATCGGCCGGGTCGTTGTACGCCCGATGCACGGTGGCGGCCCGGTGCACGAGATCGAGCAGGGGCAGATCGTGGATCGCCTGGATCTCCGCCACGGTCCAATCGTGGCGGATGTCCTGCGGGTGCTGGGTGGCGGCTTGGCTCATGGTTCCTTTGAGTGGGATCGGCGCAAAAAAATCAAGCACCCCAATCCGTCACCCCGCTCAGTCGGTCGGCTCGCCGGCCGAAACCTTGGCGGTCCAGTCGTCGAAGGCGATGACCTTCTGGCGCTGCTCGCCCAGGCGCTCGATCCGCAGCACCATCTCGTCGCCCGCCTTCAGGTAGCGCGGCGGCTTCATGCCGAGGCCGACGCCGGGCGGCGTGCCGGTGGTGATCACGTCGCCGGGCTCCAGCAGCATGAAGTGCGACGTGTAGGCCACGAGCTGGGGCACGTCGAAGATCATCGTGGCGGTCGAGCCGGTCTGGCGGCGCTCGCCGTTCACGTCGAGGCTCATGGCGAGGGCCTTGAGATCGGGGATCTCGTCCAGCGTCACCAGCCAGGGGCCGAGCGGCCCGAAGGTCGGTGCGCTCTTGCCCTTCGTCCAGGTCGGGCCGCGATTCATCTGCCAGTCCCGCTCGGAGACGTCGTTGCAGATGCAGGCGCCCGCCACGTAGCTCAGCGCCTCGTTGGCATGGACGTAGCTGGCGCGCCGGCCGATCACCACGGCGAGCTCAACCTCCCAATCCGTGCAGGATGAGCCCTTGGGGAGGATGACCGCGTCGTTCGGCCCGCACAGGCTCGACGGCGCCTTGTTGAAGATGATCGGCTCCGCGGGGATCGGCGAGCCGGTCTCGGCGGCATGGTCGGCGAAGTTGAGGCCGATCGCCACCACGTTGCGGGTGCCGCCCACGCAGGGGCCGAGCCGCACGTCCGGCGGCAGTTTCGGCAGGGTCTCGGGATCCAGCGCGCGCAGCCGCGCCAGCGCGTCGGGCGCCAGCGCCGGGCCGGCAATGTCGCGTATGATGCCCGAGAGGTCGCGCAGGCCTCCGTTGGCATCCACGAGGCCGGGCTTCTCGTCGCCGCTCGGACCGTGCCGGAAGAGCTTCATCGCCGCGCTCCTGAATCCTACCCTGGAACCGGTCTATGCCGGCCGCCGGAACCATGGCCGGGTGCCAGCCCTGGTGCAAGCGTGACCGACCGGTGAGGCCAGGAACAGAAGTGTCGCCGTCGAGCAACACCTTGGCGGCAAAGTGCATACCGACCTGCCGATCGATTTATTGTTCCCAATCGGTGATGTCTGTTGAATAAGGCCTCAGGTCAGTTCAGAGGCGCAGAACATGCGTATCTCGAATACACATCGGCATGTCTGGGTATCGGTTTACTGGGCTTCTTCTTCCTGCTCGGCGTGCCGATTATCGTTGCGATTCAGCCCTCCCAACCTGCACCATGGCTCAAACGGCGCCGCATAACGAGTCGCGGAAAAGCGACGGCGCCGAACAGTTGTGAAGGGCTCGGGGGATACGATGGGCGGGACGGTGCGCGCGGCGATGCTCGCGGCGACAGCGATGGTTCTCGGGGCTGGCGCGGCGCAGGCCGGCGCGTTCGGGATCCGGGAGCAGAGCACGCAGGCGCAGGGACTCGCCTTCGCGGGCGCGGCGGCGGGCTCGGGCGGCGTCTCGTCGATCTTCTGGAATCCCGCGACGATCACCATGAACCCCGGCTTCGTCGCCGAGCAGAACCTCACCTTCATCGGCCTGTCCTCCGAGATCCGGCCTGATCTCGGCACCAACCCGGGCTTCGCCCGCCTCGGCGGCTCGGGCGATATCGGCCAGGGTGCCGTATTGCCGGCCGGCGCAACCTCTTACCAGATCAACGATCGGCTCTGGCTGGGCCTCTCGACCGGCGCGCCCTTCGGCCTCGTGACGAAGCCGCGACAGGTCTGGGCCGGCGAGGTCTACGCGAGCTCGTCCCGGATCTTCTCCCTGGCGATCAACCCGGTGATCGGCTTCAAGGTCAACGAGTGGCTCTCGGTCGCGGCCGGCCCGAACATCGAGTATTTCCGCCTGACCCTGCGGCAGGCTTTGCCGATCCCCGGCATCCAGCCGACCGTCTACCCGAGCTCCTTCCTCAAGGGTGAGTCCTGGGGCGCGGGCTTCACCGCGGGCGCCACGCTGACACCCCGGGACGGGACCGTTCTGGGCATCGGCTATCGCTCCTCCGTGCATCACGACATCGATGGCTCGATCGGCGTGCCCCTGGTCGCCCTGGCGCCTTTGGCCGGGCAGGTCCGCTCGAAGCTCAACACCCCCGACAAGCTGAGCGTCGGCCTGACCCAGGCGATCTCGCCGGTCGCCCGGGTGGATCTCGGCTTCGAGTGGGACAACTGGTCGAGGCTCGGCAATATCGGCATCGTGTCGAAGACGCTGGGGCTGCCGGTGAACTCCCTGCCGCTCAACTATAAGGACGGGTACACCTACTCGATCGGCGCCGAGTACGACGCATCACCGAACCTGACCCTGCGCACGGGCTTCGCCTACGAGACCTCGCCAATCGATTTCTCCAACCGCTCGGCGCGTCTGCCGGACGGTGACCGCTACGACATCTCGGTCGGCGCGGGTTATCGCTGGAGTCAGGCGCTGACGCTGAATGTCGCCTACTCGCACTTCTTCCTGAACCGCTCGCGGGTCCTTTCCGGCATCGGGCGCGATTACAACGTCAGCAACATCGCCTTTGCGGGCGTGGTCGATTCGAGCGCCGACATCGTCTCGGTGGGCTTCCGCTACGTGTTCGGTGCCCCGCCGCCGGCAGCGCCTGCGCCGCTGGTGCGGAAGTACTGACGCGTTGGCCTAACGGCTTCGCTGCGCTCGTCCTTGCGAGTGCAGCGAAGACCTCCAATGTGGCGCGACGTTCGGGGAGCGCGCGCTGCCGGGGGTCACTTCGCTCTGCTCGTGTGCACGTGCCGATGTCCGGCCGCATCACGCCTCAGGCGCGCATCCGCACATAGGTCCCGGGCGCCGGCCCCAGGGATTGCAGCGCGTCACCGCCGGGCTTCCGCGCCGGGACCCGCTCGGGCGCCTGCGCCTCGATCCACTGGAACCAGTACGGCCACCACGAGCCCTTGGTTTCCGCCGCCGCCGCGATCCAGGATTCCAGCGTCCCCTTCACCGGCCCGCCGGTCCAGTAGCCGTATTTCGGCTTCGACGGCGGGTTGACCACGCCCGCGATGTGGCCCGAACCCGCCAGCACGAAGTCGACCTTGCCGCCGAACGCCTTCGAGCCCTCGAACACCGAGAGGGCCGGGGCGATATGGTCCTCGCGGGTGGCGAGATTGAAGACCGGGATCTGCACCTTCTTGAGGTCGAGGCGGACGTTGCCCAGCACCATCCGGCCCTGAGCCAGCGTGTTGTTGAGGTAGCAGTTGCGCAGGTAGAAGGAATGGTTCGCCGCCGGCATCCGGGTGGCGTCCGAATTCCAGTACAGAAGGTCGAACGCCGTCGGCGCCTTGCCCTTGATGTAATTGTTGACGACGTAGGGCCAGATCAGGTCGTTCGGCCGGAGCATGTTGAACGCGTTGGCCATCCGGGACCCGTCGAGATACCCCTGCTCGGCCATGCGGGCCTCGACCTGACGGATCTGTTCCTCGTCGGCGAAGACCTTCAAGTCGCCCGCATGGGTGAAGTCGACCTGGGTCGTGAGCAGCGTGGCGCTCTTGATCCGCCGGTTGCCGGTGGCGGCCTGCATGGCAAGCGTGACGGCGAGCAGCGTGCCGCCGACGCAGTAGCCGGCCGCCGTCACCTCGTTCTCGCCGGTGGCGACGCCGATCGCGTCGATGGCGGCCTCGATCCCCTCGCGCATGTAGGACTCGAAATCCTTGTCGGCGTGGCGCGAATCCGGGTTGACCCAGGAGATGCAGAAGACCGTCAGCCCCTGATCGACCATCCACTTGAAGAAGCTCTTCTGGGGATTGAGATCGAGGATGTAGAACTTGTTGATCCAGGGCGGCACCATGAGGAACGGGCGGCGCAGCACCGTCTCGGTGGTGGGGGCGTACTGGATCAACTCGATCAGGTCGTTACGGAACACCACCTCGCCGGCGGTGACCGCCACGTTCTTGCCGACTTCGAAACCCCTCGGATCGGTCTGGCGCACGCGGAGCTGACCGCCGCCGGCCTCAAGGTCCTCCTCGTACATCTTCAGGCCGCGGACGAGATTGGCGCCATTCTCCTGAAGGGTGTGGCGGATCAATTCCGGGTTGGTCGGCAGGAAGTTCGACGGCGAGAGCATGCTGGTGAGCTGGCGCAGGTAGAACTGCGCCTTGTGGCGCGTATGGGCGTCGAGCCCATCGGCCTCATCGACCAGTCCCTCGGCCCAGCGGGTCGCGAGCAGGTAGGCCTGCTTGAGGAAATCGAAATACGGGTTGGTGGACCACTCCGCATGCGCGAATCGGGCATCCCGGGGTTCCGGCAGCGCCACCGGTTCGGCGGTCTGGCCCTGCAGGCGCAGATAGGTTGAGCCCCACAGCGACAGGAAGGCCTGGGACAGGCGACCTTGCGCCTCGGCGCTCTTGCTCGGATCGGCGAGCCAGGCTTCGGCCACCTGCTGGAGGACCTTGGCGGCCTCGTTGATCTCGCCGCCGGGGGCGCCGGCCTGGGTTTCGGGGTGGAGCAGCCGGCCGACATTGCGGCCCATCGCCTCCATGAACTGCCCGGCATTGCGCGACAGCGCCTCGAAATCCGGCAGCGGCGCGCTGGGTCCAGCCGGCATCGCGCCGTTGGCGCCCGGGTTCGAAGGGGTGGTTCGGTCCGGCGCCTGAGGGCTGGTCAAACGTGCCTCCCTGTGAGTTCGTCCGTCGACCCCTGCCGGGGCCTCGTTTCCGACAAAATAAGGAGCGAGCCAGAGTTTTCGCCAGTGCGCTCACCGGCGCGACCGAAACATCCGGCCGATCTTCTCATGCCCGCCCGTCTTCTCATGGACATGTGACTATGGATCGACCCGCTTTGATCCCCGTCGTCTGCGTTCAACGCGCCAGCCGGCGCTCCGGCCTCATGCGGGCAGCGATTCTCGTCGTCCTCGCGGGTCCGCTCGCCGCCTGCTCGGGCGATGTCGTCCGGTCGCTCGCCTCCGACGCGGGCTACGGGCCGCGCGTCGTCGCGGCGCCGGACTTCGTGACCGAATCCCGCAGCAAGGGGGCGCCGGATTACATGCCGGTGGGCGTCGATGCGCCGAAACGCGCGGTCCGGGCGAAATCCGTCAATGGGCAGAAGGAACTCGAAGCCGAGTTGGAAAGTGCGCGCGGCCGGAACGAGGCCCGCGGCCGCGCCGCCGCGAGCGCCGGCCAGGGCGCGGCGGCCACGATCAAGCCGGCCCCGGCCCCACCCCAATAGCCACGGTTTTGTGGGTCGGCGGCGGCGCACAAGTCTGTTAGACTCGGTGGTTCGCGCGACCGGCACAGATGAGAGACGCCAGCACCGGGGCGCGCCGATGGACAGGCCCATGACCGACTTTCACCGCATCAAGCGTTTGCCGCCCTACGTCTTCGAGCAGGTCAACCGGATCAAGGCCGCCGCCCGGGCGCAGGGTGCCGACATCATCGATCTCGGCATGGGTAACCCCGATCTCGACGCGCCGAAGCACGTCATCGCCAAGCTGTGCGAGACCGCCGGGCGCCCGCGCACCGACCGCTACTCGGCCTCCAAGGGCATTGCCGGCCTGCGCAAGGCCCAGGCGGGCTATTATCAGCGCCGCTTCGGCGTGACCCTGAACCCCGACACGCAGGTCGTGGCGACGCTGGGCTCCAAGGAGGGCTTCGCCAACATGGCCCAGGCGATCACCGCCCCGGGCGATGTCGTGTTGGTGCCGAACCCGAGCTACCCGATCCACGCCTTCGGGTTCCTGATGGCGGGCGGCGTCATCCGCTCCGTACCGGCCGAACCGACCCCGGCGATGTTCCCGGCGCTGGAACGCGCCATGCGCCATTCGATCCCGAAGCCCGTGGCGCTCGTGGTCTGCTACCCGTCGAACCCCACCGCCTATGTGGCGAGCCTCGATTTCTACACGGATCTCGTGGCCTTCGCGAAGAAGCACGAGCTGATCCTGCTGTCGGACCTCGCCTACGCGGAGGTCTATTTCGACGGCAACCCGCCCCCCTCCGTGCTGCAGGTGCCGGGCGCGATCGACTGCACGGTGGAGTTCACATCGCTGTCGAAGACCTACTCGATGGCCGGCTGGCGCATGGGCTTCGCGGTGGGGAACGAGCGCTTGCTGGCGGCGCTCACCCGGGTGAAATCGTATCTCGATTACGGCGCCTTCACGCCGATCCAGGTCGCCGCGACCGCGGCCTTGAACGGGCCGGACGATTGCATCCACGAGATGCGCGGCATCTACAGGAAGCGCCGCGACGCTCTGGTGGAATCCTTCGGCAAGGCCGGCTGGACGATTCCCTCGCCAGCGGCCTCGATGTTCGCCTGGGTTCCGATCCCCGAGCGGTACCGGGAGATGGGCAGCCTGGAATTCTCGAAGCTGCTGCTTGAAAAATCCGACGTGGCGGTGGCGCCCGGCATCGGCTTCGGCGAGTTCGGCGACGAGTACGTCCGCATCGCCCTCGTCGAGAACGAGCAGCGCATCCGCCAGGCCGCCCGCAACGTCCGCCGGTTCTTCGACGGCACCGACAAGACCCTGCACAACGTCGTGCCGATGGCCCGGGCCGGGTAGGACTCGCATCCGACCGGGCGAGGCGGTTCGGACTGGCCCGAGCCGCCCTGACCGCAAAGCCTTGCGCCCGCCCCCGGAGGGGGCCGGATGTCTAGGCCTGGGAAGCGCTCAGGCCCGCAAATCGCCGCGTCAGCGCGTCCGCCGCGCGGATCCGGCGCGCAGCGAGGTCCCGGATCGATACGGCGGCGTGTGCAAAACCGCCGGCGGCACCGGGCCGACCCGCCTGGACGATCGCTCGCAGGGCGAGGATGTCCGCCCGGTTGGTGATCGAGGCGAGTAGGGCGCTCCTGTCGGAGGCGCCGGTTGCAGGTTGCGCCGCCCACATCTCGGCCAAGCCATCCGCGAAAACCTGTGCGGCGGCGGCAATCTCGCCTCGGAAGTCTGCCTCCGAAGCGCCCAGGGTACGGCGTTCCCTGTTGGCGTCGCCCAGCGCCGACGCTGCAGCCTCGTCCCTCATCAGCGATGCAAGCGATGATCTCATAGCAGTTGTTCCAGGCAGGTATGCATCAGGATACGGCAAAACTCTAGGCGATGATGGTTAAGAAATCTCAAACTCGTGAATTTAATCCTGAGCTGTGCCTGAAATTGCTTTGTGAATCCTCGGTGACAAACGGATTGGCGTCCAGAATCACTCAGGAATGCGGGATCGATTTGAATCTATTCTGTGCCCGGGTGCAAGTCTGTTATCCGGCATCTCCGCGCATTGGTTCTCGTGCGACCAGGCTGACGGTGCGCGTCAGAATTGTTGCCGTGGGGCGACAGGCTCCACCAAAGGTGTCGGCCGCCCGCCCGGGCGCTTGTCAGGACTCGCCGGTATGACCAGGGTCGGGGGAGGGGTCTTCCCGCGTCCCGAGAGAAGCATGCGCCGCCTGAACCTGATCGCCGCCCTGCTGCTCGCTGCCGCGGCCTCGGCCTGCGCCCCGAACCCGATCATCGCCCGCGATCCGATCCCCGCACCGGGGCCGACGGATGTCTATGCGTGCGATTCGAAGCCGTTGCCGGTCAACGCCTTCATCTCGGATTGCAAGCCCGTTCCGGCGAGCCCGCAGGTGGTCCTGCGCGCCCGGGGCTGATCCGGCCGAACTTTCGCTAACCGGTCGGGCCGAAGGGGCCGGACAATCCGGCCGCGATCAGCTAGACTGTTCGTGATTTGCCGGTCGTGCCGGCCCGTGACGGAGCATCGCGTGAGCATTAAGACCCTGATCGCCGCCGGACTTCTCGCCCTCGTGGCGGGGCAGGGCGCCTCGGCCTCCGACGCAGCTTACGCGCCGTCGCCGTATCAAGGGCCGTCCTACGTGTTCACGGCGCCGAACGGGCCGACCGTCCTGAGGACCGACGGCTGCTGCCAGGTCATCGTGCCGCCGCACCGCCCCGATCTCGCTCAGCCGGCGGTGCCGGTGGCCGAGGTGATGAACGGCGGCGGCTTCGGCTACACCGGGTTCGACTACTACAACGACCAGATCACGGAGGGCCGGTTCGGCGCGCGCAAGCGGCCGAAGGAATACGTGATCGCCCCGTCCTACATCGTGTCGCCGCGCTACTGAGCCGGTCATCGGGGTTTCCCAAGGGCGAGCCCCGGCCCCGAAAAAGGCGCCAATTCAGCCCTTCCGGGGCGTTGTGCGCGCACGTTGGCAACGGACGCGCGCCGTCATCGCGAGCGCAGCGAAGCGACCCAGGGCAGCGCGACCGCGGCCGATGGAGCGCTACCTGGATTGGTTCGCTTACGCTCGCAATGACGGTGGCCGCCTAACAGGGGGCATCAAACCGCTGGCCGCCGTGAGGAAAACGTCATCACCGCGGGGGGCGGAAACACCTCGAAAAGGCTGGGTCCCAACCTTTCGGAACCGGGATCCAGCCGTCGGTGCAGCGGACGACCGCGCTCGAGTCGAACCGGCTCTCAATCCTTCTGCGGATCGTGGCCCCAGTTCATCAAAGACATCCGCCAGGCCGAGTCCGGATCCTTCCGGGCGGCGCCGCCCTGTTTCAGGTGCCGGTGGACGTAGCCCACGACCTTGCGCATGGCGGCGTAATCGTCGTCGGTGAGATCCGCCTTCTTCTTGTCCTTGATCGCCAGGATGCGCCGGCCCATCTCGTGGCCGGTCGATTCATCGCCATCCTTCTTCTGGCCGACCTCCTGGCTGGCGTCGCTGTCGAGGTGCTTCTTCAGCGCGGCCGGCGTCATGTTGACGGCCTCGTTGAAGTCCGTCCACGTCGCCGCGTGATCGTCATCCGCCATCTGCGGGTCTCCTTCGTGTCCGTGCGGTGGGTGCCCGACAACGCGCCCGGCGCGGACCGGCTCGCGCGCCTCCCTGCGGTCGGGCGCCGCATGCGTGGAGGCCGCGGTGGCGGGGCGGCGTTTACAGGCCGGCCCCCGGGGGCTATCACCCCGGCCTGACACCGAACCCGTTTCCCGCACCCCATTCCCGAAAAACCAGATGCGCGCCGAGATCGAGCAAGCCTCGGATGCCGCCAAGCAGTCTATAGGACTGCTGAGGAGGCATCTTTGACTGGGACACAGTCGATAAACGCCTCGCGGAGCTGAACGCGGCTTCCGAGAACCCCGACCTCTGGAACGATGCCGAGGCCGCCCAGAAGGTCATGCGCGAGCGCCAACAGCTCGACGAGGCCGTCACGGCGATCAAGAAGCTCGAGCGCGATCTCGAGGACGGCGCCACGCTGATCGAACTCGGCGAGATGGAGGGTGACGAAGCCTCGATCCGCGAGGGCGAGGCGGCGATCCTGGCCGTCGAGAAGGAGGCGGCGAGCCGGCAGGTCGAGACCCTGCTGTCGGGCGAGGCCGACGGGTTCGACACCTATCTCGAAGTCCATGCCGGCGCTGGCGGCACCGAGAGTCAGGACTGGGCCAACATGCTGCAGCGCATGTACGCCCGCTGGGCCGAGCGCCGGAAGTACAAGGTCGATGTCGTCGAGATGACCGACGGCGAAGAGGCCGGGATCAAGGGCGCCACGCTCCTGATCAAGGGCCACAACGCCTATGGCTGGCTCAAGACCGAATCTGGCGTCCACCGTCTGGTGCGGATCTCGCCCTACGATTCCAGCGCCCGACGGCACACGAGTTTCGCCAGCGTCTGGGTCTACCCGGTGATCGACGACCGGATCGAGATCGAGATCAAGGAATCGGACTGTCGGATCGATACATACCGGTCGTCCGGCGCCGGCGGCCAGCACGTCAACACCACCGACTCGGCGGTACGCATCACCCACAACCCGACCGGGATCGTGGTGGCGTGCCAGCAGGAGCGCTCGCAGCACAAGAACCGGGCGACCGCCTGGAACATGCTCCGCGCCCGGCTCTACGAGGCGGAGCTGAAGAAGCGCGAGGAGAAGGCCAACGCCGAGGCCGCCTCCAAGACTGATATCGGCTGGGGCCACCAGATCCGGTCGTACGTGCTGCAGCCGTATCAGCTGGTGAAGGACCTGCGCACCGGCACCCAGTCCACCGATCCGGACGAGGTGCTCGACGG
The DNA here is from genome assembly GCF_022829725.1 of Methylobacterium sp. E-005. Classification (GTDB taxonomy): domain Bacteria; phylum Pseudomonadota; class Alphaproteobacteria; order Rhizobiales; family Beijerinckiaceae; genus Methylobacterium. Next base: position 20,524 of record NZ_JAKSYG010000073.1, on the reverse strand, counting down.
TGATCTCGACCCGTTCATGGAAGCATCGCTGGCCCAGCGCGTCTTCGGCGGTGGCGAGGCGGTCGAGGATATCGACTAGTTGGCTGGTGGGACCGGGATGATCGGCGTTCCGGTCCCCGGTGCTTCCAACCACCTCACCTCATCCTGCGGTGCCGGAGCGAAACGGAGGCCTCGAAGAAGCCTTCCAGATGGACTTGCGATCCCTGGGATCCTCCTCAAGGCCCGCTGACGCGGGCACCTCAGGATGAGGGGGGTGGATGGGATGGTCCCATGCAACCCCTGCCAAGCCCCTCAATACCCCAGCGCCGCCCCATCCTTGCGCGGATCCGAGCCGGCCGCCAGCGTGCCGGCCTTGCGGTCGATCCAGATGACCTGCCCGCCGCCGAGCGGTAGCGGCGCGCGGATCGCCGGGTGGCCGCGCTCGATCAGCCCCGCCATCACGGCGTCGGGAATCCCACCCTCGACCTCCAGGGTCCCGCCATAGGCGAAGCTGCGTGGGGCATCGAGGGCCGCCTGCACGTCGAGCCCCCGGTCGATGAGGCCGGACAGCAGCTCGACATGGCCCATGGCCTGATAGTGGCCACCCATGACGCCGAACGGCGCCACCGCCTGCCCGTCCTTCATCAGCATGCCGGGGATGATCGTGTGCATCGGCCGCTTGCCCGGCCCGACGCTGTTCGGATGGCCGCCCTCGGTGCGGAACGACAGGCCGCGGTTGTGCAGCAGCACACCGCTCTCGGGGGCCAGGATGCCGGAGCCGAAGCCCTGGAAGATCGAGTTGATCAGCGACAGCGCGTTGCCGTCCCGGTCGACCACGCAGAGATAGACCGTGTCCTTGTGGGCGCGGCCCTCGGCGATCTCCCGGGCGATCTCGGGATAGATCTCCGGGGCGCGGGCGCGGCCCATATCGATCGCCCCGTGGGCGGCGGCCTTCCAGGCATCCGAGAGCAGGTGCTCCACTGGCACGTTGGCCAGCGCCGCGTCGCCGAACAGGACGTCCCGGTGATGGTAGCCCTGCTTGCAGACCTCGGCGAAGAGGTGGAGCCGGTCGAGGTCCGAAAGGGCGCCGACATCGTAGTGCGACAGCACGTTCAGCATCATCAGCGCGGCCAGACCCTGGCCGGCGGGCGGACACTCGTAGACGTCGTAGCCGCGGTAACGGGTCGAGACCGGCGTGACGATATCGGGCCGGGCGGCGGCGAAATCCTCCAGCGTGTGCAGACCACCGAGTTCGGTGAGGCGACTCACCATGTCCTGCGCGACGGGGCCGGCATAGAAGGCGTTGGGGCCTTCCGCGGCGATCTTCCGGAGCGTCGCGGCGAGCTTCGGCAGGCGGAAAACGCTGCCGATGGCCGGGGCTTGTCCACCCGACAGGTAGGTCCCGGCGGCGTGCGGGTCGCCGGCGACCCGGGGTACGCAGCGCAGCCAGTCCCAGCCGACGCGCTGCTGGATCACAAAGCCCTCCTCCGCATAGCGGATCGCTGGCTGGAGCAGCTCGCCCAGCGAACGGGTGCCGTGCTCACGCACCAGACGATCCCAGGCCGCGACCGCGCCCGGCACCGTGACGGCGTGCGGCGAGGTCGGCGTGATGGTGACGCCATGCTCGGCGTACCACTCGGGCGTCGCGGCGGCCGGCGCCCGGCCCGAACCGTCGAGGGCGATCGGCTTGGTGGCGCCCGCCGGGGCATAGAGGGCGAAGCAGTCGCCGCCGATGCCGGTCATCAGTGGATCGACCACACATTGCACGGCCACCGCCGCGATGCCGGCATCGACGGCGTTGCCGCCGGAGCGCAGAACCTCGATGGCGGCCAGCGTCGAGAGTGGGTGTGAAGTCGCGACGGCGGCGTTGGCGGCGTAGACCGGGGAGCGGCCGGGGGCGGAGAAGTCTCTCACGGGATGTCCTGTCGTTTCCGAGTCGTCCAGCGTTTCCCCTCCCCCTTGTGGGGAGGGGTCAGGGGTGGGGGTGGTTCAGAAGGAACTGCTGAGCCGCATCCTGCAGCACCCCCACCTCCGGCTCCTCCCCACAAGCTTGAGCGATCCCGGGCAAGCCCGGGATCGCCAGGGGAGGAGAGAGGCGCGCGCCTTAATCATTGAGCCTCGCCATCCGGCAGCGCCACCCAATGCCCCGGCGCCACCTCGGTGAGGGGCCCGTCGGGCGGCTGGTCGTGGCTGGCGAGGTCCCGGGCGGCGAGGCGGGCGCGCTCCTCGGCCGGGTGCGGCACCGGCACGGCGGCGAGCAGGCGGCGGGTGTAGGGATGGCGCGGATCCGCGTAGAGGGCATCCGCCTCGGCCAGCTCGACGATCCGCCCGCGCCAGAGCACCGCGACCCGGTGGCAGAGGTAGCGCACCATCCGCAGGTCGTGGGAGATGAAGAGGTAGGACAGGCCCATCTCGTCCTGCAGGTCCTGCAGCAGGTTCACCACCTGGGCCTGGATCGAGACGTCGAGCGCCGCGATCGGCTCGTCGGCGACGATGAAGCTGGGCTTCAGGGCGATCGCCCGGGCGATGCAGATGCGCTGCCGCTGGCCGCCCGAGAACTGGTGCGGGTAGCGTCCCATGAAGCGTGGATCGAGCCCGACCCGCTGGAACAGACCCGCCACCGCCTCCCGCCGCTCCGGGCCCCGCATGTCGCGCCGGTGCAGCTTGAACGCCTCGGCGACATAGTCGCCGGCGCTCATCCGCGGGTTGAGCGCCGCGTAGGGATCCTGGAACACGGTCTGGATCCGCGCCCGCATCTTGCGCATGGCGCCCGCCGAGAGCTTGGCGAGGTCGGTGCCCTCGAACGCGATGGTGCCGGAGGTTGGCGGGTTGAGCATGGTCACGGCCCGGCCGATGGTCGACTTGCCGGAGCCGGATTCGCCGACGAGCCCTAGGGTCTCGCCGGGCCGGATGTCGAAGCTCACGCCCTCGACGGCGCGGAACACCGACGCCTTGCCGCCCCACCACGAGCGCAGGGGATAGTGCTTGGACAGGTCGCGCACCGAGACGATCGGATAATCCTGAACGCTCATCGTGCGGCCTCCGCGGCCAGGAGGTTCGGCAGGTCGTACCAGGCGGCGACGAGGTGGCCGGGGGCGGCACCGGGCGCCTGCGCCAGCGGCGGCATCTCGGTCCGGCAACGGGGCGTCGCGAAGCCGTTGCGCGGCGCGAACGGGTCGCCCGGCGGCGGACGGCGCATGTCCGGCGGCGCGCCCTCGATCTGGTGCAGGCGCCGCCGTCCCGCCCGGCCGCCGGAGAGATCCGGCAGGGAGCGCAGCAGACCCAACGTGTAGGCGTTGCGCGGGTCCGAAAAGATGTCGTCGACCGGGCCGCGCTCCAGGATCCGGCCGGCATACATCACCTGAACGGTGTCGCTGATGCCGGCCACCACGCCGAGGTCGTGGGTGATCCAGATGATCGCCATGCCGAGCTCGCGCTTGAGCTCCTGCACCAGGGCGACGATCTCGGCCTGCACCGTCACGTCGAGGGCCGTGGTCGCCTCGTCGGCGATCAGCAGCTTCGGCCGGCAGCTCAACCCGATGGCGATCATCACGCGCTGACGCTGGCCGCCGGAGAATTCGTGCGGGTACTGGTCAAGGCGCGCGCCCGCGTTCGGGATGCGCACGAGGTCGAGGAGTTCTTTCGCCCGGGCGCGGGCCGCGCGGGCGTCGAGGCCCAGATGGATGCGCAGGGGCTCGATGATCTGCGCCGCCACCGTCATGCCGGGGTTGAGCGAGCTCATCGGGTCCTGGAACACGAAGCCGATCGCGCCGCCGCGGATCTTCCGCAGTTCGCGCTCCTTCAGGGCGAGGAGGTCGCGCCCCTCGAACAGGACCTGCCCGCCGGTGATCCGGCCGGGCGGGCGCGGGATCAGGCCCAGCATGGCGAGCACATGCACGCTCTTGCCGGAGCCGGATTCGCCGACGATGCCCAGCGTCTCGCCCTCGTGCGTCTTCTGCACCGCCGCTCCCCTCTCCCAACCCCCTTCGGGGGCCACCCTCCCCCGCGGAGGGGGGAGGGAGAATCCGCCCGTTACTCGACCACGTTCTGCGGCTTGCCCGCCACGAAGGCCTCGACATTGTCGACGAGCTGATCGGCCAGGATCTGCATCGCCTCCTTGCTGGCCCAGGCGACGTGCGGCGTGACGATCAGGTTCGGCAGATCGGCCTCGCACAGGATGTTGCCGTCCTTGGGCGGCTCCTGCGCCACCACGTCGAACCCGGCGCCCGCGATGGTGCCGTCCTTGAGCGCTTCGAGCAGGGCCGCCTCGTCCACCAGCCCGCCCCGGGCCGTGTTGATGAGGATGGCGCTCTTCTTCATCTTCTTGAGCTCGGCGGCGCCGATCATCCCCTTGGTGTCGGGGGTCAGCGGCACGTGCAGCGTGATGACATCCGACTGCGCGAGGATCGTCTCGAAATCGACCAGCCCCTCCTGCGGGAACACGTCGTAGGCGAGGACCTTCATGCCGAGCGCCTCGGCCCGCTTGGCGATCGACTTGCCGAGCGCCCCGTAGCCGACGATGCCGAGCGTCGAGCCGGCGATGTCGTAGATCGGATAATCGAAGTAGCAGAACTGCTTGGACTTCGCCCAATCGCCGCGCTTGACCGAGTTGGCGTAGGGCACGATCGCCCGGCGCAGGGCGAACATCAGCCCGACCACGTGCTCGGGCACCGTGTTGAACGCGTAGTTGCGGATATTGACGACCGTGATGCCCTGAGCCTTCGCCTGGGTCTTGTCGACCACGTCGGTGCCGGTGGCGGCGACCGCGACCAGCTTCAGGTCGGGGAGCTGCTTCAGGGTCTCGGCCCGCATCGGGACCTTGTTGATCAGGGCGATCTCGGCGCCCTGGAGGCGGGAAACGATCTCTTCCGGCGTCCAAGTCGAGTCGTGCTCGACGTATTCGTGCGGGAAGTTGAACGGTCGGACCCTGGCATCGAGGGATTCACGGTCCAGGAACACGATCTTCTTGGTCATGGATCCCTCTCGGGCGGTTTCCTCTGAATCTTCTTCTTACTTGCGCGTCGGGGCGGGCCCGGCAACCCGGCCCCGCCCCGATCGCGTGGGCCGATCACGCCTTATGCAGCGGATTCTCGCGCAGGTAGCTGGAGGCCGCGGCGACGCCCGAGCCGGGCGTGACCTTGATGCCGCAATCGATCATGGCCATCTCGGCGCCCGCGATGGCGCCCAAGAGCGACAGCTCGTTCAAGTCGCCGAGGTGACCGATCCGGAACACCTTGCCGGCGACTTTCGACAGGCCGGCACCCAGCGAGAGATTGTAGCGCTCGTAGGCGTGGCTGATCACCTTGGCGGCGTCGGCGCCCTCCGGCACCACGATCGCCGTGACCGTGTCGGAGTTCCACTTCGGCTCCTTGGCGCAGGGCTTGAGGCCCCAGGCTGCCACGGCCTGACGGGTCGCCTCGGCGAGCACGTGATGGCGGTGGTAGACGTTCTCCAGCCCCTCCTCCTTCACGATCGCCAGCGCCTCGCGCAGGCCGTAGAGCAGCGGCAGGACGGGGGTGTAGGGGAAGTAGCCGGTGGCGTTGGCGGCCAGCTGGTCCTTCCAGGCGAAGTAGGCGTGGCCGAGCCGGTCGTTGCGGCCGGTGCCGCCCTCGGCGATCTTGAGCGCCTTCGGGCTGATGCAGATCAGGCCGAGGCCGGCCGGCAGCATGAAGCCCTTCTGCGAGCCGGCGATCGCGCAGTCGACCTTCCAGTCGTCCATGTAGAACGGCAGCGAGCCGATCGACGAGATGCCGTCCACGAACAGCAGCGCCGGGTGGCCGGCGGCGTCGATCGCCTTGCGCACCGCGCCGATGTCGCTGGTGACGCCGGTGGCGGTCTCGTTGTGGACGACCATCACGGCCTTGATCTTATGGTCCTTGTCGGCCCGGAGCGCCCCCTCGATCTTCTGCGGATCGGCGCCGGTGCCCCACTCCTCGTCCTGGACGACCACGTCGAGCCCGAGGCGCTGGGCCATGTCGATCCAGAGGTGGCTGAACTGGCCGTAGCGCGAGGTCAGCACCGTGTCGCCGCGGCAGAGGGTGTTGGACAGGGCGGATTCCCAGATGCCGGTGCCCGAGGACGGGAACAGGATCACGGTCCCGGCGGTCGAGCCGAACACCATCTTGGAATCCTGCAGGAGCGGCTTCACCAATTCCGGGAAACTCGGCGAGCGGTGATCCTCCGACGGCACGTGCATGGCGCGCAGGACGCGCTCCGGGATGTTGGTGGGGCCGGGGATGAAGAGATGGTTGCGACCGGGGCGCCGGGTTGCGGCCATGATGTTTCCTCCGAATAATCCGTTGCGGGCGGGCTCGCGCCCGCGCCGATTGTCCACAATGTCCGCGGGAGTCGGTCCGGCGGCGGTCGCGGCGCGTTCCACGCGCCTTCGAACCCCTGCCAGGGCCGTGAAGTGGGGGGCGCTGCGGAGCGGCAGGCGGCCTCACGCCGCTCGCGTCGCGGCACGCCCCCGCGCGCCGGTCGCCTCCGAATGGCCGTCCCGTCCAACGGCCCCGGGGCCGTCCTCGCCGCCTTCCTGTCTACGCCCGGCCGAACCCCTACAGGCCGCCAGTTCCTGGTATTATGAGACGGCGAGGCTTGAAAGGAAAACCGGAAAAACTTCCGGAACTTGGCAAAAAAATTTTTTGTGCGCCGCAACGAAGCCGATCTTCGGTTGAGAAGCTTCGCCGCAGCGCACGCAACCTGCGGAAGACGGTGCGGGATCGCGTCATCAAACTGAGATGGGATCGCGCTCTGGATCCCGGCACCGTTCGCCGCCGGGAGAGGAAGCCGTGGCCGAGGTTGAGGAGATGCCGGTCCGGGTGCGGACGCTGTTCCTGTCCGACCTGCATCTCGGCACGCGCGGCTGCCAAGCCGGGCTGCTGCTGTCGTTCCTGCGGGATTACGACGCCGACACGATCTACCTCGTGGGGGACATCGTGGATGGCTGGCAGCTGCGTTCGGGCTGGTACTGGCCGCAGGAACACAACGACGTCGTGCAGAAGCTCTTGCGCAAGGTCCGCAAGGGCGCCCGGATCGTCTACCTGCCGGGCAACCACGACGAGTTCCTGCGCGACTATGTCGGCATGAATTTCGGTGGGATCGAAGTGGCCGAGACCGCGATCCACGAGGCCGCCGACGGGAAGCGCTACCTCGTGATCCACGGCGACCAGTTCGACATGGTGGTCCGCCATTCGCGCTGGCTCGCCCATCTCGGCGACGGGGCCTACACGCTGGCACTGACCCTCAACACGGTGCTCAACAAGGTGCGGCGGCGGGTCGGTCTTTCCTATTGGTCGCTCTCGGCCTGGGCGAAGCTGCGGGTGAAGAACGCCGTCAGCTTCATCGGCCGGTTCGAGACGATCCTCGCCGAGGAGGCCCGGCGGCAGGGCGCCTGCGGCGTGATCTGCGGCCATATCCACCACGCGGCCGACCGGCCGATCGGCGACCTGCGCTACCTCAACACCGGCGACTGGGTGGAATCCTGCACCGGGATGGTGGAGCATTACGACGGCCGCATCGAGGTCCTCCACTATCCGAGCATCCTCCGCGCCCGCGCGGCGGAGACCGTGCCGCAACCGGTCCCGGGCCGGCGCGCGGTGGCGTGAGGTCCAAGCCGTGAAGCTCCTGATCGCCAGCGACGCGTGGCATCCGCAGGTCAACGGCGTGGTGCGCTCCCTGGAGCAGATGGTCCGCCGCGCCCCGGAGCATGGCTTCGAGACGACCCTGCTGTCGGCGGTGAACTTCCCCTCGCTGCCCATGCCGGGCTACCCGGAGATCCGCCTGGCCTATGCCGCGCGAGCCCGGGTGGCGGAGCGCTGGCGGACAGAGCGACCGACCCATGTTCATATCGCCACCGAGGGTCCGGTGGGGTACGCGGCGCGGCGGCATTGCCTGTCCCAGGGCCTGCCCTTCACCACGAGCTATCACACGCGCTTTCCCGAATACCTCGCCGCCCGTCTGCCGGTGCCGGAGGCGTGGTCCTACGCCTATCTGCGCCGCTTCCACGGGGCCGCCCGCGGCACGATGGTGAGCACCGCCTCGCTCCAGGGTGAGCTGGAGGCCCGCGGCTTCGCCCACCTGATGCGCTGGACCCGCGGCGTCGATACGGAGCGGTTTCGCCCCGCCACACCGGGCGCGCCGCCCCCCGCGGAACTCGCGGATCTGCCGCGGCCGCTGTTCCTCTATGTCGGCCGGCTGGCGGTGGAGAAGAACATCGCGTCCTTCCTGAAGCTCGACCTGCCCGGAACCAAGGTCGTGGTCGGCGACGGACCGGACCGGGGACGACTCCAGGGGATGGCCCCGGGGGCGCGGTTCCTCGGCACCCGGACGGGGGCAGCGCTCGCGGCGATCTACGCGGCCTGCGACGTGTTCGTGTTTCCGAGCCTGACCGACACGTTCGGGATCGTGCTCCTGGAAGCCATGGCCTGCGGCCTGCCGGTGGCGGCCTTCCCGGTACCGGGCCCGAACGACGTCATCGGGGGCACCCGGGTCGGCGTCCTCGACCAGGACCTGCGCGCCGCCGCCCTCGCCGCCCTGGATCTGTCCCGGGCCGAATGCCGGGCCGAAGCCCTGCGCCGGGGCTGGGATGTGAGCGCCCGCCAATTCTTCAGCAACATCATCGAGGCCCATGGCGGCGAGCGCTTCGCCCGGGACGCCGCCTGAACGGGTTTCCAGAGGGCTTGCCCTTTGGTGGGTGGTCAGGGCAAAGCCCTGACGGTCTTGCAGGGCCCTGCCCTGCACCCGCAAAAGGTCGCCAACCTTTTGAAACCCTGACCTCCGCAATCTCACAGGAGAGGGCTATGCCAGTCGCTCGGGCGACGGCGCGGCCGTTCGATCCGACCCGCGCCGCAGCCTATCCGCCGGCGATCGGCTGCGACGAGGTCGGGCGTGGGGCCTTGTGCGGCCCGGTCGTGGTGGCGGCGGTCTGGTTCGATCCGGCGGCGATCCCGCCGGACCTGCTCGCCGCCCTCGACGACAGCAAGCGCCTCCCCGAGCCCGAGCGGGAACGGCTCGCGCCCCTGATCCGCGCCGAGGCCTGCGTGGCGGTTTCGGCCGGATCCAGGGCGCTGATCGACCGGATCAACATCCGCGCCGCCACCCTCGACGCCATGGCGCGCGCGGTCGCCCGCCTGGGGCTGGCGGCGCCCGTCCTCGTCGATGGACGGGACGCGTTGCCCGGGTTGCCCGGGCGAGCCGTCGTCGGCGGCGACCGTCTGGTGCCGCAGATCGCCGCCGCTTCCATCGTCGCCAAGGTGTTCCGCGACACGCTGATGCGGCGGCTCGCCCTGCGCCATCCCGGTTACGGCTGGGAGCGCAATGTTGGCTACGGGACCGCTCTCCACCGCGCCGGCCTGACCAGCCTCGGCCGAAGCCCGCACCATCGGCTGAGCTTCACCCGCGGGTTCGATGGGGTTTCCCAAGGGCGCGCCCTTGGGCGGGTCCTCGGGGCGGAGCCCTGAGATCGGGCGAAGCCCGACCCCGGACGATGTCCGGCACCAGGGCTCCGCCCGGGACCCGCGAAAGGTCTCGAGCTTTCGAAACCGGAATAGGCCTCCGCACAGGCCCTCAGAACAGCGCCAATTGCGCCCCCGGCTTTCGGAACGCATCCCGGTTCAGCGCCATCCGGCCGAAGCCGTAGCCGAGCCGTGTCCCCGCGATGCGGATGCGCTGGCCGATCATCGCCGCGTAGGCGCCCTCCCCGCGGAAGCGGTGGCCGAACCGGGGATCGTTCTCCCGCCCGCCCCGCGCCTGCCGCAGGAGCGCGAAGGCGCGCTCCTTCCGCTCCGGATAGTGCTCGGCGAACCAGTCGGCCATCAGGTCGGCGACTTCGCCGGGCAGCCGCAGCAGGGCGTGGCCGATGCGGCTCGCGCCGTGCTCCCGGGCGCGGGCAAGGATCGCCTCGATCTCGTGGTCGGTGAGACCGGGAATGATCGGCGAGACGTTGACCATCACGGGCACGCCGGCTTCGCTCAGGCGCGCCATTGCAGCGAGGCGCTTCTCCGGGCGGGGCGCGCGGGGATCGAGCCGCCGGGCGAGGTCCGGGTCCAGAGTCGGCAGCGAAATCGAGACGAGGACGAGAGCATCGGCGGCCATCTCGGCCAGGATGTCGAGGTCGCGCAGCACGAGGTCGGATTTCGTGGTGATGCCGACGGGATGGCGCGCGTCCCGCAGCACCTCCAGCACCCCCCGGGTGATGCGGTGGGTGCGCTCGACCGGCTGATAGGGGTCGGTCGCCGTGCCCAGCGCGATCGTGTCGGGGCTGTATCCCGGCGCCGCGAGTTCCCGCACGAGCAGCCGGGCCGCGTCCGGCTTTGCGAAGAGGCGCGACTCGAAGTCGAGCCCCGGCGACAGGCCGAGCCAAGCATGGGTCGGCCGCGCGTAGCAGTAGATGCAGCCGTGCTCACAGCCACGATACGGGTTGATCGAGCGGTCGAACGGAATGTCGGGCGACGTGTTGCGGGCGATGATCCGGCTGGACCGCTCCGGTGTGACCTGCGTGCGCAGGGGCGCCGGATCGTCGGCGGCCCAGTCCGGATCGTGACAGATCTCCCGTCGGGCTGCCTCGAAACGCCCGGTGGGGTTGGAGGTCGCCCCGCGTCCGCGGCGCCCGGCCTCGGGCGGCATGCTGGCGCCGAGCCGCCGGCCGCTCCCTGATCTCGACGCCGGCCATGGACCCATGAGGTCGCCCGCCATGATGAGTCTCCCTGTTTCACGTGAAACATATAGCGAACATCTGCCCGCGATGCGCCTTTTTTTGAGGCAAACCCCGCTTGTCCGCGTCTCTCGGTATCGCCCCCACCTTCTGGCGACGCGGGAATGGTTTACGGCTGCGCAAAATCGTCTATGCGCGCGTTCATGCTTTCTGCGGTGACCTATCTGGCCGACCCTGCCCATCCGGACGCGATCGATCGCTTGGCGGACACGCTCGGCGTGCTCGTCTCCGGCGTCGCCGGGGGGCTGATCGGCGATGCCGTGATCGTGTCGGGCTGCGCCAGCGAGGCGGTTACGGCCGTCGCCGAGGCGACCGGCGCCGCCCTGATCGTTCATGCGGGCGCTAGCCCCTACACGGCCGGCGCCGCGATGGCCCGCCGGGACTGGATCCTGTGCCTGGAGGCCGGGGATGTGCCGGCCGAGGGCTGGATACGCACCCTCGACCGCTTCGTCGGCACCGCCCGGCCGGGGACCGGTCTCGGCCGCCTGCGCCGCCCGTCCGCCGGCTGGCGGGCTCGCCTCATCGGCCGGATCGAGACCCTGACCGGTGCTCCCCGGGCCAGGGCGGGAGACGTGGTCCGGCGCGACGCGCTGCGGTGCGGGCCGGTCTTCGCAACGCGACTCAAGGTTCGCCCGTTGATCGCCCGTATCGATCGGACGTGATCGGCGAAATATCGCCGTCCTCCACGTTGTTGCCGGTCAATCCGCCTCTACAACTCTGAGCCTATGGCAAAGGATTTGCGGCCTCGCCTTGCGCGAGGGCACGCGAACCTGCCTCAGGAGGATGTTGCGATGGATGCGTCGGGCCTGATGGGGCGGAAATCCGTCGACGACATCATCGAGAGCGGCGAGGGTGAACAGCAGCTCTCGAAAACGCTCGGCGCCCTGTCGATCACCGCGATGGGCATCGGCGCCATCATCGGCGCCGGCATCTTCGTCCTGACCGGCACGGCTGCCGCGCAATATGCCGGGCCGGGGATCATGCTGTCGTTTGTGCTCGGCGGCATCGCCTGCGCCTTCGTCGGCCTGTGCTATTCCGAGATGGCGGCGCTGATCCCGGTGGCGGGGTCGAGCTACACCTACACCTACGCGACGCTGGGCGAGTTCTTCGCGTGGCTGATCGGCTGGGACCTGATCCTGGAATACGCCATGGGAGCCGCCACCGTGGCGGTGGGCTGGTCGGGCTACGTCACCAGCATCCTGAAGGATGTCGGGATCGTCATCCCGGCGCAGTTTGCGCACGCCCCCGGCACCCCGATCGACGGTGGCGGAACCGCCCTGTTCAACCTGCCGGCCGTGCTGATCGTGGCGCTGATCACGCTCCTGCTGATGCGCGGCACGAAGGAATCCGCGCGCTTCAACAACATCATGGTGGCGGTGAAGCTCACCGTGGTGGTGGCCTTCATCGCCCTCGGCTGGGGCCATGTCGATTCAGCGAACTGGCGCCCGCTGATCCCCGCCAACGACGGGACGTTCGGGCATTTCGGGTACAGCGGCATCCTGCGCGGCGCCGGCGTCGTGTTCTTCGCCTTCATCGGCTTCGACGCGGTCTCCACCGCCGCTCAGGAGGCGCGCAAGCCCCAGAAGGACATGCCGATCGGCATCCTGGGCTCGCTCGCCGTCTGCACGATCCTGTACGTGCTGGTGGCGGCCGTGCTCACCGGGCTGGTACCCTACAAGGAGCTGAACGTCCCCGATCCGATCGCCAAGGGCGTCGACATGATCGGCATCGGCTGGTTCTCCCTGCTGATCAAGCTCGGAGCGCTCACCGGACTTACGACAGTGATCCTCGTGCTGCTCTACGGACAGAGCCGGATCTTCTTCACCATGGCGCAGGACGGCCTGCTGCCGAAGACGTTCTCCCACGTCCACCCGACCTACCAGACGCCTTACCGCAGCCAGGCGCTGATCGGGGTCGCGGTGGCGTTGGTAGCAGCCCTGGTGCCCATCAACATCCTGGGCGAGATGGTGAGCATCGGAACGCTCGCCGCCTTCATCCTGGTCTGCGGCTCGGTGATCTACCTGCGGCGGACCGATCGCCACATGAAGCGCCCGTTCCGGGCTCCCGCCGTGCCGATGGTGCCGATCCTCGGCATCCTGTTCTGCCTGCTTCTGATGGCCGGACTGCCGCTCGACACGTGGCTGCGGCTGGTGATCTGGATGGCGGTCGGGCTCGTCGTCTACTTCTTCTATGGGCGCAAGCACTCGGTCCTGCGCCGCAAGGAGGGGAACGCGGCGTAGCATCGTACGGGACCTGGGGCGGGATTCGAGGCCGAACGCATCGCAGAACGGACCGCAAGTCCCCCTCTTCCCGCTTGCGGGGAGAGGCCCGTACGGACCTTGTCGTCCGTACGGGAAGCGAAGGCGGAGCCGAAGCGGGGCGAGGGGGAACTGCGGCCTTCGTCAGCGCGGCGGGCGATGTGAATCCGCCAGCCCTTTGCAGGAGAGGAACAGCGTCGCGCCTCACACCGCGATGCTCGCCCCCCGCCGCAGATGCTCGTCGAGCCGCGGCATGATCTCCACGAAGTTGCAGGGCCGGTGCCGGTAATCGAGCTGCTGCGCCAGGATCCCGTCCCAGGCGTCCCGGCAGGCACCGGGCGAGCCCGGAAGCACGAACACGTAGGTCGCCCGCGCGACCCCCGCGGTGGCGCGGGACTGTAGGGTCGAGGTCCCGATCTTCTCGTAGGAGATGCGGTGGAAGATGGCGGAAAAGCCGTCCATGCGCTTCTCGAACAGGGGCTCCAGCGCCTCCGGGGTCACGTCGCGCCCGGTGAAGCCCGTGCCGCCGGTGGTCAGCACCACATCGACGCCCGGATCGCGCAGCCACACCTCGACCTGCCCCCGGATCGCCGGGATCTCGTCCGGCACGATGGACCGGGCCGCGAGCCGGTGGCCCGCCTCCGTGAGGCGCTGGGCCAGCGTGTCGCCGGAGCGGTCATCCTCGGGGCGGCGGGTGTCCGACACGGTGAGCACCGCGATCGACAGGGGGATGAAGGCGCGCGGGGCGGGCTGGTCGGCCATGGATCGGGTCTCCGGGACAGGTCTCCGATATGGGCCCGCCGTTTCCCGTTGTCGCCCCCAGGCGGTCGCGCGCCCCCCTTGCGGCGGGGCGCAAACTCGGCTGTGCTCTCCGCACCCTCGGAGATCCTCCCATGCACATGTACGGCAACTGGCGCTCGGCCGCCGCCTTCCGGGTGCGGATCGCGCTCAAGCTGAAGGAGATCCCCTACGAGGAGACCTTCATCGACCTCGACGCGGGCGATCAGCACAAGCCGGACTTCCGGGCGATCAACCCGCAGGGGGCGGTGCCGGCCCTGTTCGACGGCGACGGGCCGCCGCTCACCCAGTCGCTCGCGATCCTCGACTATCTGGAGGAGACCAAGGGTGGCGTGCGCCTCCTGCCCGAGGAGCCCAAGGCGCGGGCGCGGGCACGCTCCCTGGCGCAGGTGGTGGCCTGCGACACGCACCCCCTCTACGTGCCGCGGGTCCGCAATTTCCTGATGGAGCATTACGACCTGCCCCGGGAGCGGATGCTCGACTTCCTGCGCAACGCCTTCGAGACCGGCCTGCGGACGCTCGAGGCGCGGCTCACCCGGGAGCCTGGGACCGGCCAGTTCTGCCAGGGCGATGCGGTGAGCCACGCCGATCTCTGCCTCGTCAGCCTCTGGGTCGGCACCGGCATCTTCGGCGTGGACACGGCGGCCTATCCGACGGTCGGGCGGATCGCCGCCGCATGTCTCGCCCTGCCGGCGGTGGCCGAGGCGCACCCCCTCCGTCAGCCCGGCGCCCCGGAGGCGTGACCCAAAACGCACGTCCCAGGGCACGCGTGGATGCGTCACGCGTGCCCTGATGAGGCAGATGTGGCAATCGGACACCCGGCCCGTGTAAGCAGGCCGGCGTTTTAATCCCGGTGCGGGAGCGGAAAGAGTGTCGATGGCATCCGTCGAGAACGAGTCAGGTCTGCATCGCGTCGTCGTGGTGGGCGGCGGCGCCGCCGGCCTCCAGCTGGTGACGAAGCTCGGCGACAAGCTCGGGCGGGGCAAGCGGGCCCACGTCACGCTGGTGGACCGCGCCCGCACGCATATCTGGAAGCCGCTGCTCCACGAGGTCGCGGCCGGCAGCCTCGACGTCGGCCACCACGCCGTCGATTACCTGCACCACGCGCACATGCACGGCTTCCGCTACCGGATCGGGCGCATGACCGGGCTCGACCGGGAGGCTCACACGATCCAGCTCGCGGCGAGCCACGACGCCGAGGGCCGCGAGGTCACGCCGGAGCGCGCGGTTCCCTACGACACGCTGGTGATGGCGGTGGGCTCCACCACCAACGATTTCGGCACGCCCGGCGTCGCCGAGCACGCCATCGCGCTCGACACCCAGGATCAGGCGGTCCGCTTCCACCAGCGCCTCGTCAACGCGTCCCTGCGGGCCCACACGCAGGCCGGCCCGGTCCGCCCCGGGCAGCTCCACGTCACGGTGATCGGCGCCGGCGCCACCGGCACCGAGCTCGCCGCCGAGTTGCACCGGACCCTGCGCCATGTGGTCTCCACCGGTCTCGACAAGATCGATCCCGGCAAGGACATCCGCATCACCCTGGTGGAGGCCGCCGACCGGATCCTGCCGGCGGTGCCGCAGCGCCTCTCGGTCGAGGTGATGCAGCTCCTCAACAAGATCGGCGTCGATGTCCGCGTGAAGGCCCGGGTGACCGAGGTGCGGGCCGATGGCGTGCAGCTCGCCGACGGCACCTTCATCCCCTCGGAGCTGGTGGTCTGGGCGGCGGGCGTGAAGGCGCCCCCCTTCCTCCAGGGCATCGGCGGCCTGGAGACGACGCGCACCAACCAGCTCGTGGTGACCCCGACCCTGCAAACGACCCGGGACCCCGACATTTTCGCGCTGGGCGATTGCGCCTATCTGGTCGAGGTCGGCTCGGACACGCCGGTGCCGCCGCGCGCGCAGGCCGCCCACCAGCAGGCGAGCCACCTCGTCGGCCAGATTCAAGCCAAGATCGACGGCAAGCCGCTCAAGCCCTTCAAGTACAAGGATTTCGGCTCACTGGTCTCGCTCGGCGAGTACTCGACGGTCGGCAGCCTGATGGGCTTCGTGCGCGGCAAGAACATGCTGATCGCCGGGCTGTTCGCCCGGATGATGTACCGCTCGCTCTACAAGATGCACGAGCAGGCGCTGCACGGCACCGCCAAGACGGCCCTCGACACCCTCGCACGCGCCCTCACCCGCCGCACCGAGCCGCGGGTGAAGCTGCATTAGGGCGGTCTTCTCGACGCGCAGGACTCCCGTGGCCCCCTCTCCCCTCATCCTGAGGTGGCCGCGTCACCGGGCCTCGAAGGAGAGCTCCAGGGATCGCGGTGCTGACCGGAGGGCTCCTTCGGGGCCTCCGCTGCGCTCCGGCACCTCAGGATGAGGACGCGGGCTGGGATTCCCGCGGTCCGGGAAGGCGGCGCCGGCTTGTGACAAGGGACGAGGACCGGCCCTACCCCCGTGCGCGGGCCCGGATCATGAAGTTGTCGTAGGTGTATTCCGCCACCTGGAACCAGAGATACTCTTCGTTCCGGAAGGTGCGCATCGCCTCGTAGACCCGGCGGAAGTCGCCGTTCTTGGCGGCGATCTCGCCGTAGACGTCGTTGGCGTTCCTGAGGGCGGCCTCCATCACGTCCTGGGGGAAGGGCCGCAGCAGCGCGCCACCGGCGACCAGCCGGCGCAGGGCCTGCGGGTTGCGCGCATCGTACTTGGCCTGCACCTCGGCGCCGACCTGCGCGGCGGCAGCCCGCAGGACGGCCTGATAGGATTTCGGCAGCCCCTTCCACGCCTCGGCGTTGAACCAGAAGTGCAGCATCGCGCCGCCCTCCCAGAAGCCGGGATAATGATAGACCGGCGCGACCTTCTGGAGCCCGAGGCGCTCATCGTCGTAGGGGCCGATCCACTCGGCGGCGTCGATCTTCTTCGACTCCAAGGCCGCGTAGATCTCGGGCCCGGGAATCGTCTGCGGCTGGACGCCGAACTTGGTGAGCACCTGCCCGCCCATGCCGTCGATCCGGAACTTGAGCCCCTGCAGATCGGCGAGACTCTTGATCTCGCGGCGGAACCAGCCGCCCATCTGGGCACCGGTGTTGCCCCCCGGCAGGCAGACCAGGTTGGCCTTCGCGAAGACTTCGGCGAAGAGTTCGGCGGCACCACCGGCCAGCCACCACGAGGCGGCGCCGCGTGCGTTGAGGCCGAACGGCACGGCAGTCGCAAGCGCGAAGGTCGGATCCTTGGCCATGCCCAGCGTGGCCGGCCCGTGGCCCATCTCGACGGTGCCGGCCGCGACGGCGTCCAGGAGCCCCTCCGCGGGAACCGGCTCGCCGGGACCCTGCACCCGGATCTGGAAACGGCCGTCCGTGGCCTCGGCGACGATCCGGCTGAGCGTCTCGGAGGCGCCGAACAGGATGTCGAGGGACTTGGCGTAGGCCGAGGACAGGCGCCAGTGCAGTTCCGGCGCGTCATCGGCCCGGGCCGGAGCGGTCAGCGGCGCGGCGATGGCTGCCCCGAGGCCGGTCGCCAGGAGGGTACGCCGTGTTCCGGCCTTCGAGGGGTGCGCGATAAGCGTGTCGTCCAACGGGATCTCGTCCGAGCGTGTGATGTCCGTCCGGCGCGGATTCGCCGGCTGCAGCTAGCATGTCCGCGCCGGTTCTCGAAAGCCGCGGGCGGCGGCGGCAGTTCCGTCGCCGCTCGAAACGGACGACCGACCGTGCTAGGCGCCGGGGATGGAATCCAGCCCCTCCGTCACCCTGCATACCGTCTGCGGCCTTGAGGAACTGGCCGGCCATGGGACGCGCGGCGTCAGCCACGTCCTGTCGCTGCTCGACCCCGGCACACCGGATCCGGAGGCTTTTGCAGCCTACGGCGCCCATGCCCGCACGACGCTGCGCTTCCACGACTGCCTCGGCCCCGGTGAGGGCCTCGTGCCGCCCGGGCCCGAGGATGTCGCGGCGATCCTCGCCTTCGGGCGGCAGCTCGATGGCGCGGCCCACCTGCTGGTGCATTGCCATTACGGACTGTCGCGCTCCACCGCGGCGCTGCTGATGCTGTTCGCGCAGGGGGATCCGGAGGTTCCGGCCGATGCCCTGGTGGCGCGGCTGCACGCCCTGCGCGAGCCGGCTTGGCCCAACGCCAGGATGATCGGTTTCGCGGACGCGCAGCTCGGCCGGGGGGGTCGTCTCAGCGAGGCGGTCCGGCAGCTCCACGCGCTGCAGTTGCAGGTGCGGCCGCACCTCGCCGAGCTGCTGCGTGGGCTGGGGCGCGGGGCGGAGGTTGACGCGGCGGAGGCCTGCGTTGCTCGCCCCTGAGACGTCGGCCATGGCGCTGTCCTGGGCCCGGAAAAGATCGCGACCCAGCTGTTTCTAGGGGTTGGGTTGAGGCCCGTGCCATGGCGTCGCGCCGACCTGCACGGCCTCCCTGTCCGGGCACATGCCGCGACAGCGGCAGGCAGCCCGGGAACCCGCGTAAAACATCGCGACGCGTCGATCCGGATCGACCTGAACCGCTGGCGCGGCGCTTCCTGTGCTGGATCCCGGATCAGGCTCCCCTTCGCTCCACCTGTCCGGGACAGGCCGCCAGCACGGCAATGTCCGGCCAGAAGACGCGCAGGATTGTCCGCCCTCTGGAGGTGGGCACTTGCGACGCGCTGCGTTCCACGACTTCGCCGCCCAACCGAATATAGAATCGTAGCGCCGCTTCATTGGCCTCGAACACCCAGAGGTGGATGCCACTGAGCTCTGCATTCGTTTCGACGCAGCGGGCGACCGCCTCCATGAGATGGGACCCGATACGCTGCCCGCGCCTCTGGGGGTCGACATGCAGATTATCGATCAGACTGCCCCAGGCCGGATCGAGATCGCGATACACGCATCCGAAGCCGAGCGCCGTTGCGTCCGCTGTTTCCGCAAGAAGGGTCGTTCTGCGCGGGTCGGGGTGCTCAAGACGGTCCGACCACAGGGCGCGTCGCTCGTCCTCGATCGGGCCGGCGAGGTAGGTCGGATCCAGGAGCGCCGCATAGGCATCGCGCCAACTGGCCGTGTGAAGGGTTGCGATCGTGGCCGCATCGCTCGATACGGCGCGCCGGATTGTGATGTCGCCGAGCTCCATCGCCGGATGAGAGCGCGGCAGATGCCTGCGGTCAACGCCGGTCCCGCCGAAGCGGCATCCCGGGTGCGTCTGCCTGAAGACGCGGGAAACGCCTCACTTCCCCGCCGGCGTGAAACTCCCGTCCTTCCAGACGTAGAGCACGTAGCCCTGGGCGGTGACGTCGCCCTTGGCGTCGAACCCGACCGTGCCGAGCACGAGGTCGAACCGTTCCGTGTGCAGCGTCTGCGCGATCGGCTTCGGTTCCACCGAATGCGCGAAGTTGCCGGCCGCCACCAGCGCCTGCATGGCCGCGTAGCCGTAGACCGTCGAGCCGGTCGGGTCGACGCCCTCGGCCTTGAAGGCCTTCACCACGCTGGCGGCGGCCGGTTGCCGGCTGGGATCGAGGTAGAAGGTCATCAGCACGCCGTTGCTCGCCGGCCCCGCGATCTTGGCGAAATCCGGCGTGGCGATGGCCGAGGTGCCGAACCATTGTGGGCGGAAACCCCGGTCGGCGGCGATCTTCACGAGGCGCCCCATCTCAGCGGCGTCGCCGCCGTAATAGACCACGTCGATCCCCGCGCCCTTGAGGCGGTCAGCCAGGGCGGCATCGTCGGCGTCGCTCGGCGAGAAGGAGAGCGACAGCGCCTCGTTGACGCCGATCCGGTTGAGGTTGTCCTTGGTGGCGGCGGCGAGTGCCCGGGAGGCCGGGGTCTGATCCTGGATCAGCGCGATCTTCCGGTCGCGGAAGCGCTCGGCCAGCACGGCGGCCGACAGGCGCGCCTGATCGTCGTCGCGCCCGCAGACCCGGAAGATGGTCGGCAACCCCCGGTCGGTGAGCCGGGCCGCCACGGAGGCGGCGGTGATCATCACCACGCCGTTCTGGGCATAGATATCGGAGGCGGCGATCGAGGCGTTCGAGCAGACGTGCCCGACCACGAGGCGGACGTTCCCGCGCACGAAATGGTTGGCCACCGCGGTCGCGGTGTTCGAGTCGCAGGCATCGTCCTGCACGTCGAGGGTCACGGGCTGACCATCGAGGCCACCCATGGCGTTGGCGTCCCGCGCCGCCGCCTCGACCCCGCGCAGCACCTGCTCGCCGACCGCGACGTAGGGTCCCGAGCGCGGGACCGCCACGCCGATCACCACGTCGGCCTTCGCCGGCACCGCCGGGAGGAGCGCGACACACAGGCCCAGGGACATCAGTGCGGGCCGGAACGGCCCGCTTGCGGGGACGACGCGTCCGATCTTCATCGGGCTCTTCTAGGCATCCTGACGCGCGGCCACCACAGGCGGAAGGCATGCGGCATCCGCGCCGCATTCCCGCACCGCACCCGTTGCCCATACGCGAGGACGCGGGAAAACGCGATTTTTTTCCGCGACCTGTCGGCCGCCATCCCGCGTTTACTTCACGTAATAGTAGGCGGTGGCGATGGACGAGACCGGCCCGGTGACGCCGCTGAAGGCGGTGAGCACCTTCGACAGCTCAGCGAACGGCGCGTTCGACACGTAGATCAGGTCGCGGTTGCGCATCCGGAACGCCTGGGACACGAACAGGCTGTTCGGGTCGCGCATGTCGATCCGGTACACCACCGGGACCAGGGGCGTGCCCAGCAGCTTCGAGCCCGGGTTCAGCCGCCGCACCACGCTGGCCGGCTCGAACCGGAAGATGAAGGTGCCGGCCGGGTCGGCGGCGAAGTCCGACAGGCCGCGCGCC
>NZ_JAKSYG010000027.1 GCF_022829725.1 Methylobacterium sp. E-005 | reverse complement strand
GGCGCGCGGCCTGTCGGACTTCGCCGCCGACCCGGCCGGCACCTTCATCTTCCGGTTCGAGCCGGCCAGCGTGGTGCGGCGGCTGAACCCGGGCTCGAAGCTGCTGGGCACGCCCCTGGTCCCGGTGGTGTACCGGATCGATATGCGCGACCCGAACAGCCTGTTCGTGTCCCAGGCGTTCCGGATGCGCAACCGCGACCTGATCTACGTGTCGAACGCGCCGTTCACCGAGCTGTCGAAGGTGCTCACCGCCTTCAGCGGCGTCACCGGGCCGATCGCCTCCGTGGCCACGGCCTACGCCTACACGAAGTAGCGTGCCGCCGGCCTCCGGGCCGGCGATCGTCCCGACAGATCCTCAAACGAGAACAGGGCGCGGAAGAGATCCGCGCCCTGTTCTCGTTTTCCCTATGCCGATCAGGAGCCGAGGCCTCCAGCCCCGGATGTGCTCAGGCCCGCTTGGCCAGCAGCTGCTCGATCAGCGAGCCGCCCTTGTCGATCGCGGCCAATTCCTCGGCGACCGCGTTCACGGTGTCGCGGATCTGGTCCGGGGTGTGCTCGGAGGTCAGGAAGAAGCGCAGGCGCGAGGCCCGCTCGGGCACCGCGGGATGGATGATCGGCTGCACGTTGATGCCGCGCCGGAACAGCCGGTCCGACAGGGTCACGGCCTTCAGCGAATCGCCCACGATGATCGGCACCACGGCGAGGCCGAGGCTGAAACCGGTATCGAGGCCGAGCTTCTTGGCGGTGGTCAGGAACAGGGTGCCGTTCTGGCGCAGGCGCTCGACCCGCTCCGGCTCGGCATTCATCACGGCGAGCGCCGCCTCCGCGGCCGCCGCAAGCGGCGGCGACATGCCGACGCTGTAGACGAAGCCGCCGGCCGAGTGCTTCAGGTACTCGATCAGCGCGATCGGGCCGCAGATGTAGCCACCGCAGGTCGAGAGCGTCTTCGACAGCGTGCCCATCCAGATGTCGACCTCCTTGGGGTCGACACCGCAATGCTCGAACAGGCCGGCGCCGGTCCGGCCGGTCACGCCGAGGCCGTGGGCCTCGTCGACCATCAGCCACGCATCGTAGCGCTTCTTGAGGGCGATGAGCCCGGCGAGGTCCGGCGCATCGCCGTCCATGCTGTAGAGGCCCTCGACCACGATCAGCGCCCGGCGGTGCTCGTGGCGGGTCGTCTGGAGCAGCGTCTCCAGGGCGTCGAGGTCGTTATGCGCGAAGGAGCGACGCTGGGCGCCGGAGAGCTGCGCGCCGGTCACGATGCTGTTGTGGGACAGCGCGTCGTGGAAGATCACGTCGCCGGCTTCGAGCAGGGCACCGATGGTGGTCACGTTGGTGGCGTGCCCGCTCACCATCACGACGCAGCCCTCGGACCGGTAGTGCTTGGCCAGCGCCTGCTCCAGGCTGATATGACCCGGCCGCTCGCCCGCCACCACGCGGCTCGCCGAGGCCGAGGTGCCGTAGGCGTCGATCGCCTCGCGGGCCGCGTTGCTGACCCGCGGATGACCGTTCAGGCCGAGATAGTCATAGGACGAGAAGTTGGTGAAGCTCTTCTGGTCGATCCGCGTGGTCGCGCCGGCCTTCGCATCATGGACGCGGAAGAACGGGTTGCCCAGGCCGATCAGCTCGGCCGCCTGACGCTGGAGCTTCAGCTCCCGGTAGCCCGGCAGGTTCTCGAAATTCTGCGCCGCCGACTTGCCAGCCGGGGAGGCCGCCTTGACGGGGGCCGGGCGCGGGGTCGCGCGCCCGAGGCGGTTCGTCACGAAGCCGGCGAGCGCCGCGCGCCCGCCGTCAGGCCGTGCCGTATCGGTCATGAGTTCGTCTCTTTGATCTCGCTGGACGTCTGCTCGATGAGTTCCCGAAGCGGCGCCATCATCTGCGCATCGATCTCACCACCGATGTGCTTCGAGACGAGGCTCATCGCGACACCGGCCGCCTCATCCATGGGCGCGGAAACCGCCTGAATTAAGGACTCCGACAGCTCGTTGACGGTCATGCCCGAGGACAGGCCCGCGGGCGGCGCATCGAGGGCGAAGCGCTCCTGCAGGCTGGCGCCGAGTTCGACACCCATCAGCGAGTCGAGGCCGATCTCCGAGAGCTGGCGCACGCGGCTGATATCGTCCTTCGGCAGGCGCAGGATGCGGGCGATGTCCTCAACGATGGCGTCCGACACGGTCTTGCGGACCGAGTCGATGTCGCCGCCCTTAAGCAGCGCCCCGATGTTGATCGCCTGGACGCCACCGGCCTCGGCCTGCTGGTCCGACCCGAGTTCGGCGTAGCTCGGCGAACGCATGGTGGCGAGACGCTCGCGCGCCTTGCCCCAGTGCATCGCCGCGATGGCGATGACCGCCTCGTCCGGGGACGCACCCTGGCTGCCCAGCGCCTCGGCCATCAGGTCGAGGCAGCGGCGGGCCTCCATCGGCGTGACGCCGACGCGGCCGGCGAGGCCTTCCATGACCGCCTTGTTGCGGGCGAGCATGCCGACATCGCCGATCGCACCCCAGGCCACCGCCAGGGCGGGCAGGCCGCGACGGCGGCGCTGCCGGGCCAGACCCTCCATGAAGCCGTTGGCGGCCACGTAGGAGCCCTGGCCCGGGTTGCCGATGAAGGTCGTCGCCGAGGAGAACAGGACGAAGTAGTCGAGGCTCCGGTCGCGGGTGGCGGCGTCGAGGTGCTGGGCGCCGATCACCTTCGGGCTGATCACCGCGTCGAGCGCCGCGGCGTCGATGTTGGAGATCAGGCCGTCCTGGAGCACCGCAGCGGCGTGCAGCACGCCGGCCAGCTTCTTGCCCTTCTGCTCGATCTCGGCCAGCAGCCGGTCCACCGAGGCGCGGCTCGTGATGTCGACCGCCTTCGCCTCGACGGTCACGCCCCGGGCCGATAGCTCGGCCACGATCGCCTTGGCCTCGTCGGTGGCCGCGCCCTTGCGGCCGGCCAGCACGAGGTGCTTGGCACCCCGGTCGATCAGCCAGCGCGCCGCCTCCAGGCCGAAGCCGCCGAGGCCGCCGGTGAGCAGATGGACGCCCGTCTCCGAAACCGTGAACGGCTTCGCCGTGTCCTTCATGATCGTGCCGGCCTTGGGCGGGCTGATCACGATCTTTCCGATGTGACCCGACTGCTGCATCAGCCGGAACGCATCCGAGGTCTCGGCCGCGGTGAAGGGCTGGTAGGGCAGGGGCTTCAGGCCGCCGTCGTTGAACAGGGCCATCACCTCGCGGAACATCCGCGCGCCGTCATCGCCCTGGTGCTGAATCACCTGATCGAGATCGACGCCGAAGTAGCTGAGGTTCCGCCGGAACGGGCGCAGGCCGATATGGGTGTTGGCGACGTAGTCGCGCTTGCCCAGCTCGACGAAGCGGCCGAAGGGCCGCAGCGCGTTGAGCGAGCGCTCCATCGCCTCGCCGAACAGGCTGTTCAGCACGATGTCGACGCCGTCGCCGGTGATCGCCCGGACCTCGTCCACGAAGGCCAGCGAGCGGGAATCGAGCACGTGCTCGGCCCCGAGCGCCTTCACCAGCGCCCGCTTCTCGCGGGAGCCCGCCGTGGCGATGACCCGCGCGCCCTTGAGCTTGGCGATCTGCAGGGCCGCCAGCCCGACGCCGCCCGCGCCGCCATGGACCAGCACCCACTCGCCGCGCCGCATCCGGGCGCAGGAGACGAGGCCGTAATAGGCGGTGAGGAAGGCGACCGGCACGGTGGCGGCCGCCATCGGGTCGAGGCCCTGCGGCATCGGGGCGACGACGAGATCCGGCACCACGATATGGGTGGCGAAGCCCGACTGGGCGAAGGCGACGACCGGGTCGCCGACCTTGAAGCCCTTCACGCCCGGACCGACGGCCGTGACGCGGCCGGCGCATTCGAGGCCGAGGCGCGGACCGGCGAAGCCGTCCTCCAGGATCTCCTCGGGGAGCATCGAGAGCGCCCAGAGAACGTCACGGAAGTTGAGGCCGGTGGCCTCCACCGCAATCTCCATCTCGCCCTTGCCGGGGGCGCGGCGCTCGGCCGGACCCCAGACCATCTCGCTCAGGCCGCCGGTGTTGCTGCGCTCCAGGCGCGCGGCCTCGGCCGGGACCAGATCCGCCGGATCCCGGTGCTGCGGCCGGCCCGCATGGAAGCGCACGACCTGCGTCCGCTCGTCATCCAGCACGATCTCGGTCTCTGGCGTGCCGGAGAGGATGAGGTCGCGCAGGCGCTCGGAGGCGCGTTTCGACGACATCTCGGGCGAGAGGTCGATGCGGCGGACGTCGAGGTTCGGGGCCTCGTTGGCGAGGGTGCGGGAGAAGGCCCACACGCCGGCCTCGATGTTGGTGGTCTGGCCGCCGCGATCACGGGTCGCGCCGGGGGCGACGACCCAGAGGCGGGTCTGGCGGGCGCCGAGATGCTCGGTGCAGCGCTTCAGGCTGAGGCAGCGGTCGCGCAGGCGCTCGGAGGCCTCGCCGCCGCGGGTGAAGGCGCCGGCCAGGAACACCACCGTGTCGGGGGTCTCCTTCTCCAGCTCCATCAGGGAGGTCTCGGAGTCGAGGATGATCGAGACATGCACGCCGCCCGCGACCAGCAGGGTCGCCAGCGAGGAGGCGGTCTCGGCCGCGAACTCGTCGTCGGAGCCGATGATGAAGGCGAAGCTCTGCGCCGGGGCCGGGCCCGGGCGCACCGGCGCCTCCGCCGTCAGCAGCAGGTCGTCGCCATTGGCCGAGGCCGCACGCTCGACCTCGACCTTGACGAGGCCGTGGGCGCTGAGCGTGCGCTGCCAGCCCTCGATATCCTCCAGCCGGCCAACCGGTAGGCCGCCGACCGCCTCCTCGAACCAGCCCGGGGTCAGGCCGAACACGAGGTCGCGGAACAGCGAGGCCCCGGGCTCCACCGCCACCAGCAGGCCGCCCGTGGCGAGCGCCGAGGCGAGCTGGCCCGGCAGGGACCGGTCGCCGCGATGCAGGCTGCCGGAGGCCAGGATCAGGTCGAAGCTGCCGGGGGCGAGCTCATCCGCGCTCTCCACCACGGCGGCGGCGCGGCCGAGGGACAGGCGGGCGCGCTCGGCGAGCCGGCGGTCTGTCTCGAACACGGTGAGCCGGGCCTCGGCGGCGGCGGCGAAGGTCGCGGCCTGGGCCGAAAGCGGGCCGAAGCCGACCTGCAGGACGCGGAGCGCCCGCTCCTTGGGGAGCTGCGCGCGGCTGCGCTCGATCAGGTTGGCGACCACGTCGGCGCCGTGGCGCGCGGTGGCCGAGCGCAGCACGAAGGCGTCGATCGCCCCCTGCGGCAGGGCCGGCGCGTCAGTCAGCGTGCCGGCGAGGAGCCGGTCGACCAGGGCGCCGACATCGGCGATCAGCACCAGCTCGGCCGAGAGGTCCGGATGGTCCCCCGCGATCCAGCGCATGATCTCGTCGGGCGCCGGCAGGGCGGAGCCGTCGCCCAGGGTCCAGTTCTGGCCGGCGCGCTCGGCGAGCCCGCTGCTCTCCAGGGCGTAGAGGGCGTTCAGCAGCCAGGGCCGCAGGGACTCGGGCACGCGGCTATCGGTCACCGACACGGTCTCGCCCTGCGCCAGACCGGAGGCGAGGCGGTAGGCGAGGGAGGTGGCCCAGCCCTCCAGCAGGAGGTGGCCCGGCGACAGGGCGGCGTCGGACGGCCCCTTCGCCTCGGCGGCGAGCGGACGCAGACGCGCGGCCACGCTCGGGCGGCGCTCCATCGGGATCGCGGTCGGCTCGGTGGCGAGCTCCGGCACCTGCGAGATCGCGAAGGCCGAGAGGTCGCCGCCGTTCTTAGCGCGCAGGGCCTGGAACCGGCCCTCGCGGATCGTGGCGATCACCGCCCCCTCGGCATCGAGGAGGGTGAAGTCGGCCAGGATCGAGCGCTCGTTGCAGCGGCGGGTGCGGATGATCGAGCGGGCGATCACCGCGCCGGGGCGCAGCAGCCGGACCTCGCCGAAGCGGACCGGGATGTAGGCCTTGCCGCCGTTCTCGCCGAGCAGGTCGGCGAAGAGCAGGATCAGCCCGTGGAAGCAGGCGTCGAGCCGGTTCGGCACGAGGCCGTAGCGGGTATCGGGCTCGGCCGGCAGCAGATCCGACACGATGGTGGCGTCATCCAGCCTTGCGCTCAGGGCGACCTGCTGGAAGCTCGGGCCGAAGGCCAGGCCCGAGGCCAGGGCCTTGGCGTAGAGCGCGTCGCCGGAGAGCACGTGCTCGCCGGCCGTCTCGAAGCTGAAGCCGTTCAGGTCCGGAGCCTTCGGGGCCGAGAAGGTGCCCTCGACGATCTTGGCCTGGGCGTGCAGTTGCCAGGGGGTCTGGGTGAGGCGCGGGCGGCTCAGCACCTGGATGCCGTTCCCGGAGCCCGACAGGCGCACCGCGACCTCGCGCAGGGCGTCCTCGGTGAACACCATCGGCGCCACGATCTCGAAATCGGCCAGCACGACCTCGTCGTCGCGCATCGCCTCGCGGACGCAGGCCAGAGCCATCTCGACGAAGCCGGCGCCCGGCATGATCACCTGGCCGTCGACCTTGTGGTCCTCCAGCTCGGGCACGGTCGCGGGATCGACGAAGCCGTTCCACTCCAGACCGTCGAAGGTGGTGCGCGAGCCGATCAGCGGATGATAGGGGCGGGCGCTCATCGCACCGACGCCCTCGGTGGTGTCGGCGAGGCGGAACGGGCGGCGCTGCCAGGGATAGGTCGGCAGGCGCACGTCGCCCTTCGGCGCATCGCCGAACAGCACGGCCTCGTCGACCTGGGCGCCCTGGACCAGGGCGGCGCTGACCGCCTTGGCGATCGGGTCGCCGCCGGACGCCTTGCGGTGCATCACGCCGACCGTGGCGGTCTCGATGCCGAGCGGCTCGACCGCGTCGCCGACATGCGACATGAGCGTCGCGCGCGGGCCGACCTCGACGAAGACGCGGGCGCCGCGGCGGGTGGCGTCCTGCACGGCCTCGCAGAAGCGCACCGGCTCGCGGATGTTGCGCCACCAGTAGGAGGCGCCGAAATGCGAGCCGTCCAGCACGCTGCCGGTCACGGTGGAAACCATCGCGGTGGTGCCGGACCGCGCCTTGAGGCCACCGAGATCGCGCAGCAGCGGCTTCTCGGTCGGGTCCATCAGCCGGCCATGGAAGGCGTAGGCGAGGTCGAGCTTGCGCCCGCGCCGGCGCTTGCGCGACAGGGCCTTCAGGGCGGCCTCGATATCGGCCACCGGGCCCGCGACCGTCACGGCCTTCGGGCTGTTGTAGGCGGCGATGTCGAGGGTCGGGAAATCCTTGAGGAAGGTCTCGACCTCCTCGGACGGCATCAGCAGCACCGCCATGGTGCCCTGGCCGTGCGTCGTCTCCTGATGGTGGCTGCGGTAGTAGATGACCCGGACCGCATCCTCCAGGCTCAGGACCCCGGCCGCCTCGGCGGCGGCGATCTCACCCACGCTGTGGCCGAGCACGTAGGACGGGATCAGGCCCTTGGCCTTGAGTGCGGCCGTCGAGGCGCTCTCGATGGCGAAGATCAGCGGCTGCGAGACGCTGGTCAGCGCGAGGCGCTCATCCAGATCCTCGGCGTAGAGCGCGTCCTTGAGCGACCAGTCCGAATAGACCTGGAACAGGGTATCGATCCGGTCGAAGGTCGCGCGGAAGACCGCGTTCTCCTCGTAGGCCTCGCGGCCCATCCCGGCCCACTGGCTGCCGTTGCCCGAATAGATGAAGGCCACCTCGGCCACGCGGTCGACCGCGGTGCCGGTGAAGGCATCCTGGCTGTCCTCACCCTCGCCGACGGCGCGGAGGGCGGCGGCGACATCGGTCCTGCCGTCGAGCGCGATGGCGAGGCGGGCCGGCATGCGCTCGCGGCGATGCGCGACGGCGGCCGCAATGGTCGGAGCCTGGGCCGGCTCGGCTTCCAGGCGCTCGGCATAGTCGAGGGCCATCTCGTTCAGCGCGGCCCGGCTCTGGGCCGAGAGCAGCAGCAGCTGCGCGGCGGGCTCCGGCGCCGTCTCGGCGGCCTTCGACCATGCGGGGGCATCGGTGATGACGACGTGCGCGTTGGTGCCGCCGAAGCCGAAGGAGTTCACGCCGGCGAAACGCTCGCGGGGGCCGCGGCCGATCTTCAGCGGCGCGCGCACGACGTCCAGGTTCAGCTCGTCGAACGGGATGTCGGGGTTCAGCTCGGCCGCATGCAGCGACGGCGGCACGAGGTCGTGCTCGAGCGCCAGCGTCGCCTTCATCAGGCCGGCCAGGCCGGAGACCGGCTCGGTATGGCCGATATTGGTCTTGATCGAGCCGATCGGCAGCGGCGCCTGCCGGCCGCGACCGAGCTTCGAGCCGATGGCTGAGGCCTCGATCGGATCGCCCACCGGCGTACCGGTGCCGTGCGCCTCCATGAAGGCGAGATCGTCGAGGCCAATCTCGGCCTCGCGATAGACCTTCTCGAGGAGCGCACCCTGGGCATAGCCCGAGGGGAGCGAGATGCCGGTGGTCCGACCGTCGGAGTTGATGCCCGACGCCGCCACGACGGCGCGCACCGTGGCGCCGTTGCGCCGCGCGGCCTCGGCCGATTGCAGCACGAACACCACGCCGCCCTCCGAGCGCACGTAGCCGTCCGCGTTCTTGGAGAACGCCTGGCACAGGCCGGTGCGCGAGAGCATCTGCGCGGTGGAGAAGCAGATGAAGTTGAACGGGCTCGCCAGCACGTTGACGCCCGCGACGACGGCCGTGTCCACACGGCCCGACCGGATCGCCTGCACGGCGTTGTCGAAGGCGACCAGCGAGGACGAGCAGGCCGTGTCGACCGTGAAGCTCGGGCCCTTCAGGTCGAAGATGTACGAGATGCGGTTCGAGATGATCGAGAGCGTGTTGCCGGTGGCCGCATAGGCGTCGCCCGACGGCGCGTCGAGGATGCGCAGGTTGCCGTAATCGAGCGAGGAGGCACCGACGAACACGCCGATATGGCTGCCGGCCACACTCGACGGGCGCAGGCCCGCATCCTCAAGGGCTTCCCAGGTCAGCTCCAGCAGCATCCGCTGCTGCGGATCCATCTGCTCGGCCTCGCGGGGCGAGATGCCGAACACCGCCGGGTCGAACGACCACACGTCGTCGATGACGCCCGCCGCCCAGGTGTAGCTCTTGCCACGCTCATGGGCGCGGGGATGCGCGAACCGCTCCAGGGAGAACCGGTCGGCCGGCACCTTGCTGACGGCACAGCGCCCCTCGGAGAGGAGTGACCACAGCCCGTCCACACTGGGGGCCCCGGGCAGTCGGCATGCGCGTCCGACGATCGCAATGTCTGTACGTTGTGTCACGTTCGGTTCGCACACGCTCGTTATCGGAAGTCGGCTCGGCTCTCGACGAGTGAGTACCCTCTCACCCCTTACTGTGGCACCATTGCGGTGTCCAACCAGCCCACACGCGAGGTCATCCCCGCGCGGCGAAATTGCCGAAGGCTGTGACATGTATTCATCAGAGTCCTATCCAATCCCGGCGATCAGAACGCCAAGTTTGGACCGTTCGACTGGTCGTCGAGACGCTGAAACGATCATCAGAAAGCCGCAGTTTCGCCCTGCGATCGGAAGCCGGTCTGACC
Organism: Methylobacterium sp. E-005; assembly: GCF_022829725.1. Lineage (GTDB taxonomy): Bacteria > Pseudomonadota > Alphaproteobacteria > Rhizobiales > Beijerinckiaceae > Methylobacterium. The sequence continues at coordinate 62,826 of NZ_JAKSYG010000027.1, read as the reverse complement.
GCGTTGCGCCCAGGCCACGAGAAGATCTTCCGAAGAGATCCCCGGATCATCGTACAGGTCAGGACGGGTTCGGCTCGGCGCCGGCCCCGTTTCGTCCGACGCCGCAATAGATAAAGCCGTGCCGCGCGGCGCTTTCGGGATCGTAGATGTTGCGCAGATCGACCAGGACCGGCATCGCCCCGCCGGACGCCATGGCCTGCCGCAGCCGGTCGAGGTCGAGGGCCCGGAAGGCGTTCCACTCGGTGACGATCACCAGCGCCTCGGCCCCCTCCGCACAGGCATAGGCGTTCTCGGCGTAGTCCACGGCCGGCATCAGCACCCGCGCATGCGCCATGCCCTCAGGGTCGTAGGCACGCACCTTTGCGCCCGCATCCTGCAGGCCCGCCACGATGGCCAGCGACGGTGCGTCGCGCATGTCGTCCGTGTCCGGCTTGAAGGTCAGGCCGAGCAGCGCCACCGTCTTGCCGCGCACGGAACCGGCGCAGGCCTTGATGATCTTGCGCGCCATGGCGCGCTTCCTCTGGTCGTTGACCGCCACGACGGTCTCTACGAGCCGCAGCGGCGTGCCGGCATCCTGGGCGGTCTTGACCAGGGCCAGCGTGTCCTTGGGGAAGCACGATCCGCCATAGCCCGGTCCGGCATGCAGGAACTTGGTGCCGATCCGGTTGTCGAGCCCGATGCCCCGGGCGACCTGCTGCACGTCGGCGCCGACTTCCTCGCACAGGTCGGCCATCTCGTTGATGAAGGTGATCTTGGCGGCCAGGAACGCGTTGGCGGCGTATTTGGTCAGCTCGGCGGTGCGGCGGCTGGTCACAAGGATCGGCGCGGCGTTCAGGTAGAGCGGCCGGTAGACCTCGCGCATCACCGCCTCGGCCCGGGCCTCCTCGCTGCCGACCACGATGCGGTCGGGCCGCTTGAAATCGGCGATGGCCGCGCCCTCGCGCAGGAACTCGGGGTTGGAGGCGACGGCGAAGTCGGCCGAGGGGTTGGTCTCGCGGATGATGCGCTCGACCTCGTCGCCGGTGCCGACCGGGACGGTCGACTTCGTCACCACAACGGTGAAGCCCGACAGCGCTTCGGCGATCTCGCGTGCCGCGTCGAACACGAAGCTCAGATCGGCGAAGCCGTCGCCGCGGCGGGAGGGGGTACCCACCGCGATGAACACCGCGTCAGCCTCGGCCACGGCCTCGCGCATGCTGGTGCGGAAGGCGAGCCGGCCCTGCCGGACGTTCTCAGCCACCAGGGCATCGAGCCCCGGCTCGTAGATCGGCATCCGGCCGGCATTCAGGCTCGCGATCTTGTCCGGGTCGCGATCGATGCAGACCACGCTGTGTCCGAAATCGGCCAGGCACGCCCCGGACACCAGGCCGACATATCCGGCCCCAATCATCGCGATCCGCATCCGGTCCTCCCGGCAAACAGCTTCCAGCGCGCTGCAGTGCAGCATGAGCCGGGCGCCTCGGGTGTGCAACCCGTTCGACCCTGGTTCTGCTCCAATCTGTAGCCGGGTTGCAACACACGGGAAGGGTGACTGTTTTTTGACAGCAGTGCCACCGGGGTGAGTCGACCCCGTCATCCCCGCAGTTTCGCGGCCCGCCGCTCTCCGTCCGGCATCCGGCCCTACGGCGGCTTCGCAGTGCCGACAGCTTCCTGTAGAAGCGCCCCCGCCCGGCGGGTGCGGCCGCAATCCCACCCGCTTGCCATAACCCCTTGCCCTGACCCAAGGATCGGCGAAGGACCGCGATGACCGAATTGCCGAACGTGCACGTGCGCGCCGAGGTTCTGGCCCAGGCGCTGCCCCACATGCAGCGCTACGACCAGGAGATCGTGGTCATCAAGTATGGCGGCCACGCCATGGGCGACCGGTCGGCGGCCGAGGATTTCGCGGAGGACATCGTCCTCCTCGAACAATCCGGGCTGAAGCCGATCGTCGTGCACGGGGGCGGCCCGCAGATCGGCAAGATGCTCGACCGGCTCGGCATCCAGTCCGAGTTCCGCGGCGGCCTGCGCGTCACCGACGCGGCCACCGTGGAGGTGGTCGAGATGGTCTTGGCCGGCCTGATCAACAAGCAGATCGTCGGCTGGATCTCGGCCGAGGGCGGGCGGGCCGTCGGCCTGTGCGGCAAGGATGGCAACATGGTCCGGGCCAAGCGGGCGCTCAAGACCATGGTCGATCCCGAGAGCCATCTCGAGCAGACCATCGATCTCGGCCTCGTCGGCGAACCGGAGCATGTCGAGCGCGGCGTGCTCGATGCGGTGCTGAAGGCCGAGCTCATTCCCGTGCTCGCGCCGGTCGCCTACGGGGCGGACGGGCAGACCTACAACGTCAATGCCGACACGTTCGCGGGGGCGATCGCGGGGGCGCTGCGGGCCAAGCGCCTGCTGCTGCTCACCGACGTTCCGGGCGTCCTCGACAAGGACAAGAAGCTGATCCCCGAACTCACCGTGGAGGATTGCCGCCGCCTGATCGCGGACGGCACCATCACGGGCGGGATGATCCCCAAGATCGAGACCTGCATGTACGCGATCGAGCGCGGCGTGGAGGCGGTCGTCATCCTCGACGGCAAGGTCAACCACGCGGTGCTGCTGGAGCTGTTCACCGATTACGGCGCCGGCACGCTGATCCGACGGGGCTGAGGGCGCGATCCGGCGGCGCGGGGCGCGGGACGGAAACTTCCGTCCCGCGCCCGCATTGTCCTGTTCCGGGCCAGCCCCGGGCCAGCCAGGCTTGCGAGCTTGACCGTAGAGGTTCAGATTCGCCCGCGCGGGGGCCAGGAATCCAAGGGGATACGGTGCATCACCCCGACAAGGCCCAGTTCACCACGCCCGACGCGCGCGGCTTCGCCGATGTCGACACCTGGGTGTTCGACCTCGACAACACGCTCTACCCGAGCGACGCCCGGGTTTGGCCGCAGATCGACGACCGAATCACGCTCTACGTGATGAAGCTCTATGGGCTCGATGGGATCTCGGCCCGCGCCCTGCAGAAGCATTTCTACCATACCTATGGCACGACCCTGAAGGCCCTGATGGCGGAGGCGGATGTCGATCCGCACGAGTTCCTCGATTTCGCGCACGACATCGACCACTCGACGATCCAGCTCGACCCGGGTCTCGGCGACGCGATCGAACGGCTGCCGGGGCGCAAGCTGATCCTGACCAACGGGTCGCGCCGGCATGCCGAGAACGTGGCCGCCAAGCTCGGGATCCTCGACCATTTCGAGGACGTGTTCGACATCGCGGCCGCCGATTTCATACCGAAGCCGGAGCGCTCGACCTACGAGCGCTTCCTCACGGCCCACGACGTCGAGCCGACGCGGGCCGCCCTGTTCGAGGACATCGCCCGCAACCTCGCCGTGCCGCACGACCTCGGGATGGCAACCGTCCTGGTGGTCCCCAAGGTCAGCGATCCCTACCGGGAAGCGTTCGAGCAGGAGGCCGTGCGCGAGCCGCATATCGACCACATCACCGACGACCTCGCGGCGTTTCTGTCGAACTGCGTGCTGCCCGAGGCGGGGGCGCTGCGGGGGTAGGGCGCCGTCATAGGGCGCCGTCATGCGCCCTGGTCCAGGGCCCTGGTCCAGGATCGGGCGAGGCCGATGAGCTCGCCGCCGTTGCGGTTCGCCGGGACCGATCCCCAGGATCGACGATCGAGCCGCTTGCGTGGCTGGATCCCGGATCAGGGGCCGCTTCGCTCCACCTGTCCGGAAAAGGCGTGGCGCTTGCGGCCTGACCCGGCGTCGCGTTACCCGTGATGCCAGGCCCACCTCCCCGAGACCGCGATGCGCTTTTCCGGCACCGAGACCTACGTGGCGACCCCCGACCTCACGGCGGCGGTCAACGCAGCCATGGTGCTCGAACGGCCGCTCCTCGTGAAGGGCGAGCCCGGCACCGGCAAGACCGTGCTGGCCGAGGAGATCGCCAAGGGTCTGAACACCCCGCTGATCGTCTGGAACATCAAGTCGACCACCAAGGCCCAGCAGGGGCTCTACGAGTACGACGCGGTCTCGCGGCTGCGTGACTCGCAGCTCGGCGACCCGCGGGTTTCGGAGATCGGCAACTACATCCGGCGCGGCAAGCTCTGGGAGGCGTTCACGGCGCCCGAGCGCCCGGTCCTGCTGATCGACGAGATCGACAAGGCCGATATCGAGTTCCCGAACGACCTGCTCACCGAACTCGACCGGATGGAGTTCCACGTCTACGAGACCGGCGAGACCGTGAAGGCCGTGCGCCGGCCGATCGTGATCATCACGTCGAACAACGAGAAGGAGCTGCCGGACGCGTTCCTGCGCCGCTGCTTCTTCCACTACATCAAGTTCCCCGATTCCGAGACGCTGCAACGCATCGTCGACGTCCACTATCCGGGCATCAAGCACCGCCTCGTCGAAGAGGCCCTGCGGACCTTCCTGGCGATGCGCGAGGTGCCGGGCCTCAAGAAGAAGCCCTCGACCTCGGAGCTGCTCGACTGGCTGAAGCTCCTCGTCTCGGAGGACATCGCCCCCGAGACCCTGCGCGAGCAGGACGGGCGCAAGCTGATCCCGCCGCTGCACGGGGCACTCCTGAAGAACGAGCAGGATGTGAGCCTGTTCGAGAAGCTCGCCTTCATGATGCGGCGGGAGCAGCGCGGCGGCTGACGCGCGCCGCGCTTTCGGCTAACCGGCATCGGGAGACCGCAGCGCCGGTCCGGAGTTCTTGCCAGGGGCTGACGTCATGCGCAGGCTGATCCTGTTGCGGCACGCCAAGTCGGATCGTCCGGCGGGCGTCGCCGACCACGAGCGTCCGCTCAACGACCGCGGCCGCCAGGCCGCGCCGGCCGTGGGCGCCCATCTCGCTGAAGCGGGCTTGCGGCCGGACCTCGCGCTGGTCTCCACGGCCCAGCGGACCCGGGAGACCTGGGAAGCGATGGCAGCTGCGCTCGGCAACCCCGAGACCCGCCGGCATCGGGAGATCTACGAAGCGTCGGCGCACCAAATTCTGACGGTGATCCGGTCTGCGCCAGACAGCGCCGGGACGGTGATCGTCGTCGGCCACAATCCGGGCCTGGGCGACCTTGCGTCGGATTTGGCCGGGGAGGGGCCGCGTGCCGTGCGCAACCGCCTGGCGCTGGAATTCCCCACCGCCGCCTACGTGGTGATCGAGTTCGACACCGACCGCTGGGCCAACATCGCCCAAGGGCAGGGGCGCCTCGACCGGTTCGTCCGCCCCCGCGACATCGACCCGGACCTGGGCGGCTGAATCGTCCGGGATCCCAGAGGGCTCAGCCCTTTGACGGTGGATCGGGGCAGAGCCCCGATCTCGGGCTTCGCCCAGAGCCAGCAGGGTTCCCCCGCACCCGCAAAAAGGCCGAGCCCTTTTGAAACCCTCAGGCCACCGGCACCGCGGCGTGCGTGGCGACCTCCGCGTGGGAGGGCAGGGGGGAGCCCGGCACGAAGGCCTCGAAGGCCGCCCAGAAATCCTGCCGGATCGCCTCGCGCTCGGACAGGATCTCGTGGCGCGAATCCGGCAGGACCAGGATGTGCCCGGCCTTGAGCCGCGCCGCGAAGCGCTCGGTGTCGGGGGTGCCGCAGACGGGGTCGGCCCCCGCGGCGACGATCAGGGTCGGCAGGGTGATGCGCGGCGCCGCCCGCGGATCGCGCAGGCGCGCCATGGCCCGGAACGACTCGGCGAGCCACGCGATCGTCGGGTCGCCGACCGCGCCGGCACCGACCTGCCGGGCCGCCGCGGCGTTGCGGGCGTAGCGGACCGGATCCCGCGTCAGGCGGTTGCCGGGATAGGGATTGGTGGCGATCGAGACCGGCTTGCCGAACGGGATGTAGCGGCTCCCGAGACCGAGCCATTGCAGGCTCCGCGACAGCAGGGACGCCCCCGCCGGCCAGCGGATCATCCGGATCGACAGCATCGGCGCCACCGTCACGAGACGCTGGAACGGCAGCCAGCCGTCGAGCGCCCCGAGCAGCGCGACGCAGCCACCCATCGAGTGGGCGAGCCCGACATGCGGCTCCGGCATCAGCGGCATCAGCACGGTCTCGGCCACGGCGCGCAGGTCGAGCCGGTAATCGTCGTACCGGGCGACGTGGCCCTTGTGGGGATCGTCCACCCGCCGGTCCGACTCACCCTGGCCGCGCCAGTCGAAGGCCACCACCGCGAAGCCCCGGGCGCGCAGGTCGCGAATCGTCTCGTAGTACTTCTCGATGAACTCGGCCCGGCCCTGGAGCAGGCAGACCGTGCCCCAGCAGGTGCGCGTCGTGGCCTGCCAGGTGGCCGCCCGCAGGGTGCAATCGTCCCGCGTCCCCACCGCGATCAGGGTGCCGCCGGGCGGGACCGGATTGTCGGGCGTGTCACGCAGGGTCAGCAGCGGCTCAGCCCTGGCCTTACCCTCGAACCGTCCCATGGACCCCCCTGACGCACAGCCACGCACCGGCCGAGCGTAGCGAAAAAATCTCGATTCTCCCTAAGCCCCGGGGTCTTGAACCGCGTTTTTCCCCCTCCGATATCTCGTCTGTGCCGGCCATCTGGCGGCACGGAAGACGGGTCCGGCCCCTCGGGGCGGACCGGAATTGCATGTTGCTCACACGAGGATATGTCATGCGTCAGTTCGATCTCGCGCCCCTCTACCGTTCGACCGTCGGCTTCGACCGGCTGTTTTCCGCGCTCGACCAGTTCGCCAGCGCCGAGGCTGCGCCCACCTACCCGCCCTACAACATCGAGCGGACCGGCGAGAATGCCTACCGCATCACCGTCGCGGTCGCTGGCTTCACCGAAGCCGACCTGTCGATCGAAGTGCGGGAGAACGCGCTCACGCTGAAGGGCGAGCGCAAGGCGGAAGGCAAGGCCGAGTTCCTGCATCAGGGCATCGCGGCCCGCGCCTTCGAGCGCCGCTTCCAGCTCGCCGACCACGTCCAGGTGACGGGTGCGGCCCTGGAGAACGGCCTCCTCCACATCGACCTCGTCCGCGAGGTGCCGGAGGCGAAGAAGCCGCGCCGCATCCAGATCGCCACGGCGGGCCGCCCCAGCGCCCCGGTGATCGAGGGCGATGTCCGCACCGACGCGGTCCAGCAGGCCGCCTGACCGCGCTTCCGGATCATCCGCATTTTTACGAGCGCCCCGGCCCCGGCCGGGGCGCTTTCGTGTGGCGGCTGTCATAATGGCGTGTCCACGGCGTGCTCTGATTCCGATGGGACACTGCACGACGCACCCGGAGTGAACCGGATCATGGTCGCCAATCTCGCCCGCGGAGCCTACAGCGCGCTCGGTGCCGGGTGGCACAGGGGCGTGCAATGGGGCGTGGGCGCGCCGATCGCCAAGCTGCGCCGCCGCCACGCGCATCTGCGTACCGTTGAGGGCGGCCCGGCCGGCATCGCCGACGTGCTGTCCTCCGAGGAGGCGATCCGCCTGCCGGAGCCGTTCGAGGAACGCAGCCTCGGCCGCATCGGCAACCTCGAAGTGCGGCTGGCCCGGAAGAGGTCCGAGATCCGCCGGGCACAGCGCCTGCGCTTCAAGGTGTTCTACGAGGAGATGTCGGCGGTGCCCTCCGGGCTCGCGGCCCTGTCGCGCCGGGACGTCGACGGTTACGACGCGATCTGCGACCACCTCCTCGTCCTCGACCACACCCCTCCGAAGCGGAAGAAGCCCTTTGCCAAGCACAGGCCGAAGGTGGTCGGCACCTACCGCCTGCTGCGCGGTGACGTGGCCGAGCGTCACGCGGGTTTCTATTCCGAGAGCGAGTACGACCTCGGGCCGCTGCTGGCCGCTCAGGGGCACCGGCGGATCCTGGAACTGGGCCGATCCTGCGTGCTCAAACCCTACCGGAGCAAGCGCACGGTCGAGCTGCTGTGGCAGGGGATCTACGCCTACGTGCTGCACCACCGGATCGACGCGCTGATCGGCTGCGCCAGCCTGGAGGGCACCAATCCGGACCGGCTGGCCCTGCCGCTCGCCTTCCTGCACCACCATGCCCGCGCCCCCGAGGAGTGGCGGGCCCGGCCGCTGCCGGAGCGCGCGGTGGCGATGGACCGGCTGCCGAAGGAGGCGGTGGATGCCAAGGCCGCCCTGCAGGCGCTGCCGCCCCTGATCAAGGGCTACCTGCGCCTCGGCGCGACATTCGGCGAGGGCGCGGTGATCGACCGGCAGTTCGGCACGACGGACGTGTTCGTCACGCTGCCTGTGGAGGTGATCGGCGCCCGCTACCGGGGGCATTTCGCGCCGGCGGGGTGAGGGCCGGGATCGGGACCCGCGGGCGGCGCGGCCGCGCAGCATTCCCGATGACGCGGTGATGGCCTGCATCACGCCGCGAAGCGGCGCCCCTCCGTCCGCCGCAGGGACGGCTCCTCGGCCCCGACCCACTCCGTACGATGCCGTGGCAGGGCCACCGGGTGCTCGGCCTGGAGCCACGTGATCATCGCCTCGCGGACCACGCAGCGCAGATCCCAGGCCTGGGGCGCGTTGCGGGCGCTGACCAGCATCCGGATCTCGATGGTCGATTCCTTGGCATCCGAGACCTGGAGGTTGACCACCTTGCCGTCCCACAGGGGCGACGCCCGGGCAATCTCGGTGAGCTTCTCGCGCATGGCGGCCACCGGGGCCCGGTGGTCCACATAGAGAAACACGCTGCCGATCAGCGAGGCCCCGTCGCGGGTCCAGTTCTGGAACGGCTTCTGGATGAAATAGGTCAGCGGCAGGACCAGCCGGCGCCAGTCCCAGAGGCGGACCACCACGTAGGTCGCGGTGATCTCCTCGACCCAGCCCCACTCGTTCTCCACGATGACCGCATCCTCGATCCGGATCGGCTGCGTGATCGCGATCTGGATCCCGGCCACGAGGTTCGACAGGACCGGCTGCATGGCCAGACCCAGGACCAGACCCGCCGCCCCCGCGGAGGCGAGCAGGCTGACGCCGTACTGGCGCACCGGCTCGAAGGTCATCAGCGCCACCGCGAGGGTGATCAGCGCCACCAGGGTCACGCCCGCGCGCTCCAGGATGCGCATCTGGGTGAAGTGCTTGCGCGCCAGGAGGTTGTCCTCGGCGTCGAGCTTGAACCGGCGCAGGTAGATCACCGTGGCGATGTGCAGCGCCGTGGCGCAGCACCAGCCGGTCAGCGTCACGAAGGCGACCAGCAGGATCTGGTTGAGGGCGATCCGCACCTCCCAGGACAGGTGCACGATGGTCGAGGCGAGGCTGATCGCCACCACGATCAGGCCGAGCCGGGTCGGCCCATGGGTGCGCGACACCAGCGAGCGCCAGAACAGGCTCTTGCCCGCGACGGCGCGCTTCATCGCCCGGTAGACGACTCCGTGGAGCGGCATCACCACGGCGCAGCAGGCGACGATCAGGATCAGGCTCTCGGCCCACCACGGCAGGTAGGCCAGCCCGCGGGCGGCGGGGCCGGTGAGCGCGTCGAGGTCCGGCATCGGGCATCGCCTCCACGGGTTCCGAACGGGACCTGTGGGAATGGGCCGGCACGCGCGGGGGTTCCGCAATGCACCATGTGCTCGCCGCAACGCAGCGATCCAGCTCAGCCGGTTGCGCCTTCTCGTCCTCAACGAGCCCTGGATGCTGTGTTCGGCACCGCGTCTTCGCGGGCGAAGCGAAGCACTCCAAGGCCGCGCCAAGATCACCGATGGCGCGCTGCCCTGGGTCACTTCGCTCCGCCCGTGATGACGGTGACGCGCCCTCGACCGGCGCGTTCCCCCGGCATCCAACCTACCTGGCTGCTCCCACGGTCACGCGCCCCGTGGCGGTCCGGCCGAACCGGGCCGGCCGGTACATGTCCTCCACGGTCGCGCCCGGATGCACGTAGGTTCCGGGCGAGACCGCCCGCACCGTGTAGGCCACGGTGAAGAAGGCCGACTGGCTCGGGTCGCGGTCATAGGCCGCCACGAACCGGTCGTCGCGGAACTCGGTATGGACCGGCTGGACGTCCGACTTGGCGAAGGCGAGGCCCTGGAGCACGTCGGCATCGAGCAGCTTCGGATTGTCGATCTCGAGCCCCGCCGGCAGCGGATCGACCAGCAGGAGGCGCGCGGCCTCCGCCTTGGCCTCGGTGACCTTGAGCACCACCACGAGCCGGTCGTTCTGACGCAGGCCCGCCGCCGGATCGACGAGGCTGCCGTCCAGGCGATGGAAGCTTCGCTCCACCGTGTAGCCCTGCGCGGTCGCCGGCTCCGGAGCCAGGGGGTTGCCGTTGACGGTCACCGCCACTTGCACGGGTCCGCGGCCGGTATTGATCAGCTGCACGCCCCGATCCGCCAAGCGCGCCTCCCGGTAGACCCGGGCGAGCGTCCCGGTCTGCGGCGCGCCGTCGAGGTCGAACGACAGGGCCTCGGCCTCCTTGGACAGGCTCTCGGCGGCGAGCACCATCCAGGCATTCTCCTGCGTGCTCGTCGCCCGCTCGGTCTGCTGCTCCTCCCCGAACAAGGCGGCGACCGGGCCGAGGGCGCCCTGGGTCAGCCCGCTCTCGGCCGCCAGCGTGATCAGCCCGGCGCCGTCGCGCAGGCGAGAGCCGTAATCGGCGCGGTACAGGCCCGTGTCGCGCCCAGCCCGCAGCGCGGTGAGGGCCGAGTCCATCACCCGTGTGGCCCGGCCGCGGTCGCCCAGCAACGCCAATGCGGCGGCGAGTTGGGCGCGCCCGAGGGCGGAGGAAAAATCGGTGAGCTTGGTGTCGGCGAGGTAGCGCAGATCGCCCATCACCGGCCGGCCGTTCCGGGCGAGCACGTAGGCCGCATAGGCCAGATCCGCGCCGCCGTTGCGCACCTCGGCGGCGTTGGCCACCGCGTTGCGCAGGTAGTCGAGCGCCTGGGCGAAGGCCTTCTGCGGCACCGCGAAGCCGCGCTCCCGGGCCCGGGTGAGGAAGTCGGTCACGTAGGCGTCGAGCCAGAGGTCGCTCGACCCCTGCGCCGACCACAGGCCGAAGTCGCCGCTCGAATCCTGCCGGGCGAGCAGCCGCTCGATCGAGTCGCGCACGCGGTCGTCCGCGCCCGCATCGAGGGCGAGCTTTTCCAGGCTCGCGAGCTTGTTGACATAGAGCAGCGGCATCGCCCGGCTCACCACCTGCTCGGAGCAGCCGTAGGGGTAGCGGTCGAGGGCCTGGAGCAGGGCCGCCACGTCGAGGCCCGGCAGGGGCGTGACCGAGAGCGAGACGCTGCCGGTGCCAGGAAGCAGGTCGGCGACAAGGTCCGACGTGAGCGTCAGCGCCGCCCCGGGGGCGAGGCTGCGCACGGACCGGCGCAGCAGGGTGCCGGTCCCGGGTGCGATCCCGAGGGCGAAGCTCTGGTTCAGCGGGGCCGACAGACCGGGGCCCGACAAGGCGAGGTCGAGCCGGGCCGTGCCGGGCCCCGCCGCGGTGAGCGGGATCACGAACTGGCCCTTGGCACCCGCCTCCAATCGGAAGGACTGGCGCAGGGCGCTGGCGCCGACCACCACCGGCCCGGTCGGGTTCAGATCGACCGTGTAGTCGCCGGCCTGCCCCTCGACATTGTCGAGGGCCACGAACAGCCGCGAGCGGTCGCCGGTATCGAGGAAGCGCGGCAGCGTGGCGCTGAGCACGACCGGATCGCGGATGATCACGTCGGCCTGGGCCTGGCCCACCCGTTTGCCGCTCCAGGCGGTGACCATCACGCGGCCCGTGCCGTTGAAGGCGGGGATCGGGAAGGTGACGCTGGCCGCACCGTCCGGCCCCACGGTCACGATCCCGGAATAGAGCGCGAGCGGCGCCTGGGTCGGCGGCGACTCGGCGAGTTCGCCGCCGCCCGCGTCACCGCCGGAACGGATCGCGCCCACGGAGCCCTGCATGCCGTCGATCAGGTAGCCGTAGAGATCGCGGAGTTCCGGCCCGAGCGCCCTCTGGCCGAGGAAGTACTGGGTCGGGTCCGGCGCGGCGTAGCGGGTGAGATTGAGGATCCCGACATCGACCAGCGCGACGGTGATCCGCGCCGCCTCGCCGGGTTTCAAACCCGTGACCTGGACCGGCAGGGCCAGATCCTGGCGCGGGCGGGCCCGTTCCGGCGCCTTCACGGCGACGCCGAGGCTGCGCGTCTCCCGGTCGACCGAGAACCATGCCAGACCCAGGGCCCGACCCGGCAGGCGCCTGGCCGCCTGATCGAGGGGCCGGTAGGCGGTGGCGATCAGATAGGCGCCGGCTCCCCACTCGGCCTTCACCGGCAGGCTCACCAGGGTGCCGCCCTCCGGAACGCTGACCTCCAGGGTCTCGTGCACCCGGTCGCTGACCACCATCAGGCTGGCCTGCCCCTTGAATTTCGGGCTGAGCTTGGCCCGGAGCGTGTCACCGGCCGCGTAGGCGGGCTTGTCGAGGGTCAGGTCGAGGAGGTCCGGCGCCTCGGCCGTCTGGGACCCGCCCCAGCCGACATCGAAGCCGAGGCTGGCGCTCGCCTCCGGAACGCCCGGGGCCGAGACGTCCAGCCGGTAGCGGCCGAGCCCCACCGGCGCCTCGATCCGGCTCGGGGCCCCGGCCCGGAGATCGACCGTGCCGCTGGCCACGCGCTTGGTGGTCTTGACCGGCTCGAACGACCAGCGCCCGTCCGCCCGATACCATTGGTAGGCGGAGTCGATCCGCGACAGGGTCCAGCTCACCCCCGGCCGGGCGAGGAGCGCCCCCTCGGGACTCGCCAGCACCACGTCGAAGACCGCATTCCCGCCGTCCTGGAGGTCCGCAAAACCCTTGCGCAGGGCCAGCACCGGGCCGGCCGGGAGGATCGGCAGGGTCAGGCTGCGCGACAGGGCCCGTCCGCCCGGCTCGCCGACCGCGAGCGTGATCTTCGCCTCCAGCGCCCGCAGGGCCGCCGGCTGCGGAACCGGGACCGTAACGTCGGCCCCGCCCTGCGCATTCGTGGTCGCGTGGTCCTGAAGCTCCTGCGTGAGCGGCTCCACCGCCTCGTCGTCGAGGCCGATGCTGTAGCCGTCCAACCCCTTGATGCCGCTCGCGGCGGCAACCTGCACGGTGACGCTGCCGGACACGTCGAGATCCGCCCCCGGGGCGCCGTAGAGGTAGCGGGCGGCGACATCGACCTGCGCGGCCTCACCCCGGTGCAGAGCCGCCTGCCGGGGCTTGAGGGTGACTTCCAGCCGCTCGGGGACGTAATCCTCCACGAGGAAGCTGGTCTCGCCGATCGCGGGGGCCTTCGGGTCGGTATAGGCCGAGACCCGCCACGTGCCGTGCATCGAGCCCGACAGGAGCGGCAGGGGCAGCGCCCGGCCGCCGAGCCCCTGATCGGGCACCGAGACGCGCCGGTACTCGACGCCGTCCGGCCGCTTCACCACGAGGGTCAGCGGCAGGTCCGGCACCGCCGTGCCGGCCGCATCGCGCAGCAGGGCGGTGAGTTGGACGGTCTCCCCCGAGCGGTAGACCCCGCGCTCCGGGAACAGATAGGCGTCGAGCCCGCCGGTCTCGGGCCGTCCCTTCACGCCACGGTCGGTCAGGTCGAAGGCGCCGAGATTGAGATCGAGGAAGCCGTAATCGCCCACGATCTGGGCCACCACCAGGCTTGGCGCCAGACCACCCTCTCCGCGGGCGAGCCCCGGATCGAAAGCGACGTGGCCCTGCGCGTCCGTGGTGCGGGTACCCAGCACCTCGTTGTTGCGGGCGACCAGCCGGATCTCGGCGCCCGCCATGACTTGCACGGAGGCGAGGGAGCGCAGCACCACGTGGACCCCGTCGCGCCCCTTCGTGGCGGTGAGCCCGAGATCCGAGACCACGAACCACTGGGTCGCCTGGGTCTCGTAGCCCTCGTCGTCCGCCGAGACCGTGCCGGAGGGCCGGGCCAGCATCACGTAGATCCCGGGTTCCAGCTTGCCCACCGCCTGGAGGACCGGGAAGGCGGTGACCGCCTCCTGGTTCAGCTCAGCCTTGGCGGTGTCGAGGGTGCCCTTCCAGACACGCACGCCCTTCTCGGCCGCGATCGACCGGGCGGTGGCGCCGCTGAGCTGGCCCAGGAAATCCTCGGACCGCAGGGTCGGCAGCAGGCCGCGGTCGCCGATCCGCAGGACCTCGACGTCGAGTTTCGAGGCGTTCACCGAGACCAGGGGGACGCCCGCCTGTCCGGTGCGGGGCAGGACGTAGTTGCGCCCGGTGATGCGCACCTGCGGGGCGCGGTCGCGGACGTAGATCTCGTAATCGGCGGATTTAAGCAGGCTCTCGCCTACGACGGAGGGCAGGCCCTGGCGCAGGACGATCGCGTAGCGCCCGCCATGCTTGAGCCCGTCGACGCAGATCTGCGCGCCCTCCGCGGTCACGGCGGCGCTGCCGCTGCCCGACACGGCCACGTAGGGCGCGTAGTCGGTCTTCGGCACCACCGCGTCCGAGAGGGTGAAGCAGGCCCGCGGGGCGGCCGCGTCGGCATCGACCTTGTAGCCGAGGATGCGGAAGCCGTGCTCGGTCCGCAGCGCCTCGTAGGTGTCCCGGATCCCCTCGTCCTCGTCGAGGGCGAGGCTCGCCGCGTAGGCGTCGAGGGCGGGACGCCAGGATTCCTGCTCGGCCTCGTCCGCCCCCAGCATCGCCAGCGCCGCCGCGGCGTCGGGGGCGGTGCCGGCGCGCTCGTAGGCGCGATAGGCCGCCGCGGTGGCCCGCTCGCGCAGGCGCGCCCGGCCCCGGTAATCGTTCTGTTCGAGGAGGCCCTTCGCCGCCGAGGCCGCGCGGGCATAGGCCTGCCAGTTGCGGACATCGGCCGGGTCGGCCGCCACCGCGGCGGCGAGCGGCGTGAGGGCCTGATCCGGCCTGTTGGCGGTGAGGAGCGCCTGCCCGGCGGTGCGGGACTGGGCCGCCGGCCGGAGCGCCGTGCCGGCCTCTGCCTTGAGGGCCCCTTCGAGGCGCACAGCCGCGCTGGCGAGATCGACCCGGGCGAAGGTCCTGGCGAACGGAGCAGGCGCGGTCGCGCGCGGGGCGGTGCTGCGGGGCGAGGCCGCGTTCTGGGCGAGCGCCGGGCCGCCCCAGACCCCTCCGAATACCGCCAGGGCAACCGCGAGCCGTCCGAGCCGCGCCATCAGCCTGTTCCCCACCTGCCGCGTCCCGATGATTCGCCTCGGGATCGGTCGGGCGGGAGCCTAGCACCGGCGGCCTTCGCCGCAATGCCCGGTGGGCGCCGCTCAGAACGCCTTCAGCACCTGCTCGGCATGCTCAACCGACACCGGCCCGGCGAAGCAATGGGAGACCAGGGCGCGGTAATCCTGCCAGAGCTGCGAGCCGGTGAAGTCCTTGGTGTGGGCCTCCAGCGTGTCCCAATGGATCAGCAGCCGGTAGCGCTGCGGGTGCTCGATCGAGCGCCGGACCTCGAAGTGCCGGCAGCCCTTGGCCTCCTTGAAGATCGCCGAGGCCTTCGTGATGCCGGCCTCGAACTCCGCCTCCAGGCCGGGCTTGATCTCGATCTGCGCGATTTCCAGGATCATGGTCTGACGTGCCTCTCAGGTCCGAAGGGGGCGGCCGAGCTTGGCCGCCAGGATGTGGTGCGGGCTTAAACCGGGGTCGGCCTGGGCGGCGACCGGCAGGTAGGCGGTCTGCTCCAGCATGTAGCGGCCGCCCATCGCCCCGTGCATGACGAGGTCCGAGAAGGTCACCCAGGTCTCGCCGGGGCGGAATTCGACGTCGGCCTGAGGGGCTGAGGCCTGATAGGTCTCGTCCTGCTTGAGCGCATCGTGCAGGTGCAGCATCAGGTGGTCGTATTCCGAGCGCTTGGCCTTGGTGACACGGAGCGCCGCCAGCAGGCGTGCCGAGAGCGGCGAATAGTCGGGCAGCCGCGGCAGGAATTTCTCCGCCATCGAACCGAAATCCTCGCCGACCCGCCAGCGGCGCGGCTCGCCCGCCGGATTGATGTTGCGAAAAACCCGCAGGATCCGCTTCTCGCCGATCGGGTTCGACGGGAAGGCGTCGACATGCAGCCGCGTGTCGTCGCGCCGCCAGCTGAGCTTGCGCTGATCCACGTCGAAGGGACGATACGAGGTGCCGGCGAGACTGATCCGGTCGGCATAGTCGGGCAGGTAGGTGCCGATCAGGTCCCGGGCGAAGGCGCGGTAGCGGATCAGGAGCTGACGCAGGGCCTCCTGCTCCTCCGGGGTGCCGGCCGCCCCGCGGAGGTGCGCCGCCTCCCCGCGGATATTGACGTTCTTCGCCTTGCCGTCCGCGAAAGGCCGTTCGGTGAAGCGACGCTCGAAGTCGGTGAACGGGAACGGCAGGTCGGGGAACAGCAGCACCGCCCCGGCCTCCAGCTCCCGGGCCAGGGAAGCGGTCGTCTCGCCGGGGGCGATTCTGCGGATCGGACTGATCATCGTGCCGGGCTGGCCCTGCCGTCTCGGATGCCCGCCCCCTGTAGCCGAGCCGCCCGGGGGAGACCAGAGCCCGCATTTCCGGTGGATGACCCGGGATCAACCTCGGGACAGGAGCGGCCCGCCTTGCGAAACCCGAGTGTTCCCGCCACGTTCTCAACCCAGTGACCGGCCCCAGTGCCCGGCGGAGGATGGCGCCGATGGCGACCCTGAAGGAATTCGAGGAAGCCCTGCGCGAGCATGGCATGAACATGGCGCTGGCGCTCCTTGAGCGCCTGCGCGAGCGCGACCGCGCGACCCGCACGGTCAAGCCGGCCCGGCGGCTTACGGGCCAGAAGATGACCCCCGAACTCGCCCGGTCGATCCTGGACCTCCACGCCACGACCGGCATGACCCAGCAGGAGATCGCCTTCAAGGTCGGGGTGAATCAGGGCCGGGTGAACGAGGTGATCAAGCGGGGCAAGTGGCTGACCGACGATCCGAGCGCCCCAGAGGCGGTCGCCCGCGACAAGGCGGTGGCCCGGATGCGCGGCGACCCGAAGCCGAAGAAGCCGCCCGTCGCGCGGGCCGCCTCCAGCCGACCCAAGGAGCGCAAGGCCGCCCCGCCGAAGGCGCGCAACCAGGGCCAGCTGGCCCTGGGGGATTTGTGAGGATGCAGCCGCAGGGCTCGTTTCGTCCCTCCATCACTGCCCCATCCGCACGCTGACAAGTCCGGGGGATCGCAACGCGCGAAGCGGGTCACGGGTCGCGGCTCCGACGCTTGCCGACGGATCGTGGGACGTTGCGTTGAAGGACGATGGTAAAGCGCCATTCTGCCCCGTCTTCGCCGCTCCGGGACTGCAAGGAATTCATCTCCAGGTCTCGGACGGGCAGGAGACGACCATCGAGGTCCGGATGCCGGTGAAAGCACCGCGCCCTAAGCCACGGGACCTGCACTGCGCGGTCCGCGGGGCTATGATCACGTGGCTCCAGGCCGAGCACCCGGAGGTCCTGCCACGGCGGGGCACCGCGTGGGTTGGAACCTGGGAGCCGCCCCTGCGGCAGGCGGAGGAGCGGCGGTTCGCGGCGTAAGCGTTTGGCGCGACCGGACGCTCAGGCGAGGGCTGAGGGAATATCGGTCTGCGGGAAATCGTCGCCGATATAGAGCAGCGGCACCCCGTGAACCCGCGCGCAGGCATAGGCGAAGCAGTCACCGAGGTTCAGGCGGGCAGGATGACGGCCCTTGCCGTAGCGGGCGTGTGCCGCGATGGCGTGTCGTGCCTCCGCAGCTGCGATTGGAACCCGGGTGACACCGGTGGCATCCAGAAAGTCATCCACAATCGCTTCAGCGACTCCGGGCGGGACGGACTTAAGCCGGGCGATGGCACGTGCTGCCTCGTAGATTGCGACCCCGCTTGTGAGCCGCACGGGACCGTCGCGCAGGCGATCCAACAGCGGCCGATGTCCTGGCTCGCAGGCGACGATCGCGACGATGGCGGACGCGTCGATGAACATCACTCGTCGTTCAGACTGTCGTAGAACGCCTTGTCCGCCTTGAGGCCCGTCGATGGGTAGGAAGCCAACCGGTCCTGGATTTCCTTGACCCGTTCCATGAACGACTCCTGCTCCGCGTTCTGCCGCTCCAACTCGTTCACGAGCGCAAGTCGTACCGCTTCGGTCTTGCTCACGCCGGTCTTCGATGCCAGCGTCTCGGCGAGTCGATTCACCTCTTCGCTGCGGATGTTGAGCGGCATGGTGACCTCCGTGTAGACACACGGAGGTTAGTGTCTACACGCAGGCGCCGCAAGCGGCCCGTACTCCGACCAAGGATCCCGATGACCCGCCTCGACGAGGCCCGCGCCGCGCTGAAAAAGACCTTCGGCTACGAGGATTTCCGGCCCGGGCAGGACGAGGTGATCGGTGCGGTGCTCGACGGCGCCGACGTGTTCGCCGTCATGCCCACGGGCTCGGGCAAGTCGATGACGTATCAGCTCCCGGCCTTGGTCGATCCGGGGCTGACCGTGGTGGTCTCGCCGCTGATCGCGCTGATGCACGATCAGGTGCAGCAGATGAAGAGCGTCGGTGTCGAGGCCGCGACCCTGAACTCGTCGGTCCCCGAGTCCGAGTCGCGCGAGACGTGGCGGATGCTGCGTTCGGGCGAGCTGCGGCTGCTGTTCGTCTCCCCCGAGCGCCTGCTGATGGAGGGCTGCATCGAAGCCCTGCGCGGCGCCGGCGTCCGGCGGCTGGCGGTGGACGAGGCGCATTGCGTCTCCCAATGGGGCCACGATTTCCGGCCCGAATACCGGGAGATCGCCCGGGCCCGGACGACGCTCGGCAACGTTCAGACGCTCGCGCTCACCGCCACCGCCGATGCCGCGACCCGGGCCGAGATCGCCGAGCGCCTCTTCCCGCAGGGCCGGCCGCCGAAGATCTTCGTCCACTCCTTCGACCGGCCGAACATCCGGCTGACCTTCCAGCCCAAGGACAACCCGGCCCGGCAGATCGAGCGGTTCCTGAAGCACAGGCGCTCCGAGAGCGGGATCATCTACTGCTCGTCGCGCAAGCGCACCGAGCAGCTGGCCGAGACCCTCAAGAAGGACGGGTTCGACGCGCTGCCCTACCATGCCGGTCTGGACCAGGCGACGCGCATGAAGAACCAGGACCGGTTCCTGCAGGAGGACGGGGTGGTGATGACCGCCACGATCGCCTTCGGCATGGGCATCAACAAGCCGGACGTGCGCTTCGTCTGCCACGCCGACATGCCCAACAACGTCGAGGGCTACTATCAGGAGATCGGCCGCGCCGGCCGCGACGGGCTGCCGGCCGACACGCTCACCCTCTACGGCCTCGACGACATGGCCTTGCGCCGCCGCCAGATCGACGAGAAGGAGATTTCCGACGAGCGTCGCCGGGTCGAGCGGCGCAAGCTCGAGGCGATGATCACCCTGTGCGAGGGCGCCACCTGCCGGCGCCAGTCGCTGCTCGCGTATTTCGGGGAGATCAGCGAACCCTGCGGCCGCTGCGACCTGTGCCGCGGCGGCGTCACCCTGGTGGACGGGACGGTCTCGGCCCAGAAGATCCTCTCGGCCATCGTGCGCACCGGACAGCGCTTCGGCGCGGCCTATATCTGCGACGTGGTCCACGGGAAGGAGAGCGAGCAGATCCGCCGCAACGGCCATACCGGCCTCAAGACCTTCGGGGTCGGCGCCGACAAGCCGGTGGCCGCGTGGCGGGCGATCCTGCGCCAGCTCTTCGCAGGGGGGGCGATCGCCGAGAATGCCGACGGCTACGGCGGCCTGTCCCTGACCGCGAAGGGCGAGGCGATCCTGTACGGGCGGGAGCCGGTCCAGCTCCGCCCCGATCCGGAGAAGGCGGAGCCCCGCGAGCGCCGCCGGGCCGCGCCCCGGGAGGACGGCGAGATCGCCCTGTCGGAGACCGACGAGGCCCTGTTCCAGCACCTGCGCGGCCTGCGCGCGACCCTCGCCCGGGCCGAGGGGATCGCAGCCTTCATGGTGTTTCCCGATCGCACGCTCATCGAGATGGCCCGGCAGAAGCCCGTCGATCTCTGGGCGTTGCGCACCGTCCACGGGGTCGGCGAGCGCAAGCGCGAGGCCTATGGCGAGCGGTTCGTCGCGGCGATCGCGGAGTTCCTGGCGCATCCCCCGGCCGCGTGAGCCGGCGGGTCGGGAATCGTCATCCTCGGCGCAGCGAACCGCTTCGTGTAGGCAGAGCGCCCCCCAACCGAATCGATCGGACACATCATTTCCGTTTCCGCGCCCGCCGCCGATACCGCGCTCCACGTCGATCCAGACGCGACCGAGATCCAATCCCGCCCCTCCGGGTCGCAGGCTCTGACCTCGCGGATCGTGTTCTATCTGCCGGGCTTCGACCCGCGGGATCCCGAGACCTACTGGGGCCTGTTCCGCCGCGAGGCACGCCTCACCGCGTCCCGGCGCGGCGCCGAGATCGCAATCGGCGACCCGGTCCGCTCGGCGGACGGGCTCGAACTCGCCTGGACCGTGCAGTCGCGCGGCGTCACCACGCGCTATGTCCTGCTGCGCTGGGAGGACATTGTCCGCGCGCGCTTCCCGCAACCCGACTGGGCGCGCCTCCGGGGCGTCCCGGTTCTGCTCTGGCGGCTGTGGCGCTCGGGCTACGCGTCCGGCCTGCGGCGGGAGGGATGGCGCTTCTCCACGGTGATCTTCGGCGTCCACGCGATCTATCTCGCGCTGGTCCTCCTCAGCCTCACCCTCGCGGCGTGCCTCGCCGGTCTGGCACCGGCCGCGCTGCAGCCCTGGCCCCTGCTGGCGGTACCGCCCCTGGCCTATGGGATCCTGGGCGTGCTGGTGCGGGCGACCCGCGGCAAGCCCCTCTATGTCCCCCACCTCGTGGACGATACCGCCTTCACCCACGCCTACGCGGCCGGCCGGGCGCCGGAGGTCGCGCCGCGTCTCGACGCCTTCGCGGCCCGTATCCGCGCCGCCGAGGGCGAGGCTGACGAGGTGGTGGTGGTCGGGCATTCCTCGTCGAGCTTCCTCGGGATCGAGGTGCTGGACCGGGTGCTCACCCGCGATCCCGGTTTCGGCACCCGCGGCACGCCGGTCAGCTTCGTGAGCATCGGCAGCGTCATCCCCTGGCTCGGCCTGGATCGCGCCGCCCAGGGTTTCCGCGCCGCGCTCCTGCGCTTCGGGCGGGCGCGGCAGGTCGGCTGGATCGATGTGCGCGCCCCGTGGGACTGGCTGTCGATCCACGGGCAGAATCCCCTGGCCGCCTGCGATCTCACCCCGCCGGATCCCGGACGCCCCGCCGTGCTCGGGGTGATGATCAACGACTTGATCACGGGCACCGACGTGCGCCGCCGCCAGTGGAACCTGTTCCAGATGCATTTTCAGCTGCTCATGGCGAGCCAGAGCGTCCATGGCTTCGACTATCTCGACCTGATGACGGGGCCCGAACCGGTCCACGTCCTCGCGTCCATGGGCCGGGAGAGCGACCTCACACACGTGCCGCCCCGCCAGCCCAGCCTCTGACCACCGGCAGCAGGACCCTGCGCCCGGTCACGCCGCGCCTGGGGAGCCCGCGCGCCGGAATACCGGCGGATGTTGCCAGGGCGGGCGCTTCCGCTCTAGAGCCGGGGCAACCTCGATCCCGGCCCGGTCCGGGCTCGCCGCGGCACGCGTCCTCCCGGACGGGCCGCTTTTCGCCGAGACCGCCGCATGTTCCGCAACGACGTTCCGATCACCCCCGAACTCGTGGCCCAGCACGGCCTGACGCCCGACGAGTACGCGCGCTTCCGCGGCCTGATCGGGCGCGACCCGACGCTGACCGAGCTCGGCATCGTCTCGGCGATGTGGAACGAGCATTGTTCCTACAAGTCCTCCCGCAAGCACCTGCGCGGGCTGCCGACCTCGGCGCCGTGGGTGATCCAGGGGCCGGGCGAGAACGCGGGCGTCATCGATATCGGCGACGGCCATGCCTGCGTCTTCAAGATGGAGAGCCACAACCACCCGAGCTACATCGAGCCCTATCAGGGCGCGGCGACCGGGGTCGGCGGCATCCTGCGCGACGTCTTCACCATGGGCGCGCGGCCGATCGCGGCGCTCAACGCCCTGCGCTTCGGCGCTCCAGACCATCCGCGCACCCGCAGCCTCGTCTCGGGCGTCGTCGCGGGCGTCGGCGGCTACGGCAATTCCTTCGGCGTGCCGACCGTCGGGGGCCTGACCGGCTTCCACAAGCGCTACGACGGCAACATCCTGGTCAACGCCATGGCGGTGGGCCTCGCCCGCACCGACGGCATCTTCTACGCGGCCGCCGCCGGAATCGGGAACCCGATCGTCTATCTCGGCTCCAAGACCGGCCGCGACGGCATCCACGGCGCCACCATGGCGTCGGCCGAGTTCGACGAGGCCACCGAATCGAAGCGTCCGACCGTGCAGGTCGGCGACCCCTTCGCGGAGAAGCTGCTGCTGGAAGCCTGCCTGGAACTGATGGCCTCGGGCGCGGTCATCGCCATTCAGGACATGGGCGCGGCGGGCCTGACCTGCTCGGCGGTGGAGATGGGTGCCAAGGGCGACCTCGGCGTCGAGCTCGACATCGACAAGGTGCCGGCCCGCGAGGAGGGCATGACCCCCTACGAGATGATGCTCTCGGAGAGCCAGGAGCGCATGCTCATGGTGCTCAAGCCCGGCATGGAGGCCGAGGCCGAGGCGATTTTCGTGAAGTGGGGCCTCGACTTCGCGGTGATCGGCCGGACCACCGACACGCTGCGCTTCGTCATCAAGTGGCACGGTGAGACCGTGGCCGACCTGCCGATCAAGGAGCTGGGCGACGAGGCCCCGCTCTACGACCGGCCGCATCTCGCCAATACGCATCAGCCGGTGATCGCGGCCGCCGAGGTTCCGGCCCCGGCCTCGCTCACAGACGCGCTGAAGCGCCTCGTCGGCTCACCCGACCTCGCCTCCAAGCGCTGGGTCTTCGAACAGTAC
Organism: Methylobacterium sp. E-005; assembly: GCF_022829725.1. Lineage (GTDB taxonomy): Bacteria > Pseudomonadota > Alphaproteobacteria > Rhizobiales > Beijerinckiaceae > Methylobacterium. Next base: position 40,096 of record NZ_JAKSYG010000027.1, on the reverse strand, counting down.
GACCACTTCATCCTGGGCAACACCGTCCAGAAGCCAGGCGGCGACGCCGCCATCGTGCGGGTCGAGGACGGGCCGAAGGGCCTTGCCCTCACCTGCGATGTGACTCCCCGCTACTGCGAGGCCGACCCGGTCGAGGGCGGCCGTCAGGCCGTGGCCGAGGCGTGGCGCAACATCACCGCGGTCGGCGCCAAGCCGCTCGCCATCACCGACAACCTGAACTTCGGCAACCCGGAAAAGCCCGAGGTGATGGGTCAGCTCGTCGGCTGCCTCCAGGGCATCGGCGAGGCCTGCCGGGCGCTGGACTTCCCGGTCGTGTCGGGCAACGTCTCGCTCTACAACGAGACCAACGGCGTCGGCATCCTGCCGACCCCGACCATCGGCGGCGTCGGCGTGCTGGACGACGTGGCGCGCCACGCCACCATCGCCCTCAAGCGCGAAGGCGACGTGCTGGTGCTGATCGGGGCGAGCGAGGGTTGGCTCGGCCAGTCGAGCTACCTGTCGGTGATCGAGGGCCGCGAGGCGGGCGCGCCGCCGCCGGTCGACCTCGCCCTGGAGCGCCGCAACGGCGACTTCGTCCGCGGCCTGATCCAGGCGGGCACCGTCGATACGGTCCACGACCTCGCGGATGGCGGCCTCGCGGTGGCGCTCGCCGAGATGGCGATGGCGGGCCGGATCGGCGCGGCACTCTCCGACGTGCCGGTGGACCTTCCGCCCCACGCCTACCTGTTCGGCGAGGACCAGGGCCGCTACCTGCTGGCCGTGCGGCCGGAGGCAGCCACAGACCTCCTCTCGGCCGCGGCGGCCCAGGGCGTGACGGCGGCGTCGATCGGCGTTGCGGGCGCCGACCGTTTGACCCTGCCGGGCGGCGAGACCATATCGCTGGCCGACCTGACCGCCGCTCACGAGGGCTGGCTGCCCGCCTACATGGCGAGCCAGCCGGCCGCGCCGGCGTCCTGAACCCCTGGGGCATCGAACCGGATCCAGGTCCGGTCCGATGCCCCAGATCGTTGTTTTCGCATCATCTCTTCCGAAAGCCGGCGACCACCTTTCGGGATGATGCTCGACCCCAGGAGTTTCCCGATGCCGATGGATGCGGGCGAGATCGAGCGCATGATCCGCGAGGCCCTGCCGGACGCGCTGGTGGAGATCCGCGACCTCGCGGGCGACGGCGACCATTACGCTGCGACGGTCCTGTCGACGGCCTTCAAGGGCAAGACCCGGGTGGCGCAGCACCAGATGGTCTACGGCGCCCTCCAGGGCCGGATGGGCGGCGTGCTCCACGCCCTTGCGCTGACCACGGGTGTCCCGCAGGATTGAGCCTTCTGGCGGGAGCGCTCCCGATGGACCGACCGAGTCTCTACGACGACGACATCGTGACCTGGGCCGAGGAGCAGGCGGCGGCCCTGCGCGCGCTGGCTGAACGGCCTGAGCTGTCGAACGCGGTCGATTGGGAGAACGTTGCCGAGGAGATCGAGAGCGTGGGGCGTTCGCATCTGCGGGCCGTCGAGGGGCTGTTGATCCAGACGCTTGCCCACCTCCTCAAGCGCGCATCCGCCCCGCTCGCGCCGGCCAGCCTTCACTGGCGGGAGGAGATCGCGACCTTCCAGATCACCGCCTGGAACACCTACGAAGCATCGATGCGGCAAAGGCTGAACTGGAGCAGGATTTGGAAATCCGCCGTCACGGCGGCCGAGGCTGGTCTCGGTGCCTCTGGAAACGCGCTGCTGCCGGGGCTGCCGGAGGCCTGCCCGATCCGTCCTGAGGATCTGCTGACCGAGACTTTCGACATAGAGCGCGCATTTCGTACGATCGCTACATCGGTTGCGCGCCGCTGACTCAGACCTCACATACGACCGACGAACAAGGACAGAGCGATGACCGACGCTAACACGACCATCCAGAACGAGATCGCCTCCCAGGACGTGGTGGTGTTCATGAAGGGCACGCCGCAGATGCCGCAATGCGGCTTCTCGGGGCAGGTGGTGCAGATCCTCAACTACCTCGGCGTGCCGTTCAAGGGCGTGAACGTCCTGGCCGATCAGGGCATTCGCGAGGGCATCAAGGCCTTCTCGAACTGGCCGACCATCCCGCAGATCTACGTGAAGGGCGAGTTCGTCGGCGGCTGCGACATCACCCGCGAGATGTTCCAGTCGGGCGAGCTGCAGACCTTCCTGTCCGAGAAGGGCATCCCGGTGAAGACCGCCGCCGCCTGATTTTTTTGGGACTTGTGACGTTGGATGAGGGCGCCTGCGGGCGCCCTTTTTCGTGGGTGCGGCGCATGGATCAACGCGGTTCCCGCGCCACGAACAGCGCGACGCAGCCGACGACCGTGATCTCCACCGATCGAAAGCGCCGCTCCAGCGCTGCGCGCAGGTCCGGCAGGGTGTCGGCCGCGTTCGAGAACACCCCCTTGCGGTTGTAGACCCGCATCAGCGCCCGCGCCGCGGCCGTGGTCGGGACGCCCCCCGACAGGATCGTGGCGCCGAACACCACGCCGTCATCGGCCAGCCATGGGCGCAAAGTGTCGAAGGCCTTGGCCTTCGCGGCGATGTCCCCCGGCAGGCAGTGCAGCAGGTAGGTCATCCCGATCGAGTCGAACGGCGCGAGGCCGCTGACCGGGGCGCCGAGCACGTCGACCCGGTAGGTCTCGGGCCGGTAGCGCGCGATCCGACCGGCCGCGAAGGCGAGGCTGTCAGCGTTGAGGTCCATCAGGCCGATGCGCGGCGCCGGGGTGGGGAAGCGGCACCGGTCGAGATACCAACCGGTCCCGACCCCGACATCGCAATGCGCCACGCCGGCGTGCCGGTCGTAGAGGTCCAGGATCCGCGCCGTCGGGCAGCGCCAGATCAGCGGGTTCGACAGGCGCAGCACGACGAGGTCGTAGATCTGCAGCGTCCGCGGGTTGTAGATCGCCTGCCCGGCCTGCGTGTCGGTCGCCATGGCTCTCCGTGGGGTCAGCTGTCGCCGGCGCGCATTCGCATTCGCCGGCGGGATCGCCTATATCAGACCCTTTCCAATCGTATGGATCGTTTGAACGCCATGGCGACGCCGTCGCTCGACAGCGCCCGCGCGGCCGATGCCGCGATCGAAAAGGCGCCCGATTTTCTCCCCGAGGCGCTGCCCGGGCGCCGCCCATCGCTGGTCGGCCTGACCCGCGAGGCCCTCAAGGCGCAGCTCATCGGCATGGGCGTGCCCGAGCGCGAGAGCCGGATGCGCGCCGGCCAGCTCTGGCACTGGGTCAATTTCCGCGGGGCGTCCGACTTCGCCGAAATGACCAATGTCGGCAAGGCCCTGAAGGCGCAGCTCGCCGAGCACTTCACCCTGGAGCGGCCGGAAGTTGCGAACCGGCAGGTCTCCCGCGACGGCACCCGCAAATGGCTGCTGCGCATGGCCCCGACCAACCGGCAGGAGCACAACCGCGGCGCCGAGATCGAGTGCGTCTACATACCCGGGCCGGACCGCGGCACGCTCTGCGTGTCCTCCCAGGTCGGCTGCACGCTCACCTGCTCGTTCTGTCACACCGGCACGCAGCGCCTCGTGCGCAACCTCTCGTCGGCCGAGATCGTGCAGCAGCTCGTTACCGCCCGGGACGAGCTCGGCGACTGGCCCGGCCAGATGCCGAGCCGCGACGCCGGCGGCTCCGGCGAGGTCGGCCGGCTCGTGACCAACATCGTGTTCATGGGCATGGGCGAGCCCCTCTACAACCTCGACGCCGTGGTCGACGCGGTGGGGGTGATGTCGGACCAGGAGGGCCTCGCCCTGTCCCGGCGGCGGATCACGGTCTCGACCTCGGGGGTGGTGCCGCAGATCCCCCGGCTCGGCGAGCAGGCCAACGCCATGCTGGCGATCTCGCTGCACGCCGTGCGCGACGACCTGCGCGACGAGCTGGTGCCGCTGAACCGCAAGTACCCGATCGCCGAGCTGCTCGCCGCCTGCCGGGCCTATCCGGGCTTGAACAATGCCCGCAGGATCACCTTCGAGTACGTGATGCTGAAGGGCGTCAACGATTCGGACGCGGATGCGCGGGAGCTGGTGCGCCTGCTCAAGGGCATTCCGGCCAAGATCAACCTGATCCCGTTCAACCCCTGGCCGGGCAGCCGCTACGAGTGCTCCGACTGGGACCGGATCGAGCGCTTCTCCGAGATCGTGTTCAACGCCGGCTACGCCTCGCCGGTGCGCACGCCCCGCGGCCGGGACATCCTGGCAGCCTGCGGCCAGCTCAAGAGCGAGACCGAGAAGCTGCGCGCCCGCGCCCGGCTGATGCAGGAAGAGGGCATCGGCGTGGAGAGCTTCTACGCCGGCGCCGATGATTAACAGGGTGGCCAATCGGCCCTGAGGCTCAGCCGCCGTGGAACTCGGCCACATGCTGGGCCACGATCGCGTCGAAGGATGCATCCGCCCGGAAGCCCAGGGCCAACGCCGCTTCCGGCTCGAACGCCTCCGGCCAGGAGCCGACGATCCGCGCGATCGTGGCGTCGGGCGCGCGCCGGATCAGCGCCACGGCCTTGTCGCCCGCCGCCCGGCGCAGGGCCTCGATCTCCTCCGCCACCGTCGCGGAGACGCCCGGCATGGTCAGGCTGATCCGCGGGCCGATCGCCGCGAGGTCGAGCCCTGCCGCGTGGATGAGGAAGCCCACCGCCGCGGCGGGGCTGGCGAACCAGTGCCGCACCGTATCGGGCACCGGCAGGATCGCCTCCTGGCCGGCGAGCGGCTCACGGATGATCCCCGAGAAGAAGCCCGAGGCCGCCTTGTTGGGCTTGCCCGGCCGCACGCAGATGGTCGGCAGCCGCAGGCCGATCCCGTCGAGGAAACCGCGCCGCGCGTAGTCGGCGAGCATCAGCTCACCCATCGCCTTCTGCACGCCGTACGAGGACGCAGGACGCAGGATGAAGTCGTCCGGAATGACCTTGGGGAAGGGCGGCCCGAACACCGCGAGCGACGAGGTGAAGACCAGCTTCGGCCGATAGCCGTCCGCCGCGTTGGCCGCGCGGATCGCGTCGAGGAGCAGGCGGGTGCCGTCGAGATTGACCCGGTAGCCGAGTTCGGGATTGGCCTCGGCCTCGCCCGAGACCACGGCGGCGAGGTGGAAGATCACCCCCGGCCGCTCGGCGATAGCGGCCTCGGCGGCGCCGGGCGCCGTGAGGTCGGCGGCCTCGGCCCGGACCGCGCCGGAGAATCCCTCCGGCGCCGCGGGCGGTACCACGTCGAGCAGGGTGAGGGCGGTGAGCGGCTGCCCGCCGACCCGGCCGTCCTTCACCAGGGCGTCCACGAGGCGGCGGCCGATCATGCCGGCGGCGCCGAGAATCAGGGCGTGCATGAAATCCTCCCGAAAAACGTCATGGGATCCCAAAGGACGCGTCCTTTGGCGGGTGCAGGGCAGAGCCCTGCTGTACGGATCCTGGCCCCCGCACGGGTGTCCAGGATCCGCACGCCGAGGTTTCACCCCAGCACCCCACCAAAGGGACGGGGTCCCTTTGGAATCCCCTTCACCGCATCATGTCGAGGGCGCGGCCGAAGAAGTCGGCGCCGCCGAAATTACCGGATTTCAGGGCGAGCAGCATCGGCTCGGGCCGGCCCGCCGTGCGCAGGACCGGAACACCCGCGGCGATCTCCGGGCCGAGCAGGAAGGCGGTGAGCCCCAACCGGTCGACCACCGCCCCCGAGGTCTCGCCGCCCGCCACCACGAGCCGGCGTACCCCGCGGGCGACGAGGCCCTCCGCGATCGCGGCCAAAGCCGCCTCGATGGCGTGACCGGCCGCATCGACCCCGTGCTGCGCCTGGAGCGCCCGCACCGCCTCGGGCGCCGCCGAGGTGGCGATCAGCACCGGGCCGGCGGCGAGGCGTTCCTCGGCGAAGGCCAGGGCCTCGGCGACCACGTCGGCGCCGGCCAGCAGCCGCGCCGGGTCAAGGCGCAGCACCGGCATGATTTTTTCCGCAGCGTCGACCTGCTGGAGCGTCGCCTGCGAGCAGCTTCCGGCCAGGCACGCGGAGGCTCCCCCCACCGGCTCGCCGACGGCAGCGCCGGCGGCGTCTCGCGTGCCGCGCCCATCGTCCGCCAGCGCGCGGGCAAGGCCGAGCCCGAGGCCGGAGGCGCCCACCGAGAATTTTCGGCCGACGATCGCCCGGCCGAGCACTTCGAGGTCGCTGTCGAAGATCGCATCCGCGATGGCGGCGCCCTTGCCCTCCTGGGCGAGCGCATCGAGACGGGCCGCCACGGCCTCGGCGCCCTTGGCGACCGTGGCGGTGTCGATCAGGCCGACCGGGCTCGCGCTCTGCCGGGCGAGCACGCGCACGAGGTTGGCGTCCCGCATCGGGTTGAGCGGGTGGTCCTTGAGCGGGCTCTCGTTCAGCGGCACGGCGCCCACGAACAGGTTGCCCTGATAGACGCTGCGCCCCGTCTCGGGGAAAGCCGGCGTGACGAGGGCGATCGCTTCGCCGGCCTCCGCCCGCAGGGCATCCATCACGGGGCCGATATTGCCGGCGTCGGTCGAGTCGAAGGTCGAGCAGACCTTGAACATCACGTGGGCGGCGCCCCGCGCCCGCAGCCAGGCCTCCGCCTCGCGGGAACGTGCCACGGCCTGATCGGCCGGGATCGAGCGGCTCTTGAGGGCGACCACCACCGCGTCGGCCTCCGGCAGGGCGCGGTCATCGGCCGGCACGCCGATGGTCTGGATGGTGCGCAGGCCTGCCTTTGTCAGCGTGTTGGCGAGGTCCGAGGCCCCCGTGTAGTCGTCGGCGACGCATCCCAGGGCGAGGCTCATCGGGCGTTCCCTCTATAGGCAGCGAGCCAGCCGAGGCCCGCGACGGTGTCGGCGGCCGGGATGTACTCGCAGCCGACGAAGCCGCGGTAGCCGAGCCGGTCCAGCTCGTCGAACAGGAAAACGTCGTTCATCTCGCCGGTGCCGGGCTCGTGCCGCTCGGGCACGCTCGCGGTCTGAACGTGACCGATGATCGGCATCAGCGCGCGCAGCCGCATGGTCACGTCGCCGTGCAGAATCTGGCAATGGTAGAGGTCGAACTGGAGCTTCAGGTTCGGCAGGGCCAGGTCGCGGATCAGATCCGCCGCCCGGCCGAAATCGTTGAGGAAGTAGCCCGGCATGTTCCGGCCGTTGATCGGCTCCAGGACGAGGTCGAGGCCGACGGGGGCCAGCCGCTCCGCCGTCCAGGTCACCGCCCGGCGGTAGGCTTCGGCGGCGCGCGGGTCGTCCCAGGGGGCGAGGCCCGCCATCAGATGGAGCCGGCCGACGCCGGTCGCCTCGGCGTAGAGCAGCGCCGTGTCGACCCCCGCCTTCAGCTCATCGAACCGCTCGGGAAACGCCGCCAAGCCGCGCTCACCCGTCGCGAAATCGCCCGGCGGCAGGTTGAACAGCGCCTGGGTCAGGCCGTTCGCCCGCAGACGCTCACCGATCGCTTCGGCCGGGTGCTCGTAGGGGAACAGGAACTCGACGGCGTCGAACCCGGCCCGGGCCGCGGCCTCGAACCGGTCGAGGAACGGCACCTCGTTGAACATGAGGCTGAGATTGGCGGCAAAGCGCGGCATTCTTTTGGGACTCCCGGTCCGAACCTTGAAACGCGGCGATCCGCACAGCGGACCATCATCCAATCAACCCACCTCATCCTGAGGTGCCGCAGCCGGGCCCAGGCCTCGAAGGAGCCCGCCATTCAGCCGCGCGATCCCTGGAACCTCCTTCGAGGCCCGCTGACGCGGGCGCCTCAGGATGAGGCGGAGGGTGGGATCGACGGTGATCACCTCGTCCCCGGCAGCGTCGCCCCCGAAACCTGCGCGTAGAGCCGTGCCACGGAGGCGTCGTCGTCCCGGCCCATGCCGGCGCCCGACGCCATCAGGAACATCTGCAACGCCGCCGCCGCCACCGGGACCGGGTACTTCTCGGCCCGGGCCATGTCCTGCACGATGCCGAGATCCTTGACGAAGATGTCGACCGCGCTCTTCGGGCTGTAATCGGCGTCGAGGATGTGCGGCACCCGGTTCTCGAACATCCACGAATTGCCGGCCGACTTGGTGATCACCTCGTAGACGCGCCGCAAGTCGAGACCCTGCTTGGCCGCGAAGGCCATCGCCTCGCAAGCCGCCGCAATGTGGACGCCGGCCAGCAGCTGGTTGATCATCTTGAAGGCCGCGCCCTGGCCGGCCGCGTCGCCGAGCTCGTAGAGCGTGCCCGCCATGGCATCGAGGGCGGGGCGCGCCTTGGCGAAGGCTGCCGACGAGCCCGAGGCCAGGAAGGTCAGCCCGCCATCGGCCGCGCGGGCGGCGCCGCCACTCATCGGGGCGTCGAGATAGTGGCGGCCCGTGGCCTCCGACCGGGCGGCGAGGGCGCGGGCGATGGCCGGGTCCATGGTGGCGGAGGAGACGAACACCGCGCCCTCCGGCATCGCGGCGGCGGCGCCGGTCTCGCCGAACAGCACCGCCTCGGTCTGGGCAGCGTTGACGACGACGCTCACCACCACGTCGGCATCCCGCGCCGCCTCGGCGGGGTTCGCGGCAGCACGTCCGCCGGCCGCTTCAAAGCGGGCCACCGCCTCCGGGTTCACGTCGCAGGCCGTCACGGAAAACCCCGCCCGCAGGAGCGAGCCGGCCATGCCGGAGCCCATGGAGCCCAGGCCGATCACCGCGGCGCGGCGGGTGGGGGTGTCGGTGGTCATGGGAGGCCCCTTGGATTCCATAGGCGGACTGTCTGCGCCCCGTCATCACGCTCGACGCGCTCTCCTCCCGCGTGCGGTGAGGAGTTGGAGGTGGGGGTGGTGCAGGATGGATCGATGCGATGCCTTCTGCACGACCCCCACCCCTTTCCCCTCCCCGCAGGGGAGGGGAAAGGCCTCAGCGGTTGACCATCCGGGCCGGCGTCACGAACACGCAGACCGCGCCAACCACCAGCATCACGGCGAGCGCATAGAGGCCCGCGGCGGTGCTGCCGGTGGCATCGCGCAAAGCCCCAATCACGTAGGGGCTGGCGAAACCCGCCAGATTCCCCACCGAGTTGATCAGCGCGATCCCGGCCGCCGCCCCCGCGCCGCTGAGGAACGCCGTCGGCAGGGACCAGAACAGGGGCGAGCAGGTCAGCACGCCGGCGGCCGCGACCGAGAGCGCCGCGATGGCCACTGTGGTCGAACCGGCATTGGCCGAGACCACGAAGCCGACGGCGCCGATCAAAGCCGGGATGATCAGGTGCCAGCGGCGCTCGCGCATCCGGTCGGCGGAGAGGCCGAGCAGGACCATCACCACCGCCGCGCAGAGGAACGGGATCGCGCTGATCAGGCCGATGTTGAAGTTGCCCTGCACGCCCGACGCCTTGACGATCGTCGGCATCCAGAAGGTCAGACCGTACTGGCCGGTGACGAAGGCGAAGTAGATCAGGCTCATGAACCACACGCGGCCGTTGCGGAACACGGTGGCGATCGAGTGCGGGCTCGATTCCTTGCCCTGGTTGTCGGCGGCGATGTCGCGCTCGAGGAGCTGCTTCTCGGACTCGCTCAGCCACTTGGCCTCGGCGGGGCGGTTGTCGAGGTAGAGGAACACCGCGATGCCGACCAGCACCGCCGGCACCGCCTCGATCAGGAACATCCACTGCCAGCCGGACAGGCCGTGGGTGCCGTTGAACGCGTCCATGATCCAGCCCGACAGCGGGTTGCCGAAGATGCCGGAGATCGGGATCGCCGCCATGAACACCGCGATCACCTTGGCCCGGCGATGGGCTGGGAACCACGAGGTCGTGTAGAGGATCACGCCCGGGTAGAAGCCGGCCTCGGCGAGGCCGAGGAGGAAGCGCATCCCGTAGAAACTCCACTCGGAGTTCACGAACAGGAAGGCGCCGGAGATGATCCCCCAGGTGATCATGATGCGGGCGATCCAGACCCGGGCGCCGACCCGGTGCAGGATCACGTTCGAGGGCACCTCGAACAGGAAGTAGCCGAGGAAGAAGATCCCGGCGCCGAGGCCGTAGACCGTCTCGGAGAACTTCAGTTCCTGCGCCATCTGGAGCTTGGCGAAGCCGACATTCACCCGGTCGAGATACGCCACGACGTAGCAGAGCATCAGGAACGGCACGAGGCGCCAGAACACCTTCGCGTAGGTGCGATCGGCAAAGCTTTGCTCGTCCGCAGGTGCGGTGGCGCCCCCCAGCGGGGCGGCTTGGACCGGCATAGGCGTTCTCCCGCGCCCGTACCCTTCCAGTACGGACGAATAGTGGTCATCGCCGCTCGATCGCGACGTTGCGCGGAGCGATATCGCAGTTTGGCAGCGCTGCCAATCCGGTTGTGCGAGATAATGCAGGCCGCTATGTCAGGTCGTTGTGCGCTGGAGGATAGGCCTCCTACCCGCCCCCTCATTCTGAGGTGCCGAAGCGTAGCGGAGGCCTCGAAGGCGGCTTCCAGCCAGCCACGCGATCCCTGAAGGGCTCCTTCGAGGCCCGCTGGCGCGGGCACCTCAGGATGAGGGCGTGGGTGGGAATTGCCACTTGCGTCGCGAAAAAATCCGCGCTGGGAGAAGCGGGGCCATGGACGACATCCAGACGCCGGGGCGGCTCGTCACCCTCACCGACGTCGCCCGTGAGGCCGGGGTCGGCGAGAGCACGGTCTCGCGGGTGCTGCGCAACCACGGCTCCTATTCCAAGCGGGCCGGCGAGCGCGTGGCGGAGGCGGTCGCCCGCCTCGGCTACGTGCCGAACCGGCTCGCCGGCAGCCTTGCGGGGCAGGGGGCGAGCGCGCGGCTCGTCGGGGTCGTGATCCCGTCGCTCGCCAACGTGGTCTTCCCCGACCTCTTGCGCGGGCTGACATCGGCACTCGACGCTGCGAGCATCCCCTGCGTGATCGGGGTCAGCGATTACGATCCGGACCGGGAGGAGGCGCTGGTTGCCGCCCTCCTGTCCTGGCGCCCGGCGGCGCTGCTGCTGACCGGGCTGGAGCACACGCCCGGCACCGTCGCCCTGGCCAAGGCCGGGGGCGTGCGGGTGGTCGAGATGATCGATACGGACGGGGAGGGGATCGACGCCGTGGTCGGCTTCTCCAACCGAGCCGTGGGGGCAGCGAGCGCCCGGCACCTCGTCGCGCGCGGCTACCGGCGGATCGCCTATCTCGGGCACGATCTCGCGGTCGACCTGCGGGCGGGCAAGCGGCTCGCCGGGTTCGAGCAAACCCTGGGCGAAGCGGGGCTGACGCTCCAGGCCAAGGAAATCCGGTTGGGGCCGTCCTCGCCGGCTGCGGGTCGGGCGGGGCTTGAGGCGCTGCTGGCGCGCCGGCCGGACCTCGACGCAGTCTACTTCTCCAACGACGACATGGCGCTCGGCGGCTACTTCGCCTGTCTCGCGGCGGGGCTGGCGGTGCCGGGGCGGCTCGCGCTGTTCGGCTTCAACGGGCTCGACTTCGCCGCCGCGATGCCCCAGCCCCTGTCGACGGTGCGCACGCCGCGCCTGGAAATCGGCCGGCAGGCCGCCGCCTGCCTGACCGGTGACGGCCCGAAAACAATCGATCTCGGATTCGAGCTGATCGAGGGAGCGACTGCATGAGCGACGAGAGCCGGCTGCGCGAGGAGATCTGCCGCTACGGCCGCTCGCTGTTCGAGCGCGGCCTGACGCCGGGCTCCTCCGGCAACATCTCCCTGCGCCTGCCCGACGGCGGCTGGCTGGTGACGCCGACCAACGCGTCGCTGGGCTTCCTCGACCCGGCGCGGATCGCGCGGATGGACGATGCGGGGCGACTGGTCTCGGGCGACAAGCCCACCAAGGAAATCCCGCTGCACAGCGCGCTCTACGAGAGCCGGAGCGAGGCGAAGGCCATCGTCCACCTGCACTCGACGCACGCGGTGGCGGTCTCGATGCTGCCGGAGATCGACCCGCGGCAGGTGCTGCCGCCGCTGACGCCCTATTACCTGATGCGCACCGGCGGGACGGCGCTCGTGCCCTATTACCGCCCCGGCGACCCGGCCGTGGCAGACGCGATCCGCGGCTTGGCGGGCAAGTACAGCTCGGTGCTGCTGGCCAATCACGGCCCGGTGGTAGCCGGCGACAGCCTGGAGGGCGCGGTCTTCGCCACCGAGGAGCTGGAGGAGACCGCCAAGCTTTACTTGTTACTTCGCAACCTCAACCCGCGACAGCTCAGCCCGGGGCAGGTCGCCGATCTGGTGAGCCATTTCGGGCTGACCCTGCCGGAGCCGGAGGATCACGCCGGGCACAATCACGGGTGAGGGCGGTAGGTCCGCGCTCCCATCAAACCACCTCATCCTGAGGCGCGAGCGCAGCGAGCCTCGAAGGAGCCCTCCAGAAGCCGCCGCGATCCCCGGAGCCCTCCTTCGAGGCCTCCGCGACGCTCGGGCACCTCAGGATGAGGTTGAGGATTGGAGGATGGGCTGCGGTGGTCTGCTTATCATCCCTCGATCTTCGAGAAATCCGCCACCTCCCGCGTCGCGGCGCGGAGCGCGTTGAGCAGAGCCAAGCGGTTCTCGCGGAGCTTCGGATCGGGGGCGTTGACGGTGACGTCTTGGAAGAACGCATCCACCGGCGCGCGGAGCGTCGAGAGCGCCTGCATGGCGCCGGAAAAGTCCTCGCGGGCGACGGCGGCCGAGGCGGTCTCCCGCGCCTTCGCCAGGGCCTCGGCCAGCGCCCGCTCGGCCGGCTCGCCTGCGGCCGCGAGGGTGGCGTCGGGGGCAGCGTCGTAGGCGCGGCCGTCCTTCTTCTCCTCGATGCGCAGGATGTTGGCCGCGCGCTTGTAGCCCGCCAGCAGGTTCTTCCCGTCCTCGGTATCGAGGAATTGCCCGAGGGCTTCGACCCGGCGGACCACCATCAGCAGGTCGTCCTGGCCGGGCAGGGCGAAGACGGCGTCGATCAGGTCGTGGCGGGCGCCCTGATCGCGGAGGTAGACTTTGAGGCGGTCGGCGAAGAAGCCGAGGAGGTCCTGCGCGTCGGCGCCGGCACGCCCCGCGAGGCCGCGATCCGCCGCGCCGACCTGCTCCAGCAGGCGCAGACGCCGGCCACGGTCGAGGATCAGCCGGATCACGCCCAGAGCCGCCCGCCGCAAGGCGAACGGATCCTTGCTCCCGGTAGGCTTCTCGTTGATCGCCCAGAACCCAACCAGCGTGTCGAGCTTGTCGGCCAGCGCCACCGCGATCGAGACCGGATCGCTCGGCACCCGGTCGGAGGGTCCCACCGGCTTGTAGTGCTCCTCGATGGCCGCGCAGACGCTCTCGTGATGGCCCTGGAGCGTCGCGTATTTCCGACCCATCAACCCCTGAAGCTCGGGGAACTCGCCGACCATCTCGGTGACGAGGTCGGCCTTGGCGAGGCGCGCCGCGCGCTCCGCCAACTCTGGATCGGCCCCCACCAGCGGCGCGAGGTCCTTCGCCAGCGCGGCGATGCGGGCGATCCGCGCGCCCTGCGTGCCGAGCTTCTCGTGGAAGACGATCGTGTCGAGCTTCGGCAGCCGGTCTTCCAGGCGGGTCGCCTTGTCGGTCTCCCAGAAGAATTTCGCGTCCGAGAGGCGCGCCCGCACCACCCGCTCGTTGCCGGCGGTGATCGCCTGCCCGCCATCCGAGGCCACGAGGTTCGAGACCAGGATGAAGGCCGGCGCCAGATCCTCGGAACCGCTTTTCCGCAGCACGAAACACTTCTGGTTCGCCCGGATGGTCGCGCGGATCGCCTCGGCGGGGATGTCGAGGAAGCTCTCGTCGAACGAGCCCATCAGCACCACCGGCCATTCCACGAGGCCCGACACCTCCTCCAGCAGGCCCTCGTCCTCCACGAGGTCGAGGCCGCGGGCGAAGGCGAGGTCGCGGGCGTCGTGCAGGATCACGTCCTTGCGCCGTTCCGGGTCGAGGACGACCTTCGCCCGCTCAAGCGCCTGGATGTAGTCGTCGAACCGGCGCACCTCGATCGCCTCGGGGGCGAGGAAGCGGTGGCCGTAGGTCGTCGTCCCGGCCGCGATCCCGGCGACCGAGAACGGCACCACCTCCGGCGTCTCGGTCTCCGGCCCGAAGGTCGCGACGATCGATTGCAGCGGGCGCACCCAGCGCAGAGAGCCCGGCTCGGCCGAGGCCGCGCCCCAGCGCATGGATTTCGGCCACGGGAAGCTCTTGATGATCTCCGGCAGGAGTTCGGCCAGCACGTCCAGCGTCTCGCGGCCGGGGCGCTCGATCACCGCGCGGTAGAATTCGCCCTTCTTGGGATCGGTGACGGTCGTGGCCTGATCCAGGCTCGTCAGCCCCGCGCCCTTCAGAAACCCCTGGACGGCCGCCTCGGGGGCACCGACCCGCGGGCCGCGGCGCTCTTCGCGCACGGCCTCGCCCCGGGCGGGCAGGCCGGCGATGTGCAGCGCCAGCCGGCGCGGGGTCGAGAACGCCTTGGCGCCCTCATAGAGGAAGCCGCGCGCCACCAGGGCATCAGTGACGAGCTTCTTGAGATCCTCCGCCGCGCGCCGCTGCATGCGGGCGGGGATCTCTTCCGAGCGGAGTTCGAGCAGGAGGTCGGGCATGGCGCGGCCATATCGCCGCGCCGCACACCTGTCGAGGGCCGGGGATCCGCCTCAGTGCGCCTCGCCCTTGAGGATGGTCGAGAGCTGCCACTTCCGGTCGCCGATCGCGTGGGCGTCCGACACCTTCCAGCCGCCATCCTCGCGCACGAGATCGTAGACGATCGCCTTCGAGCCGTCGCCGCCCTTGCGCTCCACCGTGACCTTCGCCTGATCCTTGCCCTCGGTGGCCTCCTTGAAGGTCAGGCTCTTCACGGTATCGGGCTTCAGGGGCTCGCCGTTGAGGCGGTAATCGAAATCGAGGTTGCCGGTGGCGCCGTTGGCCTGCTTGGCGTCGGCGTCGAACAGGCCCTGGAGGCGCTTCGAATACACGGCGGAGTGATTCGGGTGCGGCTCGGCGTAGAGCTTCTTCACGACCGCCTCCGGGCCGGGATCGGCCGCCAGCGCGGGGGCGAGGCCGAAGCCGAGGAGGCTGAGGGCGAGGAGCGTCTTCTTCATCAGGTGTTTCCCGCGTCTGCGGACGCGCCGGAGCGCGCCGGTTGGCGGGGGTTGCAACGCGCGAGGGCTCAAGGGGCTCCGCCGGCGGCCGTCCTCAACCACGCTGCGCCGCAGGCCTTGGCGAGTTCCCGCACCCGCAGGATGTAGCTCTGGCGCTCGGTCACCGAGATTACGCCGCGCGCGTCGAGCAGGTTGAAGACGTGGCTCGCCTTGATGCACTGGTCGTAGGCCGGCTGCGCCATCCGGTGGCGCTCGCCCTCCGAAGTCGGCGCGCCCGCGTCGAGATAGGAGCGGCAGGCGGCCTCCGCGTCGGTGAACTGGCGGAACAGCATGGCGGTGTCGGCCGCCTCGAAGTTGTGGCGGGAATATTCCTGCTCGGCCTGGAGAAAGACGTCGCCGTAGGTGATCCGGTCCGGCCCCTCGGCACCGTTGAAGTCGAGATCGTAGACGTTCTCGACGCCCTGGACGTACATGGCGAGCCGTTCCAGCCCGTAGGTCAGCTCGCCCGCCACCGGCGCGCATTCGAAGCCCGCGACCTGCTGGAAATAGGTGAACTGGCTGACCTCCATCCCATCGCACCAGCATTCCCAGCCGAGGCCCCAGGCGCCGAGCGTCGGGCTCTCCCAATCGTCCTCGACGAAGCGGATGTCGTGGAGCTTCAGGTCGACGCCGATCGCGGCGAGCGAGGCGAGGTAGAGTTCCTGCAGGTTTGGCGGGTTCGGCTTCAGGATTACCTGGAACTGGTAATAGTGCTGGAGCCGGTTGGGGTTCTCGCCGTAGCGGCCGTCCTTGGGCCGGCGCGAGGGCTGCACATAGGCCGCCTTCCAGGGCTTCGGGCCGAGCGCCCGCAGGGTCGTGGCCGGATGGAACGTGCCGGCGCCAACCTCCATGTCGTAGGGCTGGAGGATCACGCAGCCCTGCGCCGCCCAGAATTCCTGAAGCGTCAGGATCAGACCCTGGAAGGATTTTTTCTGGGACATCGGTCTCGGCGGCTCGGGCTCGTGCGGCGGTTCGGACCGCCGGCGGGCCGGTTTAGGTGCGGGCGGGCAGGGGTGCAAGGCGGGTAGGGATATCGGCCAATCCGGCTTGCGCGGGTGAGCCGGATGGTGATCCGATCCCGCGGACCCGCATCCGGAGCACACCATGGACGCTGACACGGAAGCCCTCGCGATCCGCCCGATCGGCCCCGGCGACCGGGCGGCATGGCTGCCGCTCTGGCGCGGCTATCAGGCCTTCTACAAGGTCGACCTGTCGGAGGCGGTCACCGACACCACCTGGGCGCGCCTCAACGATCCGGACGAGCCGGTCGACGGGGCCCTGGCCTGGCGCGGCACTGAGGCAGTCGGCCTCGTCCACCACATTCGCCACCGCTCGGCCTGGACGATCGGCGACTACTGCTACCTGCAGGACCTGTTCGTGGCGGACGGGACCCGCGGCCTCGGGATCGGCCGGCGGCTGATCGAGCACGTCTACGCGGCCGCGCGGGCTGCCGGGTGCTCGCGCGTCCACTGGCTGACGCACGAGACCAACACGGACGCGATGCAGCTCTACGACCGGATCGCGGAGAAATCCGGCTTCGTGCAATACCGCAAGCTGTTCTGACATCTGCACCGGCGTGCGCGGCGACACCCAAGCGTGGCGGTTTTCGGGCAATAACCCGGAACCGCCGAGCTGACGGCCAAGTTATCAGCGCAACAGGGGATCTCGGCACCTCGACGCTGCCGAATCAATACGTCGGACGACCAGCCATGCGCACCATTCGCACCGTTAACACTTTCGGCCGCAAGAACATCGCCGTCCTCGCCGCGCTCGCCGTCTCGTCTCTGGTTGCCACGCCGTTCGTGATGAGCGCCAGCCGCGCACTGGCGACGGCCGAGGATCAGCCGGTGGCCGCGACCCTGCGGGTCGCGCCGGTGGAGATCGCCCCCGTCGAGACGGCCTCACTTCCAGCGCCCAAGGCGCGCTGCGCCCGCAAGGTGCGGGTGGTCTACAGCGGCTACGGCCAGCCGGCGGATGGCTGCGCGGCGCACTGACGGCCGCGCGCCGGCTCAGCCGTGGGCCGGCGCAGTCCCGGCCAGACGCTTGAGGTGGAGTTCCTCCAGATCGATCTCCACCTCCAACTGACGCAGCACCGAATTGTGGATCCGATTCTTCCGGTGCAGGCCGATCAACGCCGACCGGCCTGAGCGCACCGCAAGCAGGGCCGCAGCGAAATGCTCGGTCTTCTCCATCTCCAGGGCCTTCCGCTCGTCGCGGTCCCGGGAGGTCGCCCGGACCCGGCGGCGGTACTCCTCCACGAGGCGCGGGTGCTGCAGCGCCCCGGTCTCGGGAAACACCAGCCCCTCCAGGGCGGCGAGGCCGGCCTCGTTGACCACCACCCGGGCCATGGGCGCATCGAGATGTCCGTCCGGCAGATGCGCCGTGGGATCGAGGCGCAGCCGGCGGATCAGCGATCCCAGCGTGGTCCCCTGAACCAGCACGGTGAACAGGATCACCACGAAGGCGGCCAACAGGATCGCGTCGCGGCCCGGGAAATCCACCGGCAGCGCCAGGGCGGCCGCCAGCGTCACCACCCCGCGCATGCCCGCCCAGCCGATGATCAGCGGCACCGCGGGATCGGGTGGGGGTTCCTCGGCGCGCACCCGGGCCGACAGGCTCCGCCGCAGGTAGACGGCAGGGAACACCCAGAGCAGGCGGGCGAGCACGCAGGCCGCCGTGACGGCGAGCGCCAGGGGCAGCCCCGCCGCGAGCGAGCCGAACTCACCGCCGGTCCGGGCCAGCACGCCGCGCAGCGCCAGCCCGATCAGCACGAAGACCAGCGCCTCCAGCACGAAGACCACGAATTCCCACACCGCAACGGCGTGCCGCCGCGCCTGAGCGTCGAAGGTCTCGTGCTCCCGCCCGCCCAGCATCAGGCCGCAGGCCACCACGGCGAGCACCCCGGAGGCGTGGACCTCCTCGGCCGCGAGATAGGCGGCATAGGCGGCGAGAAAGCTCAGCACCGTGATGGCGTTGGCGTCGTGCAGCCGCCGCACCAGGGCGTTCACCACCAGCCCGCAGGCAAGCCCCACCGCGACGCCCGCCACCGCGAGCCACGCGAAGCTGCCGGCCGCCGACCACGCGCTGAAGCTGCCGGTGAGCGCCGCCGCCACGGCGAACCGGTAGAGCACGAGGCCGGACGCGTCGTTCACGAGGCTCTCGCCCTCCAGCACCGTGATCATCCGGCGGGGCAGGGAAACGCGTGCGAGCACCGCCTTGGCGGCGACCGCATCCGGCGGCGACACGATGGCGCCGAGCGCGAAGCAGGCCGCCCAGGGCAGGCCGGGCACCACCGCATGGGCGACCAGGCCGACCACCAGGGTCGTGAACACCACGGCCCCGAGCGACAGGGACAGGATCGGGCCGAGGCTCGCCCGGAAATCGCGCCAGACGGTGGAGTAGGCGGATTCCAGCAGGAGCGGCGGCAGGAACAGGACCATGATCAGGTCCGGATCGAGATCGAAGGCCGGCAGGCCCGGCGCCACGGCGAGCGCCATGCCCCCGAGCACGAGGGCGGCGGCCGGCGGGAAACCGAGCCGCCCGGCCACCAGCGACAGCAGCAGGGCCGCACCGAGGAGGCCGAGGATCAGCTCGAACAGGGCGACGGAGGTCATCGGGCGGCCATACCGCACTTGCCGCCGCGAAGTCATGGTTTCAAAAGGTCGAAGACCTTTTGTGGGTGCAGGGCAAAGCCTTGCTCTCGCACGCGGCGCGATGCATCGGGGCTCCGCCCTGATCACCCGCCAAAGGGCTCAAGCCCTTTAAAAACCCGTTCTACAGCGCGCCTTCCCGCACCGCGCCCGGATCGGCCAGCGCGTGGAGGATCCGCGCCGCGCTGTGGGCGAAGCGCAGGGTCACGGCCTTGCGGCGGGCGCCGCTCAGGGGGTGCTCCGGGGGCTCGCGCAGGATCCCGGCCCCGTAGGCGTCGGCGACGATCAGGCCGCATTCCTCCGGGATCAGCGATTCCGGCACGTCCTCGGGGATCGCGAAGAAGAACCGGTCGCAGAAGTCCCGGTAATCCGGCCATTTCCGATCGGCGCGGAAATCGGCCACGCTCGACTTGATCTCCACGATCGTGAGCTTGCCCGCCCCGCAGAGCGCGATCACGTCGGCCCGGCGGCCGTTCACGAGGGAGAATTCCGGCAGGGTGACGCAGCCCATCTCGGAGAAGAGCCGGCGCACGCCCCGCTGGATCCGCAGGGCCGTGGGCGATTGCCGCCGGTCGGGTGGCAGGAGGGCGTCGACGACCGCGGGGGCGGTGTCGGAGAGGCCGGGGGAAGCGGACATCAATCGCGGGGGATGCACCTGTACCGAATCGGCACATCCTGCCGATCCGGAGGCCATCCGTCACCTGCGACCCGGGACCACCCCGCGGCAATCACCCGAGATAGGCCCGGATCGCGTCGAATCCGTCGGTGAGCGCGGCCGGGCCGGGTTGGAGGATCAGCGGCGACTTGATCTCGTGGATGCGCCCGTCGCGCACAGCCGGGATCGCGGCAAAACCCGGCCGCGCCCGGATCCGGTCGATGTTGACCCGCTTCCCGCACCAGGAGGCGAGGATCACCTCGGGCGCCGCCGCGATGACCTGCTCGGGCGTGACGATTCGGTCCTTGGCGGCCGGCTGGCGGCTCAACTCCGGAAAGACGTCCTGGCCTCCGGCCCGGGCGATCAGGTCCGAGACCCAGCCGATGCCGGAGATCATCGGCGCGTCCCATTCCTCGAAATAGACCCGCAGCGGCGCCCGATCCGCCACGGCGCGCGCCGCCTCCGCGAGCCGCGTCTCGAACCCCGCCGCCAGGGTCTCGGCGCGTTCGGGCACGCCCACGAGCGCCCCGAGCGTCCGCACCATGGCGAGGCATCCGGCCAGATCGCGCTGGTTGAACAGGTGGACCGCCACGCCCGCGCGGGCGAGGTCGGCGACGATGTCGGCCTGGAGGTCCGAGAAGGCGAGGACGAGGTCCGGCGCCAGGGCCAGGATCTTCGGGATGTCGGCACTGGTGAAGGCCGAGATCCGCGGCTTCTCCTTCCGGACCCGGGCCGGGCGCACCGCGTAGCCCGAGACGCCGACGATCCGGTCCTCCTCGCCCAGCAGGTACAGAGTTTCGACGGTCTCCTCGGTGAGGCAGACGATCCGCTCCGGCGGGAAGCGGCGCATCAGCGGTCGAGCCAGGTCAGGAGCCCGGCCCCGGGCGCCAGGAGCACGAAGGCCCAGACCAGGGCCGAGGCGACGTTGGCCACCTGGAACGGCAGCCGCGACAGGCCGAGGATGCCGGCAAGCAGCGGCACGAGGGCCCGGGCCGGGCCGAAGAACCGCCCCAACGCCACCGCGGCGATGCCCCAGCGGCCGATGAAGGCCTCGGCCTTGGCGGTGAGTTCGGGGTAGCGCCGCAGCGGCCACTTGGTCTTCGCCCCCGGTCCGAGCCAGTGCCCGACCTCGTAGGAGAGCCAGTCGCCCAGAGCGGCGCCGAAGGCGGCTCCGAGGACCACCGGCCAGAACGGGATGTCGGCGCCGCCCACCAGGGCACCGATCCCGACCAGGATGACGGTGGCCGGCACGAACAGCGACAGGACCGCGACCGACTCGCAGAAGGCGAGACCGCCCGCGATCAGCGGCGTCCAGGCCTTGTGCGCCTCCACGAAGGCGAGGGCCGAGGTGCGCAGGGCTTCGATGTCCATGGGGCTCGGGGGGCGAGGGAAGGGTCGGTCCCATCTGAGGCGCGCGGGGAAGGGCGGCAAGGGATGATCGGCAATCGACCTCGGCCGCTGCCGCGGCGAGGCTGCCTGACCGGCCGCTTGCGCCCGCGCCCCGGATCGCCGACAGCATCGGGCCGGCGCAGCCGAACCGGAATCACCCGCGTTGAACGTCCTGTCGATCCAGTCCCACGTCGCCTACGGCCATGTCGGCAACGCCTCGGCGGTGTTCCCGATGCAGCGGCTCGGGGTCGAGGTCTGGCCCGTGCACACGGTGCAGTTCTCCAACCACACCGGCTACGGCGCGTGGCGCGGCCCGGTCTTCGACGCCGCGATGATCCGCGAGGTGGTGCAGGGCATCGGCGAGCGCGGGGTGTTTCCCACCTGCGACGCGGTGCTGTCGGGCTACATGGGCTCGGCCGAGATCGGCGCCGCGATCCTGGAGGCGGTGGCCGCCGTGCGGGCCGCGAATCCCCAGGCGCTCTATTGCTGCGATCCGGTGATCGGCGACGTCGAGGAGGGCGTCTACGTGCGGCCGGGGATCGAGGCGTTCCTGCGCGAGCGGGCGGTGCCGCGGGCCGACATCCTCACCCCGAACCAGTTCGAGCTGGGCCTGCTCACCGGCCTGCCGAGCGGCACCGTGGCGGAGGCCGGGGCCGCGGTCGCAGCGCTGCAGGCGCGCGGTCCCCGGGTGGTGCTGGTCACCTCGGCGCTGTGCGCCGACACGCCCGCCGACAGCATCGACATGCTCGCCGGGGCGGAGGGGCAGCTGTTCCGGGTCCGTACCCCGCGGCTCGCCCTCAAGGTGAACGGGGCGGGCGACTGCATCGCGGCCCTGTTCCTCGTGCACTACGCCCGCACCGGCTCGGCCGCGGCAGCGCTGGGGGCAGCGGCGGCCTCGGTCTACGGGCTCCTGAAGCGCACCGCGGAAGCGGGCTCGCGGGAGATCCTGACCGTGGCGGCGCAGGAGGAATACGTGAATCCGGGCGAGCGGTTTCCGGTCGAGGCCGTCTGAGCGCTCAGGCCGTGCCGCTGTCCTCGCACAGGATCGTCGGCTCGGCGATCACCGGAAAATTCACCGACCGCGCGATGAAGCAGAAGGCGTGGGCCTCGCGATGGAGCGCCATAGCCCGCGCCGCGTCCGACCCGGCCGCGATCGTGACCCGCGGCCGCAACGTGACCGCGGTGAACTGGCCGGCTCCGTCCGCCTCCTCGGCCATGGTGCCCTCGGCGGCGTCCTCGTAGGCCGTAACCACGATGCCGGCCTGCGCGCAGAGGCCGAGATACCAGAGCTCGTGACAGGCCGAGAGCGACGCCACCAGCAACTCCTCGGGGTTCCAGCACGCGGGATCGCCCCGGAACGCCGGATCGGACGAGCCCGGGATCGGCGGCTTGCCCGGCGCCGACACGGTGTGGGCGCGCTCATAGCCGCGATAGGTGCGGGTTCCGGTGCCGGTATTGCCCGTCCAGGTCACCGTGACGGCGTAGCGGTGCTGCTTCTCAGCCATGGATTCCCCCCGCGGCACAGTGAGTCCGCGCGCCGCCCGGCCGCCGGGCGAGTCGATCGGGCGCGCCGCACCGTGTACCAGTCTTGCGCCCGAGTCGCGGCCATCCTGCCGCAAGGGCTGAGCGAGAACAGGATTCCCACCTGATGGCGCGCCGCTTCGTCACCCTCGACGTGTTCACCGAGCACCGCCTCGCCGGCAATCCGCTCGCCGTGGTGCTCGATGCGGAGGGCCTCGACACGGCGGCGATGCAGGCCATCGCGCGGGAGTTCAACCTGTCCGAGACGGTGTTCGTGCTGCCGCCCGCCGAGGCCCGGCACCGGGCGCGGGTGCGCATCTTCACCCCCGGCCGGGAGCTGCCCTTCGCGGGCCACCCGACGGTGGGCACCGCGGTGCTGCTGGCCCTGCAGGATCCCACCCGGGGCGATGCCCGCGCCTTCGGCCTGGAAGAGGCGATCGGGATCGTCCCCTGCGTGGTCGAAATCCTGGACGACGGCAGCGGCGGCCGGGCGCGGTTCCGGCTGCCGGTCCTTCCGGACTACCTCGGCCCCGGACCCGAGCCCGAGATCCTGGCGCCGTTGCTCGGCCTCCAACCCGGCGACATCGGCACCGGCCGGCACGCGCCAAGCCGCCACGGGGTCGGCCCCCGCTTCACCTGCGTGCCGATCGCCTCCGTGGCGGCCCTCGACGCCGCCCGGCCGGCCCAGGCGCCGGAGCCGGGGGACGGCCTCTATCTCTACACGCCCGATCCCGAGGGGACGGGCCAGAGCTGGCGCGTGCGGATGTTCGCGCCGGATCTCGGCGTCCCGGAGGATCCCGCCACCGGCGCGGCCGCCTCCGCCTTCGCGGGGGTGCTGATGCAATACGAGGCGCTGGGCGACGGCACCCACGACGTGGCGATCCGCCAGGGCCAGGCCATGGGCCGGCCGAGCGCGATCGCGCTCCAGCTCACCCTGGCGCAGGGGGCCCTGCAGGGTGTGGAGATCGGCGGCGCGGCTGTGATCGTCTCGGACGGCAGGCTGCATGTCTGAGGGGTTCCGCAGCACGAGGCTGGCCGACGTGACGGCGCGGCTCGTTGATCACGACTGGGCGTTCCCGCGGGTGCACGAAGCCGCCATCGCGGCCCATTGGCAAAACCGGATCGCCCGCAGCCCGGGGATGTTCGACGGCACCGTCCTCCTGTGCTGCGCCCACACCGTCGAGGATGGCGTCGCCCGGCTCGACCTGTTCGCGACGCGCTATTCCACCTTCACCTACTACCGGCACGTCCGGCACGCCGACCAGCAGATCCGCAACGCCTTCGCGGCGATCGTCCCCTGGACGGCGGACGGCGCGGTCCTGCTCGGCGAGATGGGCGCTCACACGGCCAATGCCGGCCAGCTCTACTTCCCCTGCGGCACCCCGGACCCGGACGACGTGCGCGGCGACAGCGTCGATCTCACCGGCAGCGCCGCCCGGGAACTCGCCGAGGAGACCGGCCTCGTGCTGCCCGCGGAGGCCGAGACGGACTGGATCATGCTGGAGGGCGAGAACCAGCTCGCCTTCCTGCGCCCCGTGCGCTTCCCGGAGCCGGCCGCAAGGATCGAGGCGCGCATTGCGGACCATCTCCGAACTGAGGCCGAGCTGGAACTCGCCGGGATGCACCGCGTGCGCAGCGCCGCGGAGATCGATCCGGCCCGGATGCCGGGTTTCGTGAGGGCCTATCTGGCGGGTGTGTTTTCGCGAGGCGGCTGAGGCCTTCCCATCACCGCACAGCAAGGTCGCCGGATCCCTCTGGACCGGGACAGACCCTACGCCCGCCAGGGACGGACGGCTTGCGTCCATCGCGGCTGTACGCCAATTTTGGCGCATGTCCTTCGAGACGATGCACACCCTGCGCAGAGCGCCCGAGGCCACGCCGCTTTTCCCCGAGTTGAGCGTGGTGGTGACCCTGCGCGATACGGTGACGGACGATGGCCTTTCTGTGCCTGCTGGCTCACACGGGACCATCGTGGAGATCTATGCCGGTGGCGAGGCCTATGAGGTGGAGTGCGCGCGCCCGGTGGCCGGCACCGCGACGATTGCAGCGGAAGCTCTCAAGGCCGCCTGACCCATCCACCGCCCGGCAGGCGGGTGCCACACCGCCCCTACATCCGACTGAGACACACCAACCCGAGCAGGGCCGCACCGCATCCGGCGAGCGCCGTGGCGGTCAGGCCGAAGGCGTCGGTCACGCCGGTGCCGAGCAGTGAGCCGAAGGCGATCCCCCCGTTGAACCCCGCGATGTTGAGCCCGGCCGCGGCCGCCAGGGCCCGGGGTACGTGGCGCCCGGCGATGCCGATCACGCGCGCCTGCAGGGCCGGCACCGCCGCGTAGGTGAGGGCGCCGAGCCCCGCCACCAGCACCACCATCCCGGGGGCCGACCGCGCCGCGAACGCCATCGCGGCGAGCACCAGGGCGAGCCCGGCCAGGATGATCGCCACGGCCCGGTCCGGCCCGAGCCGGTCGGTCATCCGGCCGCCCGCGAGGTTGCCGATCGCCGCGGCGACGCCGTAGGCGAGCATCATCGGCCCGACCCGGGCCGGATCCAGCCCGGTCACCCGGATCAGCAATGGCGCGATGTAGGCGAACAGGCAGAACGAGCCGGTATAGGCCAGCACCGTGATCAAGGCCGCGCCGAGCAGCCTTCGGTCGAGCAGGGCCGCGAGGTTGTGCAGGGCGTCGGAGGCCGCACCGCCGTCCTGAGCGGCGGGCAGGAAGACCGCGAGGCCGGCAGCCCCCACCGCGCCGCAGGCGGCCGCCGCCCAGAAGATCGTCCGCCAGTCGAAAATCCCGCCCGCCCAGGTGCCGAGCGGCGCGCCGAAGGCCAGCGCCAGCGTCAGCCCGCCGAACACCACCGCGACCGCCGCGCCGGCGCGGTCCGGGGCCACGAGGCGCGTCGCCGTGCCGGACGCGACCGCCAGAAAAACCCCGTGGCCGAGCCCCGAGCCGAACCGGGCGGCGAGCAGCGTCGGCAGGTCGGTCGAGAGCCCGACCAGGGCGTTGCCGAGGGTGAAGACCAGCATCGCCACGATCAGGAGCCGCTTGCGGGTCCAGCCTGCCGCGAGGGCCGTGAGGATCGGGGCGCCGATCGTCGCGCCGAGGGCGTAGGCCGCCACCGCGGCCCCGACCCGGCCGACGTCGACCCGCAGATCGGTCGCGATGGCCGAGACGAGCCCGATCGTCACGAATTCGGTGAAGCCAAGCGCAAAGGCCGACAGCGCGAAGACGTAGATGGCGGGCGGGATCGCCCGCGCCTTGGTGGCCGTCATGGTCCGGACCTCCATCGCTCAGCGGGTCACCAGGGCGTCCAGCACCAGCCGGGCGGCCGGCGCCGAGGAGGCCGGGTTCTGGCCGGTCACCAGCCGGCCATCCGCGATGGCGAAGGGCTCGAAATCCGGTCCGCTCGCGTAGTGGGCGCCGAGCGCGCGCAGCCGGGTCTCCAGCAGGAACGGCACCGCGGCGTCGAGGCCCACCGCGCGCTCCTCGCTGTCCGAGAAGGCGGTGACCCGGCGCCCCCGCACCAGCGGTACCCCCTCCGCGTCCCAGGCGTTCACCAGCCCGGCCGGCCCGTGGCAGACGGCCGCCACGATCGCGCCAGCCACCCAGGCCCGGCCGAGGAGGGCCGCCAGGGCCGCGCTCTCCGGCAGATCGACCATCGTGCCGTGGCCGCCGGGCAGGAACACCGCGTCGGCGGGGGCGGCGTCCGCGACCGGTTCGGTCGCCGCCATGGCCGCCTGGGCCGCCGCGTCTCCGAGGAAGCGCTCGACCAGGGCCGGGTTCTCGCCCCGCGGTTTGACCGAATGCGGATCGACCGGGACCGGGCCGCCGGCGATCGAGGCGATACGGATCGCGGCGCCGGCCTCCGTGAAGGCGTAATAGGGAACCGCCAGCTCCTCCAGCCAGAGCCCGGTCGGCCGCCCGGCGGCGCCCAGCGTGGTCGCGGAGGTCGTGATCATCAGAATGTCGAACGTTGCCATGGACAAGCTCCGTCTTGCCCGTCGAGCCTGCCGAGTCCGAGCCCGCGACAGAAATCATCGCTTGCGCTATCAGCCATCAAAATTCCGATGGCTGGACGGACCGGTGAGCCACCTCGTCTATCTGCGGACCTTCCTGGAAGCCTACCGGGCCGGCTCGCTGACCCGGGCGGCTGCCCGCCTCGGCATCACCCAGCCCGCGGCCTCGGCGCATCTGGCCGCCCTGGAGGCGATGCTGGGCAAGCCGCTGTTCCTGCGCGGTGCCCGGGGCCTCACGCCGACCCCGGCCGCCGACGACCTCGCCCGGCAGGTCGCCGAGCGCCTCGACGGCCTCGACGCCGTGATGGCCGCGTCCCGCGCCCGCTCGACCGAACTCGCCGGGACGCTGCACCTCGTCGGCCCGGTTGAGTATCTCTCGGCCCGGGTCGGCCCGGCCCTGGCGCCGCTGGTGGCCGAGGGCCTGCACCTGCGCATCCAGACCGGGAATCGCGCGCGGATCTACGCCGCCCTGGACCAGGGACAGGCCGACCTCGCCGTCACCGCCTCGAAGCCGGACAGCCGAAGCCTGGGCTTCGCCGAGCTCGACCGCGAGCGGCTCGCCCTCGTGGCAGCCCCGGAGCTGGCGGCGCGCGCGAAGGGCCGCACGGTCTCGGCCGGGCTCCTGCGGGAGCTGCCCTGCCTCGCCTACGACGCGGAGCTGGCGCTGATCGACACGTTCTTCGCGACGGTCTTCGACGCGCCCGCCACCCTGCGGCCCGTGGCGACGGCACCGGACCTGCGCCTCCTCCTCGGCATGGCCGAGGCCGGCATGGGCTGGACGGTGCTACCGGACTATCTCTGCGCGGAGGCGCTGGCGGCGGGGCGGCTGACCGAGCTGCCCACCGACCGGGCGGGGCCGATCAACACGCTGTACCTCGCCTGGACCCGGGCGAGCCTGCGCGGGGCCCGCACGGTGCATGTCCGCGACATGCTGCTGCGCCGATTCCGGGCGGCCTGAGCGGGGATCTCAACCCCGTCCACAGCCTGAGCAAATTTTACCACCCCCGGGGAGCTTCGCCGTGGCCGGCACGTTCACCCGGTATATCCCCCCGCGGCGCCGGCCGCGCGGGCGGAGTCCCGGAGTGTCCATGTCCGATTCCCGACGTCCCTCGTCGCAGTCCCGCTCGCGCATCGAAGAGGGCAAACCCTATCCGCTCGGTGCCAATTGGGACGGGCTCGGGGTCAATTTCGCACTGTTCTCGGCCAACGCCACCAAGGTCGAGCTCTGCCTGTTCGACGACCAGGGCGAGCGGGAGATCGAGCGGATCGAATTGCCCGAGTATACCGACGAGATCTGGCACGGCTACCTGCCCGACGCCCGCCCCGGCACGATCTACGGCTACCGGGTCCACGGCCCCTACGAGCCGAAGGCCGGCCACCGGTTCAACCACAACAAGCTGCTGATCGACCCCTACGCCAAGGGGCTCGTCGGCTCGATCACCTGGAACCCGGCCCTGTTCGGCTACCAGATGGAATCCGGCGACGACCTGACCTTCGACGAGCGCGACAGCGCGCCCTACACCCGCCGCTCCCGGGTGATCGACCCGGCCTTCACCTGGGGGCGGCACCAGAAGCCGCATGTCCCGTGGGAGAAGACCATCTTCTACGAGACCCACGTCAAGGGCATGACCAAGCTCGACCCGCGGGTGCCGGAAAAACTGCGCGGCACCTATGCCGGCCTCGGGACCCGGGACGTGCTCGACTACATCAAGAGCCTCGGCGTCACCTCGGTGGAGCTTCTGCCGGTCCACGCCTTCGTGCAGGACGACTACCTCGAGCAGAAGGACCTGGTGAACTACTGGGGCTACAACACGATCTCGTTCTTCACCCCCGCCCGGCGTTACGCCGCGGTGCCGGACTTCGCCTTCTCCGAGTTCAAGGAGATGGTCTCGCGCTTCCACGGCGCCGGGCTCGAGGTGATCCTCGATGTGGTCTACAACCACACCGCCGAGGGCAACGAGAAGGGCCCGACCCTGTCGTTCAAGGGCGTCGACAACGCCTCCTACTACCGGCTGCTGCCGAACGAGCCGCGCTACTACATCAACGATACCGGCACCGGGAACACCTTCAACCTGTCGCATCCGCGGGTGCTGCAGCTCGTCACCGACTCCCTCCGCTACTGGGCGCAGGAGATGCAGGTGGACGGGTTCCGCTTCGACCTCGCCACGATCCTGGGCCGTGAGCCCTACGGCTTCGACGAGGGCGGCGGCTTCCTCGACACCTGCCGGCAGGATCCGGTGCTCAACAACGTCAAGCTCATCGCCGAGCCTTGGGATTGCGGACCCGGCGGCTATCAGGTCGGCGGCTTCCCGCCGGGCTGGGCCGAGTGGAACGACCGGTTCCGGGACGATGTCCGCGCCTACTGGAAGGGCGATGGCGGCCTGTTGCCCGACATGGCGGCGCGCATCGCCGGCTCCGCCGACAAGTTCAACAAGCGCGGCCGCAAGCCCTGGGCCTCGGTGAACTTCCTCACCGCCCATGACGGCTTCACCCTGCACGACACGGTCTCGTACAACGACAAGCACAACGAGGCGAACGGCGAGGGCAACCGCGACGGCCACTCGCACAACCTCTCGTACAATTACGGGGTCGAGGGCCCGACCGACGATCCGGAGATCCGGGCCACGCGCCTGCGCCAGATGCGCAACATGCTGGCGACGCTGTTCCTGTCCCGCGGTACGCCGATGCTGCTCGCGGGCGACGAGTTCGCCCGCACCCAGAACGGCAATAACAACGCCTATTGCCAGGACAACGAGGTCTCCTGGCTCGACTGGGAGGCGATCGGCGACGAGGAGCGGGATCTGGCCGAGTTCACCCAGCGCCTGATCATTTTGCGCAACGCCCTGCCGATCCTGAACCGCGGGCGCTTCCTCACCGGCCAGTACGACGAGGAATTCGGGGTCAAGGACGTGGCGTGGCTGCGCCCGGACGGGAGCGAGATGACGCCCGAGAACTGGACCGACGGCGGTGCCCGCGCCTTCGCGGTTCAGCTCGACGGACGTGCCCAGGCGACGGGGCTGCACCGCCGCGGCGGGGACGCCACGCTGCTGATCCTGTTCAACGCCTACCACGACCTCGTGACCTTCACGCTGCCGGAATCGGTCGGCGGCGTGGCCTGGACGCGGCTCCTCGACACCAACCTGCCCGACAGCCAGGACGTGGAGAGCTTCCCGTTCGGCGCCGGCTACGATGTCACCGGGCGCTCGCTGCTGATGTTCGTGCTGAAGCCCGAGGACAGCCCCGGCGATGGCGACAACGCCATGGAGCGCTCGTACCAGCACGTGATGCAGGCCTTCGAGCGGGCGAATGTCGAGACCGTGCGCTTCCACCTCGACGCGGAGGGCTGAGGCGCTGGGGGCCGGGCGGTTTTCGGGCCGCCCGGCACGCGCATTATTGCCCCGGTCACTGGACCTGGGGTGATGCGCTCGCTTCCGGGTCTGGCATCATCGTTGTCCGAAAGCCGGAACCCCCTTTCGGGATGATACGCTTGTGCCTTGCGCCCGGCGGCGCACCCGGCTAACAGCACGGCACCGCGCGGCCCTGGCTGCGCCCGGGGCCCGCTCGCGTGCCCGGGCGCCCGGTCCGCGGCCGGAGGGGTGGCCGAGTGGTTGAAGGCGCACGCCTGGAAAGTGTGTATACCGGAAACGGTATCGCGGGTTCGAATCCCGCTCCCTCCGCCAACGCTTCGCTAAGTGGTTGATCCACTTGGAAGCTAACCGAAATAAACGGCTTACGACTAGTCGACTGCTACCCCGCGGTGCTATCCGGGAGCATGAGCGACGTGAGCCGCCACACCTACCTCGCGCAGCGCAAGGGCAGCGCAAACTGGTACTTCAAGGTCAAGGTGCCACGTGACCTTGTAGCTGCCTTCGGGCGCGAGCAAGTTTGGAAGTCGCTGCGCACTTCCGAACTTGCGGAGGCCAAACGGCGAGTACGCGACGAGGCGGACGCCTTCGACAAGCAGTGCCGCACCATGCGGGATCGGGCCACGAAGGATGGCCAGGATACGGTCGGCAGCGTAGCCCTGACCTCGTTAAGCGAGGCCGCCATTCACAAGATGGTGGCCGATTGGTTCGATACCCTCACCGTGAAGCGTGAACGCCGGCACGCGGTAGCGGTGCCGATTGACCGCGATGAAGCCCTCATCGCTTTAGACCAAGACGAAGGCGCACTCTACGATCCGAACGACCTCGGCCTTGACGCCGCGTATCAGACCGCGGTTCGTCTGCTCAAAGCGAACGATGTTCGCCTCGTGCGCCGCAAGCTCGATCCGATCCGCACCGCTGGATCGCCGATGCGGTTCGTGGTGGCCCATGACGATGCAGCGTCGGACCAGTTCCGGCAGTTGCTGGCGCTGCTGCGCCGCGGGCAGATCGAGGACATCCATCGCAGCAGGGCACGCCTGACGGGCGACTATCAGGATAGGTCATTCGATCCGGTGTTCCAGCCTCGGGCCGAACCCGGCGGGAAGACGCTTGCAGAGGCTATCGCCGCCTTCCGTGCCGAGCCGCAGCGGGCTACCCTCATCGCCAAGTCACAGCAGACGTACGACGTGGTCTTCCGCCTCGCGGGGGAGCTGTTCGGCACCGATCGGCCCATCCGCGAGATCGGCCGTGAGGACTGCAAGACGTTTCGAGCGACTGTCCAGGCGTTGCCGCCGAACGCTGCCAAACGCTTCCCAGGAAGGACGCTGGTGGAGGTTGCGAGGCTGAAGCAGCCAATCTCAGACCGGCTGCACACCACAACCGTCAACCACTACGTGCATGGCCTATCGGCGCTGATGAATTACGCGCATCACGAGGGCTGGATCGTTCAGAACCCTGGCAAGGGCCTTGCAATCAAGGGGGTGAAGAAGCGCCATCGGCGGGATCCGTTCACGGCCGCTGAGCTGACGAAGATCTTTCAGGCACCCCTCTTCACCGGCTGTCTGGACGATCAGAACGGCTACGCGAAGCTGGGACCGAACAGGCCGCGTAGGGGGCGCTTTTGGATCCCCTTGGTTGGGCTCTACACCGGAATGAGGCAGGGCGAGATCGCGCAGCTCCGGACGGAGGATGTTCGCCTGTTCCAGGGCATCCTGTGCATCTTCATCGCGGCGGACGGTGACGACGTGGATGAGGCCGATCGGAAGCGCGTCAAAACCGAGGCAGGCGAGCGCTATGTGCCCGTTCATTCCGTGTTAGAGCGGATCGGCTTCGCCCAACACGTCGAGCGGATGCGGACAGCTGGCACCGAGCGCCTATTCCCAGACATCGTGCGCGGGGCTGACGGCTACTTTAGCCCCTTCTCGAAATGGTTCTCGCGCTTCCTCGCGGAAGCCGGCGTGAAACGCGATCGGAACGCGTTCCATTCGTTCCGCCACACGTTCCGGGACGCGATGCGGGAGGCGAGCGTTCCGCCAGATGTAGTAACAGCGTTGGGCGGATGGGTCCGTGGTGGTCTTGAGGAGCACTACGGAAGCGGCCGGATCACGGCGCCGGTGCTTCAGGAGCATATGAGGCGCATCCGCTACGACGGGCTAGATCTTTCTCATCTTACCCATCTCTGACGCCCGGCCCTCGGGTTCTCGCGGCGGCACGAGCGGCGCAGGGCTAGCCTATCGGTTGGATAGGTCCGGAAAGCCGAGCCCCAGGGCCGCCGTTGAGGGAACTTAGCCGTGTTGGTGGGTCCCGGTCACTGGGGCGGGCGGCGGGGGCGGCGGCGCGATTGCGAGGCCATCAGCAGCGTAGAAGCCAATGCGCTTCTCGATCTCCGCGATGTGCTGCCTCGGTTCCTGCAACGCGTCATCCTCCAGCAGCGTGGCCCGCCATTCGCCAGCCTCGCGCCGCAAGACTGCTAGCCGCACGGGCGGGCCTACCCCACCGGGGGCGTAGTGAATAGCGTGCTCGATCGCCCAACATAGGCCGACAGTGGCCGCTGCGACCGTCGGCTCCCGACCGTCCCACAGCACGCGGCTGACGAAGGCGAGGAATGGGTCGGCGAGGGTCTGTCCGGCTCCCATCGCCACCCAGTGCCGCCTGCGCGTCTTCCGTTCAGGCTGCAGGTCGAAGGTGTTGAACTCGACGAGTTCCGGTGCGTCGTGGATCGGCGCGGCGACCATGGCGCCAAAATCCAGCCCTGCGCTGGACGAGAAGTGGACCCCGCTGCTGGTGAACTCCTGGCGCGCATGGGCGGCGATGGATGCACCGCATTCATGGCAGCCGCGCTCGAACACCTCGCCCCGCCAGGATTGCTCGACGATCGCCTCGAACCGCTGCGCAAGGCCGATGCTGCCGGTGCCCACGACAATGACCTTGTCGTCTATGATCCGGATCTTGTCGTCGGAGCGGACCTGGATCAGCGGGTTCCGGCCGTTCCCCGACGTCGACATGCTGTCGGCCCCGATGACGATACCATCGGAACACAGTGCTCCCACGATGACTGTCAATGGCCGTGGTCCACGAACACGCTGTTGGCCCTCATGCTTGGATAGGCCACGTAGATCGAGCGGACGAGGTTGCCGAACTCCTGCGCGCGGACCCAGCGCGCGATGTCGTCGATGTACCGGGCGAACTGCGGGGCGAGGCCGTTAAGGACCTCGCGGCCGCGGGCGACCCCCATCTCGCTGGCGGCATAGGTCTTCCAGCGGCCGGACGCAGATGGACGGACGACGGCAAGGCCGTCGCGCGCAAGTTGCTCGGCTTCGGCGTAGACGGCCCTATCGAAGGGACCGTAATCGTAAGGCTCGAACGCGAAGGCCGGCCCCTCGTCCAGCAGCCAGGGCAGGTTCGTAAGCACGAGAAACGTCGCCTTCTGGACCTGCACCGGCTCGTACGGTTGCCCGTTGGCTGCAGCTAGAATGGACAGGAGCAGATCGCGTCGGGTCATGGCCTCTCGTCGCGCCAGCGCGGGGGCAGGTCCTGGGCGCCAGCCTACCAGCCGAGGGTAGCCTATGGCGCGGCAATGAACAAAGCGTGGCCTTTTACGGACAGGCGTGCGGTTTTAGGGGTCCAAATACTCCCGCCATCAGCTCACGGACGTCGTCCTTGTCCGACTTGCTGAGCTTGCTGCAGCCCGCGGCGAGGAGGACGGTGACGTGGCCGTGCCAGTCGCCTTCGGCTGGCTCATGGGTGACGGAGAAGCCGTGTCCCCTGGTCGATGACTGCGTACGGATCCCTCCGGCGAGCGCGTCGGTGCATCCGCGGTAGGTCGGGCCAGTCCGTCCCTTCGCACGCTCGCGCTCGCGATCCTTGTCCTGCTTCTCGCACCCTAGCCGATGCACGTCTGCGTCTGCGGGCACTACGTTGCGGACGGCGACGCTCTCGGCCATGCCGCGGTCGCTGGGGAACTGGAAGATCTCGTGCCATACGAACTCGTCGGCCGCCCCGAGCATGCGGGGCGCGTAGACGTGCCGGGAAACGGTGTCGGCGTCTTCGATGGTGCGCACCGCCGGCACAGGGACCGGCGGTTTGTCGTCAGCCGCGGGTGGGGATGTGGAGGAGGAGCCCGGGGGGGATATGTCCGCCATTGTAGATGGTGGGCTCGACGTGCTGCGAGGTGGCGCCGGGGTTAACCGTCATGTGCAGCACGGACCCCTCGAAGGTCAACGCGCAACGGCCGGTCAGGCCGGACCACCGCATCAGGATATCGCCCTCGTCGTCGACGGCAACCTTGGGCAGCGCACGGTTGTGCGGGAGGCGTAGGACGAAGTCCTGTGCCAGGCGGACGGTCATCGGCTTCACCTTCGGGTATCCCAAGGCGTCCGCGTAGGCCGGCAATTGCCTGATCGCATCGAGGAGATGCGCGCGGCGCTGCCGCTCGGACGCGCCGTCGGCGGTCAAATCGAGGTCCGAATACAGTTCGAACGGCGTGCCCGTGGACATGACGGGCATCGCGTCCGCGAAGCTCGCTCGGGCGAAATTCATGTGTGCCTCTCCCAGACCTTGTTCTGCACGTCCCGGCTTGTGATGTCCGAGAAGGTTGTCACGATGGAAGCGTGCGCGAGGTCGAACCAGTTCCATATAGCATGAGTTTCCAGTGCCGGCGAGAATTTGCGCGCGAGCAGATCCAGGCGGACTAGCCCCTGCCCGTCGCTGGGGCGCTGGGTTGTGTTGAGCCCGATATGGAGGTTCCCCTCGCCGTCCGCGAGGTCGAGCTGTGCGTTCCAGCTGAGCCCAGACAGCGCCAGGCGGTCGAGGGAGCCTGCCGGGGGGCGCCAAGCGAGGAACGGGACGACCGATCCGATGTCCGCCGGGCCGTCGAGGTCGCGGCCGAACTGGAGGGCGTTGACGTAGGCCAGCTCCACGCCGACGAGGTCCGGCGTCCTGAGGGACTGCTCTTCGAGGAAGCCGACCAGTAGCCCGAGGACGTTGCGCAGCCTGGCGACGATCGCGTCGTAGCTGGGATACGGGCTGTCCTCGGCACGGCGCCGCCAGTTGATGATGAGCCGGTCGCGCTGCAGCTGCACCAGGGTGGCGTCGTCGGCGGACACGAACCAGACGCGCGGGAAAGGGCTCGCCTCAATCGGACCGAACTGGAACTGGATCTGGAAGTCCGCCAACCCGTTCGCGACGATAGCGGGCGGCAGGGGCGGCAGCGTCTCCGTGCGGGGGAAGTCCCGTCTTAGACGCTCCCAAAGGGCACCGACATGGGCGACCTGCAGGTCGTCGAGGGACTGGAAGTAGACGCCGCAGACCACCTCCGTGACTGGTGGCCTCCCGTATTTGGGTAGCGGGGCGAGCGGCATGGCTGTCCGTTGTCCCACGGCGGTTGCTCGGGCGAATAAGGTTCATCGCTGTCAGGGTGTCAAGCGAACCGCTGCCTAACGCCGCGGCGACGATCACTGCACCCACAGGCAGATCCCGTCACGCAGTCGGACGAGCCGGGCCGCAGATCGGAGGCGGCTTGCCAAGCCTCCTCGGGAGTGCCGGGGCGGAAGTCGAAGCAGTCCACACCATTGCTGAGTGAGTGCAACCGGTTTCACTCAGGCGGCCCATCGGGCAAGGGCGGCCTCCGCCTCCACCCGGTTGTCGCGGACACGGTAGACGGTCTGCCGGCTGAGCCCCGTGGCCTTGGCGATGGCCGCGACCGCGTCGCCCCGATCGAGGCCGGCGACCACGTCGGCGAGCTGCCCGGCGCTGTAGGACGGCTTCCGGCCGAGATAGGCGTCCTCTCGTCCCTTGGCGTGGTCGATACCGGCGCGCTGGGCTTCCTTGGTGGCCTCCGCCTGGGCCTGGGCGGTCGCGGCCATGAAGCCGATCAGCGCGTCCCGCACCGCCATCCGCACAGGGTCACTGGTCGCCCCGTCGAAGGTCATGGCGTTGATGACGGTCCGCACGATGACGCCGCGGCGCATGAACTCGCGGATGGTTTCTGTCACGTCCTGATAGTTGCGGCCGAGCCGGTCCACCCACCGCACCACCAGGACATCACCGGCCCGCAGCATGTCGAAGAGCCGTCGGCCTTGTGGTCGCTCCGCCAGGACAGTGGACACCCCCGACACCCCCTCATCCGCCACCACCGCATCGATCCTGAACCCTGCCGCCTCCGCCTGCTTGCGTTGATGGGCGATGGTCTGATCCGCGGTCGAAACCCGGGCGTAAAGGACTGTCTGCATGAGGGATGCGTGTCCGTTGAGTTGCCGTCCGCATAAACGCATGTCCGAAAGCCGAACGCAACCCTATCGGACGCGGTTCCGCACGCCTTCCCCGATGTCCGTACGGGTATACCCCAGCGGACAGTTTGACATATGTGTCAGTCGCATATCCTCACATTGCGTCCGTGCAGAAAGACCGCGTCGAATGTTTTTGAACATTGATTGATTTTTCGTGTTCATCTCTAGTATCGAGCAAATCTGCAATAATATCGATGACATAGAAAATTTTGAACGGCTTGCGCAGAAACATCGGGTAACTCGGGCAGCGTTCAGCTACGGCGGCCTCCAGCAGCGGACTCATCACGACCACGGGTACACCGTCACCATGAATGACTTCGATATCACCCTCTTACATGCGAACTGGGTATTCTTCTCATGGAAAAGTCTCTACCGCTGTCAGGCCACCGTTGAGAGGCGTGGGCGCCCACGGCCTCTTCGATGTTGCGGAGATCCTACTCTCTTGGCTTTGATCCGCTCCAGCAGCACGCTCGCCGGTTCATCATTCGGATCCTGCGGTACAAGCTCGCCGCGGAACGTCTTCGAGAGGATGGCCTGATCGAGACGGTCGATCAGCTTGCTGGCGCTGGTTGCCTCAGACGCGAGACGTTCGATCCATTCAAGTGAATTCAAGATCATGCGAAGCGTCGCACGTTGCTCAGAGAGAGGAGGGCACGGAATTTCTGCATCAAGTACATCCCTCTGGTTTATACTCGCCTGATTGACAGCCCACTTCGTATTTTTGGTAAGATCGCGTCGTCCAGCATCTGAATTGAGATAAAACCTAACATAGTTGGGCTCGATTTTTGAGGATAAGCTCATCCGCTGTGATTAGGCGTGGAATAAGGGTTCTTCCGCACTTTTGGTGCTGAGCGGTGGTTTGGACGTTGATTCGCATGTTGGCCCGAGGGCAGTGCGATGCCGATCTCGAACCCGTCGTTGCCGTCGGTCCCGGACGGCCTGCACGTCGATGATCTGACGCTGGACACGTCCGGGTTGCTGATCACCGCCCGAACCACGGCAGCCCAAGCCTGCTGTCGGGTCTGCGGGCGGGCGTCAGTGCGGGTGCACAGCAGGTATTGGCGGACGTTCGACGACCTGCCCTGGCAGGACCGGTCGGTGACGTGGCGGGTGCAGGTGCGCCGCTTCCGCTGCGGCCATTGCCCGGGGCGGATCTTCGCCGAACGCCTGCCGGGGCTGGGTGCGCGCAAGGCGCGCCGCAGCGACCGGTTGGCCGCGGCGCAGACCGACATCGGCATGGTGCTGGGTGGTGAGGCCGGCGCAAGGTTGTCGCGGCGGCTGGCCATGCCTGTCAGCGGCGACACCGTCCTGCGCCTGATCCGTCGTCGCGGGACCGGACCGTCTCCGCCGCCGCGGGTCATCGGCATCGACGATTGGGCGTGGCGGCGCGGCCGGTCCTACGGCACCATCGTGTCCGACCTGGAGCGGCGGCGCGTCATCGATCTGTTGCCCGGCCGCTCGTCGGCACCGGTGCGGGACTGGCTCACCGCCCATCCGAGCGTGACCGTCGTCAGCCGTGACCGTTCGGGACCCTACGCCGAGGCCGCTCGCACGGGAGCACCGACGGCGACGCAGGTCGCGGATCGCTGGCACCTGCTCGTCAACGCTTCCGAGGCCCTGTGCGGCATCGTCGAGCGGCACCAGTTCGAGATCCGAGACGTGGCGCACCGTGCCGTGCACGACCCCGCCGGCTCCCCCGATCTGGCGAAGACAGTGCCAACGAACGTGAGCAGCCGGCGACGCGACCGCTGCGAGGCGGCCCTGTGCCTTCACGGCGAAGGTCTGCCGACCAAGGAGATCGCTCGCCGTCTCGGCGCATCTCGCAACGCCGTGCGCCGCTGGGTGCGGGCGGGCCGGTTCATGCCCTACCGCCGTGCACCGGGTTCGAGCCTGCTCGATCGCCATCTCCCCTTCGTCGAGGCACGCTGGCGGGAGGGCCAGCACAGCGCCACCGTCCTCCACCGCGAGTTGCACGCGCAGGGCTTCATCGGCAGCTACGACATCGTCCGGCGCTGGGCCTCACGACGGAGGCAGGATGCGCCCGCGCGATCACCGTCCGTCCGGGTCCCCTCGACGCGCCGCATCACCCGTTGGCTCACCGCCGACCCGACCGCGCTGTCTCGGGAGGATCGCGCCTTCACCGAAGCGCTCTGCAGCGCCGCGCCGAAGCTGAAGCAGGCCGCCGAGGATATACGCGCCTTCGCCGACCTCCTGCGTCAGAACGATCCCACCGGACTGACGCCCTGGCTGGAAGCTGCAGCCGCGACCGATCTCGTCGGCTTCGTCACCGGGCTCCGGCAGGACGAGCCAGCCGTGCGCGCCGCGATCGTCGAGCCCTGGAGCAACGGCCCCGTCGAGGGG
The DNA here is from genome assembly GCF_022829725.1 of Methylobacterium sp. E-005. GTDB lineage: Bacteria > Pseudomonadota > Alphaproteobacteria > Rhizobiales > Beijerinckiaceae > Methylobacterium. The sequence goes on along the minus strand of NZ_JAKSYG010000027.1, from coordinate 1,844 downwards.
CAGGTCAACCGCCTCAAGCTGATCAAGCGGAGCATGTACGGTCGCGCCGGTTTCGATCTCCTGCGCCAACGCGTCTTGCATGCTGCATGAGCTGGGATCGGCAAAGCTTGATCGGATGCCAAACCTTCAGCACCGAAAGTGCGGAAGAACCCCGTTCCAACGCCTTTTGACACACGAACCCTCGGCTGTCCGCTTCCGCTGCATGTTTGAGCGGAAGCGGACTGGCAGATATCCACCCCATGCAGTCACTCGTCAGCTATCGGATGACCGCGTGCGCAGTGAAACCGGTTGCACTGGGTCAAGCGACTGGCTGGCTCAGACGGACGGCCGACTACTTCCGGCGCAAAAAGGCTTGTCACCTGGCCATTAGCCTTTCCGCCATACTATGTAGCGGAAAGCCGCGGAAAGGTTTTTCGCATTGAACATTCAATTTTGGGCGGATGCACCGCTGCAGAGCGCCGCTGGCAACTACACCCATTCACCAATCAGCGTGTGGCAGGATGTACCAACGTCGATCGCCCTTCAGGCCGGAAAGCGCTCTGCTGTCATCGCAGGTTGGGCTTCATCTAGGGCTCGGATCAGTCGCACAACGGCCGCGTTGTGGGGACTAAGGCGATAGTGGAGAACGTTCCGCGTTCTCGCCGATCGGACCGGAACGATCAGTCGCCGCCGGACCATCTGCGGAACCAACGGATCTATGTCGACGTGCCCTGTGCGTATGATCCCCCCATGGGCCAGCAGAAGGTTCAGCACCTGCGTCAGGAGAGGGCCAGTTCCACAAATGGCCGACAAGGTGCTGACGAATACGACAAGCTGAGCTCGGGTCGGCCGCCCTTTCGGCAGGCTTGCATGAAACTCACCCAACCACCGCGCCATGCGCCGAGCGGCTTCCAAGGAGGTGTCCTGTAGGAGTTCCGCCATTCCGTTCGGGCGTTTTTCGTATTCGGTCGAACGCAGGCCAGCGATGGTCGCGGGCGTCATCTGGTAGCGGACCTCCGCGCGCACGCGGTCGAGCGTCTTTGCGTATAGTACCAGGTAGGCCCCCTTCCGGCCCAAACTCATTGACAAGGATCGTGCGTTGTCCTGACGGGCCGTTTCGGCAAGAACGTGCTTCTGGTACCGGCGGACCCCGACCTCACGGCTCAGGCTCAACGCATAGGGTTCGACGCGTCGGACCGCCTCCACGGCGTCGTCGGTCGCGTATTCGTGGTAGAACTCGGTCTGCCGGAGGCTCCATCGCTCGGGCGTTGGCATGTCCAACAGGTGTTCGAACTTGTCTGGACCATCCTCCCGCTCGGCGCCGACATCGTAAACTGTGCCGATGGCGCTGCAGATGCAGTCGACGACACGCTGGGCGTAGGCTTGGCAGAACCTCGGCCAATCTAGACGGATCGCCGCGCCGATCAGGTCTTCGGGGATGACGTTGTCCGACCCGTCGAGGGTGCAGCCTCGCAGCGCGTCGGCGCGATCAGACCATGATCGCAAATCCCATTCGTTCAGGGCAGGTACGGCTCCGGCCACAACCTCGGGGGCCATGTGGGCAAAAAGGCGCGTTGGGTTCAGCGTTATGTCGGCCTGTCCCTTGTATGGATGTACCTGAGCCTTCACACGGCTTCTGGCTCCAGTTGCTCCCATAGGCAGCGGCCAGAATGCCAGCTTCGCGTTGAAGAGCCACTGGCTACCCTGGAACTCGATGGTGTGTATGGCCTGCCCCCATTCGGTGGCCCGAGTTCGAAGTTAGTGCATCGTCGGTCGGCTGACGATGGCAGGGCGCGCGGACGGCACTGATCCGCTCGGTTCGGTTGGCCAGAGGACGACCTCCGGCGCGGGTGGCTGGTAGCCGA
>NZ_JAKSYG010000003.1 GCF_022829725.1 Methylobacterium sp. E-005 | reverse complement strand
CCCCGCCGAGAAAGGCGGCCGCTCGGAGGGGGGCCAGGACGGGTAAAGCGCTGCGCGCTCGACCGCCTGGAGGGGGTGGGACGGGAAGCCTACGCCGGCGTCCATGTCCGTCGGCACGACGCATGCGGCCGAGCCGCCACGGCCTGAGCCGATCCCGCTGACGGTGCTCAAGGGCTTCCTCGGGGCCGGCAAGACCACGCTGTTGCGCGGGCTCCTACGCGGCTCGGCGCTGTGCGACGCGGTGGTGATCGTCCACGAGTTCGGCGGGATCGGTCTCGATCACGTGCTGGTCGAGCCGCACGGACGGCGCGCTCCGGGCGGGCCTCTCCCCGCAAGCGGGGAGAGGGGCGCGCGGCGGCGGCGGTGAGCACAGCCCTCACGCCGCGCTCGCCTCCGGATGCGCCGCATCCCACTCGCGCAGGGCCTGGCGATCGGGGTGGAAGGGATCGGCGTGGAAGGGATCCATCATGCCAGGATGCATGGGGCGTCGCCTCGATTTCGATATGTCGTTTATATCGATATATCGAAATGTTGTCGCCAACAAGGGGAGGCTGTCGATGCTGTAGCCTG
>NZ_JAKSYG010000257.1 GCF_022829725.1 Methylobacterium sp. E-005 | reverse complement strand
CGGCTACCAGCCACCCGCGCCGGAGGTCGTCCTCTGGCCAACCGAACCGAGCGGATCAGTGCCGTCCGCGCGCCCTGCCATCGTCAGCCGACCGACGATGCACTAACTTCGAACTCGGGCCACCGAATGGGGGCAGGCCAGCCTTGATCATCTGAAATCTCAGTCGCCTTGCAGACTTTCGAGATTGATCTCACCGCTTCATTTATTTCCCGGCTGAAAGCAATCGAACTCAAAATCTCTAGCTCATGCAGAAAATCTCTAAGACTTACGACGTGCTTGATCTCCTGACGACAACGCTCGCGGCTATCGATCTTTTGCTCCCAGATAACACCGAGTTCCTGCACTCGTCCCATTCTAACTTCTCATCGAAATGACGTTAGACCGCATTTCTTTGCCGTCGATTATCTCAGAGATACGCGCATCTAATGCTTCAAGCGCGATCTTTTTTTCTGACACATAATCGTATTGATCATATACCGAACCTGTCACCGAATTCTTGGTCGTGCTCACGTGATTGAGCACATACCCTTGGGTCAGGCGCCCAACGCTGAGCTTCCCAAGCAACGTCGCGGCTGTGCGCCTCAGGTCGTGCGGCGTCACATTCGTCGCGAACACGCCTTCCCGTAGGCTCTCGAAAGCCTTGGCGAGGTTCTGTGGGGTGATGATCTTGCCGCGAGGACTGACAATCAGCGCTCCAGCCGACCGGTCCGCACGGAGCCGGCGCACGATCTCCAATGCCTTGCCGACCAAAGGGATCTTGTGCTGACGACCGTTCTTCGTCCGCGAGGGGGGCAGTGTCCAAATTCCGGTAGCGAGGTCAATCTCCTCTGCTCGGATGCCCGCACACTCACCAGGCCTCTACCCAGTGAGCAGGATCAGCCGAAATGCATCTCGGTATGCTGGCGCCGCCGCTTCGGTCGCCTTCCAGAACGCCACGATCTCCGCGTCCGAGAGGTAGCGATCCTTCGGGGTTTCCTCATGCCGGCGCTTCAACCCGGTAACTGGATTCAGCGGGACGAGCCCCTCGGAAACGCCCCATGAATAGGCAGCACTGAGAGTGTTCAGAACGCGGTTGCCAACGACCGGCGCACGGGCAGCGATCTTGTCTAGGAGATTCGCCACCTCGGCACGGGTCAGCTCTTCAGCACGACGCTGGCCAAGCGCCGGAATGACGTCGCGCTTGAGTAGCCCCTCATAGTCGCGCCAGGAGCGCAGCTTCTTCTTGGCGTAGCGCTCGATGTATCGCTCAAGGAAGCCAGCGACCGTGAGAGCGGCGATGCGCTCTTGGGCGGCTGCCACGGGATCCCCGCCTTCCTGGACAGTCCGGCGAAGGGCGAATGTCTTCTCGCGGGCCTGTGCCAGGCTCCAGCTGGGATAGTCGCCGATCGTGTACCGCCGCTGCTTGGCACTGCCCTTGGGCCGATAGATGAAACTCCACGACTTCGAAGAGGCCGAGACACGGAGGCACAGGCCTTGGGCCTTAGCGTCGTAGATCATCAGCCGAGACGCCCCGTCGGCCTTAAACGATCGCACCTGCGCATCCGTCAACATCTGAGCCGGCAATGGTGCCTCGCGAGGCTTCCCCGGGTCACGTCCGGGTCACAAATATACGGTACAGGACGGATGGCGGTGAAACAAGCTGAGACATAAAGCGATTGCGGAACAACCACTTGATCGTTTCAGGCGGCACCCTCGAATTTCATGGGAATTGTACCAAGATCAAGTAAGCCGTCAGGCCGCATCCCGGCCTTTGCGAAGCCGCTCCGGAGACGGGGCGGCTTTTTTCGTCGGTGCTGCCGTACGCACCTATAGGACGCGAGCTGCGATCAGGCGGATGTCGTGTCCGACAGTCCCGGGTCGAGCGTCCGCGCCAGCGACCGGGCGATGGCCACGAGGGCGGTGACCATCGGCGTGGACGGCTCGCGGCGCGGCGCGACGAGGCCGATCGTGTGCACCAGATCCGGCGCGGTGATCGGGATGGTCCGCACGCCCTCCATGGGCCCGAGGGCATCCACCAGGATCTCCGGCATGATCGAGGCCCAGCGCAGCGTGCGCACATGGGTCAGCAGCACGATCATCGAATTGGATTCGAGGGTGGCGGCAGGCTCGGCGCCCGATTCCCGGATCTGCTGGTCGATGATCCGCCGGTTCTGCATGTTCGGGGTCAGGAGGCATAACGGCAGGCTGCCCGTCTCGGCCCAGGTGACACTCGCGCGTTGGTCGAAGGGACCGCCGATGGCCGTGACGAGGCGGTATCGCTCCCGGTAGAGCGGTACGGAGATCACCCGCCCGAGGGGCTCGTTGTCGAGGTAGGTCAGGCCGGCATCCGCCTCGAGATTCTCGATCAGCGAGAAGATGTCGGCCGAGGTGGCGGATTCGACCGTCAGGCGCACGTCCGGGTGCCGCTCCCGGTAGGGGGTGGTGAGACGCACGATCATCGGCAGCGCCGTGGGAATCGCCGCGATCCGCAGATGACCGGTCAGGCCCCGGCGCAGCCCCGTGACCTCCTCGTGCATGGCCCGGGCATCGGCCACGATCCGCCGCGCCCATGCGAGCACCCGCTCGCCCTCAGGGGTGAAGCCCTGAAAGCGCGAACCGCGCAGCACGAGCTGCACGCCGAACCGGTTCTCCAGCTGCTTCACGCCGGCCGAGAGGGTCTGCTGGGTCACCCCGCAGGCCTCGGCGGCGTGTCCGAAATGCTGCTCCCGGGCGAGCGCGAGCAGGAAGTCCAGCTTGTCGATCACCACGCAGGGATCCCGGCACCGCGAGTCGCCGGGAGCCTAGCGACCCCCGGCGACACCCACAACCGCGCAGCGGTCGCTCACCGGAACAGGATGAAGGCCTTCGACACGGTGATGCCGATGCCCCAGACGATCGGGATGCCGACCACCGCCCAGGCCACGGCTGCACCGGGGCTGAAACCGCCGCGGCCGATACCGAAGGCGCCCGACGGCCCGGAGGCGGTCGCGCCGGCCTTGACGTCGAGGGCGGATCGCTCCGAGTCGGACATGAACCAGCGTTGGGCCAGCGGCCGAACGAGCAGGTTGCAGAGGAACCCGACCGCCAGGAAGCTCGCCAGCACGTACATGGTCCGGCCGTAGAGGTCCGCGCCCTGCACGCCCGCGGCGACCTGCGCCTCGCGGATCTTGGTGATGACGAACGGGCCGACGATGCCCGCCATCGACCACGCGGTGAGCAGGCGCCCGTGGATGGCGCCCACGAACTGCGTGCTGAACACGTCGGCGAGGTAGGCCGGCACCGTCGCGAAACCGCCGCCATACATGGACAGGATCACACAGAAAATGGCGACGAACAGAGCCTGCGAGCCGATGCCGGCCGCCCAGGGGGCTGCCGCATAGAGCAGGCCGCCCAGCGCGAAGAAGATTGCGTAGGTGACCTTCCGGCCGATGCGATCAGACATCGAGGCCCAGAAGAACCGGCCCAGGATGTTGAACAGCGAGAGCAGGCCGACGAAGCCGGCCGCGATCGCGGCGACCTGCGCCTTCTGGCCGGCGTCGAGGGCGGAGAAGCCGGTGCCCGGCAGGCCGATCAGCTCGCCGCCGAAAATCTCCTGCAGCATCGGCGAGGCCAGCGCGAGCACGCCGATACCAGCCGACACGTTGAGGAACAGGACGAGCCAGATCATCCAGAACTGGAACGTCTTGTGGGCGTCGCGGAGATGGACGTGCCCGGAGGCGATCATCGCGTTCTTGGCAGCCGGGGCCGTCCAGCCATCGGGGCGCCAGCCGGCCGGCGGCACGCGATAGCCGAAGGCTCCGCCGAGCATGAACAGGATGTAGCCGACCCCCATGACCGCCAGCGTCTGCCAGACACCGGCCGAGTCCGCGGTCCGGAAGGTCTTGATCAGGGTATCGGCCAGGGGCGATCCGATCATGGCACCGCCGCCGAAGCCCATGATCGCCATGCCGGTGGCCATGCCCCGGCGGTCGGGGAACCACTTGATCAGCGTCGAGACGGGCGAAATGTAGCCGAGGCCCAGCCCGATGCCGCCGATCAGACCCATGCCGAGCCAGACCAGCCAGAGCTGGTGGACGTAGACGCCGAGCGCCCCGATCAGGAAGCCGCCGCCCCAGCACAGGGCCGCCGCGATGCCAGCCTTGCGCGGGCCGGCCCGCTCCAGCCAGCCGCCGAACAAAGCCGCCGACAGGCCCAGCATCACGATGCCGATCGAGAAGACCGTCACGAGGTCGCTGACGCGCCAGTCACAGGTCGTCGTGAACAGGGCCGTCATGACGCCCATGTCGGGGCAGGTCGCCGGAGCCGGCTTGCCGACCGAGAGCGCCCGGGTCAGCGGCAGCCAGAACACCGACAGGCCGTACGCCATGCCGATGCAGAGATGAATTGCCAGCGCCGCCGGCGGGACCAACCATCGGTTGAAGCCCGGCTTGGCCACGATCCGCTCGCGGGTCAACAGACCCGGCGCACCACCCGGCGCGACCGCGCCAGCCACCCCAGCACCCATGTCGGACTCCTCGACGGCGGTCACGTCGATGGACCGCTCGCCGCCGCAAGATGCGCGATCTGTGTACACGGCGCTAGCGTGATGCCCGCTGAGTAGACAGATTTAATCCGGATCTGCGCAATTAACGGGCGAACTCTCGCAGGTAGAGCCTACCTGACGGTCTGGGCTCTAGGTTCTGCGTTGAAGCCCCCGGCATTCCGACGCGGCGACTCATGTGGCGCCGTGAGACTCAGGCGTCGCATGCGCCCATCAGACCGTGCAGGGCCCGCACAACCCAGATCCTGCGCGTTCTGCGATGGGGCGCAGGATCGCTCTTGGTCGAACGCCTCAGCCGGCGTCGCTGGCACCCTCGCCGAGCTTCTGCGGGTCGCGGGTCGCAGGTCGCACCGGGCTTTCGGCCTGAGGCTCGGCGCCACGCAGGGCCCGCTGCACCAGGGTGTCGGCCCGGTCGCCCATCTCGGGCAGGGCGGCTTCGAGCTTCGAGACCATCTTGGGCGTCCAGAACGCCACGATGTGCTTGTGGATGCCGGCCACCGCCTCCTCTTCCGGGTAGGACCGGAAGAAGGACGCGATCTGGTTGGCCATACGGAGGAGCTTGTCCTCCTGCGTCAGTGCGCTCATCGCCTCACTCCGCCGCGTCGAGCGTGGTGTCCTGAGAATTGGCGATGCGCGTCAACGAGAAATCCTCCTCGTAGAACTTCGCCTGCCAATCGGACGGCCGGTTGGTCCGCCGGACCTGCACCGCCGTCACCTTGTACTCGGGGCAGTTGGTCGCCCAATCCGAGTAATCGGTGGTGATGACGTTGGCGCCGGTCTTGGCGTGGTGGAAGGTGGTGTAGACCACGCCGGGCTGCATCCGCTCGGAGATCCTAGCCTTCAGGGCGATGTCGCCGGATCGGCTCTCCAGGGCGACGAGGTCGCCGTCCACGATGCCGCGCAGCTCCGCGTCGAAGGGATGGATCTCCAGTACGTCCTCCTCGTGCCAGCGCGAGTTCTCGGTGCGCCGGGTCTGCGCGCCGACATTGTACTGGGACAGGATCCGGCCCGTGGTGAGGATCAGCGGGAACTTGGCCCCCGTCCGCTCCTCGGTCGCCACGAACTCGGTGATCATGAACCGGCCCTTGCCGCGGACGAACCGGTCCACGTGCATCATCGGCGTGCCCAGCGGCGCCTTCTCGTTGCAGGGCCACTGCACCGAGCCGAGCTCGTCGAGCTTGGCGTAGGACACGCCGGTGAAGCTCGGCGTCAGGCCGGCGATCTCGTCCATGATCTCGGACGGGTGGCTGTAGTTCATCTTGTAGCCCAGCGCATTGGAGAGCAGCACCGTGCCCTCCCAGTCGCCGTAGCCGCCCATCGGGGCCATGACCTTGCGGACCCGCGAGATGCGGCGCTCGGCGTTGGTGAAGGTCCCGTCCTTCTCGAGGAACGAGGCGCCCGGCAGGAAGACGTGGGCGTATTTGGCGGTCTCGTTCAGGAACAGATCCTGGACGACGATGCACTCCATCGCCATCAGACCCGAGGTCACGTGATGCGTGTCCGGGTCCGACTGGGCGATGTCCTCGCCCTGGATGTACATGCCCTTGAACGAGCCCTCGACGGCCTCGTCCAGCATGTTGGTGATGCGCAGGCCCGGCGCGCCGTCGAGCTTGGCGCCCCAGAGGGCTTCGAAGCTCTCACGGGTCGCGTCGTCCGACACGTGGCGGTAGCCGGTGAGCTCGTGCGGGAACGAGCCCATGTCGCAGGAGCCCTGCACGTTGTTCTGGCCGCGCAGCGGGTTCACGCCGGCGCCGAGCTTGCCGATGTTGCCGGTGGCCATGGCGATGTTGGCCATGCCCATCACCATGGTCGAGCCCTGGCTGTGCTCGGTGACGCCCAGCCCGTAGTAGATGCCGGCCGCGCCGCCCTTGGCGTAGAGCCGGGCCGCGCCGCGCACCTGCTCGGGGTCGAGGCCGGTGAACTGCTGCTGATTCTCCGGGGAGTGACGCTCCTCGGCAATGAACCGGGCCCAGGACTCGAACTCGGCCAGATCGCAGCGCTCGCGGACATAGGCCTCGTCGATCAGCCCCTCGGTGACGATCACGTGCGCCAGCGAGTTGATGAAGGCGACGTTGGAGCCGGGCTTCAGCGGCAGGTGATAATCGGCCTTGATGTGGGGCGACTTCACGAGGTCGATCTTGCGCGGATCCGCGACGATCAGCTTGGCGCCCTGACGCAGGCGCTTCTTCATCCGCGAGCCGAAGACCGGGTGGCCGTCGGTTGGGTTGGCGCCGATCACCAGGATCACGTCGGAATTCTCGACCGACTTAAAATCCTGCGTGCCGGCCGAGGTGCCGAGCGTCGACATTAACCCGTAGCCCGTCGGCGAGTGGCAGACGCGGGCGCAGGTATCGACGTTGTTGTTGCCGAAGGCGGCGCGCACCAGCTTCTGGACGAGGTAGGCTTCCTCGTTGGTGCAGCGCGACGACGTGATGCCGCCGACCGAATCCTTGCCGTACGTGGCCTGGATCCGCTTGAACTCGGAGGCCGCCCGGTCGATCGCCTCTTCCCAGGAGACCTCGCGCCACGGATCCGTGATCTTCTCGCGGATCATCGGCTTGGTGATGCGGTCCTTGTGGGTGGCGTAGCCGTAGGCGAAGCGGCCCTTCACGCAGCTATGGCCCTCGTTGGCCTTACCGCCCTTGTACGGAACCATGCGGACGACGCGCTCGCCCTGCATCTCAGCCTTGAACGAGCAGCCGACGCCGCAATACGCGCAGGTCGTGACTTCCGCGTGCTCGGGCTGGCCGAACTCGTGGATCGACTTCTCCTGCAGCGTCGCAGTCGGGCAGGCCTGCACGCAGGCGCCGCAGGACACGCACTCGGATTCGAAGAAGTTGGTCGGTCCGGCCGCCACGCGGCTGTCAAAGCTGCGGCCCGCGATGGTCAGCGCGAAGGTGCCCTGCACCTCCTCGCACGCCCGGACGCAGCGGTTGCAGACGATGCACTTTGACGGGTCGTAGGTGAAGTACGGGTTCGACTCGTCCTTCGGCAGATATTTTTCCGCAGTCGGCGCCACGTGGTTGTCGCCGTCGTAGCCGTAGCGCACGTCGCGCAGGCCGACGACGCCCGCCATGTCCTGCAATTCGCAGTCGCCGTTGGCCGCGCAGGTCAGGCAGGTCAGCGGGTGGTCGGAGATGTAGAGCTCCATCACGCCCTTGCGGAGCTTGTGGAGCTTGTCGTTCTGCGTGTGCACGACCATGCCGTTCTCGGCTGGCGTCGTGCAGGAGGCGGGCGTCCCGCGCCGCCCCTCGATCTCCACGAGGCACAGACGGCAGGAGCCGAACGGCTCCAGCGAATCCGTGGCGCAGAGCTTCGGGATCTGCGTGCCGGCGTGCATCGCCGCCGCCATCACCGAGGTGCCGGCCGGCACCGTCACCGACATGCCGTCGATCGTCAGCGTCACCGTCTGCGCGTTGACGCGGATCGGCGTGCCGTAGTCGATTTCTTTGATGAGGGCCATGTCGCTACCTCACTCAGCCGCCGCAGGCAGCGAGCCCGCGCGGCGAAAATCTTCCGGGAAATGGGTGATCGCGCTCATCACGGGCATCGGGGTCAACCCGCCCATGGCGCAGAGCGATCCGTCGGTCATGACCTCGCAGAGGTCCTCGACCAGCTTGAGATTCGCGTCCGGGCGGATGCCGGCGATGACCTTGTCCATGGTCTCGACGCCACGGGTCGCGCCGATGCGGCAGGGGGTGCACTTGCCGCAGGACTCGGTGGCGCAGAACTCGAAGGCGAAGCGGGCTTGGCTCGCCATGTCAACCGTGTCGTCGAACACCACGATGCCGCCGTGGCCGACGAGGCCCTTCTTGGCCGCCATCGCCTCGTAATCGAGGGGCGTATCAAGGAGATGGTCGGGGAAGTAGGCCCCGAGCGGCCCGCCGACCTGCACGGCGCGGACCGGACGGCCCGAGCGCGTACCGCCGCCGAAATCCTCGATGACCTGACGGAGGGTGATGCCGAAGGCCATCTCGATCAGGCCGCCGTGCTTGATGTTGCCGGCGAGCTGGATCGGCAAGGTACCGAGCGACCGGCCCATGCCGTAATCGGCGTAGGCCTTGGCGCCGTTCTCCAGGATCCACGGCACGGCCGTGAAGGTCATGACGTTGTTGACCAACGTCGGCTTGCCGAGGAAGCCCTTCAGCGCCGGGATCGGCGGCTTGGCGCGGACGACGCCGCGCTTGCCCTCCAGGCTCTCCAGCAGCGAGGTCTCCTCACCGCAGATATAGGCGCCGGCGCCGAGGCGCACTTCCAGGTGGAAGGCCTTGCCCGACCCCAGGATGTTGTCGCCGAGCACGCCGGCCTGGATCCCGTTGGCGATCGCCTCCTTGAGCGTCGCGAACGCCTGCGGATACTCGGAGCGCAGATAGATGTAACCGCGCGTGGCCCCGGTCGCGACGCCCGCGATGGTCATGCCCTCGATGAGGTTGAAGGGGTCGCCCTCCATCATCATCCGGTCGGCGAAGGTGCCGGAATCGCCCTCGTCGGCGTTGCAGACCACGTACTTCTGGTCCGCCTTGGCGAGCATCACGGTGTTCCACTTGATGCCGGCCGGGAAGCCGGCACCACCCCGGCCGCGCAGGCCGGAATCGCGCACCGCCGCCACGATGCCCTCGGCATCGAGCTTCAGCGCGGCCTCAAGGCCGCGATAGCCGCCGTGGGCCCGGTAATCGTCCACGGAGACCGGGTCGATCACGCCGCAGCGGTGGAAGGTCAGACGCTGCTGCCGGGCCAGGAACGGGATCTTTTCCGGGTCGCCGAGGCGCAGGGCATGGTCGCCGCCCTCGGTCAGGCCGGCATCCAGAAGCGCGTCGACATCCTCCAGCTTCACCGGGCCGTAGGCGATCCGCCCCTCGGGCGTGCCGACCTCGACCATCGGCTCCAGCCACGCCAGACCGCGGGAGCCGGTGCGCACGACGGTGACGTCGAGGCCGCGGCGCTCGGCGCCGGCGAAGAGAGCCCGGGCGACCTTGTTGGCGCCGAGGCCGAGCGCGACGGCGTCGCGCGGAACGTAGAGCGTGACGCTCACTGGCGCACCTCCGTCAGGGCAGCTTCAAGGGCGTCGGCGGTCAGGTGGGCCACGGGCTCACCGTCCACCAGCGCGGCGGGGCCGTTGGCGCAGAGGCCGAGGCAGTAGACCGGCTCGACCGTGGCGTTGCCGTCTGCGGTGGTCTCGTGCCAGCCGCAGCCAAGGCGGCCGAGGATCTCGCGATGCAGCTTGTCCGAACCCATGGCCTGGCAGGCCTCGGCCCGGCACAGCTTCACCTCGTGGCGGCCGGCGGGGTGGGCACGGAAATCGTGGTAGAAGGTCACGCAGCCATGCACTTCGGCCCGCGACAGGTTGAGCGCGTCCGCGATCAGCGGCACGGCGCCCTGATCCACGTAGCCGAACGTCGCCTGCAACGCGTGCAGGATCGGCAGCGTGGCCCCTTCAAGATGGGTGTGTTCGGCGATGATCCCGGTGGCGCGCTCGGCGCTCCAGGGCTCGTGACGCGCCATGGTTTCCAGCCCAGTCTGTTCCTGTTCTAATGCGAAGAGGAACAGAAATGCCGGTTCGCTTCAATCGCCCTGTCCGGTTGCGTGACAAAGGACGTTTGTCGAGCTGTCACTCGGCTTTTAAGGCCGATGGCGTGATGCGTTAAGCAACTGTCACGAATCGGTTTTTCGGATCGACGGGGTGGTCAGAATTTCTTTCCTGCACCGCAACATAGATTTGTGCCCTGCAAGAAATTGCATGGCCGGACGATTTTCAACTGACCGCCGAGTTTGTGTCGAGGCTCAAGTTTAACGTGCGGCGCCGGTGCAGGCACGGCTGGATGGCTCGCAGGCACCGCTCGGGCGACGCTGTATCGTAAGATCGCACTGAACCCCGAAATGGCTCGAATCCGAGCCTGTGACGCGTGTTCGATCAGAACTCCATCTCGAGTTCTTCGATCTCATCCGGCTCGTCGTCGGCGGCCTCCGCCCATTCGACCATCAGCGGCCAGTGCAGGATCGTGTCCCGGTAGGCCGCGGCGCGGGGCGGCAGCGCGACATCATAGGTGCGGAAGCGCGTGCAGACCGGAGCATACATGGCATCCGCCAGGCACGGCGTGGCGCCAAACAGGAAGGGCCCGTCGTACCGATCCAGGCAATCGTCGAAGATCGTGACGATGCGCTCGATATCGGCCTTCGCGCCGTTGAACACCCGAAAATCCGGGTGGAAGGCGCGCAGGTTCATCGGCAGGGCCGAGCGCAGATTGACGAACCCCGAATGCATCTCCCCGGAGATCGAGCGGCAATGGGCGCGTTCCGCCACGGCACCCGGCAGCAGGCCGGCGGCCGGGACTATCTCGCCGAGGTACTCGGCAATGGCCAGCGTGTCCCAGACTACGACGTCGCCGTGCCGCAGGCGGGGTACCAGGAAGGACGGCGACAGGTGGAGCAATTCCGCCCGGCTGCTGGCATCCGTCCCGGACAACACCTCGGTCTGAAAGTCGAGGCCCGCCATCCGGCAGATCAGCCAGCCCCGCAGGGACCATGAGGAATAGTTGCGGCTCGAAATGGTGAGCGTCGCGGCCGTCATCGTCCTGCCCCCAGGCGCATCGCCGATCATGCGGTCTGCGAGGCCCGATCCAAGACTCGTGCCGAAGGGACTCGCGAATCACCGCTGGGGCCGATTCTACTCCCGTCGCAGGAGCGCGGCGACCTCCGCTTCCTCGGCGGCCGACAGGCCGCGCGTCGGTGCCGGCCGGCGGCGGCGGGCGAGGCGCCAGATCCCGAACCCACCGAGCAGGACCGCGAGCACCGGCGTCAACCAGAGCAGCAGCGTGTGCAGGGCGAAGACCGGGCGCAGCAGCACGAACTCGCCGTAGCGGGCGACCACGTAATTACGCACGGCCGTGTCGCTGTCCCCCTTCTCCAGACGCTCGCGGACGATCAGGCGCAGATCCTTGGCGAGCGGCGCGTCGGAATCGTCGATCGACTGGTTCTGGCAGACGAGGCAGCGCAGCTCGGCGGAGATCTCCCGGGCACGATGCTCCAGGGCCGGGTCCTTCAGCACCTCGTCGGGCTGGACGGCGTGGGCGGGGGTGACGAGCGCGGCGAGAAGCATGAGCGCGGCGCCGGCACGGACGCGCGCGCTTCCTTCCACCGCAGAGGGGCGAGGGCGATGCGCGAAAACCTTCATCGCCGCCCTCACTCGGCCGGCACCGCGTTGGGCAGCGGCCGGGCCTTCGCCTTGGCGGGGGCGCCCACGCGCATCCGGCGGTCCATGAGCGAGAGCCCGCCACCCAGAGCCATCACCACGGCACCGAGCCAGATCAGCAGCACCAGCGGCTTGTAGTAGAGCCGCAAACCGACGCTGCCGTCCTGGCCGATCTCGCCGAGGCTCGCATAGACCTGGCTCACGCCGACGGTTAGCAGGCCGGACTCGGTCACCGCCATCTTGCGGCTCGGGTAGAAGCGCTTGCCGGTCTCCACCTGCCCGACCTCGTCGCCGGCACGGGTGCGGATCGTCAGATAGGCGGCGGCCTCCTCGTAGTTCGGGCCCTTGCGCGGGGCGACGCGCTCCAAAGTGGCCGTATAGGGTCCCGTCGCCAGGCTCTGGCCGGGCTTGAGGGTCGCCAGACCCTCGGCGGCCCAACCCTGCGCGGCGATGCCCAGCACCACCACGCCGACGCCGGCATGGGCGAACGCCGTCCCCCAGGCCGAGCGCGGCAGGCCGATGGCGCGGCGGCCGATCTGACTCAGCGAGCGGGCACGGCTCGCCCCGTAGCCCCGGGCGCGGGAGACGATCTCCAAGGCCGAGCCGATCAGCAGGTAGACGCCGAGGCCGATCCCGACCGGGGCCATGACCGGTCCGCCCCAGGTCAGGGCGAGCACCCCGAAGCCGACCACCAGGGCCAGGGCCAGGACCGCGAACAGGCGCTGCGCGGCCGCGAGCACGTCGCCACGCTTCCAGGCGAGCGCCTGCCCGGCGGGCACGATCAGCAGGAGCGGGATCGCCAGCGGCACGAAGGTGGAATTGAAGAAGGGCGGCCCGACCGTGATCTTCTCGCCGGTCAGCATCTCGAGAAGCAGCGGATACAGGGTGCCCACCAGCACGGTGGCGCAGCCCGCGACGAGGAAAAGATTGTTGAGGACCAGCGACCCCTCGCGGGAGATCGGCGCGAACAACCCGCCCTGCCGCAGCAGTGGTGCCCGCCATGCGAACAGGCTCAGCGAGCCGCCGATGAACAGGATCAGGATTGCCAGGATGAAGACGCCGCGGGTCGGGTCGGTGGCAAAGGAATGCACGGAGGTGATCACGCCCGAGCGGACCAGGAAGGTGCCGATCAGCGAGAGCGAGAAGGTCAGGATGGCGAGCAGCACCGTCCAGACCTTCAGGGCGTCGCGCTTCTCCATGACCACGGTGGAGTGCAGCAGCGCCGTGCCGGCGATCCAGGGCATCAGGGAGGCGTTCTCGACCGGGTCCCAGAACCACCAGCCGCCCCAGCCGAGCTCGTAATAGGCCCAGTAGGAGCCCATCGCGATCCCGAGCGTCAGGAAGCACCACGCGGTGAGCGTCCAGGGCCGCACCGCCCGGGCCCAGACGGCGTCGATCCGCCCGTCGATCAGGGCAGCGACCGCGAAGGCGAAGCTGATCGAGAAGCCGACATAGCCGACATAGAGGAGCGGCGGATGGATCGCGAGGCCGGGATCCTGCAGCAGCGGGTTGAGGTCGTTGCCCTCCAGCGGCGCCGGGACGACGCGGCTGAACGGGTTCGACGTCGTGATGATGAACAGCACGAACACGAAGGTGATCAGCCCCTGCACGCCGAGCGTGTTGGCCCGCAGCCGCGGCGGCACGGAGTTCTTGGCGGCCGCCACGCAGGCGCCGAACAGGGTGAGGATCAGGACCCAGAGGAGCATCGAGCCCTCGTGGTTCCCCCAGACACCGGAGATCTTGTAGATCAGCGGCTTCTGCGTGTGCGAGTTCTCGACGACGTTCTGGACCGAGAAGTCCGAGGTGACGTGCGCGTAGGTCAGCGCCGCGAAGGCGAACAGCACGCAGGCGAAGGCCCAGAGCGCCGCCTGCGAGGCGATCTGCCGGAGCGCCGGATCGCCCGAGCGGGCGGCCCAGATCGGCATCACCATCTGGACGAGGGAGATCGCCAGCGCGAGCGCGAGGGCGAAGTGACCGGTCTCGACGATCATGCGGGTTCCCTCACCGCTCGCTGCGGGGGCCGAGGGTCGAATTGGCGGCCGCCGTGGTGGGCTTCGGCGGCGCGGCTTTGTTCGGGCCGCCCTCCTGCCAGCGCCCCTGCGCCTTCAGCGCGTCGGCGACCTCGCGCGGCATGTAGGATTCATCGTGCTTGGCCAGCACCGTATCGGCGCGGAACATCCCGCCCGGCTCCAGCACGCCCTCGGCGACGACCCCCTGCCCCTCCCGGAACAGGTCCGGCAGCAGGCCCTTGTAGTGCACCGCGACGGTGGCGTTCGTATCGGTGACGGCGAAGTCCACCGCCTGGTCCGGGCCGCGCTTGAGCGAGCCGTCCTTCACCAGCCCGCCGAGCCGCAGGCGCGTGCCCGGCGCGATGGCTTGCAGGGCGATCTCGGACGGCGAGCGGAAGAACACGATCGAGCCGCTCATGGCGAACAGGATCAGCCCCACGGCCAGCGCCAGCACGCTGCCGCAGGCGGCGATCAGGATCAGGCGGCGGCTCTTACGCGTCACGATACTTCCACCCCGCGATCCGGCGGGCGGTCACCCGCCCAGGCCCGAACCGTTCTCATTCTAGCTCATGAGGGTGTCGGCTCCGTACGCGCCCGGGTCAAGGGCGGGCGTCGGGACCGATTGTCGTACGGGCGGTCCGCGCCGCCGGCCTCGCGCCTTCGTGCGGTCAGGGCGCGGGCTTGCCGGGCAGGTCGAGTTCCCGGGCCAATCCGTCGAGCCGCGCCACCGCCTCGCCATTGGCCGCGAGCGCCATTCGGGCGCGGTCCAGGGCCTTGATGGCCTGATCGCGCTCACCCAGCGCGCTGTAGGACCGCACGAGCCGCATCCACTCGTCGGGCGTGCCGCCGCGGGCGGCCAGCCGCCGGTCGAGCCCCTCGACCATGCCGCGGATGGCGGCGTCACGCTCCGCCTGCGGCATGGCACGCACAGCCGCCATCGCGGCCTCGGTTTCGGCCCGGGCCGCCGGTCCGGAGGGGGCGGGCTCGGCCGGGCGCCCCGGGCCACCCTCGGCATCGAGGCCGACGGCGCGGGCACCCTGTTCCACCTGGGCCAGACCCTGTGGATCGTTGGCGAGCGCGGTGCGGGCTCGGGCGAGGGCGGCGTTCGCCTGATCGTGCTCGCCCAGCACGGCCCGGGACCGGACGAGCCGCAGCCACTCGTCCGGCGTGCCGCCGCCGGCCTTGAGCCGGGCATCGAGCCCGTCGACCATGCCGCGGATCGCCGCCTGCTGCGCGGCCGGGATTTTCGGCTCGGTCGGCGCCGGGGTCGGGGGTGCCGGCTCGCCCTTGAGGCGAGCGAGCGTCTGGCGGACCACGCCGAGCCAGGGGGCGTCCGGCGGGCTGGCGGCTTCGAGGCTCGTGAGCTGGCGGATCGCCTCGCCGGTATCGCCGGCCTGCTCGGCCGCCCGGGCGAGATAGAACCGGGGCTTGGGCGCGTTCGGGTCTTTGGCCTGCGCCTTCTCGAACAGCGCCTTGGCCTCGGGCGTCACCGTGCCGTCAGCGGCCGCCGTGAGGGCCTCGCCCTGATCGGCCAGAAGGTCGGCGGACTCACCCTTCAGCCGGGCGATGTTGCCGTAGGCGCGGGCCGCGTCGTCGAACCGGCCGGTGCGCATATAGACCGGGGCGAGCACCGCCCAGCCGCGGGCGTCGTTCGGATCACGGGCGAGTCGCGCCTCGATCTGCCCCACCGCCTTCGTCAGCTCGTCGGCGCCGCCGCGGGCCGCCTGCCGGTCGGCTTCGGTCTGGGCAGGCAGTTCCGGCGAGCCGTAGAGGCCGTAGGCGATCAGCGCCACGAGGGGGATGGTGGACACCGCGAAGGCCGAGGCCGCCCGACGCCGGCGCAGGCGCGGCTCAGCCGGGCGCGCAGCCTCGACCGTGCCGGCATCCTCGGCTTCGAGCTTGACCTCCCGGCTCGCCCGGAGAAGGCGCCGCGCCGCCTCGGCCTTGGCCGCTTCGGCCTCCTCTGGGGCGATCAGGCCGCGCTCCTGGTCGCGGGCGATCTCGGCGATCTGGTCTTCGTAGAAGGCGGTCTCGGTAGCGATCGCGGTGCCGCCCGCCTCGCCAGCGGGCACCACGGCGCGCCGCGACAGCGGCCAGAGCAGGCCGAGGACAGCCGCCGCAGTCATAGCCGCCAGGATGAACCAGATCGCCGTCATCGAACCTTCGCCAGCGGGCCGGACCGGCCCATACGTCCCCACACCATGTGGAGCCGGCGGCGGAATGCCACGACGCCCCCCGGCGGCGGCACGGTGTCACGCAACTGCCGCGCGAAGACAAGGGTGAAGACCGGACCCGCGCTCCAGAGCGCGATTCGCGCCCGCAAACGGCTCAATGGGTTGTCGTCCCGACAGGCGCATCGCCTGGCACCTCCAGCACCGCCCGCAGGCCTCCCAGCGCAGCCTGCTCCAGGGTGAAGCGCCCCCGGTAGAGGGTGGCGAGATCCGCCACGATGGACAGGCCGAGGCCGGAACCGGGCTTCGATTCGTCGAGCCGCCGCCCCCGGCCGAGCACGGCCTGGCGCGCCTCCGGCGGCAGACCCGGACCATCATCCTCGATGGCGACGACGAGGTGGGGATAATCGGCCTTGGTCACCGCCTCGGCCCGGATCGCCACCCGCGCATGGGCCCATTTCGAGGCATTGTCGACAAGGTTGCCGACCATCTCCTCAAAATCCTGGCGCTCCCCCCGGAAGCGCAGGCCCGGCGGGACGTGGACGTCGTAGGCAATGTCCTTGTCGCGATAGATCTTGCCGAAGGTGCGCACGAGTCCGGCCAGCGCCGGCTCGACCTCCGTGGAGGTGCCGAGGGTTCCGGCGAGCGCGGCGGCCCGGGCCCGGTCGAGGTGGTAATTGACCTGATCGCGCATCACCGCGGCCTGCTCGCGGATCTTCTGGGCGAGTTCCTCCGGCGCGTCCGAGGCGCCCACCTCGTTGACGATGATCGAGAGCGGCGTCTTCAGGGCGTGGGCGAGGTTGCCGACTTGCGTGCGGGCGCGCTCCAGGATCTCCCGGTTGGTCTCGATCAGCAGGTTCACCTCGCCGGTGAGGGGGGCGATGTCGCGGGGATAGGTGCCGGTGATGCGGTCGGCCTCGCCCCGCCGGACGGCGCCCAAAGCCGCGCGCATCTTCTTGAGCGGCGCGAGGCCGAACCGGATCTGCAGAAGGGTGGTGAGCGCCAGCGACAGGCCGAGCAGGCCGAATGTGATGGTCAGCGAATTGCGGAAGCGATCGACGTCGTTGACGATCTCGTCCGCCGGCCCGGCGACCCGCACGGTGTAGCGGCCCTCCTCGCCGAGATCGACATCGCGCTCCATGATGCGCAGCAGGCGTCCGTCCTGTGCCCGGCCGTAGCCCTGGCGGATCTGGCCGACCCCGGCCTTCCCCTCGGAATCGGTCGCGGGCGGCAGCGGCACCCCGACCAGGGAGCGCGAGGTGCGCACGTCCCGGGGCTTCGCGTCGGGCTTGCCGACCTGCCAGTACCAGCCCGACAGCGGCAGATCGAAGCGCGGATCACCCAGCGAGAAGGTCCGGCTCTCGGGATCGTTCGGCGAGACGAGGTCGGTGGCGAGGTTGTTGGTGAAGACGAGCAGACGGCTGTCGAAGGCGCGCTCGGTGTTCTCCCGGTAGAGGGTAGTGAGGATCCAGGCGGCGATCAGCAGGATCGCGGAGCTCGACAGGAAGGCCGAGACGGCGAGCCGTACCGCGATCGAGCGGCGGCGCAGGGAGAAGAGGCCGAGGAGGTCGGTCATGGAAGCGCCCTACGCGGAGAGCGGCGCCGCGTCGACATAGACCGCGCCCCGCATCAGCGGCCGCGTCGTGCGGAAGAAGGCCCCCCGCTCCGCCCGCCATCCGTCCGGCCCGCGCGTCACGGCAGCGTCGGCGGTCAGGATCCCCGATGGCATGCCGACCCGCAGGGCCACATCGGTCGGACGTGCGGCCTCGTGGACGAGGCTGCCTTCGATCCGGGCTGCCACGGCCAGGCACAGGGTGGCGGTGAGCGGCAGGGCCTGATGCGGCACGCCGTTGGAGATCACCCGGGCGGTCAGGTCGATGTCGTCGGCCCGCACCGCCGCGCCGGACAGGCTGCCGGCCTCAAGCGGGGGCGCCACAATCCCTACGAACGGCACGTGGACGATGCGTACCGCCGCATCGAGATCGGGGGCAATCCCCATCGCCACGGAGGCGGCCCGGCGGATCCGGCCGAGCCGATCGAGCAGGCCGGGGATCGCCTCAAGGGCGGCGGGCAGCTCGACACCGGTCAGCCCGAGATCGGCGGCGCGCACGAACACGCAGGCATTGGCCGCATCCACCAGCGAGGCCTCGATCGGGCCCAGGCCCGGCACATCGAGGCTCTGGCGGACGGCCCCGGTCGGGAGAAGCCGGCCCGTGGTGGCGCCGCCGGGATCGATGAAGTCGAGGCGGATCGGCGCGCCGGTGCCGGCGACGCCCGGGATCGCGAGATCGCCGCGATAGAGGGTGCGGCCGTCGTCCACCGCGAAATGTGCCTCGATGAGCTTGCGCGTGTTGGTGTTGAAGATCCGCAGCCGCACAGGGCCATCGGACGCCTCCACCAGGCCTTCGTCCACTGCGAAGGGGCCGACCGCGGACAGCATGTTGCCGCAATTGCCCGAGAGATCGATCCGCCCCTCGCGGACCACCACCTGCACGAAGGTGTAGTCGATATCGGCGTCCGGCCGCTCGGACCGCGCCACGACGCAGATCTTCGACACCGACGAGACGCCCCCGCCCATGCCGTTGAGCTGACGCCCGAACGGATCGGGGCTGTCCATGGCGGAGAGGAAGACCGGCTCCCAGACGGACAGATCCCCCGGCACGTCCCGCCGGTGCAGCATCAGCGCCTTGCTGGTGCCGCCGCGCATGAAGACCGCCGGCAGCGTGCCGGGACGGAGCGCCACGCTCACACCCGTGCTGGCGGCTGGTTGGGATCCACGAGATAGCCGAGGCCCCGCACCGTCTGGATCAGGTCCACGGCGAGTTTCTTGCGCAAGCGGCCGACGAACACCTCGATCGTGTTCGAATCGCGATCGAAATCCTGGTCATAGAGGTGCTCGGTCAGCTCGGCCCGGGACACGACCCGACCGGTATGGTGCATCAGGTAGGAGAGCAGCCGGTATTCGTGGCTCGTCAGCTTCACCTGAGCGCCGTCGACGAAGACCTTGCCGGACCGCGTGTCGAGCGTGACGGGACCGCAGGCGATCTGGCTGGTGGCATGGCCGGCGGCCCGGCGCAGGAGCGCGCGGACCCGGGCCATCAACTCCTCCATGTGGAAGGGCTTCGTCACATAATCGTCCGCCCCGGCATCGAAGCCATCGACCTTGTCGGACCAGCGGTCCCGGGCGGTGAGGATGATCACCGGCGTCTTCACCCCGGCCCGGCGCCATTTCTGCAGCACGGTGACGCCATCGGCCTTGGGCAGACCCATGTCGAGGATGATGGCATCGTAGGGTTCGCTCTCGCCGAGATAGCCGCCCTCCTCGCCGTCATAGGCCTTGTCGGCGACGTAGCCGGCCTCCTCCAGCGCGGCGACCACCTGCCGGTTGATGTCCTTGTCATCCTCCACGACGAGCAGACGCACGGCTCACTCCCCTCGGAAACGATTTCGGCGCCCGCTCAATATTGACCGGCCACGCTGCCGGTGCGCGCGTCCACGATGACGTGCACGAAATGACCGTCCCGGCGCAAGGCGGTCAGCATGTAGACCAAGGTGTCCTCGTAACGGCAGAGGCTCGCCCGCTGGATCTCGGCCCGGGGAATCACCGTGCGGGCCGCGCGGATCGCCGCCACGGGCGGGATCACCCGGCGCTCGCCGACCTCCTCGCGCATGTCGGCCGGCGACAGGCAGGTCTCGACCCGCAGCGGCGCCTGGCCGGAGACCGTGCCGGTCTGGGGAGCCGGCCCATCGTCCGCCATGGAGCCGAGGCCGCCCGCGGCGAGGGCCGCGGCGGTCAGGCTGATGGCAACGAGGGCGATCGCGTAGCGCATTGGCGAGAGATGTGGGCCGAGGGCACTGAATGCGCCCTGAATACGTAGCCGTAGACGTCCCGCGATGGGTGTATCGGGCGTGCGCAGGGCGGGACATCGGCGTGCGGACGGCATCGTGCCGGCACTACGGTTGAGGCGGCGCGCGGTTCCCACCCGCGTTCATCACGTTGGGGAAGGAGACCGGGACGCCGAGCCTACCGAAAATTCCGGCGTCCGCTCGGCAGACATGACCCCGGCGACAGGG
The DNA here is from genome assembly GCF_022829725.1 of Methylobacterium sp. E-005. Taxonomy (GTDB): domain Bacteria; phylum Pseudomonadota; class Alphaproteobacteria; order Rhizobiales; family Beijerinckiaceae; genus Methylobacterium. Next base: position 59,729 of record NZ_JAKSYG010000257.1, on the reverse strand, counting down.
CCGTTCGGTGGAGCCGCGCCAGACTCTCGCGATCGTCAGCGGCATATAATTATTGAACACGATGCAATTTGACCGATTGTCTTGGCGTGGAGGAAGCCATGACAGCATTCCGGACCCTGATTGCCGCCTCCTTGCTCAATTCGCTGCCGATCGGCGCGGTATTCGCTCAGACGGATCGGGCGAGTACTGGAAGCAGCGCGCTGTCGACCGAAAGAGCGCCCAACACGACCGCAGTTGGACAGACCAAGCCGCCGAGTCGCGATGCCAGCCCGACGTCGATGGCACCCATCGAGCGCCGGACACCGAAGCAGGTCTCGGATGACACGATCTCCACCAGGATCTGTGTCGGGTGCGGCTCCGGGCCCGCAACGGCAGATCCGCTGTCCCTCAGGATCCGCCCATCCCTTACGCCGGAGAGACCCGATGGCCCATCCGACGAGCGCAGTGGCCAGCGCGATGCGGGCCTGCCCCTGCCAGGGCCGAAACAGCAATCGGATCTGGACACCGTCGCCCTGGCATCCGCACATCGCGAGCGCGCGCAGTCCGTCCAGGAGAAGACCACTGGCCTCTGGCAGTCCTGGGTGGTGTCGGTTTGCGATGGCTGCGGCGACCAGAAGCCCGCTAAGGCCCTCAGAATAGAGGATTGGCCGAACCGCGCTTCACCCGCCGCCACCGGATCGATCGACCACAAGGCATTGCCGGTCGCTGCGCGCCAGGATGCCAAGCTCGCGGCACCGCGCCCGCACGGCAACCTTGAGGCGGATCTGTCGCCGGAAAATGTCGATTCCATCAGGCGTATGCCGCAGCGGTGAAGGCGTGCGCGGCGTACGGACCCAGTCGGAATGGACCATGCGATCCCGCGACTCAGGCTTTGACGCAACGGCACGAAACAGACCGCGGTCCCGGGGGCTTCCCTTTCGGAACAGGCGGTGAAGCCGGCGGGTTGCTCCTTCAGATCATGGAGTGAAACATGCTGACAGGTAGCTTGCTATGGCTTTTGGGAGTGCCGATTCCGGTCCTTATCCTGATCTGGTTCTTCTTCCTGCGGGGCCGCTAGGGTAGAACGCCGGCTTATAGCTTGCGACGCTCAGGCGAAGGCCACATTCCACCGGCTCCATGCCGTCCAATGCTGCGCCGGCACGCTGTTGCGCCCGTTTGACGTGAGCGCCATGGCCGCCGCCGATCTGATCACCCCACCCCGATCGCGGGACGGGGGGCCGGTCCCTCCAGCGGTGAGCCGAGCCGTTCCGCAACACGGCTCGGCCGCCCAGCGTCAGGATTGGGTCTTGAGGTAGGCGATCACGTCGTTGATCTTCTTGTCGTCCGAGTAGCCCTGGAAGATCATCTTGTTGCCCGGCACCTTGGCCTTCGGGTTCTTGAGCCATTCGTGCAGATTGGCCTCATCCCAGGTGAGGCCCGAATTCTTGAGCGCGGCCGAGTAGTTGTAGCCCTCGTAGGTACCCGCCTTGCGGCCCACGACGCCCTTCAGGTCCGGGCCGACGCCGTTTTTCTGGAAGTTGTGGCACGCCTTGCAAGGGGCGAACGCCTTCTCGCCCGCGGTGGCATCCCCGGCCTCCTGGGCCTGCGCCGAGAGTGGAAGCAAGGCCGCGACGACGACGCCAAATACCAATGATCGCACAGAACGCCTCCCGAAATTCGGCATCTCATGCCGAACGCTTCTAAAGCTTGACCTATCGGGAGGTTAGACGATGGTGCCTCCGACTTAATCCGGCCCGATGTGGCGAGCCTGACGGCCGGAGGGCGGACAAAAAGCCCCGCGCGGCGGCGGCCGGCGGGGCTGAGAAGGTTGCGTTCACACAGGCTAGACGCTCCGGTGACCGCTTTAATCCGGGGCCGACCGCACGCTGAGAGGCGACGACAGAGGCAAGGCGCCGTCCGCGCGACACCATTCCGCACCGCATCTGCTCATCGCGCCGCCAGCCCGACCTTCGCCAGCACGATTCCCCCGAACGTCAGCAGCACGGCCGAGACCAACCCCCAGCCGATCCGGTAAAGGGTCTTTACCTGCCCGTTCACCTCAGCCAGACCGCGTGCGGCTTCGGCCTTCGCCCCGTCGACCGCCTTGTCGATCCGCCGCTCGATCTCCTCGCGCGCCACGAAGGTCTCGATGTCCCGCCGGTAGGCCACGCCCTCCAGCTTCTCGTCCATCCGGTCGAGCTTGCCCCCCAGCACGTCCATCTGGCGGCCCGTGGCCTCGACCCGCTCGATCAGGCGCCCGATCCATTCGGGCAGCGCATCCGCCATCGCACCGCTTCGCCGCGCCCCGCGGACAGCCCGTGGAACCGGTGCCCGGGGTGATGTCTCGTCGGTCATCGATGCGCTCCCAGGGTTTGCGACGCTCAGCCCTTCGGCCCGACCATCTGCGGAACGATCTTGTCGACCGAGCGGGCCAGCATGTAGGCGCCGATCCCCACGGTCAGCAGCGACCACAGCTCCGCCGGCACGCCCTTGAGCGCGGCCACCACCTCGACCTGCAGGCCGAGCATCGGCGAGACCACGCCGACCCAGGTGATCATCGCCAGGGCCCACAGCACGGTGATCGGCCGGGCGTTGCGGGCCAGCGGGCTCTCGGAGCCGGCATCGGCCTTCATCACCTCGGCCATCGCCCGGCCGAGGTCGCCCTGCTGGTCGATCAGCGCCTTCTGCAATTCGAGCTGCACCTGGAGGCGCTGGCCCTCGTCGGGCAGCACCTTCGCCAGGATCGGCCCGAACGCGCCGAGCAAAGCCGGGAGGAGAGCGAGGAAGCCCATGGTCAGGCGCCTTTCTGCATGTTGCGGCGGATCGCCTCGCGCAGGCGCGGCCACCAGGATTCGGCGGGGACCGCCGCCCGGCCGGTCATCGACGCCAGCGGATCAGGGCGCGGCGGCGTGATGAGCGTGGGACCGGCCGGCACCCGCACCGGGTCACGGTCGCCCCGGCGGGCGTAGACGGCGCCGTAGGCGGCGAGCGCCGCTTGATCCCGCTCGCCCTGCCGGCGGGTGAGGATCGCGGCCGGCCGGTCCCACAGCAGGACCGCCTCGACAGCACGGTCGAGCTCGCCGGCCTTGGCCAGCCGCACGACGCTGGCATGCGCGAAGTTGGCTTGGCCGATGTTGAAGCAGAGCGAGCAGCAGGCGTCGAAGAACGGCTGCGGCACCGGTCGGGCGAGCGCGGCGCGCACGGACGCGACGTAGGGGCCGAGATCGGCGGCAAACAGCGCCCCGGCCTCGGCCTGCGTCAGGGTCAGCCCCTCGGTCACGGCGGGCGGACCAGCCGCGCTGGTGTGGCCGTAGCCGATCGTCCAGACGCCGGTGCCGTCGCGATAGGCGCGCAGCCGGCAGCCTTCGCGCACGGCCAAAGCCGCGCGGCCCAGGGGGGAGAGATCCATCGGTTGGCTTTCCGTTCAGCCGCCGGCTGGGCCCGCGGGGAACCGCGGGCAGGATGCGGTCGCGACGATCTCGGCAGCGGCGGGGATCGGCGCCGCCACGGTGCCGGCGGATCGGGCGGGGACGTCGTTCGCCGGCGCGGGCCGCGCCTACGCGGCCTTGGCCACGCACAGCCGGCGGACGGCCTCGGTGCGCAGGCGATCGAACTGGTCGTAGCGCAGCCCGTAGCGCCACTGCGCGGGGCGCGCCGCGGCCTCCCGTTCGGCCGCCTCCCGCTCGGGGCCGGTCAGCAGGGGATCGACGGTGCGCGGGGTCAGATCGTCGGCGCAGAACAGACCGTAGCGGCAGGGGTCCAGGCCGCGGGCCAGGAACGCGTCGCGCACCGCCTGCGCGGTGGCCCCGTAGTGGAGGCGCGCGCCGTCCGGCCCCTTGCGCGCGACCGCCTCCGCCCATTGATACGCAACGAGCGGCACCGCCAGCACCGCCTCGAACACCCGCGGATCCGGCGCGCCGAGCACCACCTTCTCACCTGCATCCGACGTGTTGATCGCCCCCGTGGCCGCGTAGACCGTCGACCACCGCCGGTCGGCGACGCCCAGGCCGATCGTGTTGTCCGAGCCCGGCAGGACCATCGGACCGACGCCGGCATGGCCGGCATTTCCGCCCGTCAGCCGCAGCACTTCCGTGCCCAGGCTCTCGTCGTCGTTGTTCCAGCCGGCCATCCCGACGTTCAGGGCAAGGTATTCGCTCCCCCAGGTCCCGTTCGCGTTCCCGCCATACTTGCCGTCGGACGCGAAGCCGGCAATGAAATCCGCGGTCCGGCGCGGCCCCGGATCGTTGGGGTAGTTGCCGAAGGTCGCGTAGAAGGCGACCGAGGCCCTCTGGTTGACGGCCGAGCCGGGGGCTCCGAGCTTGAGCTGCGAGGCGCCCTTCGCGCCGCCATCCGTGCTGCCATAGGCCCACAGGTTGACGAAGCCGCCGGACCCGAGGGCGCCCGGGGTGTTGACGGAACTCCAGCGGCTGAGCGCCGGTCCGATCCGCGTGCCGGTGATGCTTCCCCCGGTGATCGCCACGGCATCGGCGGCCTGCTGCGCCAGGCTCGCGGTCGAGCGGTCGACGATCGTCCACTTGTCGGCGCCGTTGCTCTGCAGCGCCAAGTGGGCGAACGGCGCCGCGAGCGCGACCGCCGGCAGGCCATTGATGGCGTCGGACGCGCTCGCCCGGGCCAGTGTGAGGGTGTTGGTCACCGAGCAGGCCCCGCTCTCGTCGACCACGACCAGGGTGACGCCCTGCGGGTAGGCCGAGGCCGGCGGCAGGGTGAGGGTCCGCGCGGCGGTGAGCGTGATCACCGCGATGGTGCGGTCGGTCGGCAGGATGGTGTAGGCGGCGTCCGCGACCTGGGTGCGGGCCAGCGCCGCCGCGTCGGCGCGGTCGACATAGGCCGTGGTGGCGAGGCGGGTCGTGTTGTCCTTCGCGGCCGGCGTCGGCGCCGTCGGGCTCGCGGCGAAGGTGATGGCGCCCGTCGCGGCCGAGGCGGTGAGCGCAGTGGCGAAGGCGGCGCCGTCCGGGGAGGTCTTGAGGACGAAATCGTCGCCGCCGAGGGTGCCGAACAGCGCCCGGGTCGCGTAGCCGGTCTGGAACACGAAGCCGGCATCCCGCGCGGCCGCCTTCTTGTTCACGCTGACACGCATGTCGCCGGAGCCGGGCGTGACGTCGTCCCAGCTCAGCAGCGCCGCATCCGCCTTCATGGCGAGGCGGTTGGAGGTGTCCGCCTCCGTGTTGATCCCGAGGCGGCTCACGCTCCGGATTGCCGACAGCGCGCGGCGGACGCTTGTCCAGGCGGTGCCATCGAAGAGGTAGAGATCGGCCTCGTCCATCACGTAGGCGAGCCAGCCGGCCCGCGGGACCATGCCGGTCCAGACACCGTCGGCGTAGCGGGCCACCTGGCCCGCGAGCCCCGCCCAGGCGCCGCCGGGGTTCGACGCAATGACGAGATAGCGGTCGCCCTCGGCGGGGCTTGGCGGCGGTGCCGTCAGATCCTTGTCCAGGCAGGCGAGCTGGACCAAGGCGTCGAGGAGGCCCAGCGCCTCGTTGTGGGTGACGTGCTTCTGGGCCTGACTCGCCGCGATCAGCGGCAGGCCGAGATGGGGCGTCGAGTCGGACATGGGGGCTCCCGGGGGGTTCAGGCCGAACGGACGGGGATGCGGGCCCGGCAGGCGGGTCCGGGGCCGGTGACGGCGCCGATCTGCGCCACGGCCACGTCGAGGGTCACTTGCGGGCCGCCGAAATCACCCGCCTCGTCGGCGTAGAGGATCTGTGGGGCCTCGGCCCGGAGCGTGCGCAGGGCCGCACCGGTGCTGGCGAACAGCGTCACCGCGTAGGCCTCTGGATCGTCCAGCGGGATCTCGGCGGCCTCCCAGGCGTCACCGTCGCGGCGCGCCCGGCGGATCCAGGAGAGCAGCACGCCCTGCCCCGTCCGGCGCGCCCGCAGGTGAACCGGCCTGAGCGGCTGGAGCGCCGTCAGCCCAGCCGTGGCGGTCAGCTCCGTGAAGGCCGGGTCGCCTGGGTCGGCCCCCGCGGGCCCGATCCGGTAGCGGAAGGCACGGCCGACCGCGTCGAGCCGGTCGACCAGCGGCACCACCGCGCCGTCGTCCAGGCACACGATCAGGCTGCCGGCGGGCACCGTCCGGCTGGCGGCATCCTCGCTGCCCGCGAGCCCGCGCAGGAGGCCCGAAAGCCGGTAGGTGTCGGGCCCGATGAGCACGGCGTTCGCGGCGCCGAGCAGCTCCACGGCGCCGTCGGGGCCGATCAGGGCGAACAGGTTGCCGCCGGAGAGCATCGCGTGTTCGCCGATCGACGCGAGGGCGCCGCCCCGGCGCAGGGTGACGTCGAGGATCCGGTTCCGGTCGATCCGCCAGAGCGGTCCGGCAGGCAGCGCCGTGAGCGTCCGGCCCAGACAGGCGGGATAATCGACGATGCCCTGGAGGGTGAGCGGCCCCGCCCCCTCGGCGCGCCAGATGGCGGCCGCCCCGGGCCAGGGCTCGGCCGCCACCGCGAGGTATTGCAGGATTGTGGGGTTGCCGCGATCCGCCGGCAGGTCGAGGGCGAGCGCCAGCGGCGGTCCTGGAAAGGACGGGCGCGCAACCTGCGGCTGCGCCATGCTGCGCGGCAGGCCGCGTCCCGGCCCGCCCCGGGGCGGCACGCCGCTGGACTCGATCCGGCGGCCAGTAGGAGCGTCATCGATCCGGTCGATCTTGCGCAGCACCGTGCCGCCCGGCACGTCCGCGGGCACCGCCAGCAGATCGCCGGGCTCCAGCTCGACCCGGCGCGGGCTTACCGTGAAGACCGCACTGTCGCGGGCCGCGATGATCCGGTCGAGCATGGCCTCGGCGAGGCCGTCGCCGGTCTCGCGCCGGGTGACGATCGCGGCCTCGATCCGGGTCTCGTGCCGCCTGTCCCCCACGGGCCGCACGGCCGCCGCCGTGGCGCGGCGGTACTCCGGGCTCTCCGACTCGGTGAGACCGAGCTCGACCGAGCGCGGCAGGGCGCTCTCCTCGGCCCGGACCTGGCGCAGCACCGGCTTCTCCTCGGAGAGCCGGACGAGATCGGCCTCGTCCAGCACCAGGGGCCGGTCCCGGCGCGGCCCACGCAGGCGTAAGGTGCCCGCCACCGCCGAGGCGTCGAGCCCGTAGACCTGCGCCAGGGTCTCCAGGGCCCCCCGCGCCGAGAGCGGCCGGTCGAGTACGTAGCCGTCGAGATAGGCCGCGGCCTCCACGGAGACCGGGGCGTCGAAGCCGAAATCCCCGAGGATCTTCAGGACCAGCAAATCGAGGTCGCAGCCCTCGATCCGGCCGGTGATCCAATGGCCGAGCCGCCAGTTGCCGATATCGGCCCAGACCCCGCGCACGGTCGGGAAAGCCGGATAGGGCCGCGCGTCCCAGGCCCAGATGAAGATCCCGTCCGGATCGACCATCCGCCCCCCATAGACCGGCGAGACCGGGTTGTCGGCCTCCCGGAAGCCCGGCATCGCCGGATCGAACCGGGCGATCACAGCCTCCAGGCCGCGGAGCTGGATCAGCTCGTCCCGGATCGCCCGGGATTCCGGCGGGTAGGCGTTCTCGACGGATTTCGGATCGGGGAAGACGTTGGGGCCGTTCGTGCCCTTGTCGACCGCCGGCACGCCGACCTCGGTGAGCCAGATCGGCTTTCCCATCGGCACCCAGGCGGTCGCCCGTGTCTCGACGCCGCCGTCGCGCTCGACATGCGGGTTCGACCACCACGCCACGAGATCCTTGACGCGGTAGATCCAGGGCTTGCCGCCGGCTCCATCCGTGATCGCGACGCGGTTCTGGGCGGCGCGGGCGTCGGCGTCGGGATAGTACCAGTCGAAGGCCTCGCCGGAGGCGCCGCGCGCCTTGAGGTAGCCGCGGTCGTAGATGTCGCCGGTGGCCGCGAGATCGGCGTGGTCGGGCGTGTCGCGCCAGTCGGAGACCGGGGCGTACCAGTCGATCCCGACCGCCGCGATGTTCGGGTCAGCGAACAGGTCGTCGAGGGGGAAACGGACCGTGGCGCCCCCGTCCAGGACATGGGCGCCGTACTCGGTCCAGTCCGCGCCGTAGACCAGGGCGACGCCGGGGCCGAGGCGCTCGCGCACGGCGGCGGCCAGCGCCCGGAAGGCCCGCACGGCCGGGTAGCCGGAGGCGCCCCGCACGCGGGTGAGGCCGACATACTCGCTGCCGATCACGAAGCCCGTAATCTGGACGCCGTTGGCCGCCCATTGGGCCGCCAGATCGGCGTAGTGCAGCACCTCGGTGGTGTAGCCGTTGGCGAAGAAGGCCGCGACCTGCGCGTCGGCCCCGGCAGTCCCGTCCGGGCTTCCCGGAACGCCCGGGGCCGGATCGCAGGTGACGCGGCCCCGCCAGGGAAAGGGCGGCTGGGTCGCCCCGGGCACGCGCGGATCCGGCAGCCCGCTGCCGGCCGGCACATCCATCATCACGAAGGGGTAGAGCAGCACCTCCAGGCCGCGGCCGACCAGCTCGGCCACCAGCCGGGTCAGGCCGTCGTCGCTCGGCGTCCCGCCGTAGGCCGGGTTGCCGTCCGGCAGGATCGAGACGACCTCGGCCTCAGCGCGGGTGATCCCGGCGACGCTCCAATCCGACGGCCGCGCCCGCTTGGTCCGCGCCTCGACCTTCGGCACCACCCGGCAGACACCGGCCCGCATGTCGGTGCCGAACCACGTCGCCACCACGGCGACCCGGCGTAGGTTCGGGCACAGGGCCTGGAGCGCGTCGAGGGAGGCGAGGACGTCGGTGGCCCGCTGGCGCTGGTGCCGGTTGGCGGCCTCGGTCCGCCCGAGGCCGAGATCGACGGTGACGCGATCCGGATCGAGGCCGAACTCGCTGGCCCCGGGGATCATCTCCACGGCGCGGATCCGGCCGTACAGGCCGTTGATGGGGCGGATCACCTCGAAGGCGAATTGCGGGATGCGGTTGCCGAAATCGGCGAGCGGCAGGTTTTCGAACACCACGTGGGCGAGGCCGCGATAGGCCGGCGTGGTCCCCGCCCCCTCCTTGGCGACGATCAGCGGGTCGGGCGCCTGATCCGGGCCGCCGGTATGGACCCGGATGGTGAGGCCGACCTGATCGATCTCCTTGCCGTCCGCCCAGATCCTACGGACGCAGGCGATCTCGCCCTCGCACAGGCCGACCGCGAGATGGGCGAAGTAGGTGTAGCGGGTGGTCACGGTCTTCTGGCCGCCGCCCAGGCCCTTGGCGGGCGTGGCGGCGCGCTGCACCGTGGTGTTGGCGACCTCGAGCGGCCGCGTCGCCCAGATCAGGCTGCCGCCGATCCGGGCCCGTCCGTAGACCCGGGGGATCGGATCGCCCTCCGTGGAGGTGAGCCCGCTGACATCGGCGAGCCGCGGTCCGGCGACGAAGCGGGTGTGCGGCCCAGAGCCGGACAGCGCGCCGTCGAGCCCGGCCCCCGCGACGGCGCCGAGGGTCCGCCCAACCACGGCGCCGATCGGCCCGCCGAGGGCGGTGCCCACCGCAGCGCCGGCCGAGGACAGGATGAGTGTCGCCATGACGAGGCTCCGGCGGGCAATGAATTTCTGTGCATAGGCGGTGAAATTCTGAAGACGATCATCGATTTATTGATGTGCCCCGACCTGCTTCGGCGCAAATTTTGCTGGATGATTCGTGGTATTATCTTCATAATACGCGACAGGAGCCGCTGATCGATGATCTTGACCCTGAGGCCGAAGATACGGATCCTGCATAAGATCATCGCGATCGTCGCCGTCATCGGCGCCATCGTCGGCGGATGTATCTGGCACGCGAGCGGGCGCATGGATGCAGTCGGTGCGCAGTACGCGCACTTCATCCTGCACGATGCCAAGATGGCTGACAGCGTCCGCCGGATCGTCCGGCTCTTCCATCAGACGAATTACGCCATCTATCGCGTCATCGCCGAGACCTAGGCCGACCGCATCGGGAGGGCGAGCGAGGAATTCGACATCGCGGTCGCCGGCCTCCGGCGTACCTTCGTGGCCCTGAGTGGCGAGGCGCCCGAGTTCAAAGCGCAGATCGAGACGCTGCAGGGCGGAATCGAACGCTACATCTCGGATGTCTCGGAGGCGCGCATCCTCGGCGAAGCCAACCTCAACGCCGAGGCCCTGGCCCTGCTGCACGAGAAGATCGACCCGACCGTTACAGATCTCAATCGGGGCACCAACACGCTCAGCAAGACCATCAGCGCCCGCATGGAGGCCGGCGCGGAGGATCTCAGCCAGGAGATCGAGCGGATGCGCCACGACCTCTGGGCCTATACCGGCCTCGGCCTGTTCGCCGGGCTCGCCACCGCCGTTGCTGTCGCCATCTTCGGCATCGGGCGCCCCCTCGGCCGCCTGGTCGCGAGCCTCGAGCGGATGGCCGCGGGTGACACCGACGCGCCCGTGGCCGGGGCGCGGCGGCAGGACGAGATCGGCGCCGTGGCCCGCGCCGTCGACGGCATCCGCGCCCTGGTGGCCCGGCGGGCCGACGCCGAAGTCGCGGGGCGCCGGGCTGCGGACGCGGCGGCGGCGGCGGAGCGGCGGCGTACGATGGACGCCCTGGCGGATGCGTTCGAGGCGACGGTGGGCGGGATCGTCGGGACGGTCTCGGATTCCGCCACCGCCCTGCAGGCCACCGCCTCGGCGATGAGCGACACCGCCCGCGACACGGCCGAGCGTTCGGCCGAGGTGGCCCGCGCGGCCGAGGCGACCGCGCAGACCGTCAACGCCGTGGCGGCGGCCGCCGAGCAGCTCGGCGTTTCCACCGGAGAGATCGGCCGCCGGGCTGACGAGTCCGCCCGTCTGACCCAGGCGGCCGTGGCCGAGGCCGAGCAGAGCACCGGCCAGGTCGGCACCCTCAGCGCCGCGGTGGCGGAGATCGCCGACGTCGTGACCCTGATCGCGCAGATCGCCGGCCAGACCAACCTGCTGGCGCTCAACGCCACGATCGAGGCCGCCCGCGCCGGCGAGGCCGGCCGGGGCTTCGCGGTCGTCGCCACCGAGGTCAAGGACCTTGCGGCGCAGACCGCGCGGGCCACCGAGACGATCGGCCAGCGGATCGCACTGGTCCGGGACTCCACCGACGCGGCCGTGCTGTCGATCACCACCATCGGCAGCCGCATCCGCGAGGTCGGCGCCGTCACCGCCGCGATGGCGGCGGCGATCACCCAGCAGGGTGTGGCCAGCCGCGAGATCGTCCAAAGCGTGGGTCAGGCCGCGTCTGGGACCGATATCGTGACTCGGACCATCTCGGAGGTGGCCGAAACCGCCGGTGCGACCGGGACCGCGGCCGGTCAGGTGCTTGGCTCTGCGGGAGATCTCGCCCGGCAGTTCGAGGTGTTGCGCGGTGAGGTTGCGGGTTTCCTGGCCACCGTGCGGGCGGCGTGAGGTGTTGGCGAACCGGTCGTTGCGGGCGTCGTCGCGATGCGGATCCCGTGCCATCGTGCTCGGCAATACGTGACCGTCGCGACCGACGCTTCGTGAACCGAATCCGCCCCGCCGTCCGGAAACCGGAACACTCCGGTCATGTGCCGCCGCCACCAGCCGGTGAGCGCAACCTCGGCGACCACCGCGCCGTCATGGGCGTGGATCATGGCGCCGTCGCCGGTGGCGATGGCGCAATGGCGGGCGGGCAGGTGCCGGCGGAAGGCGAAGAGCAGGACGTCGCCCGCGCCCAGCACCACCGCCACCCGGGGATCGGCCACCGGCGCGAGGTGTCGGAGGGCCGCCTCGGTCAGCGGGTCGGTTCCGGGGGCGGCGGATTCCGCCCAGGTTCCCGAATAGGGCGGCACCGGTTCCGGCTCGGCCCCGTAGAGCCCGCGCCAGACCCCGCGCAGCAGGCCGAGGCAGTCGCAGCCGACCCCGCGCAGCGAGGCCTGATGCCGGTAGGGCGTGCCGAGCCACAGGCGCGCCTCGCCGAGCGCCGCCGCGCCGATATTCCGTCGCATCGCGCTCATCGGAACAGGCTCCCGCCGTCGAGGGTATGGTCGGAGCCCGGCACCGGACGCATCACCGTGTCGTTGCCGGGCATGTGCGGAAAGCCCTGGAAGTTGATCGCGTTGGTGAAGCGGTCCCGGCAGGTGGCGAGGCGCTTGTCGCAGCCGGCGGTCAGCGTGAAGGTGTCACCAAGGGCGACCGGCCGGGGCGGTGAGGTCCAGAGCTCGATCAGGCTACCGAGCTGGAGGCGCACATCTGCCGCGAGCCCGGCATTGGCCCCCTCCGTCCACGCGAGATGTCCGCCGGTAAAGCGTCCATCCGAAAAATCCCCCGCCAGCGCCGCCGCGAGGGTGGCGGGCTCCGGAACGCCGGTGACGCGGCCGGCAACCCGCCACGCCGCAAGGTCGACCCGGCAGCGTCCATCCCCGAGATCGGCCCCGCAGGTGGCGCGGTAGGTCCGACCGCGTTCCGCATCCAGGCGGTGCGCGAGGCCGCGCAGCTCCGCCACGAAGGCGTCGCCCTCGCGGCGCACCTCCCCGATCGTGACGAGGTCGAGGAGCAGGCGGGTCTCGGGGCTGGTCCAGTCGACCAGCCAGGTCTCCACCGCGGCGCCGTCGTAGAGGCCGCCGGCGATGTTGGCCTCGGTCAGGCCGAGGCTGCTCAACGCCCCCGCGACGTCGCCCCCCGAGACCGCGAAGCCCGATTCCGCGCTGGCCTCGGCGGCGTCGAGGCCGGTCCGGGCGAGGTGGATGAGGCCCGCGACGGTCAGGTCGCGGTCGTGATCGGTGAAGCCGAGGGCGAGCCCGTCCCGCCGTCGCAGGGACCAGCAACGGCACAGGGTGGTCACGCCCCCCGCGAGATGGGCCGCGAAGGCCGCCGGGATGTCGCGCATGGGTGTTCCCTCCGCTCTTCCCTCACGGCACGATCTCGACGAGGGGCACCCGCGGGATCTCCCCGGCCGTGAAGGCCGCGAGGTCGACGGTGAGCTCGTCGGTGTCGAAGCGGACCGGCACGTCGAAGGCGAAGCCCGCCGTCACGGCGGCGCCGGGGGCCGGAACATGGCCGGGTGTGAATGTGACGAGGCCGGTCGTCGGGTTGCACGCGAAGGCCTCGGGCCCGGCCTCCTGCCCGGAGATTGCGATCCGGACGCTGCCCGCCACCGGCTTGGCGATCCGGCGGCGATAGGGGGCGAAGCCACTCCCGTAGGTCTTCGCCAGCGGGAAGGTCGCGGTGGCACCGTCGCCGGTGCCGATCGGCTGGTCGAAGGGTCCGATCGCCCGGCCCGGCGGCCCGGAGCGGCCGTCGACCCGGTCGCGGAAGCGGAATCCGTAGAGCCGGCCGCGACGCTCCTCGAAGAAGGCCAGCACGGCGTGGAGCGCATCGAGCCCGCGCAGCCCGAAGCCGGCATCGTAGCGGCGGCGGGAATCGGCCCAGCGGCCGTTCCGGTGCTCCCGGCCGGAGGCCAGGGTGACGATCTCGGTCAGCCGCTGCGGGCCGCCGCCCGCGCGCAGCGAGACGTCGAGGGGGAACAGCACCTCGTGGAAATCCTCGGCCATGGCAGTCCCCAGGGGGTTGAAGATGGACGGCTCTTCGGCTCCTCACGTCGCCCGCTGACCCCGGGCGACCGCCCGGGCGAGGCTCGCCGTCACCTGTGCCTCCGAGCGGCGGAAAGCCGCTGGATCGGGCGGGGCGATGTTCACTGTGATGATGACCGACTGCGCCGAACTCCCGCCACGACGCGTGGGTAGCCATTCGGGGCGCGGATGCAGGACGATACCCTTCGCTCGTCCACGCATTGGCTACGGCGCCGACGTGGAACGCGATCCGCTCGCCTTGATCGTAAAGACGACGAAATCCATGAACGCGCGGACGATCAGAGGGCAGAGATGTCGCGACGGATGATAGATGTGCAGCGGGAAGCGCTCGTCGGGCCAATCCGGAAAGAGATCCACCAAGCGGCCGTCACGCAGCATCTCGTCAATGCCGAGGGCCATCGGCTGGGCGATGCCAAGGCCGGCAACGCAGGCCGATAAAGCGGTCGCGACATCGTTCAGCAACAGGCGACCGCTCACGGCCACGCTGAGGATCTCGCCGGCCCGGTGGAATTCCCAGGGAAAAGCCCGGCCCGTGACGGGGTCGCGGAACAGCACGCATTCGTGCCCGGAGGCGAGTTCGCGCGGGTGGTCGGGGTGTCCGCATCGCGCCAGATAGCTCGGCGCGGCGCAGGTCACGATGCGCGTGTCCAACAACTTCCGCGTCATCAAGGCGGATGGCTCCGGCTCGCCGAAGCGGATGGCCACATCGAACCCGTCCGACACGAGATCACCCAATGTGTCGCGGACGACGAGGTCGAGCGTCAGATCGGGATAGGCGTCGAGGAATTCCTGCAGGCGCGGCGCAAGCATCAGGCTGGCGAACCAAGCATCGCAATTCACCCGGAGCCGTCCACGCACGAAGACCGCGCTGTCCGCAGCATGGCTTGCCGCCTCCGAAATTCCGGCCAGCAGCGGCGAAACCTCGGTGAAGAACCTGTGTCCCGCCTCCGTCAGGGCGTTCGACCGGCTGTTGCGCTCGAACAGGCGGACACCGAGCCGAGCCTCCAGACGGGCGATCGAACGGCTTACGCCGGAGGGCGTGAGATGAAGCACCTCGGCAGCCCGCGCGAAGCTTCCCGCTTCTGCCACCGCGATCAGCGTACTGATCCCACCCAACAGTCTTGGATCGACGTTCATCGGTGACCCGGCGTCACGATAGAGGTGAGGACAATGCGCTAACCTCACGGCTCATCCAACGCCTAACCTGATCCCGGCGCGGAAAACCGCACCCGATCAGGAGCGCGACGATGACGATGAGTGGGCAGCGTGTGGCAATACTGGGTGGAACCTCCGGGATCGGTCTGGCCGTGGCGAAAGCTGTTGCGCGAGAGGGTGGATCGCCGATCGTCGTCTCCAGCACGTCAGATCGCATCGGGGCTGCGCTGGCGAGCTTGCCCGCGCACGCCGAGGGGATCGTTCTCGACCTGCGCGACGAAGCCGCGATACGGGACATTTTCCCGCGAATCGGCACATTCGATCATCTGATCTTCACCGCCGGTGAGAGCCTGACGATAGGACTGGTCACAGATCTGCCCGTCGAGGACGCGAAGCGCTTCTTCGATGTCCGGTTCTGGGGCGCCTTCGCCGCGGTGAAGTACGGCGCGCCGCTCATCCGGCCCGGCGGCTCCATCGTCCTCACCTCGGGCATCGCGGCGGCGAAGCCCCCGCAGGGCGGCTGGACGCTCGGCGCCAGCGTCTGCGCGGCGATGGAGGGGCTGACACCGGCTCTCGCCCTGGAGTTGAAGCCGATCCGGGTCAACGTCGTCTCGCCCGGCTTCGTGCGCACGCCGCTCTGGAGCGACATTCCCGAATCCGAGCGCGAGGCGATGTATGCGGCGGCGGGGGAGCGGTTGCCGGTCGGCCGGGTCGGATCGCCCGAGGACCTTGCCGAAGCGTACCTCTTCCTGATGCGTGAGGCCTTCGCCACGGGGCAAACCCTGGTCGTGGATGGGGGCGGCCTGGTGTCGTGATCGGATCTGCAAGAGGTACACAACCGAGCCCATCACGTCGCCCGCTGACCCCGGGCGACCGCCCGGGCGAGGCTCGCCGTCACCTGTGCCTCCGAGCGGCGGAAGGCCGCCGGATCGGGCGTGCTGATGTTCACCGTCACCGAAACCGGCCGCGCTGAGGTCCCGCCCGCCGCGACGCCGAGGCGCCCGTCCGGGCCGCGGGCCAGCGGCAGGATCGCCTCCGGCCCGGCTTCGCCCATGAGGCCGGTGCCGCCCGCCATGGGGAAATAGGTCGGCGCCGCCACCACCCCGCCGGCCGCGAAGGGCTGCACCCGACCGCCCCGGAACACGACGCCCCGGGCGAAGCCCGTCTCCGAACCGGCACCGAGCACGGAACTGATCAGGCCGGTGACCCCGGACTGGATCGCGCCCCCCGCCGCCCGGGTCGCCGCGCCCGCGAGCCGGGTGCCGATCATGCCGAGCACCCCGTCGAGGCTTCGTCCGGAGGCGGCGCCCCGGGTCAGCGCCGCGTCGAGGCTGCGGCCGAAATTCTGGGCCAGGCGGTCGAGGGTCTGGAGCCGCTCGACCCGCGCGGCCTCCTGCGTGTCGGATTCGGTGTCGGCCATCGGTCAGCCTCGTCTCAGGTCCGGTCGGGATAGGCGGCGAGCAGGGCCTCGAAGCCTGCCCGGGTGAGCGGCTCCGGACCGGCGCGCCGGCCGAGGGCAGCGGCGAACTCGCGCGGCGTCGCCGACCAGAAATCGCCGGGGCGCCAACCCAGCACACCGAGGCCGAGGGCGAGGGCGTCGTCCCAGGGGAAGGCTTTCGGGATTCGGGTCGGAGCTTCCGGCCCCGACCCTACCGAGGGTTTGCGGGCCCCGGCGCCTCCCCGAACGCCGCGGCGAGCACCGCCTCCAGGGCCGCCGTGATGGCCTCCAGGCCGCCGGCCAGCGGCAGGCTCGCCACCGCCGCGTCGTCAAGATCGTGGCCGCCGCCCCGCAGGGCGACACCCAGCAGGGCGATCAGGTCGCGCGCCGACAGCCGGCCGGCGCTGAAGCGCGCGGCGAGGCCCGTGAGATCGCCGGCCCCGAGCAGGTCTTCCAGTTCGGCCAGCGCGCCGAGGGTGAGGCACAGCGTGTAGCGCCGCTTGCCGAGGTCGAGCGGCACCGCGCCGCGGATCCGGTTCGCCATGAGATCAGGCGATCGCGAAGGCGAGCGCACCCGCCGAGTCGAGGCTCATGTCGAAGGTCACCTCGCCGGCATGGTCGCCGCGATATTCCAGGCTCGCGATCTGGAACGGGCCCTCCAGAATCCCGAAGGCCGGCACCACGATCTGGAAGGTCTCGATCGCCCCGTCGAAGAAGATCAGGCGCAGGCGTGCGTCCGAGGCTTGGTCCCGGAACACCCCGGAGCCCGCGATGGCGGCCCGGCGCACCCCGGCACCGGCCAGCAATTCGCGCCAGCGCCCGGCGGAATCGGCGTTGGTGACGTCCACGGTCTCGGCGTTGAGGGTGATCTGGCGGCTGCGCAGGCCCGCCACCGCCACGAAGCCGCCCGCACCGTCGCCGGCCCGGATCAGCAGGTCCTTGCCCTTCTGCGCGCCCATCGGCTCCCTCCTCAAAGAATCTCGGTGACGGCCTCGACGGTGAGGCTCGCCCGCGCCTCGCCGGTCCGGGCGTCGCGGTGGGCCTTGATGGCGCGCACCCGCAGGGTGACGAGGCGGCAGCCGGCGAGCGGCATCGCGGTATCGGCGAGCAGCGCCGCCATGCGCTCGGCGGCGTCCAGCGCGGTGCGTACGGAGCCGGGCCGGGCGATCACCGCGATCTCGTGGCTGTGGCGGTGGCGCTCGGCGCCGTCGACGGCATCGTCCTGGATCTCAGCATCGCCGAACAGGGCGTAGACCGGGAACGTGCCCCGGGGTGGCTCGTCGTAGAGCCGGACGCGGCCGCCGAGCAGGCCTGCGAGGGTGGCATCCGGGGTGAAGCGTGCGATCAGGCCGGCGCGCAGGGCGAGAAGCGGGCTCGGATCACTCACGCTGCGCTCTCCCGCGGCAGTTCCTCGACGTGGCAGATGCAGTCGCGGCCCCGCCCGTCCGGTTCGGTCACGGCGCGGATCGCGAAGCGGCGCGGGCCGGCGGCGAGGCGCATGGTCGGATCGAGACCGGGCCGGCCCCGCAGGGTGATGCGGTAGGCGGGCAGCGTGTCGGTCCGGCCGCCCTCCGGCCGGTCGACGATGCCCGCCGGCGCCAGGGCACCCCACAGGACCGGGCCGGCCACGTAGCGGCGCAGCACGCCGCCGAACCCGTCCGGTTCCTCCAGGGGGCGTTCCACGACGAAGCGCCGCCGCCGGACACCGAGCGGCGGATGACGGGGCGTCAAAGCCATCGGGCGATCTCCGGGATTGGCCATCACAGGCGCATCCGGCGGAAGGGCGCGGCGAGGTCGGCGGCGTCGGTCCGGACAGCGTCTGCCTCGTCGCCCCGGTGCTCGTAGCGGGCGGCGGCCAGCCGCAGGATCGCGAGCCGCAGGGGCGCCGGCAGGGGCGGCCCGTCGCCGCCGAACCCGGCCGCGAGCTCGATCAGGATCGTGCGGCCGGCGGGATCCGGTACCGCCGGGTCGATCAGGAGGCGGGGCGCCTCGATCGGGTCCGGGCCGACCCGCACCAGCCCGGCGGCGAGGTTGGCCACGCCCTCCGCTCCGGCGAGCCCGGCGCGGGTCACGGCTACCAGCGGGCTTAGCGGCAGGGGAACCTGCCCGTCCGGCGGCCACGCGGCGAGCACGATCCGGTAGCGTCCCGGCACCAGGATCCGGCGCGTCTCGATCTCCAGGCTGGCCCGGACCGCCGTGATCAGGGCCTGGAGCAGCGCGTCCTCGGCACCCCCGTCATCGGAATCGAAGCGCAGGTAGGCGCGCAGCTCCGCGACGCTCACCGGCTCGACGGCGGCGGCGTCGATGCGTAACGGGATCATGCTGTGTCCCTCTCGAGCGGTGGTCCGATGCTGGTCCTGAAGCGCTGCCCGGCGGCAGCCGCCTCACTCGCGGTCGTCCTGGCGCTGGCAGCAGGCCCCGCCCACGCCATCACGGGCGGAGCGGAGGCACCGGCCGGTGGGGCCGTGATGGTCCTGTCCTCGAAGGGCGGCGTCTGCACCGGCGTGGTGGTCGCCCCCGATACGGTGCTCACCGCCGGCCATTGCCTCGCCGACGCCCCGCAGCACCGTGTCCATTTTCGCGACGCGGACGGTGCGCCGGTCCTGGTCGAGGTGACGGCGCGGGCGGTGCATCCGGGCTACGATGCGGGCGCCGCCAAGGCCCGGCGGCGCTCCATCGACCTCGCGCTCCTGCGCACGGCGATGCCGCTGCCGCCGCGCTTCGCGCCGGTAAGCTTGAGCGCCGCGCCGGTGCGGGCGGGCGAGGAGCTGACCCTCGGCGGCTACGGCGCCGCCAGGCCCGGGGACCCACGCTCCACCGGCACCTATCGCAGACTGACGCTCCCGGTGATCGAGCCCTACGGGCCGAGCCGCATCCTGGTCTGGCTCAAGGGCGGCGCCGGCGGGGCCTGCCAGGGTGATTCCGGCGGTCCGATCGCCGGGCCGGACGGCGCCGTCCGGGCGCTCGCCGCCTGGATCGGGGGCGCCTGCGGCGGCCTCACCCAGGGCGTCCTGGTCGGGCCGCAACGCGGCTGGATCGATCAGGAGCTCGCCGGATGGGGCCGGACCGCCCGCTGGACCGAGTAGTCCGCCTCCGGGCGCGACGCGCGCCCTGCGCAGTCTGCACCGCCCACAGACCCGCGGGAACGCATACGAATCGGCTGAACGGGACGCGTGACGCTCAGGCCCGTCCCTCGACGGCACGCGGCCGAGGTCGTTCGTCGGCCGGTCCTCACCCGATGTCCCCGCGGCGCATGCTTGCGGGCGCGAGGGGCCGGTCGCGCGCACGAGGACGAGCGAGCCCCGAGGTATCCGCGACTTATGTTGACTCGCCGACAACGCCTGGGTCTGGGCCTGACGCTCTCGGCGGCGGCGATCCTGCTGTGGGCGGCAGCCTCTTATCTGCGCGGCGGCCTGATCTGGTGGTTATGAGCCGCCGGGTCGCCGGTACTTGAGATAGGCACCCAGCATGAAGCCGCCCTGCAGCGCCGACAGGTAGGCAAACAGAATCAGAAGATCCGCCAGCTCAAACTGCCCTTTCAGCAGCACGCGCACGATATCGGCGAGGAGAAACACCACGCAGGCAAGGACAACAAAACCAAATCGGAAGAACCAGCTCATCATGAGGCCGGCCAAAGCCGCCATCAGCAAGCCGATCATGATCGTTGTCCCTCGGTCCGGCCCCTGCGATCAGGACGTTCATCGATGATACGCCCTGATGGTCTTATCCGAGACACACACGGTGATCATGTTTGACATGCGTGCGACGAGCCGCGCCCTTCGATAGATCGCCGGAACGCCCCTTATCGGCGTCGGCTGCGCGTGTCTTTCTTCATAGCACGGTAGGACTACCGGATCGTTTCCCGCGGCGGCGGCATTTGATGCAAACCGTTGCCTTATCGCCGCGGATATCCGGCCGGACAGGCCCGCCGCTCCGTGTCCCCCCCCTCGCCACGATCTCGCAGACAACGCGTGGCGGACGTACGAGTCCCCCGCAATCCGACCCGGAATATGGGCCTGCCATCGCGCGTGATGCGTCCTGGGTCATCACGCGATCTCGTCACAAAGTCAGCGCATCGACGCGCGCCGGGCGGACCGGATCGGCAGGGAACCCCAGCTTGGCCAGGGCATTGGCTTGCTCTAGGCTCGCCGCATGCCGCCCCTCGCCGAGGGCGTGTCACCCGCGCCGACCGCGCCCCGGAGTCCCCGATGTTCCCTCGCCCGTTCCGCAAGGCCGGCCTCCGCGAGCGTCCCGCCCGCGGAGGCTTCGGGGGCGGCCTGCTGGGCGCGGCGCTGCTCGGCGCGCTGGCCGGCCAGCTTCCCGCTCCCGCGGCGGCCGTGATCAACGGCGCGACCACCCGCGACCCGGACGGGGCACGCAGCTTCGTCGTGCGCATCGAGAGCACGGAGGGCGAGATCTGCTCGGGCACGCTGATCGCCCCGGACCTCGTGCTCAGCGCGGCCCATTGCGTGATGCGCCCCGCAGGGTATTCGGTGATCGGCGTCGACCGGGCTTTTCGCCAGCGCCGCGCCCAGGTGATCGCCACGACGATGCACCCGGATTTCGTACCCGGCACCACGCCTGAGGAACAGCCCGGTGTCGATCTGGCGCTGCTCAAGCTCGAACGCCCCCTCGGTCCCGATTTCATGCCGCTCGACCCGCGCGGCGCCGGCGCGATCAGCACCGGCGAGCCGGTGGACATCGCGGGCTTTGGCGTCGTCGCCGAGAACCGGCGGGGCTCGGCCCGCGTCCTGCGGCTGGCGCATCTCGTCTCGATCGGCTCGCTGCAGGTCGCCAACCGGGTGACCGTGGTGACCGACCGGCGGCGCATGGCGGAGACCTCGGGAGCCGGCGCGTGCCTGGGCGATTCCGGCGGCCCGATCCTCACCGGCGGCCCCGGCGGCTACCGGATCGTCGGCGTGGTGAGCTGGTCAAGCGGCGCACTCCAACAGGGCACCCGCCGGACCGCCTGCGGCGGCTTCACCGCGGTGACGCCAGTGGCCGAGCATTCCGGCTGGATCTCGGCGCGCGCAGCCGAACTGTCGCAGATGCAGGTGAGCGACGCCACGCCGCGCGGCAACCGATCCGGCTGGATGGCGCGCATGCGCCGCCGTTAAGGCGGTATGCGCCCCGTGCGCCCCTCACCTTCTCGTCGATCCTTCGCCCCGGTGGGAACCTGAAGCCGCATCGGCACTTTCGCATCCGAACCTTTCCGGCACACGGAGCGAAACCATGGCCGATACCGGCACCAGCAACACCCCCCGGTCGCACAAGACCCGCAACAACACCGATTCCAACGCCAAGAAGGTCTCGATCGAAGCCCTCAACGCCCGGTTGGCGGACGGCATCGACCTCGCCCTGGCGATCAAGCAGGCGCATTGGAACCTGAAGGGCCCGCAGTTCATCGGCGTCCACGAGATGCTCGACGGGTTCCGCACCGAGATCGACGAGTTCAACGACAGCGTCGCCGAGCGCGCGGTCCAGCTCGGCGCCACGGCCTTCGGCTCGACCCAGGCGGTCGCCGAGCGCACCAAGCTGCCGCCCTACCCGACCGGCATCTACGCCATTGCCGATCACATCGCCGCGCTGATCGACAGCTACGCCGCCTATGCCAACGCGGTGCGCGAGAACATCGACGAGACCGACGAGGCGGGCGACCCCGACACGGCCGACCTGTTCACCGAGATCTCCCGGGCGGTCGACAAGCAGCTCTGGTTCCTCGAGGCCCACGTGCAGGAGCCGACCGGCGCCCTGCGCGACGGCAATGCGGGCCGCTGAGGCGTTTCTCGGGCGACGGGATTCCCCTCCCCCTGCGGGAAGGGGTGGTGCAGGATCGAGCGCTGCGGTGCCCCCTGCATCACCCCCACCCTCCAACGCCTCCCCACACAGGGGAGGCGCGGCATCGGCCATCCGCGACCTGACAGGCGCGGCTCAGCTGAACTTCAGCAGCTTGATTGCATCAAAGTCCTGCACCCCGCCGCCGACGCGCTTGGTGGTGTAGAACAGCACATAGGGCTTGGCGGAATACGGGTCGCGCAGCACCCGCATCCCCGTGCGGTCCACCACCAGATAGCCCCGGCGGAAATCGCCGAAGGCCACCGACAGGCTGTCCTTGGACAGATCGGGCATTGCCTCGGCCTCTGTGACCGGGAAGCCGACCAGGGTCGCGGGCCGCCCGGCGGCGAGGGGTGGCTGCCAGAGATAGTTGCCTTCGGAGTCCTTGAACTTCCGGATCGTGCTCTGGGTGCGCCGGTTCATCACGAAGCCGGCATTCTGGCGATAGCCCGCCCGCAACCCGTAGATCAGATCGAACAGCACATCCCCCGGGTTGCTCGACGGGAAGGCCCCGGCCGCGCCCGTCGCCACGGTCCCGAGCTTGCCCGTCACCCAGGCGGAATTGGCCACGGTGTCGTAGCTCAGGAAGCCCCGCGGCCGGCTCGCGCCGTTGCCGGTCACGAAGGCCACGCCCTCCTGCTCGGCGAAGGCGGTCTCGACCTCGGCCGAGAGCCACGCGTCGAGATCCACCACGGCATCGTCGAGCAGCGTCTGGGTGGCGGCCGGCATCGCGTAGAGTTCCATGGCGGGGAACGCGATCTCGGAGAGTAGAGGCGCGTCAGTCTGCGGGCGCGCCGCGGTCTCGGCGGCCCAGCCGGTGACCGGCGCCCCCACCGAGACCGCGCGCTTGTACTGGCCACCCGAGATCTGCTGCACGCTGGCGATGGCGCGGATCGGCGAGATCTCGCCCAGCCGCGTCAGCACGGTCCGTTCGATCGTGTTCGGCACGAGGTAACCGCCATCCGGCCCGGACCCCGCCGAGAGGGCCTTGGCCTCAAGGCGCTTGAGGCCCGCGCTCTCGCCCGCCCGGACATAGAGATCGAAGGCCGCCTTGTGCTCGTGCGCGGAGGCATCCCCCCGCGACCCCGGCTGGCCGAGCGGCGGCCGGGCCTGCTCCAGATGGATCCGGTCGAGGCGGGTGCGGGCGGCGTCGAGCGCCGCGTCGATCCGCGCGAGCTTCTCCTCGGTGAGTCCGTCGGTGCCGAGCCGGCCCTCGATCTGGCCGATACGGGCGTCGTTGGTCTCCTTGAAGGCCGCGAAGGCGGCCGAGAGCTCGTCCAGGGCGGAGCGGACCGGGGCGCCTTCGGGCCGGGCGGCCTTGTTCTCCAGATCGGGGAGAGCGGCCTTGGTTTCGTAGCCGGCGGGCGCGAGCGGGGTATCGGCGTGCATCGACAATCTCCGGGTCGGGGGTGAGATCAGGGTTTCGGGGCGATGCGCCGGGCGAGGCCGCGGATCTCCGCGGCCAGGACATCCGGGGTGTGGGGGTCCTCCGGGCCGGGGCTCGCCCGCGCCCGCGGCTGGAGCGGGAAGGTCACCAGGGAGATCTCCCAGAGATCGACCCGGTGCAGCCGGCGCTCGCCGGCCGCGCCCCGGCGGGCCAGCAGCGTCCGGAAGCCGATCGACAGGCCGTCGAGCCCGCCCCCGCGCAGCAGCGCGTCGACCTCCCGGGCGCGCTGCACCGCGAGGTTGAGCTGCCCTTCCGCGAACAGGCCGTGGGCATCCTCGCGCAGGGAGAGCCAGCGGCCGATCGGCTCGGCCGGATCGTGCTGGAACAGCAGCCGCACGCCGGCCGGCCCCTGGCGCGCGAGGCTCGCCGCGAAGGCGCCCGGCAGGACGACGTCCCGGCCGAGATCAGGCACGCCGAAGATGCTGGCATAGCCGGTGAAATGGCCGTCCATGGGAAGTCCTCGGGTGTCATCCGTAAGAACGAGGCCGCCTGGGCGCCGCGCCCCTCTCAAGAGGGGAAGGGGGAGCGGCGGGTATCGTCAGCCCTCCCCTTCCCGGGGCATCTCCGGCGGATAACCCACCGCCTCGCGCTTCTCGGAAACCGCCAGGAAGTCCGCGGCCTGCACGCGGCGCCAGAGCGACTCCCGCTCGGCGGCGAGCGCCTCGATCCGGTCGAGGTCGGGCTCGAGATCCACCGGCCCGAAGGCGGGCTCCAGCCAGACCGCAAGGGCCTGCGCGGTGCGGCGCGCCAGCGGGATCAGGGTCTGGCGGTAGAGCGCCCGGTTGGCCTCGGCGTAGTTGGCGTGGGTGTTGTCGCCCGGCAGGCCGAGGAGCAGCGGCGGAACCCCGAAGGCCAGGGCGATCTCCCGGGCCGCCGCGTTCTTCGCCGCCACGAAATCCATGTCCCGGGGCGAGAGGGCGAGCGGCTTCCAGTCGAGCCCGCCCTCCAGCAGCAGCGGCCGGCCGGCATTGGCCGCGCCCTGGTAGTTCGCCTCCAGCTCCGCCTTCAGCCGGTCGAATTGCGGCTCCGACAAAGCGGCACCCGCGAAGACCAGAGCCCCGGAGGGCCGGGCGGCGTTGTCGAGGAGCGCCTTGTTCCAGGCGCTCGCGGCGTTGTGGATGTCCAGCGCCGCCGCCGCCGCCGCGATCGGCGCGAGGCCGCCGGTCTCGTCCTCCGGGTTGAACAGGCCGAGGGCCAGGATCGGCGCCACCTCGGGGGCACCGGGGGCCGGCAGATTGAACCGGCGGCTCTGTCCACCCGCCGTGTAGACATAGGCCGCCGGCCAGCCGTCGGAACCCGGCAGCATCCGCATCCGCCCCGGCCGGAGGGCCTGAAGCGCCGCGACCCGGCCGTCGAGGATGACGGCCTCCAGATAGGCGGTCCCGGCCAGGAGCAGGTCGGCGTAGATCGTCTCCAGAAGATGCGTGCCGCTCTCCCGCGGGTTCGGCCGGGCGAGCAGCGCCAGCAGGTCCCCCCCCGGATCGTCCCGCCCGTCGGATCTGGGCCCGGTGGCGATCAGCGGCAGGCTTGCCGCGCTCTCGGCAACCAGCCGGACCGCCCGATGGACCACCGGATTGCGCTCATAGCCGGCCTGGGCCAGCGCGGCCGGGTCGCGGGGCGTCCAGCACGCCCGGCCATCGGCGTAAAGCGCGAAGGCCGGGACGGCCTTGGTGGCGGGGGCTCCCACGCCTGTGCCGCGGCGGGCGACCCGCGCCAGCCGTTCGAGGAGGGTCGACATGCCGGTCCGGTCCCGAGTTGTGGTCGAACGGTGCGGAGCCGCGTCATCGCGCGGCCCGATGCGGAGGACCCGTCAGGCGCGCGTCACGCCCGGCCCGGAGACCGGCCGCTGCCACAGGAAAAAAGACGGATTTGCGCTGCGCTGCCGCACAACCGTGGTGTGGACGCCACAGCGAGTCACACGAAATCGTGTATACAGGATGCAGTTCGTTCCTGAGACCACGAACCGCCTCTCGGCGCGCTTCCCACGGAGGCGCGCCGCATTGTTTTGGGCCCTCCAGCCGAGGGGCTCAGCTCACAGCCGCCGGATCCGCGGTTCCGACCGTGTCTCCAGCATCAGATGCGCGAGGGCCCAGACCAGGGCATCGAGCCGATCGGGTGAGGTTCCCCCTGACAAGCCCTCCGGTCCGAAATCGCACAGCTCGTCCTCCAGCGCGGGGAACGCCCCGACGTGGTGGACGAAACCCTGGGCGTAGAGCAGCGAGACCGGCTCGGCCCGCAGGTACTTGCCCCGCGTGGCATGGACCCGGCTCACCGGCACCGCCGGATCGCACTGCGCCAGCACGGCCGTAGCCATCTCGCCGCCCTGGTTGACCTCGACCACGAGGGCATCCGCGGCGAGCCGGTGGTAGAGGGCGAGCGCCGCCCCGGCCCAGGCCTGCGGGGTGGCGCGGGCGAGGCTGGCATCGGCCAGCACGTAGGCGTGGCTTCCTGCGCGGCCCGCCGCCACGATCCCGCAGGCATCCGAGCGCGCGCCTGAGGTCGCGGGCGGATCGACCGCCACGACGATCCGCCCGAGATCGGGAGCGGCGGCAACCCGGTTGGCTTCGAGGCCGGCGCGGCTCCACAGGGCGTCGTCGCGATCCGCGATCAGTTCACCGTCGAGTTCCTGGCGGCCGAGGCGCGTCCCGGCGTAGCGCCCGACCACGCGCTCCAGGAAATCCGGGGCGAGGTGATCGGCATTGTCGCGGGTTCGGGCGCGGCTCACCACGGTGCGGGGGTCGGCGAGCAGGCGGCGGATCAGCGGCACCGGCCGCGGCGTGGTGGTGACGAGGTTGCGCGGCCTTGCGCCCAACCGCAGGCCGAACTGCAGCATATCGAAGGCCGCCTCGGGCCGGCGCCATTTGGCGGCCTCGTCGCACCACGCGGCGCCGAATTGCGGGCCGCGCAGCGCGTCCGGCTCCTCCGCCGAGAACGCCTGGGCGACGGCACCGTTCGCCCATTCGAGGCGCCGACGGCTCGGCGACCATGTGGGCCGCGGCCGGCCGCGCCGGGGCAGGCTCAGGATCCCGGAGGGGCCCTCGATCATCACCTCGCGCACGTCCAGATGTGTCTCACCCACCAGCGCGATGCGCCCGACCGGCTCGGGGGTGAAGGCCGGATCGCCCCGGGAGAGGGCGTCGACCCATTCGGCCCCCGTCCGGGTCTTGCCGCTGCCGCGACCGCCGATCACCGCCCAGGTCGTCCAGGGTTCGATCCAGGGTTCGGGGCCATCCGTTTCAGGATCGGCCGGCGGGAGCTGATCGGCCCGGGCGCGGTGCAGCCAGTCCGTGTCGAGCGCCCGGATCAGTTCGGGCGGCAGCGTGGCCAGAAAATCCGGCAGGCGTCCCGCCGCCGACAAAGCCATCATAGCGTCGCGCGATCTCCGCGCGGAGCGCGGGCAGGTCGCGTTCGCTGCCGTCATCATCACCCTCCCCCGTCGCGCCGCGGGCGCCCTCGGCATCGACCTCATCGAGCAGCCGCTTCAGACCACCGAGGTCGCGCAGGACCCGGGCGGATTCGGCAAGCGCCGCCCCCTCCCAGCTCAGCGCCGCGTCGAAGGCGGCGACCTGACGGGCGATGTGGGCGCGCAGATGCGCCCGCAGGTTCGACGGATCGATCGCCGGGGCCGGATTGCGCGCCGCACCGCGACGGGACGGCCGCACCAGGGGCGTCAGCTCGATCGCCGTGCTCAGCCATTCCACCCGGTTGCGCCCGAAGCCCAGGGCCGCGGCGATATCGGCCGGATCGTTGCCTGGCCGGCGCATGAGCCGGGCGATCGCGTCGCGCCGTGGTGTGGACCATCGCGCGATGACGAAGCGCCAGTGCGGCGGCCGCAGCCAGCCGGCCCGGGTGTTCCAGGTTCTGATCGTGGCGGCCTTGATCCCGGTGCGGGCGGCGATCTCGGGGATCGTCAGCTCGGTGTCGCGCAGGAGTTGCAGCACCTCGTCGTGCCGCTCCGTGGGATGAGCAGCGCGTATTTGCATCGCCGCGTCTCCGCCCACCTCTCGACCGTGCCTGGGTGATACCCCAGGAGCGCGTCGGTGTCAAGCTAGAATTCCTATCTTAGGCTAAATTGGTGGATTTGGGCTGCTTCAGGGCTCGCGATTGCCCGAGCAGATCCACGCGATAGGAATGGTGCCCTCCCGCGCAACGGGGGAGGGAGGCATCGCGGTGCGCATGTCCGCTCGCCGGAGCCCCGTGCCGCCGACAGAGGTCGCCGGCCGGTCCATCCTCCCTCCCTGTGCATGCGCACTTCAAAGGCGGCTGAAGACCGGAACGGCGCCCCTATCGGCACGTTGACCGGCGCAATCCACTCATACTCGTCTCCTCACACACGCGTCAGAGCGAATCGGACAGCGAATGGTCGGACAGCCTTCAGAGTCCGGAATGGCTGAGCCGCAGGACGATGGTCCTGCGGAGGGTCCCGGCACGGCTCCGACGCAGAGCACCTCCGAGGCGGCCGCCCTCAGCGACAGCTTCAAGCGCTTCGCTGATATCGTGCCCCTAATGATGTGGCGCTCCGACGAGCATGGCCACGCGATCCATCACAACGAGTGCTGGCTGGAATTCACCGGGCGTCCGCTCGCGGCCGAGCTCGGCCTCGGCTGGCGCGAGGGCCTGCACCCCGAAGATTTTGAGCGCCATGCCCTGATCGTCGCGAAGGCCTTCGAGGCGCGGACGCCGTTCACCGTGGAGTTCCGTCTCCGTCGGCACGATGGCGTCTATCGCTGGTTGCTCGACACCGCACGCCCCCTGGTAGAGGATGGGCGGTTCCAGGGCTACCTGGGCTCGTGTTTCGACATCACCGACCGGAAGCACGCCGAGGAGCATATCGAGCACGCGCTCGCCGAGAAGGAGACGCTGCTCGCCGAGGTCTATCACCGCGTCCGTAACAACCTGCAGGTGATGGTCAGCCTGATCGGCCTGTACGGACGGGCGGCGCCGGATGCCTGCCGCGGCAGCTTCGAGGCGCTGGGCCAGCGGGTCCGGGCGATCGCGCTGGTGCAGCAGCACCTCCACGAGGCGCCGCACATCGCCTCCATCGACCTCCGGGATTACCTGCACCGCCTGGCCTCGGGCCTGGGCCAGCTCCGCCGGGCCGGGCGCATCAGCGTCCAGGTCGAGGGCTCGGGCAACGGGCTCGTGGAGCCCCGCACCGCCAATGCGCTCGGCATGATCGTCGCGGAAATCGTGGCCGAATGCCTGGACGCCACGGCCGAGCACGTCGCCTGCGCCATCAGCATCGGGCTGGAGGCCGGAGCGGGCCAGCCGCTGCGCGTCTCGATCGTCTCCGGCGTGAGCGAGACCGCGGCCTCCGGCCGGCCCAATGTCCCGAAGCTCGGTCCCCGTCTCATCGCGGCCTACGCGGCGCAGGCCGAGATCGCCGTTTTGGGTGATGCCAGCCCGGCCAGTCCCCTGAGGCTGACCCTGCCACCGACCGCCGCCGTGCAATGACTCACCGAGCGACCCGCCGCGTCGCCGGGCCCCGTCGCCACGACCGCCCGGACGGCCTATAGCGGCGCGGAGCCCCTCCGGATCCGGACCCGCATGCTGCCGCCGATCGACACCATCATCGAGAATTTCGAGATCGTCGAGGACGACGACATGCGGCTCGAATATCTGATCGAGCTCGGTCGTGCCCTGCCGCCGATGCCCGAACCCCTGCGCAATGAGGCCAACCGGGTCCATGGCTGCGAGAGCCAGGTCTGGATCGACACGGCCGCCGAGGGGGCCGGCCCGGAACGGCGGCTCAAGCTCCAGGGCTTCAGCGATTCCTTCATCGTCCGCGGCTTCGTCGCACTGATGGTGGCGCTCTACACCGGCAAGACCCCCCGCGAAGCCGCGGAGACCGACGGGCTGGACCTGTTCCGGCAGCTCCGCTTCGGCTCCCACGTGACATCCAAGCGGTCGAACGGCGTGCGTGCCATGGCCGAGCGCATCCATCAGGACGCCACGCGGCTCGCCGCGGCGGGGTGAGGACGGCTCCGCCTTAGCCCCGCCACAGGCGCAGCCGCGCCCGCTCCGGCCCGGTCGCCTCCCGCTCGAGCCCGTAATGCTCGGCGAGCCGCCCCAGAGCGATGCGCGCCACCACCTTGGCGGAGCGGGCTGGCCAGCGCCGCTCGACCTCGATCCGCTCCAGGCCCTTCAGGAAGCCGCACAGATCGATCAGCAGGCCGGACAGGTCGCTCCCGACCGCGTCGAGGGCGCCGCGCACCCGCTGCCGCGCCGCGATCACGTGGTCCGCCGCCGAGGCCGGGTCGCGCGGGCCGCCGCCATCGACCCGGGTCGCGCCGAACTCACCGCCCATCCGGGGCAGCAGCGCGGCGGCATTCATGTCCCGGCGCAGACGCTCGCCGGCCTCGAACGAGGCGGCGTCGATCAGCGGAACACCGTCCCGGCCGCGCCGACGGACCATCCAGGCAAGCGGGTTCTCGGCGGCGTTACGCTGGACCGGCCCCGACGCGCCCTCGTCCGCCTCCTCGACCAGCTCCCGGTGCTGGGCGGCGAAGGCCGCGTCGCCCCCCGCCGCCTGTCGGCGCAGGCGCGATCGCCCGGCCGCGCTGATCGTCAGCCGGGTGCCGGCCGCATCCCATTCCGCCAGATCGGCCACCGCAAGGACCCGGGCGGATGCCGCCGCGAATCGCCCGCTTCCCACCGAAATACCGTCGCCCCCGCGCCGGACCAGGAGCGAATCTTCGGCGAACGGGTCGGGACGGGCATAGGCGCCCGGCTCGCCGAGCCGCGCCAACAGGCGGGCGGCCTCCGGGGGCAGGTCCGCCTTCCGCGCCCGGCACCGTTTCGACGGCGCAACGCCGGAGGAGGCCGTTCCGACTTTTCTGTTCATGTTTTGTTCCTGATGCGCTATGGCTCGGACACACCGGAGCAGCATGTCAGGAAACATCAGAAGATCAAGGTATTTTTACCTATTATCCCCAACTAACGCGTCGCAGCCCGGGTCGGGGGCCGATGCAGGACCTCCGCGATCTCGTCCTCGGATTTGCCGCGGACCTCGTAGCCCATCGCCTCGAACCGCTCGATCAAAGCCGCGCTGCTCGCTGCCGAACGGGCCGCCCAGTCGGCGAGGATATCGTTCATGTGCTCCAGATCGGGCGGCGATGGATCGACCTGCGAAACGGGCTGGGCATCGGGGGCTGCGACCATAACGGCACCTCGGGCTCGAACCGGCACCGCCCGCACGTCTGCGCCGCGGCCGGCAGACCAACGCCCAAGGCCGGAATGGGGTCCACGGGGCGCGCCGGTCGGGCGCCAGCCCCGCGCGGCACCGTCTTGCATCCCGCCGCCCGCCGGGACACATCCCCTGGGCTGTCTGCGCCCTGACCCGCATGCGGCGCGATCCGACGGGAGACACGATGACGGAGATCGGCCGAGGCTTCCCGGCTCAAGAGACCGGTACGCCGATGGTGGCACCGATGGCCGAGGCCCGGCCCCGGCGCTTCAGCGTCCACGGGCAGGAGATCACCGACCCCTACGCGTGGCTCAAGGCGGAGAACTGGCAGACGGTCCTCAAGGACCCCGCGGCTTTGCCCGAGGACATCGCCGCCTACCTGAAGGCCGAGAACGCCTTCGCTGAGGCAGCGCTCGCCGGGACCGTCGATCTGCGCAAGCAGCTCGTCGCCGAGATGCGCGGACGGATCCAGGAGGACGAGAGCGGCGTCCCGGATCCCGACGGGCCGTTCGCCTACTACACGCGCCACCGGGAGGGCGGGCAGCACCCGCTGATCTGCCGGCGCCCCGCGACCTCGCCCCACGTGCCCGAATCAGGCCCGGACCCCGACGAGACGATCCTGATCGATGGCGATCAGGAGGGCGAAGGCCTGCCGTTCTTCGAGATTGCCGCCGCGGTCCATTCCGATGACCACACCCGGCTGGCCTGGAGCGCCGACACCAAGGGGTCGGAACTCTACACGATCCGGGTGCGCGACGTCGCCACCGGCCTCGATCGCGACGACCGGGTCGAGGCGACCTCCGGCGAGGCGGTCTGGGCGGCGGATGGCGAGAGCTTCTGGTACGTGGCGCTCGACGCCAACCACCGTCCCGCCAAGGTCATGCGCCACCGCCTCGGCAGGGCGCAGTCCGAGGACGAGACGGTCTATACCGAGCCCGATGCCGGCTACTTCGTCCATATCGGCAAGACCCAGTCCGGCGCCTTCCTCGACGTCACGGCGAGCGACCACGAGACCTCCGAGGTCCGCCTGCTCGACCGGCACGTGGGGGATGCCCCCTTGCGCCTCGTGCATCCGCGGGAGCCGCTGCTGATCTACGGGGTGGAGCACCGGGGCGACCGGCTGTTCATCCGCACCAACGCGGACGGGGCTGAGGATTTCAAGATCGTCACCGCGCCCGTCGACGATCCGGGCCGCGCCAACTGGACCGACCTCGTGCCCCACCGGCCGGGGGTGATGATCCGCCACCTGCACGTGCTCACGGGGCACCTCATTCGATTGGAAATCGAGAACGCCCGGCCCCGGATCGTCGTGCGCGACCTCGGGAATGGCGGCGAGCACAGCGTGGCCTTCGACGAGGAGGCCTATTCCCTGGGCCTGCGCGCTGGCCTCGCCTTCGATACGGCGGTGATCCGTTTCGTCTACTCGTCGATGACGACCCCGTCGGAGACCTGGGACTACGAGTGCGCAAGCCGGAATCGGACCTTGCGCAAGCGACAGGCGGTGCCGAGCGGCCACGACCCGGCCGCCTACGTGACCCGGCGGCTCTTCGCCACCGCGCCGGACGGCGAACAGGTGCCGATCTCGCTGCTGCACCGGCGCGACCTGCCCCTCGACGGCAGCGCGCCGCTGCTGCTCTACGGCTACGGCTCCTACGGGACGCTGATGCCGGCGGCGTTCCGGACCAGCCTGCTGAGCCTCGTCGACCGGGGCTTCGTCTACGCCATCGCGCATATCCGCGGCGGCACCGAGAAGGGCTGGCGCTGGTATCTCGACGGCAAGCGCGAGAAGAAGCCCAACACCTTCACGGATTTCATCGCCTGCGCGCGGGCGCTGATCGCGGCCCGCTACACCGCCGAGAAGCGCATCGTCGCCCATGGCGGTTCGGCCGGCGGCATGCTGATGGGGGCGGTGGCCAATATGGCGCCGGAGCTGTTCGCGGGGATCATCGCCGACGTGCCGTTCGTCGACGTGCTCAACACGATGCTGGACGCCGAATTGCCGCTCACCCCACCGGAATGGCCCGAATGGGGCAACCCGGCCGAGAGCGAGGCCGCCTTCCGGACGATTCTTTCGTATTCACCCTATGACAACGTCGCCGCCAAGGACTACCCGGCGATCCTGGCGCTCGGCGGCCTGACCGATCCGCGGGTGACCTACTGGGAGCCGGCCAAATGGGTGGCGCGGCTGCGCGCCACCATGACGGGGGGCGGTCCCGTGCTCCTGCGGATCAACATGGAGGCCGGCCACGGCGGCGCCGCCGGCCGGTTCGACCGGCTGGAGGAGGTCGGGTTGATCTATGCCTTCGCGCTGATGGCGGTGGGGAAGGCTTGAACCGCTCCGTTCAAGGCTGAGGCTCGGCGGGCGCGGGCGGCTGGGCGATCCCCTCCCCCAGAACCCGCGCCCGGCGCGCCGCCTCCTCGGCAGCGGCCTTCTCCGCGGCGGCTTTCTCGGCGGCGGCCTTGTCGGCTGCGGCCTTCAGCGCTGCGGCCCGCACCTTGTCCATCTCGATCCGGGCGCGACGGCGCTGCCGCTCGACCTGATCGGCCTCGGTCAGCTCGATCGTCTCCAGCTCGCGCTGGAGTACGAAGGCGGCGAGCCCGTTCGACAGGGCGCCGGTGTCGAGCACCTGCTCGGGGGCGGCGAGCGGCCCCGCAAGGCCGAGCTGGATCGTCGGCGGGCCGGCACTCCAGCCCCGGGGCACCGGGCCGCCCTTCAGCGTGCCCCGGGCGTCGAGGCGGGCGCTGCGCAGGTCGTAGCCGATCGTGCCGGCCCAGCGGGCGGACCCGAAATCGATGTCGAGGGGCCCGGCCCGCAGCATTCCGCCCACGATCGTGGCGGCGGCGCGCGCGGGCCCGGTCGCCTGGGCCGCTGCCTTGCCGAGCTCCTCCGCGACCAGGGCCTGAAGGCGTCCCTGGCGCAGCGGGTCGTCGATCTCCACCGCCCGGGTCAGGGCGCGACCCACCGCCCCCGGATCGACCGCCGGGATGCGCAGCTCCTTGAGCGTCAGCATACCGCTGCCCGAGAGGCCATCGCCGAGGCCGGGAAGCGTCTCGGCCGCGGTGGAGAAGCGCAGATCCGCATCAAGCCGCCCGCCGATCGGACCGCCGCCGAGCCCGGCGATCGCCGCGTTTTCCAGATTGCCGGAGCCCGAGATCGCCGCACCGGCACCCGCCCGGGTGATCGTGGCGGAGCCCGCAATCCGCCCGCCCGCGAGCTTGGCCGTCAGGTCGCGCAGGGTCAGGCTGGAATCCGAAAGGCCGAGGGCTACGGCCGCATCCGTACCCACCAGGCCGCGTCCGAGATCCAGCTTGGCGATGCGTGCGTCGAGGGTGATGGCGAGGGGATGGGCCGGCGGCCCGAACCGTCCGTTCTCCTGCGGCGGGAGCAGAAGAGCCTCCGTCAATTGCGGCAGCGACAGCCGGTCGAGGGTGAGGTGGCCGTGCAGGCTGCCGCCCGGCGCGCGCAGCAGCGTGCCGTTGACAGCGGATCCCGCGATCTGCCCGGTGAGCGCGGCGGCGCTGGCGCCGGACTCCTGAGAGAGCGTAACGGTCAGGTCTGCGGGCCATGCGCCGGGCTGCAGGCGTGCGGCGCCGGCCAGGGTCAGGAAGGGCGTGAGATCCGCCGTATCGGCGCGGATCACGCCGCCGGTCGGCAGGGCATCGGGCCCGATCGGGATCGGCCGGGCCGTCGCCACGCGCAACCCCGCCACGGTCCCGTTGGCGGTGACGGTCAGCGTCGATCCCTCCGGCCGCTCGGCACTGAGGTGCAATTCGGCGGGCTGCTGGAGTCCCGGGATATCGGTGCGCCCGAACCATGTTCCGGCCCGGGCCGTGCTCAACGCGGCGGTGCCGCCCTCGATCCGCGTCCCGCGGCTCGCCACGGTCAGGTCGAGGGTGCCGCCGCCGGCGCTGCCCTTCGCCTGGGTGCGCAGGGCCCCGGCGGCGCCCCCCTCCCGATCGAG
Source organism: Methylobacterium sp. E-005 (assembly GCF_022829725.1). GTDB lineage: Bacteria > Pseudomonadota > Alphaproteobacteria > Rhizobiales > Beijerinckiaceae > Methylobacterium. The sequence goes on along the minus strand of NZ_JAKSYG010000257.1, from coordinate 25,240 downwards.
GGTGACGGCGAGGTCGAGGGGGGCATCCGTCAGGAAGGCCGGCAGCAGGCGTAGCTCGCCGACCCAGACCCGTTCGAGCAGGCCGAGCAGCGGCGCCGCCACCGGGGCCTTGAGGCGGCCCGAGACGCGCCCGGTCCCGTCCGCGCCGATCCGGCCGGACAGCGTGGCGCTCGCCCCCGCGAGGTCGGTCACCGCGAGGCTGTCGACCACGATGCTGGCGCCGTCGGTCTGGATGCTGGCCGCGATGGTGCCGGTGCCGGAGCCGATGGTCCCGAACCGGACGTCCCGGGCCTCCAGCGTCAACGCGAGGTCGAGGTCACGCAGCGTCCCGAGAGTCGTTCCGAGGGGCGGCAGGGTGGCGATGTCGATACCGTTCGCCCGGATCTGCGCGTCGAACCGGCCCCGCGCGCCCGCCTCGGCGGCCGTGTAGCGGGCGTTCCCGGTGATCCGGGCGGTGCCGAGGGCGAGGCGCAGGTTGCGCAGGGACAGGCTCGCGGGATCGGCCGACAGGTCGGCAGCCGCCTCGATCCGGCGCCCATCGAGCAGCGCGGTCAGCGGACCCTCCATGCCGAGGCGGCGCAGGTAGCGGCCCAGCGCATCCGAATCGGGGGCGGTGAGCGCCACGGGTCCTGTGAGGCGGAACGGCGCGGTTTCGACCTGGCCGCTGACGCTCAGGGTCGAGTCCGCCGGCCCGGTGACCGAGAGGCGGCGCAGCAGCAGGCCGCCTGCCCTTTCCAGGGTGCCGGTCAGCGCAAGGTTCGACCATTCGTCGCCGCCGAGGACGGCACTGCCCACCGACAGGTCGAGGTCGAGCATCGCCGGCAGCGCGCCCCCCCAGCTGGGCGGGCCGCGGGCGATCAGGTTCTGCCCCTCCGTCGAGGCCAGGAAGGCGTCGAGGTCGAGGCGGCGGGCCTCAAGGCTCAGAGCGGCGCGCCACTGGCGCAGGTCGAGCCGGCCGGTGCCGCCGAGCCGCAGGGTGCGCCCCCCCGGATCGATGGCGAGGTCCACGCCTTCGAACCGCACCTGCGCGCCCCGGGCCTTGAAGGCCCCGCTCAGGGAGAACGGCAGGTAGGGCCCCGCCGCCTGGGTCGGCGGCCCGACCACGAGGCGGGCGGTCCCCTCGGATTCGACCTGGACGACCCCGCCGGCCTCCTGGGGGACGAGGCCGAACCGCGCATCCGCCTCGAACCGCGGATGGGCATCGCCGCCGCCCGAGATCTTGACGGCGAGCCGCCCGTCCGGCCCCGGTGTGCCGCTGACGGCCCGGAACGGGATGCCGCCGGTCGAGCCTTCCACGCGCCAGGGCCCGACCAGGGCCGGCGCCTGGAGCGTCAGATCCTGCGCGTAGAATTGGTCGGTCCGGCCGGTCGCCGGGACCTGGGTGGTGACGAGGAATTGCTGAACGTGCAGCGCCTCGATGGCGAAGTCGCGCCCGCGCAGGGAGGCGCCGAGATCGGCCGGCAACTTGAGCGCATCGGGGCCCGCCAGCGGAAGCTTGATCTCGGCCCGGCCGACCCGGGTCTCGGTGAAGCGGAATTCGCCCTTCAGGAGCGGCGCCAGCGCCACCTCGGCCTTGACGAACCGGGCATCGAGGGTCGGGCGCTCCGGATCGGTCCCGATATGCAGGCGATCGACGCGCAGCCGCGGCGACGGCAGGAGCCGGACCTCGATTCGTCCGTCGGTCCGGGCCGGGACGCCGAGCGACCGGGCGATCGCCCGGTCGACGAGGGCGCGATGGGCCTGCCAATCCACGAAGGGCGGGACGGCCAGGGCCGCCACGAGAACCAGGATGACGGCGCCCGCCAGCGCGGTCAGAAGATCACGCACCGTTCCCGTTCCGCACTCGTTTCCGCGCGGGACCGCTCCCCGCGTGCCCCCGCGGGCAAACCGCACCGGCCATAGCACGATAAGGCCCTGAGGGCGCCAGCGCGGGATCTACGCGGTCGGCGCCCCAATCGCGATGACCCGGCCCGGCTGTCCGCAGGGGCCGATCGTTCAGGATCGAAAGAGAAATGGTATGATTGACCCACCATTCTTGATCGAAGTTACAGCCCCGTAATGAATAACCGCGGCACATCAGCCACTTAAGTCCGGCCGATAAGCCTAGTATTCTTGATGGTATGTCCACAACGATTGTCAACTTGCCGCGAGGTGCGCAACGGGTTCGCCGGCAGGATGTTTGATGCCTGCCAAACAGGCACGTCAGCACAGGAAAACATCATGCCCCAGAAGGCTCATACCGAGGCTGCCGAGCACCACGAGAAGGCCGCCAAGTCGCATCGCGCAGCCGCCGAGCATCATGGCAAGGGCGATCACGCGGAAGGCCACAAGCACTCGACGGAAGCGCACGGCCACGCGGACAAGGCCAAGGAGCATTCGACCAAGGCGCACGGCAAGAGCGCTGAGAACCACAAGTAATCAGCGTTTCCGGGTCCGACGCTCGCCCGCGGATGGGCGGGGGTCGGATCCGGAGGCCTTTGCCTCCGACGCGCATCGGGATTCCGTCACGTCGCTCGGCGCGCGAGACGTGATTGTCGTCTCGGCTGCCCTGCCGTGCGTCGTCCAGGCCGCCCTTGCGAACGGTCGCACCGATCGAACGCGACCCCGCCGTCAGGATTTGCAGCGAAGCTGCTGCCGACAGGCGCGGTCCATCACCCCACCCCACACCCTCCGGTCGCATCCGACCCGAACCACCTCGACGCCGTTCGCGATTTGGTCCAGGGAAGCGGGATGCAGAACCGCCCGCATGCGCAGCCCGCCGGGGACGGCGCTCCGTCCTCCTCCATCGCCGCCCGCGCCATGGGCGCGCTCCGCCGCGACGCCGCCGCCTACCTCGAAGGCCTCAACCCCGAGCAGCGCCGCGCCGTCGAGACCACGGAGGGCCCGGTCCTCGTGCTGGCCGGGGCCGGCACCGGCAAGACCCGGGTGTTGACCACCCGCATCGCCCACCTGATCGCCACGAACCGCGCCCGGCCCTTCGACATCCTGGCGGTGACCTTCACCAACAAGGCCGCCCGGGAGATGAAGCACCGGATCGGCGCCCTGATCGGCCCGGCCGGCGAGGGCATGCCCTGGCTCGGCACCTTCCACGCCATCGGCACCAAGATCCTGCGCCGCCACGCCGAGCTGGTCGGGCTCAAATCCGACTTCACCATCCTCGGCACCGACGACCAGCTCCGGCTGATGAAGCAGGTGATCGCCGACCAGAACGTCGACGAGAAGCGCTGGCCCGCCCGGGCGCTGGCCTCGGCGATCGACGGCTGGAAGAACCGCGGCCTCGGCCCCGAGCAGGTGCCCCCGGGGGAGGCCTCGGCCTTCGCGTTCGGCAAGGGCGGCACGCTCTACACCGCCTATCAGGCCCGGCTGGCGACGTTGAACGCCGTCGATTTCGGCGATCTTCTGCTCCTTTGCCTCAAGCTGTGGCGCGAGAACCCGGATGTGCTCGCCAACTATCAGGATCGCTTCCGCTACATCCTGGTCGACGAGTACCAGGATACCAACGTCGCCCAGTACCTGTGGCTGAGATTGCTGGCGCAGAACCGCAAGAACATCGCCTGCGTGGGCGACGACGACCAGTCGATCTACGGCTGGCGCGGCGCCGAGGTCGACAACATCCTGCGCTTCGAGCACGATTTTCCCGGCGCGGTGGTGGTGCGTCTGGAGCGCAACTACCGCTCGACGGGCCACATCCTGGCGGCCGCCTCGGGCCTGATCGCCAAGAACGAGAGTCGCCTCGGCAAGACCCTGCGCACCGACGACGAGCCGGGCGAGCGCGTCACGGTCACGGGCGCGTGGGATTCGGAAGAGGAGGCGCGCATGCTCGCCGAGTCGATCGAATCCCTCCAGGCGAAGCAGCATCCCCTGTCGGAGATCGCCGTGCTGGTGCGGATCTCCGCCCAGATGCGCGAGATCGAGGATCGCTTCGTCCAGCTCGGCCTGCCCTATCGGGTCATCGGCGGCCCGCGCTTCTACGAGCGCGCCGAGATCCGCGACGCGCTGGCGTATCTGCGCGCCACCATGAATGTCAGCGACGATCTCGCCTTTGAGCGGATCGTGAACACCCCGAAGCGCGGCCTCGGCGACGCCACGCTGCAGCAGCTCCACACCTACGGCCGCGCCAACCGGCTGCCCCTGCGGATCGCCGCCGAGCGCCTGTGCGAGACCGACGAGCTGAAGCCCCGGGTCCGCTCCACCCTGCGGGCGCTCACCGAGAGCTTTTCGCGGTGGGCGCGCCTCGTGGAATCGCAGCCGCACAGCGAGGTCGCGCAGACGATTCTGGAAGAATCCGGCTACACCGAGATGTGGCAGAAGGACCGCTCGGCCGACGCCGCCGGGCGCCTGGAGAACCTGAAGGAATTCGTCCGCTCCATGGAGGAGTTCCCCGACATGGCGGCCTTCCTGGAGCACGTCTCGCTGGTCATGGAGGCCTCCGAGACCGAGGGCGCCGAGCGCGTCTCGCTCATGACCCTCCACGCCGCCAAGGGGCTGGAATTCGACACCGTGTTCCTGCCCGGATGGGAGGACGGCCTGTTCCCCAGCCAGCGGGCGCTCGACGAGAGCGGCCGGGCCGGCCTGGAAGAGGAGCGGCGCCTCGCCCATGTCGGGCTGACCCGGGCGCGCAAGCGCGCCAAGCTGTCATTTGCCGTGAACCGGCGCATCCACGGCCTCTGGTCCTCGACCATCCCGTCCCGCTTCATCGACGAATTGCCCGAGACGGCCGTCGACGTGGTCGAGGCCCCCGCGCATTTCTCCGCCGGCGCTTCGCGGTTCGACCGCAACCCGACGCCGTTCGGGTCGAGCTACGGTACGCCCGGCTGGCAGCGGGCGCAGGCCAACACCGCGCCCCAGGGCGGCCGCGGCTTCGGCTCGGCACCGGGCGGGCGGTCGGGCGGCTTTTCGGGCGGCCCGCGCCAGATCGAGGGCGAGCTGATCGCCAAGTCCACCGGCGCGCCCTCCGCGTTCGAGGTGGGCCAGCGGGTCTTCCACACCAAGTTCGGCCCCGGATCGATCGCCGGCGTGGACGGCAACAAGCTGACCGTTGACTTCGACAAGGCCGGCCGGAAGATGGTCCTCGACAGCTTCATCCAGGCCGGGTGAGGCGCGTCCCGCCGATCAAGCCCGGACGTTTCAGGGCGGCAGGGTCGGCCGGCTTCGCCCCTGCGGGCGGGGAGGATCGTGATCGTGCCGGATGCCGCGTCACCGCGTCTCCCCAATCGCGACCCTGATGCATCCGCGCCAGCACGGCGCCTTTTTCGAACCGGCCGCGTCCACCGTCACCCCCTGGTCACACCCCATGCGCAATCGTGGGGCACGAATCACGCTGGTGCAGCAGTTGCATTGGGTATTCGGCCGCGCGCGGCATGTCGTGACGCTCTCCACAGGTGGACGAGCGCGGCGCGGAACCTTTGGGAAGGGGCCCGTATTAGTTCCGCAAGCGAGTAGTACCGGGAGCAAATAGGTAAACGGCAGTTCAGCGACAAATCCAGGTTGGCAAGTCCCGTTGGAGTGTACATCCATGAAGAGACGCCGCGCACGCCTTGAATTGGTTGAAGACCGCACGTCCCGCATTCACCGCACACGCTTCGACGAAGAACGCAATCTCAGCCCGATCCAGCCGCTCACCGAACGCCAAGCCGAGTATCTCGACGCCCTCGCCCGATCCCCGCAGGTCATCGTCCTGGGGCCCGCCGGCACCGGAAAGACCTTCATCGCCGGCACCCGCGCCGCGGATCAGCTCCGCCAGCGCCGTATTTCCAAAGTCGTGATCACCCGCCCGAACGTCCCCTCGGGCCGCTCGCTCGGCTTCTTCCCCGGAACCCTCGAAGAGAAGATCGCCCCCTGGGTCGCCCCGCTGACCGAGGCCATGAAGGAGCGGATGGGTGCCGCCGCCTTCGAGATCGCCCTCAAGGCCGGCGACATCGAGATCGTCCCGTTCGAGGTGATGCGCGGGCGCACTTTCAAGAACTGCCTCGTCATCCTCGATGAGGCACAGAACACCACCACCGCCGAGATCAAGATGTTCCTGACCCGGATCGGGGACGATTGTCAGGTCATCATCAACGGCGACGTGTCGCAGACCGACCTGCGCGAGACCTCGGGGCTCCGCACCGTGATGCACCTCGTCAAAAGCCGGATGATGCCGATACCAGTGGTTGAGTTTACCCGGAATGACATCGTCCGATCCGGCATCTGCGCCGAATGGGTGAAGGCGTTCGAGGAAACGAATCTCTAAGTTAGAAGTTGATGGCGGCGGGTCCTCGACGGCCCGCCGTGCCGCCCGCGGCACGAGACGACTCTCCGCACCTCCCGTCCGGGAGGATGAACCGGGCCTCATACCCGGGCATCAGAGAATTGGAGTCTCCTCGTGAGGAAACTGACCTTCGCCTTCGCCGTGCTGGCCTCGTTGGGCGGTGCCGCCCTCGTCCAGCCCGCCTCCGCAGCCCCCGCCATGCCGGGCGCCGTCGCGGCCCCCGAGGCCGTGACCCAGGTTCGGGCGACGCCCATGGAGCGGCGCATGATGCACCGCCGGATGGAGCACCGCATGATGCACCACCGCATGCACCGTCGGATGGAGCGGCGCATGATGCATCACCGCATGCATCGCCACATGCACCGCATGTGATTTCGGTGCGGAGTGGGGTCCGAACTGGCCCCGCTCCGCAACCCCGGGCGGTCCTGCAGTTGCCCGCCCCCTCGAAGATTCCTATCTCGTCACCTCGAATCGCGCCGTCAGGCGGCCGTCGCGGCAGCCGGCCGATCCGGGAGACCCCGATGCCCCCCTCCAATCGCCTGTTCGACGACTTCGCCCGCCTGATGACCGACGCGGCCGGCGCCGCGCAGGGCGTGCGCCGCGAGGCCGAGACCGTCGTCCGGGCTCAGCTCGAACGCGTCATCCGCGACCTCGACATCGCCTCCCGTGAAGAACTCGACGTCCTGCGCGACCTCGTGACCAGCCTGCAGGCGCAGAACGAGGCGCTGGCAGCAAGGGTCACCGCCCTGGAGGCGAAATCCGGCCCTGCTGCCGCGGGCGCGGCCGGCCTCAGCGAGGTGGTCTGAGTCCCCGCGGCAACGCCCGGGGCTTTTACACAGGAAGCCGCAGCGATGATCCGGTTTCCTGTTCACCGATTATGGCCTGCACTTTGTGTCGCGAGTCACCGGCGGTTTATAGTGGGCATAGGGTGATTCGAGGGCTGCGGGGCGATGTCCGCGGAGCTTCGACAGTCGATCGCATCACCACCGGCGCAGATCGTCCGGCTGTTCAAGGTCTCGGGGTGTTCTCGACACTCCGGTTTCGCATCACCGCTCACGGCGGGCCGGACTTTTCGTCCGGACCGTCCTTTTGGATCGTCATGCCGCTGCTCAACGTCGACTTTCACGATCCGGACAGAAACGAGCATCCGCTCGACGTCGTCGAACGTCTGGCGTCCCTGCGCGATTGGATCTTCGACCGGGCCGAGACCGACGAGATGTCGGTGACGAGCCCCGGCCGCTGGACCGACTACAATGTGGCCTTCACCTGGATCGAGGACGTGGAGGCCCTGCACGTGGCCTGCGCGTTCGATCTCAAGGTCCCGGATCGGCAGCGAACCGAAGTGATGCGCCTCGTCGCGCTGATCAACGAACAGCTCTGGGTCGGACACTTCGACCTGTGGTCGAGCGACAGCGTGGTGATGTTCCGTCACGCGCATCTGCTGACGGGCGGCGCGGTACCGACCCATCCGCAATGCGCCACCATGATGAAAACCGCCGTGGATGCCTGCGAGCGCTACTATCAGGCCTTCCAGTTCGTTCTCTGGGCCGGCAAGAGCGCCCGGGACGCGCTGGACGCCGTTCTGTTCGAGACCGAAGGCGAGGCGTGACCGCCCCGGGGGCGAACGCGGCCTCGATGCCTGCTTCGCTGGTCCTGGCGGGGGCCGGCAAGATGGGTGGCGCGATGCTGGCGGGCTGGCTCGCGGCGGGCCTCGATCCGCGCCGCACCACCCTCATCGACCCCGTGCCGAGCCGGGAGATTGTCGACCTGTGCGCGGAACGGGGCCTCGCCCTCAACACGCCAGACCCCGAGCCCGGCGCCGTGCTGGTTTTGGGCATCAAGCCGCAGGCGCTGGAAGCGGCAGCTCCCGGCCTCGACAGGCTGATCGGCCGCGACACGCTCGTCGTCTCGATCCTGGCCGGCAAGACCGTATCGGACCTGCGCGGGCGGCTTCCACGGGCCCGGGCCGTGGTCCGGGCCATGCCGAACCTGCCGGCCAGCATCGGCCGGGGCGCCACGGGCGCCTACGCGAATCCCGACGTGACGCCCGGGCAGCGGGCATCCGCCGACGCCCTGCTGGCGGCGAACGGCGCCGTGGCGTGGCTCGCCGACGAGGCGCAGATCGACGCCGTGACGGCGGTCTCGGGTTCCGGGCCAGCCTATGTCTTCCTGCTGGTCGAGGCGCTGGCGGAGGCCGGCATTGCGGCCGGTCTCGATGCGGCGGTTGCGCACCGTCTCGCCCGGGCGACCGTCTCCGGTTCCGGCGCGCTCCTCGACGCGAATCCCGCAGAGGCTGCGGAGCTGCGGCGCAACGTGACCTCCCCCGGCGGCACCACGGCCGCGGCCCTCGATGTGCTGATGCGGCCGGACGGGCTCGGCGCCTTGATGCGCGAGGCCGTGTCGGCAGCCCAGCGGCGGGCGGAGGAACTCGCCGGCTGACGTCCGGTCGGCTTCGTGCGGCAAGGCCGCGCGAAGCCCCTGCCCTTCGGCGGCGGACTGCCTACATCAGGCAGAACGACCGACAGGAGCGGGCGACGACCCATGACTGAAAGCAAAGGCCCCTCGAAGCGCCCCCGCAAGGCCGCGAGCCCAGCCAAGGCGAGCAGCGCAGCCGAGAGCGTCGCACAGGAAAGCGTGACGCAGGAGAGCGCTGCCCCCGAGGCGTCCACGCATGCGGCGCCGGGGGACAGCACGGTGAAGCTGCCCCCCCGGGAGGCCGCCGTCGAGGCGCTGATGCGCCTCGCCGCCGAGCAACCCTGGAGCGACATCGAGATCGGCGACATTGCCCGGGAGGCGGGGCTGACGCTGGCCGAGCTGCGTGACCTGTTCCCGTCGAAGGGCGCGATCCTCGGTGGATTGACCCGGATCATCGACCGCAAGGTCCTGGAGGGGGACCTCGCAGGCCTGGAGGAGGAGCCGACCCGCGAGCGGCTGTTTGACGTTCTGATGCGCCGGCTCGACGCGATGGAGCCCTATAAGCCGGCCCTGCGCCGCATCGCCTACGCGCTGCGCGGCGAGCCCCTGTCGATGCTGGCGCTGAATGGCGTCATGATGAACTCCCACCGCTACATGCTGGCGGCGGCTGGGATCGACACCGAGGGGCCGCTCGGCCAACTGAAGCTTCAGGGCGTGGTGATCGCCTTCGCCCGGGTGACGCAGACCTGGCTTGAGGACGACGATCCGGCACTCGCCCGGACGATGGCCCGGCTCGACAAGGAGATCCGCAACGGCGAGCGGATCATGGAGCGGGCCGAGGATGCCCGGCGACTCACCGCGCCACTGCGTGCCCTGGGGCGCTCCTTGCTCGACCGCCGGCCCCGCGAGCGGCGCAGCCGGGACGGCGACGAGACGGATCCCGCCGCCGCGATCTGAGCACCCCCTCGACCCAGGATCCGGGGGTTCCAGGGGCTTCGCCGAGCCCGTTCAGGGCGCATCTCGGCGTTCCGGATCCGGGGGTGGTGCAGGACGCTCAGTCGAGCCCCCTGTGCCACCCCATCCCTCGCGGCTCCGAACCGCGGCGTTTGTCCCGCGGCGGGTCTGGCTGCGAGAGAGCCGATCAGATCCAGCCGCTCAGGATTTCACCGCAGCGCGCTTCTCGATCCAGCCCGCCAGCCAATCGGCGATGTCGAGGCTGTTCTTGTCCTGCATCAGCATGTGCGAATTGCCGTGGATGCCGATCTCCGGCAGCAGGATCAGCTCGGCGCGGCCGCCTGCGGCATTCGCCGCCGCCACGAATCCGCGGCACTGCTTGAGCCGTGGCGCCCAGCGGGGCGAGGCATCGACGTAATCGCCGAACAGGACGAGGATCGGCAGGTCCTTGTAGGGCGCCAAGTCGTCCTTGGCCGGGTCCGGGCAGGCGGCGGGCTCAATGGCGACGATCGCCCGGATGCCCGTGCGGTCGAGGGCGGCGGTCTGGAACGGGTAGATCCCGGATTGCGAGTGCGAGACCAGCACCGCCCCTTTGAGCCGCTTGGCGAGCTCCGACAGGGCCGGCACGGTCGGGTTCGGCACCGGCAGCGCCGCCGACCAATCCGGGACCATCTGCTTCCAGAACTCGGCCTGCGCCTCCAGGGGAAACTGCATCCCCGGGAAGACCTTCGGGTATTCCGGGCCGAACCGGAAGATCGCCCAGGCCGGCTCGCGGCCGGCCGAGAACACCGCCGGCAGCGTGTTGGGCTCGGCCCGTCCCATCTTCACCGCGTCGATCTGAGCCGGGCTCGCCGCCGAGCGCCCGCGCCACGCCTGGTCGATCACGTAGGTCGGGAAACCCCGGCGCACGAAGAACTCGTCCCAGCCCATGCGCCCGTCCGGTGTCGTCTCCCAGGTCTTTCCCGTGAGGCAGCAGCCGTGGATCAGGACCAGCGGCGGCCGGCTCGGCCCGACCGGATTCTGATAGCGGACGTAGATCTGATCGACGCTGATCGTGCCGGAGGGGGCGTAGGCCGGCAGCGTCGAGAGCGTATCGGACTGGACGTCGCGGCCGCCCACGAAGAAGCTGCCCTGCTCGGCGATGGTGAGCGGCCCGGGTGCCGGCTCGGCGGCCGCGGCGGCCCCACCCAGGAACAGCAGGATGGTCGCCGCCCGGAGGGACGGCCATGCGCGACGGAGGGTGGGCACTGACAAGCCTGCCATAACGCGTCCCAGCCCCCTCAATCGGGCCCATCCGGCCCCGTCACGAACAGGGATCCTAAGCAGACCGGCCCCTCTAAGCCAACGCTTTATCCGGGCAGACCTTTCACAGAGCATCGATTTCCGTCGCAAAACCGCGCAAGACCGTTACGAAACCTGTTTCGCGCCTCACCCGATGCGGCCCAGAACCCCGCCAGGGCTCTGTCGCGGACCCGCGAAAGGTCACGACCCAGCCCTGTCCAGGTTTTGGGTTGAGCCCCAGGAGTGGTGTCGAGCCGACCTGCACGGACCCTTGTCCCGGGCGCATGTTGCGACCGCGGAAGGCGACCCGGGATCCAGCGCAAGACGGCGCGACGCGTCGATCCGGACCGACCTGAGCCGCCGGCGCGGCGCTTCCTGTGCGGGATCCCGGATCAGGTTCCGCTTCGCTCCGCCTGTCCGGGACAGGGCGGGCGCGTCATGGCCTGGAGGCGGCCATCGCGCGCCACGCGCTCGGTCAAACACCGGGCGAGGGTGGGCCTCGACCTTCCGCAACCATGACGCGCCCTGTCGGACAGAGGCCCCGGGTGATCAGGCGGCGACGTCACGCTCGATCCGGCCCGTCGCGTCGGCCGGCAGATCCATGGCCTCGGCCAGCATCTTGAGGAACTGGCGCTCCTGAAGCGTGTCGGGCTCGATGGCGAGCCGCGCCGCCGCGTAGATCCGGGCCGCCGCGTCGGGGCTGGCGACGCGCTCGGCGAGCTCATCGACGTCAGCGGGGCTCTCCAGCTCGCGCTCCAGCCAGGATTGCCCGTCCGCATCGAGGCCGGCCTCGGACACGGCGGCCTGGAGGCGCTGGCGCTCCGCCGCATCGACCAGGCCGTCGGCGCTGGTGGCTGCGACCATCGCCCGGAGCATCAGCCGGGCCTCATCCTCGGCGACGACGGTGAAATCCGGCCCGCCCTTGGCCGGCGCTGGCGGCTCCGTGCCGCGGAGGGCCCGGAAGGCGAGTCCACCGATCAGCGCGAGCCCGCCGAGCGCCGCACCCGCGGCGAGTCCGCCGCGCCGTGAGCGCACCAGCGCGTCGACCATCTGCCTGCTATCGGCCATGCAATCCTCCCGGTCTCGATCCCGAATCGGTTCGGAAACGGCCCGGGAGGCGCTTCGGTTCAGCCGCGCTCAGGCGTCGGCCTCATCCTCGTCCTCGTCGATATCCACGAGGAAGACGATGTCGGCCTCGTCCTCATCCTCCTCATCGTCCGATGCACCGCCGGAATGATGCGGATCCTCGACATACTCGCCCTCGCCATCATCCTCCGCGAGGGCATCCTCGAAGATCTCGACCTCGTCCTCGGTGGCGGGCCGGATCTTGAGCGCCGAGGTGCCGTTCCAGAGCGGCTTACCCTCGCTCGTCATGGTGCGGATGTCTTCCTTGAACCCCGCACAGGTGAAGAGGTCCTTGGCGGACGCCTCGTCGCTGTTGATCACCGCAACGGCGGTGCCGTCGATCTCGAGCGTGAACATGGCCGGCATCCCTCTCGTAACCGTCCTCAGGCGCGCCCGGTCAGCGGGATCGCGCGGGTGCGACGCCGGGCCCCGGGCGAAAACCCGGGGGATTCGCCCGGCGGTCATCAGCGCCGCCAGGGGGATGCTGTAGGGGTGAAGCGGTCGGGCGCCAAGCCCGTCGCCGCGGCGGCGGCACGATTTGGCGCGGCGATCACGGACGGACCATCATTGGACATAAGGATCATCGCGCATGCGGATCAGGCTCGGCTGCGAGATGCGCTACGCCTTCCCCTATCCGGTCCCCATGGTGGTGATGCTCAACGTGCATCCCAGCCGGGCCGAGGCCCTCGAAGCGCCCGACACGCTGCGCACCGAGCCGCCCGTTCCGGTGGAGACCTACCGTGACGGGTTCGGCAACCTGTGCGGCCGCCTGACGGCCCCGGCCGGCAGCTTCACCCTCGGCACCGACGCGGTGATCCGCGACAACGGCAATCCCGATCCGTCCCATCCCGAGGCCGAGCAGCACGCCATCGAAGCCCTTCCGGCGGAGACCATCGTGTTCCTCCTGCCGAGCCGCTACTGCGAATCGGATCTGCTGGCCGACGAGGCGTGGCGGCTGTTCGGGCACATCACCCCGGGCTGGAACCGGGTCCAGGCGGTCTGCGACTTCGTCCACGGCCACATCGCGTTCGGCTACGAGTTCGCCCACCGGGACCGCACCGCCCTGGACGCCTATGCGGGCGGGCGCGGCGTCTGCCGGGACTTCACCCATCTCGCGGTGGCGTTCTGCCGCGCCCTCAATGTGCCGACCCGCTACTGCACCGGCTACATCAGCTTCATCGGCGAGCCCGAGCCGCATCCGGCCGGCGATTTCGCCGCCTGGATGGAGGTCTATCTCGGCGGGCGCTGGCACGTGTTCGATCCGCGCAACAACGCGCCCCGGATCGGCCGGGTGATGGTAGCCTATGGGCGCGACGCCGCCGACGTGCCGCTGACCCACACATTCGGGCCCAACCCGCTGGTGGGCTTCCGCGTCTGGGCCGATCGGATCGACCATCTCGACCGGTCCGAGGAGGCGGCGATCCCGCCGGAGGAACCCCTGCCGCCGCAGAGCATGACGACGCGGACCGGGTAAGCGCCGGGCAAGGCGTCGCCCTGATCGTTCGATAAGCTCAGCACAAGCGGCCACGACGAGGATGAGGACCCGCGGCGCCCTGCGTCGCGGACGCAAGGGTGCAGGGACTGGACCACGCGGTGCGGCCGATCGCGCAAGAGCTGGATCGAACCGATGTCGACCCGGGCGGAATGGCCGAAGGGCGGCCGACGGACGCATCCCGCAACGCAGCGCTTCGACCGATCGCGGACTGACGGAGCAGACTCGGCAAGATATTCCCGCTCCTGAATCGACATGTCGCAGTGACGTCAACCAAATCGCGCACAGTGCTGCATCGTCTCGATTTTTGGCTGCGCGACATGATTATCAGAAAATCATACCTTTTTCTATCGGGGATCAATCTTTTTGCTTTAGTATTGGTGCTGGCATCGTTCCTTGCTTACATCAAGTCCAACAGCCAGATGATCGCCGCCGCCGAGTTGCGGCATCGATCGTACATCGTCGCCAGCGAGATCAGACAATCGTCGAACGATCTCACCCGCCTCATGAGGACCTATGCGGTTACAGCCGACAAATCGTATCTCGATCAATACAATGCCGTGATCGACATCAGAGCTGGCAAGCGGGCTCGGCCCGTCGCTTACGATCGCATTTATTGGGATTTCGTCGCAGCTGGCGTCTCGAAACCGCGCCCCGACGGCGAGACCGTCTCCACGCGTATGTTGATGACACGCCTGGGCTTCTCAGCCGAGGAGTTCAAAAAGCTCGACGAGTCGATCGCGAAGTCCGACAAACTCGTCGAGCTTGAGGTCGCGGCGATGAACCTCGTCCAGAACAAGACGGCCAATGGCGCGCCACTCGCGCCGGGCGACGCGGCTGCCAATCAGGCCCGGGCCATCGCGATGCTGCATTCGGGAGACTACCATCGCGAGAAGGCGGCCATCATGCGCCCGTTGGATGAGTTCTTCGTTCTGATGGATCAGCGCATGGATGCGATGCGAGCCGATGCGGACAAGAATAACGCCTTCTACTTCTGGATGCTGTGCTCGGCTCTCGCTGCGTCGGCGGCCTCGCTGGTCGCGTTGCTGACGTTCGGTTCTCTCAGGATCGTGGCTTCGATCGGGCGTATGACGCGGTTCGTCCAAGTCCTTGCCACGGGCGATACCTCCGCCGAAGTTCCCGAGCTCCAGCGTCGCGACGAGATTGGCACGATGGCCGATGCCGTGCAGGTCTTCAGGGCCAACCTGATCCGCATGCGGGCCCTGGAGGAGGAGACGGCGCTTGCCCGAGCCTCGGCCGAGGAGCAGCGCAAGCGCACCCTCCGGCAAATCGCGGACAGCTTCGAAGCTGCGGTCGGGGGCGTCATCGGTCAGGTTGCAACCGCCGCGGCGCAATTGCGATCGATCGCGACAGCCATGTCTGGGTCCGCCGCCCAGACCGCGACCCAGTCGACAACGGTCGCTGTGGCCGCCGAGGAGGCTTCCAGCAACGTCGGCACGGTGGCGGCTGCGGCTGAAGGGCTCGGGGCATCGGTACAGGAGATCGGGCGCCAAGTGACCGGATCGTCCGACCTGGCGCAGGCCGCGGTGAGGGACGCCGACCAAACCGGCGTGCTCGTCGGGGAATTGCGCGCCGCCGTGTCGCGGGTCGGCGACGTCGTCGCGATGATCTCGCAGATCGCCGGACAGACGAATTTGCTGGCGCTCAACGCCACGATCGAGGCGGCGCGCGCCGGTGCGGCGGGTCGGGGCTTCGCGGTGGTGGCTTCGGAGGTCAAGGCGCTCGCCGAGCAGACCGCCAAGGCGACCGAGGAAATCTCCGGCCATATCGTGCGCATTCAAGGTTCGACCGGTCAAGCCGTCGCAGCCATCGACGGGATCACGGGACGCATTCGTGAGATCAATGCCGTGTCGGCATCGATCGCAGCGGCGGTTGAGCGACAAGGGGGGGCGACGCAGGACATCGTGCACAATGTCGTGCAGGCCTCCCTCGGAACCACCGAAGTGACGGTGAACATCACCGGGGTCGCGAAGGCAGCGGAGGAGACCGGGGCGGCAGCGTCACAGGTTCTGGCCTCGGCGGGTGAACTGTCGCTCCAGTCGGACCACCTCGCCGCCGAGATCCAACGCTTCCTGGCCACCGTCCGCGCAGCCTGATGGCTGGCCCCACGATCCCCCCGATGGCGGGGCGACGTGGCTGAGCGCGCGCCCTGTTCGACCTGCTCAGCTATGAGAAGGTCGAGCGCCGATGCACGAGAGACTGGGATAGTCCTCAGACCCCGGCGCCCCGCGCGATGGCGCGCTTGACCACGCCCTGGACCTCCGGGTTCGACAGGAACAGGTCGTGGTTGATGAGGCCACCCGCGTAATCGGAGGCATCGGCGACGCGCACGCCCAACGCCTCCAGCTTGGCGCGATCCACCGCGCCTGCACGGACGCCGCCGGCCAGAGCCGCGGAGAGTTCGAGGGCCCGGTCGTTGGTCGCCGAGATCACGGTGATCTTCGAGACATCGGGCCCGAGCCGCGCGACGCCGTTGGAGAACAGGTCGAAGTCGATGTCGGGGGCCGCCAGAACCACCGCGCCGATCCGCCCCATCGCCGCCTCGCCGGCTTCGGCGCGCAGCATGCGCAGGGTCTCCAGCGTCAGGAGCGTGCCCATCGAGTGCGCCACGACATTGATGCGGCCGCCGCTCGGCGAGGCGGCGAGCGCCTTGAGCAGGTCCTCGAAGGCGTCCCGGGACCAGAGGGCGCTCTCGCGATCGTAATTGTAGTCGAGGGTCGCGGCCGCCGACGGCCACGTGAACAGGCCCGAGACGCCGCGGAAGCGGATCCCGTCCGAGAGCCGCGCCGCGCTGACGGCGGCCGATTCGAACGATTCGCGGTAGCCGTGGACGTAGATCAGCACGTCGCGGCCGAGGGCCGCCTGCGCGAAGGCCTCGGCGGCGGCGGGTCCGGTCTCGGTCTTGGGCACGGCGCCGATCGTCCAGTCGCCGGTGATGACCGACGAGACCTTTCCGAGGAGCGAGCGATCCGGGGGCGAGAGGCGCACCTCGGCGAAACTCAGGCCCCGGCCGCGCTCGCTGCTGAAATACGGCGGCTTCGGCGGGTTGCCCACGGGCTTGCGGGTCGTGGCGACCAGCAGCACCGGCATGACGTCGAGCGCCGATTGCTTCTCGGGCAGGGCCGCGCCGGTCCCGAGATCGTCGGTGACGCAACCGCCGAGCGACGGGGCAAGAGACACGGCACCCGCGAGGGCCGTGAACCGCAGGAGGACGCGGCGTGAGACAATCTGGCTCGACATGATCCGGTTACGCTCGGGCGGGGGCCGCTTCCGTGGCGCAGGATCTTGGCCTTGGCGGGGCAGGCCGGAGGCAGGCAAGGCCCCCTCCGCTGTGGAGTACGGGCACGGTGCGGCGTGTTGTGCCCGGGACACAGGCCGCGCTATCCCTCGACGGCGGCCCACGCCACCGCCATGAAGAGCCTATGACGCCGTCCATCGACATCGAGAGCCTGCGCGAGCGCCTGCTGCGCGGCGACCGCGCCGCCCTGGCCCGAGCCATCACCCTGGCCGAGTCGAAACGGGCCGATCACCGGGCACTCGCCGCCACCCTGATCGATTCCGTGCTGCCGCAGACCGGCCGGGCGATCCGGGTGGGGATCACCGGCGTTCCCGGTGTCGGCAAATCGACCACCATCGACGCGCTGGGCTCGAACCTGACGGCTTCCGGCCACAGGGTGGCGGTGCTCGCGGTCGATCCGTCCTCCTCCCGCACCGGCGGCTCTATCCTGGGCGACAAGACCCGGATGGCCCGGCTCGCCCATGATCCGAACGCCTTCATCCGCCCCTCCCCGTCCTCGGGCACGCTGGGCGGGGTCGCGGCCAAGACCCGCGAGACCATGCTGCTGTGCGAGGCGGCCGGGTTCGACGTGATCCTGGTGGAGACGGTCGGCGTCGGCCAGTCCGAGACCGCGGTGGCGGACCTGACCGACTTCTTCCTCGTGCTGATGCTCCCCGGGGCAGGCGACGAGTTGCAGGGCATCAAGAAAGGCATTCTCGAACTCGCCGACATGATCGCGGTGAACAAGGCCGATGCCGGCGAGGCCGAGCAGCGGGCCAATGCCGCGGCCTCCGAGTACCGGGCGGCTTTGCACATCCTCACCCCGGCCTCGGCGACTTGGACGCCGCCGGTTGTGACGATCTCGGGCTTCCACAACCTCCGGCTGGATGCCCTCTGGGCCAGGATCGTGGATCACCGGGAGAAGCTCACCGCCACCGGCGAGATCGAGGCGAAGCGCCGGACCCAGGACGTGAAGTGGATGTGGGCGCTCGTCGACGAGCGCCTACATCAGCGTCTCGTCGGGTCACCCGAGATCCGCCGCCGCACCGCCGAGGCCGAGGCGGCCGTCGCCCGGGGCGAGACCTCACCGGCCGCGGGCGCCACCGCCATCGCGGAGCTGATCGGGCTCTGAGACCGGCCCCCGCGGAGAGGCCGACCGCACAAAATCGTGCCGGGCGGGGGCACAAACGCGGTCTCGCGCGTTCCGAGGACGACGGCGTATCGAGCGGCGCCCCGTCGCGGCGCCGCGCACGTCCCAGGAGAGTGCCATGGTGGATACGGATCGGATCGTCGGCGGCGCCAAGGAGGCCGTCGGCAAGGTTCAGGGCGCGGCCGGCGATTTCGTCGGCTCGAACCGGGACTCGGTCGAGGGGCGGTTCCGCGAGGCGCAGGGCCAGGCGCAGAACGTCTACGGCCAGGTGAAGGACAAGGCCCGCGACCTCGCTGACCAAGCCAGCGACGTCGCCAGCGACGCCTATGACCGCGCCGGCGACTATGCCAGCGACGCTTACGAGCGCAGCGGCTCCTACCTGCGTGACGGCAGTGCCGCCGTCGGCGCCCGGGTGGAGGAGAACCCGCTGGTCGCGCTGCTCATCGCGGGCGCGGTCGGCTACGGCCTCGCCCTGCTGATCCACGGCCGCCGCTGATCGAACGTGGCCCCGCCCGAACGCGCGGGCGGGGCCGGTTCCAGCCGTGAACGCCGCCCTGATCGCTGTCGGTGTCGGGGGTGACCCAGTCGGTGGCTATCTGCACAGAAGCCTACCGGCACCCGTCGACATGCGCCGATGGTGATCGCGCAGGTCTCGCAGGCCAGGCGTCAACCGCTACGGAGCCGCCTCTTCAGTTCGTCATAATCGCGTTTTGCGACCGCAAGCACTTCAGCGTCTCCGGCTGCCTCCAGGCGTTCGATCCGGTCGCGCATCAGGGCGATGGCCGTCCCCGCTCGGCCGAGTTCGTAATTGAGCACACCGCGCTGGAACAGCACATCCTGCAGGGTGCTCAAATCGGCCCCTGCTTCTGCGATGGCCTGAACCCGGACGAGGTAGGGTTCGGCCTCGGCCTTGCGCCCGAGCCGGTACAGGTTTTGCGCCAGATTGGTCAGGACGGCCCGAAGCCTCGGATCGTCAGTTCCGAAAAGGCGCTCCCCTGATGCGAGCACGTCGCTATTGACCGCCAGGGCCTCAGCGTATCGCTCGGCCTCGTGCAAGTGGTACGCTTGCTTTTCGCGGGTGGCCGCACGCTGATCATCGTCGTATTCGGGCAATTCATCCGCGAGGACCGCCGCCTGCCCGTATTGGTCAGCCGCCACGGAATGGCGCTCGGCCTCTCCGGGAAGGGCGGCCTGTATGCCTGCGAGCTCGGCGTAGATGTAGTGGTCGAGCATGCGGCGAGCCGCGGGACGCATGTCCGCCTCGCCAAGGGTCATCAGCGCGGCGAAGGCTTCGAGACCCACCGTGCGGTCCGTGGCTGCGGACCGCGACACGATCGTGCCAATCATCGACAGGATCTCGCATCGCTCGGCGACCAGATCGTGCCGTTCACCCGCGTAGGCACGGAGCGCGTTCAATTCCGCGAGGGCCGCGCTGCCGCTGAACCGTGCGTCCGAATCATCGAGCATGCGGCGCATCCGAGCGACGCGTGCGGCCAGCGCCGCCTCACTGTGCGGAACACCTTCGTTCGCGATGAGGACGGTCAGGCCGTTGGTCAAGGGAAACCGCATGGGGGATAGGCCGATCCGGGGGACCGCATCTGCCGCTGCGATCATCCCGGGAGGATCCCCCGGCCCGTTTGCGCCGAGGGCTCTTCCGTCCAGGGCGACCGGCCCAATCGCAGCCCGCGACGGAGCGACGGGGCCGGCTCCAGCGCTCTACTGCGCCGTCCAGCCGCCATCCATCGGGATGTTGGCGCCGGTGATCTGGCTGGCCGCGTCCGAGCACAGGAACACCGCGAGCGCGGCGACCTGATCGACCGTAACGAATTCCTTGGTCGGCTGCGCCTTGAGCAGCACCTCCTCGATCACCTGCTCCTTGGTGAGATTGCGGGCCTTCATCGTGTCGGGGATCTGTGCCTCCACGAGGGGCGTCCAGACATAGCCCGGCGAGATGCAGTTCACCGTGACCTTGTGGGGCGCGAGTTCCAGGGCCGCCGTCTTGGTCAGGCCGGCGATGCCGTGCTTGGCGGCCACATAGGCCGACTTGAACGGCGAGGCCACCAGCGAGTGGGCCGAGGCCGTGTTGATGATCCGCCCCCAGCCCCGCGCCTTCATGCCGGGGATCGCGGCATGCATCGCGTGGAAGGCCGAAGACAGGTTGATCGCGATGATCTGCTCCCACTTCTCCGCCGGGAACTCCTCGATCGGCGAGACGAACTGGATACCGGCATTGTTGACCAGCACGTCGAGGGCACCGAAGCATTCCTGCGCGTCCCGGACCATCGCGGCGATCTCGGCCGGCTTCGACATGTCGGCCCCGGAATAGAGGGCCCGCACGCCGAATTCCGCCTCGATGGCGGTGCGGGCCTGCTCGATCTCCTCCGGCTTGCCGAAGCCGTTCAGCACGATGTTGGCCCCTTCGGCAGCGAACGCCCGCGCGATGGCGAGCCCGATCCCGCTCGTCGAGCCGGTGACGAGTGCGGTCCTGGTCTTGAGCGTCATGGCAACCTCCGGATCTGTGCGGGCCTGCGATCAGGCGAGATAGTCGTGCAGCACTGTGCCGTACGGGAGGGTGAAGTCCACGACCATGTGGCGCGCCCCGACGATCCGGCGCACGGGCAGGTCGGCAACCCGGCAATTGACGTGCGGGATCAGGTCGAGCCGGCCCTCGCCGTTCCAGGCGCCGTGCACCGTGATGTCCTCGAGCCGGTAGCCCACGAGCTGGGCGACCTTCGGCCGGCCATCGACGTCCGGCAGGAGCTTCAGGTTGACGTTGAGCTTGCGCAACCCCTCGCGCACGGAGCCGAGATCGTGCTCCAGGCTCTCGTGCTTGTACGTCATGGTGCCCATCGCGACCCGCTCCTCGTCGTAGAAGAGCGTGCCGGTGAGCGTATCCATCATGAGCTTGAGCTGGGGCTGGCCCCACTTTTTCGGAAAGCCCCAGATCTCGCGGCCGGCGGTGATCGGCGGCTCGTCGTCGAGGTACATCTGGATCGAGAAGTTGCACGGCTCGCCGTCGTAGAAGGCGTAGGCGCCGCTGCCGCTCTCCTCGTAATCGCCGAAGCCCGAGGAATCCGGCATCTTCATCCACTCGTAGAAGACGAGGTTGTCCGGATGCGGCTCCAGCGGCTCCGGCAGCGCCCGGCGCAGGGCGGCTGGATCGGTCTCGTAGGTGATGATCAGGTACTCGCGCTGACAGAACCGGTAGGGCCCGCGCGGGTAGCTCGGGCTGAAGGCGGGCATCGAGGTGGTGGACAGGATCTCGTCGCGGGTCATGGTCAAGCCTCCGCTCGTCCGTGCCGGGGCGATCCGGTCCGCCCCGGCTTCCGTCAGGGTGGTATCAATCGCGGGCGTGCCGGCTGAGGTCGAAGACGGCGACGCCGTCCGCGTTGTGGGCCCGCTCGCGCCAGCGCCGGTGCCGCAGGGACCGGACCGCGTCGTCGCGACCGGCCTGCCAGTGCTCCAGCATCGTCGCCCGGGAGAATTCGTAATCCTTCGAATTCGCCTCGTAGCGCTTCTGCCGGTAGATCAGCTGCATCATCGTGATGAAGTTCTGGCGGGTGACCTGGCGCAGGAAGCCCACGTCATCGTCGGCCTGCATCTCCGGCGGCAGCCGCTCGATCAGCCGTCGCATGGCACGCTTGGCTCTGCGGATCTCGATGTTCTTGTCGGTGTTGAGCCGGGTCCGGCTCGAATAGCGGATGTCCTTCTCGCGCTCGGCCGCCTCGACCAGGGTGCGCGGCATCGGCCCCTGAGCCGAGAACAGGTCGACCTGATAGACGACGAGGTCGCGCTGGCGCTCGGTATCGAGCACGTAATCGAGGGGCGTGTTCGAGACGAGGCCGCCGTCCCAATAGGCCTCGCCGTCGATGATCACCGGCGGGAAGCCGGGCGGCAGGGCCCCCGAGGCCATGATGTGCTCGGGGCCGATCCGATCGGTCCGGTTATCGAAATAGATGAAGTTGCCCGAGCGGACGTTCACGGCCCCGACGCTGAGCCGCACCTCCCCCCGGTTGATCCGGTCGAAATCGACGAGCCGCTCCAGGGTACCCTTGAGGGCTCCGGTCTCGTAGAGGCTGAGGGCCTCCGGGGCGCCGGCCGGGTAGAAGGTTGCGGGCGGCACCCGTGGCGTGAAGAATCCCGGCACGCCGAAGGTCGCGATCCAGGCCGCCGACAGCTCGTTGAACGCGGTGCGCGCCTGTTCGCCGGGGATGAACGGTTTCGCCGTCAGGTCGGAGGAGACCAGCTCCCAGAATTCCCGCAGCCGGGCAACACGCCGCTCCGCCGGGTTGCCCACGATCAAGGCCGCGTTGATCGCCCCGATCGAGATGCCGGCGACCCAGTCGATCGCCGTCTGATGCCCGGCGAGCGCCTCGTAGATGCCGGCCTGATAGGATCCGAGCGCACCGCCGCCCTGAAGCACGAGGACCGACGCCTCGCCGGCAGGATAAAGAGTCTCGGATGCGATCATCGGGCTGCCAAGCTTTGGGCTCGCGGTTCCCGTGGCAGATTCAGATCTTAGAAATGTGACATCCTGTCATGACCGAGTTGTACGCGGTCTTTGTCCACAGGGCATTCGATGCAGCGCTTGGCCCTATCGTGTCTCGGACGTCTCAAGATCGACCTTGCCGGCGGCGTCACCTTGGGCCAGGGGCAGCGATACTTCCACGCGCAGGCCGGGTCCGTTGTCGAGCAGATGCAGAGCGCCCCGGTGGAGCCGCACGACCGCATTGACCAGGCTGAGGCCGACCCCGAACCCAGGTCGCGATCGGGATTGTTCCAGACGGACGAATCGCCCGAGCACGTGCGTGCGCTCGCCCTCGGGAATGCCGGGTCCGCTGTCGGAGACGGCGAGACGGGCAAGCCCGCCATCGCGCCAGACCGCGACGGCGATCCGACCCGCGCCGTCGCCCGGCGGAGCGCCGTATTTCAGCGCGTTATCGACGAGGTTGGCCAGCGCCTGCCCGATCAGCTCGCGATTGGCCTCCACCACGATCCCGTCCGGCGCGGCGACATCCAGGGTGAAGCCCTGGTCCTCGGCGAGCGCCTCGTAGAGTTCGGCGACGCTACGGGCCGCGGCGCCGAGGTCGAGGGGCGCCATCATCTCGCGGGCACTCCCGGCCTCGAGCCGCGCGATCATCAGCAGCGCGTTGAAGATCCGGATCAGCCCGTCGCCCTCCTCGATCACGGCTTCCAGGGCGGCGCGCAGCTCATCCGGCGTCGAGGGCCGGCGCAGGGCCTCGTCGGCGCGGTTGCGCAGGCGAGTCAGAGGTGTCTTCAGGTCGTGGGCGATGTTGTCGGAGACGTCGCGCATCCCACGCATCAGTTCGCCGATGCGCTCCAGCATCTGGTTAAGGCTCGATGCGAGGCGGTCGAGTTCGTCACCGTTGCCGGCGACGTGCAGACGCCCGTCCAGGTCCCCCGCCATGATGGCCCGGGTGGTCTGTGTCATGGCGTCGACCCGGCGCAGGACCCGGCTCGCCGCGAGCCAGCCGCCGATGACCCCCAGGACCACCACGGCGGCCACCGAGGTACCGAAGGCCCGGCCGATCACGGCGCGCAGGCGGTCACGCTCCTCGGTGTCCCGTCCGACGAGGAGCCGGAAGCCGCCCGGCAGGGTAAAGACGCGCACGATCGCGCGATGAGCCTCCGCGTCGGAATCGTTGCGGCCGTAGCGGGTTTCACTCTGGCCAGGTGTCGCCAGAACGGCGGCCGGCACGTAGCCGACATTCCCGACGACGTGATCTCCGCCGGCCGTCGTGACGAGGTACAGGGAGGCGCCGGGCTCTCGCGAGCGACGCTCGACGACGCTGATCAGCCGGCGGAGGCCGCCGGAATTGTACTGTTCCGACAGACCGTTGATCTCGGCGTCGATCGTCGACACGATCTGGTCGTCGAGCACCGTACGCGCGTTCCACGCGACGTATCCAAGCGCCAGGAAGGCGCAGAGCGTGAAGATCGTCAGATAGGCGAGCGACAGCTTGAACGCGGTGGTGCGGAAGAGTTTCTGGAAGCGCGCCGCACCGGTCTCGGTCGGGTTGAGCGCGTCGGTCGGCAGCCGGTTCACCCGGCCGCACCCTCATCGACGCGCAGCACGTAGCCGGCACCCCGGATTGTGTGGATGACCGGCGACGGAAACCCCTTGTCGAGCTTGCCCCGCAGGCGCGAGACATGAACGTCGATCACGTTGGTCTGCGGATCGAAATGATAATCCCAGACGTGTTCCAGCAGCATGGTCCGCGTGACCACCTGGCCGGCATGGCGCATCAGGTATTCGAGCAGGCGGAACTCGCGCGGCTGCAGCGGGATCTCGCGGCCGGATCGCGTGACCCGATGCGACAGCCGATCGAGTTCGAGGTCGCCGACCCGGTAGCGGGTCTCTTCCGCGGCACCGGATCCGGCCTGCCGCCGGGCTAGGGCCTCGGTGCGGGCGAGCAATTCGGAGAAGGCGTAGGGTTTCGGCAGATAATCGTCCCCGCCGGCCCGCAGACCCTTCACCCGGTCGTCGACTTGGCCGAGCGCCGACAGGATCAGGACCGGCGTCGCCACCTTCTGCTCACGCAGCGAGCGGACCAGCGACAGGCCATCGAGCTTTGGCAGCATGCGATCGACGATCAGCACATCATAGGCGCCCTCACGCGCCAGCGCGTAACCGTCCAGACCGTCATGCGCGCAGTCGGCCACATGTCCCGCCTCGCGGAACGCCTTGACCAGATAGGCTGCCGCGTCCCGGTCGTCCTCGATGATGAGAAGTCGCATGGATCCGGTCCATAGCGCGACGCGCAGATCGGGGGAACGTGTCTCGCTCAGCATGGTCAAGCCGCTCCCCTCCCCTCTTGCCCGATGGACGGGCCGGGACCGCAGGGCGCGTATCCCAGCCCGTTCCGACGCAGCCGGTCAGACCCTTCGGAGGGCACGAAGGCTGCCCGCTGTATCGTCCGCACGATCCGACGCGCGGATCGGTGGCGTGCGGACCTTGGACGAGCGCTGATTACGGGAGGGTCGCGCCCAGATGACTTTCCGGCAAGGAAAGCGCCAGCACCGCGAGCGCAAACGCAAACAGGCCGCTCCCGGAGGGGAGCGGCCTGTTTGGATCGTAGGAACCGTGTTGAGGGAATGTCGATTGCGATGTGCGGGTCTGGCGGCGACCGACTCTCCCGTGCCTTGAGACACAGTACCATGGGCGCTGGCGTGTTTAACGGCCGAGTTCGAGATGGGATCGGGTTCTGGGCACGCCGCTCGAGCCACCAGACCGGCGCATCGCAATTCGTTTGG
>NZ_JAKSYG010000248.1 GCF_022829725.1 Methylobacterium sp. E-005 | reverse complement strand
GTGCCGGAGGTGCCGACGCCGGAATAGCCGGTGCGGGCGCCGGCATCGAGGCGGACGAAGGCGCGGAGCGTGCCGTAGGCGGTCTGGGTGCGGGCATCGAGGTTGATGCGCATCCGGCCCTGGTAGCCCGACGTGTCGCCGTTGCCGGAGCTGCGTGACGAACTGGTCAAGTAGCCCCCCTCGAACCGGGCGCGGCCCGAGATACGCAGGCAGGTGTCGGTGCCGGGGATGTAGAAGAAGCCGGCACCGTAGGCGGTGCAGACACGGATGTACTCGATCGGCACAGCCTTCTTGACCGGCAGATCGGCGGCGTGCGCGGCGCCCACCGCCGCAAAAGCGGCAGCCGACCCGAGCAACGAGCCCTTCAAGAGCTTCATTGATATCTCCAAAGTTTCGAGACCCAATATCGCCGTCCACACAGTTCAAATCTGTGTTTCCGGCATATTCTTGCGCAATCCGCCTATAAGGTGCGGAATTGTTCGGGATCTCATTACGGAGATTCACCGACGCGGATGCACATTGTGCAACGCGGCGCTCCATCGCAACGTTGATTGAAGCTAATCTATAGACTTGTCATGTAATGTTGCAGCAATGCCACAAATTCAATACTTTGGGTTTCGATTTTACAAGCTGCATTTCGGCGATATTTGGAGTTCAAATAAACTAGATATCGTGTTTTCGCGTCAGTTCAGTCTCGATCAAGCAGTCATCGATGCCAATGCTGTGCACGCCGCAGATCGGTCGGCCCCAGCCGTGTCGATCGGTGATTTGATCGCTCCACATGCGTCGGGAGGACACAGCGCAGGCTCGCGCGAGTCGCGAAGACGCGGCGGCGATGGGTCCGGCGCGGATTCGGCCGCACCCGTGATTCTGCCCCGAGTCGCATCGCCCCGGTCTTAAACGGCCCTGGCGGGCGCACTCGCGCGCATGGATCGGCCCATCAGGGCGTCACAACCGGCCACAAGCCCAGGGGAGCGTCGGCGCGGGCGTTCCGGGCGCAGGGCCCGCGGCCTGGCGAGCGCCGCTGCAGATCGGCGGCCGCACAGCCCGAACCGTCTACGCGACAGGGTCCGGCATCGAGGGCGCGCCGGCGCAGCGGCAGCGGCGGGTTTCGGGCCGGCCCGGGCGGGTCAGGGGAGGCGGACGGGCGGGGCGGACGAAGGGCCCGATCCGGGGCTGCACGCGCGTTGCCGCCACCAGCCGGAGCCCCAGACGCGCCGGTCACGCCATCGGCAGCCGGCGGATCGTCGAACCACCGGCGCAACAAAAAAGGCCCGGCCGAAGCCGAGCCTTGAAATGTGAGGCACGAGGCAAGGTGCCGGGGCCGAGGCCCCGGCGTCTTGGATCAGAAGTCGCGCTGGACGCGGAAGCGGAACGATGACACGCCGTCCGACGTCGTGGTCCGCGGCACGAAGGTGCCGTTGTTGATGCCCGCGACGTTGGCGTAGGCGGTGGGGCTCTTGTCCTTGTCGATCACCCGACCGTTCTTGACGCCGATCTGCGTGTAGTAGCCCTCGACACCGATATCGAGGTCCTTGACCGGCGACCAGATGAGGCTGCCGCCCGCCACGAACTGGTAGGTGTCACGCAGCGCCTCGCTCAGGTTGTAGAAGCGCGTGCCCGGCGTACCGACAGCGTTCGCACCGAAGTTGATCGTCCCGAACGGGTTGGCGACGGCGTAGGCGATGCCCTGAGCCGCACGGGCCGCCTGCGAGAAGTTCATCTCGCCATACGATCCGAAGAAGGCCGAGCGCCACTCAGGCGTCCAGTAGTGGAGGTAAGCCGCCGTCGCGCTGAAGCTCGTCGACTGCTGCATCTGACCCGTGAACGGGTTGACCGTCGCGTCGTTGAAGAACTGGTTGAACTTCTGGCCCTGGATCGTGGCCGCGTTCTGCGAGTACGAGCCGCTGAACGAAGAGTAGCCGGTGTAGAGCTGGGCGCCGGAGCCGTAGGCACCCTGCAGGTACAGGGCGTCGCCCGGCGCGATGAACGGCGTGTTGATCTTGAGGCCGCCCTGCACCGCCCAGCCGTACGAGTTGCTGGTGTGCGGGATGCTGATGTTCGAGCCGGTGCCGGTGCCGGCGCCGTTGGCGACGTTACCGACGTTCAGCTCGTGCACGGCGGCCGACAGCTGGGCCGAGCCCCAGGCCTGATCGAGGCGCAGGGCACCGACGACGTCGGGCATGCGCGAGCGCTGGATCACGTCGACGAAGCTGTACCGGGTCGGCTGGCCGTTGGTGTAGCCGATGAACACTTCGGCCGGCGAGTTCGACTGAGCGAAGTTTGCGATGTTCGCGTTGACCGTAGCACCGGCCGGGTTGTTCGAGGCCGAGAAGATCGGGCTGCGGCGGAAGACCGGGTCTTCGGCCGAGATCGTGGCGGACAGGCCGTTGCCGAGCGTCGCCGTGTAGGCGAGCAGGTTGGTGGAGGCGATATCCGAACCGGCGGTGGCGCCGGCGAACTCGAAGTCGTGGGCGTAGAAGTCGAAGAACGACGACGCGCGACCGGCGGTCATGCCGGCGAACTGGATGAAGGCCTTGTCGACGTTCACGAACTGCTGGTCACGGCCGAAGCTGTCGATGCCGAGGCCCGGGAAGGCCTGGCCGATACGCTGCTGGGTGCCGGAGGTGCCGACGCCGGAATAGCCGGTGCGGGCGCCGGCATCGAGGCGGACGAAGGCGCGGAGCGTGCCGTAGGCGGTCTGGGTGCGGGCATCGAGGTTGATGCGCATCCGGCCCTGGTAGCCCGACGTGTCGCCG
>NZ_JAKSYG010000246.1 GCF_022829725.1 Methylobacterium sp. E-005 | reverse complement strand
CTGCCGGCGGTGGCGGACGCGGTGCGCGCCGAGATGATCGACGCCGTCTCGATCACCGGCGGCCATCTCGGCTCGGGGCTCGGCGTCGTCGAGCTGACCGTCGCGCTCCACCACGTGTTCGACACCCCCGACGACCGCATCGTCTGGGATGTCGGCCACCAGTGCTACCCGCACAAGATCCTCACCGAGCGCCGCGACCGCATCCGCACCCTGCGCCAGGGCGGCGGCCTGTCGGGCTTCACCAAGCGCTCCGAGAGCGTCTACGATCCCTTCGGCGCGGCCCATTCCTCGACCTCGATCTCCGCCGCCCTCGGCATGGCGGTCGCCCGCGACCTCGACAACGCCACCGCCAAGCAGACCGGCGGCGCGCAGAAGCGCCGCAACGCCATCGCGGTGATCGGCGACGGCTCGATGTCGGCCGGCATGGCCTACGAGGCGCTCAACAACGCCGGCGCCCTGCACTCGCGCCTGATCGTCATCCTCAACGACAACGACATGTCGATCGCCCCGCCTGTCGGCGCCATGTCGGCCTACCTCGCCAGGCTGGCGTCGGGCGGCGCCTACCAGTCCCTGCGCGAGACCGCCAAGCAGCTCGGCAAGCTCCTGCCGAAGGCGATCTACCAGCGCGCCGCCGCGGCCGAGGAGTATGCCCGCTCGCTGGTGGTCGGCGGCGGCACGATGTTCGAGGAGATGGGCTTCCACTATGTCGGCCCGGTCGATGGGCACAACCTCGACCATCTGCTGCCGGTCCTGAAGAACGTCCGCGACGCCGAGCACGGCCCGATCCTGCTGCATGTCGTCACGCAGAAGGGCAAGGGCTACGCCCCGGCCGAGGCCAGCGCCGACCGCTACCACGGGGTGGTCAAGTTCGACGTGATCTCAGGCGTGCAGGCCAAGGCCAAGCCGAACGCGCCGGCCTACACCCGGGTGTTCGGCGAGAGCCTGATCAAGGCGGCCGATGCCGACGACAAGGTCGTGGCGATCACCGCGGCGATGCCGGGGGGCACGGGCATCGACCTGTTCGGCAAGGCGCATCCGGACAAGACCTTCGACGTGGGCATCGCCGAGCAGCACGCGGTGACGTTCGCGGGCGGTCTGGCCACCGAGGGCTACCGGCCGTTCGTGGCGATCTACTCGACCTTCCTGCAGCGGGCCTACGATCAGGTGGTGCACGACGTGGCCTTGCAGAACCTGCCGGTGCGGTTCTGCCTGGACCGGGCCGGTCTGGTCGGGGCGGACGGGGCGACGCATGCGGGCGCGTTCGACCTCGCCTATCTGTGCTGCCTGCCGAACATGACGGTGATGGCGGCGGCGGATGAAGCCGAGCTGGTCCACATGGTGGCGACCGCGCATGCCCATGACAGCGGGCCGATCGCGCTGCGCTACCCACGCGGCGAGGGCGTCGGCGTCGAGCTGCCGGAGCGGGGCGAGGTTCTGCCGGTCGGCAAGGGCCGGGTGGTGCGCCAGGACGCGGAGGCGCGGGTAGCGATCCTGTCGCTCGGCACGCGGCTCTCGGAGGCGCTGAAGGCGGCGGACACGCTGGCCGAGCAGGGCGTTGCGGTGACGGTGGCGGATGCGCGGTTCGCCAAGCCGCTGGACGAGGCGCTGGTGCTGGATCTGGCGCGCGACCACGCGGTGCTGATCACGATCGAGGAGGGCTCGCGGGGCGGGTTCGGGGCGATGGTGCTGCACCTGCTGTCCGAGAAGGGCGCGCTGGATGCGGGCGGGGTTCGGGTCCGGACGATGACGCTGCCGGACACCTACCAGGACCACGACAGCCCGGAGAAGATGTACGCCGAGGCCGGGCTCGATGCC
>NZ_JAKSYG010000243.1 GCF_022829725.1 Methylobacterium sp. E-005 | reverse complement strand
CCGCCCGACGGGCGAGGACGTGGCCATCGTCGTCGTGATGCCCGACGGCGAGTCCGTCCCCATGACGAGCGACGAGTACCGGGAGCGGTCGGAGCACAGAGTGGAGCATGTCGCCCCGCCCGGCAGGCGGGTCGAGGGACTCGCCTTAGTCCTCGACCCTGAGGGCGAGCGCGCCATACGGGAAGCCGCTGCAGACCCCGGGGCGTCCGACCCCCGTATCGTGGGCTACTCCGAGCGGCCACTCGGCATCGACCCTCGCGCCGAAGCCGTCCGCGACCTCGTCGAGTCCAAGCGCCTGGTCGCCAGGGCCGAGGCTGTTCTTGGGACGGAAGCCGTCGACGAGATCCTGTGCTGGCTGCCGGACATGACGGAGCCCCCGTCCCAGGCCGCCTGACGCCACCTCGTCGACGCGCCCGGCGGCAGGGGCGCAGCCACCGATTCCCAGTCACATCGCAGAGGAGCGCGCCATGGAGCGCCTGATCGCTGACCTTAGCACCGCGGCCATCCCCCCGCATTTCGCGGACGCCAGCCCTCCGATCTTGACCGTCGACGGTCTTCTTGCCGCCCTCGCTGCAGCCCGTGCGGCAGGTGACGCCGACCTCTCGCGCAGCCTCGTCGATCTTGGCTCTCAGTGGGCCATGGACGCCGACCTCGACGAGGAGTTTGCCCACCAGGGCATCTACTGGGACGCGCCGGACCATGAGGAGGTCGCAAGGGCCGACGCACTGGCGAAAACGGCCAAGGCCGACCTCGCTCTTCTCCTTACCGACTTGGCCATCGAGGCCCAGTACCAGGAGGAGCTCCAAAGTCTGCACTACCTGGAAATGCGCGCTGAGCGCCTCCCCACGCTGACGTTGAGCGACGACGACGAGTACGCCTGACCGGCCTCCGTCGACGCGCCCGGCGGCAGGGGCGCAGCCACCGTCATCCCCCGCAACCCCGGTTTTACAGGATGCGTCCCATGCGGCGCGACATCAGCGAGATCAAGACGAACTTCACCGTCGACAGCCCCGGCATCGCCGAGGCCATGACCAGGGGCATGTCGCCAGCGGCGCAGGTCTTCATCGACGCCATCCTGGGTCCCGACGGGCAGGACTGCCCGGACCTGTCGGGGCTCGGGTGGCTGCGCGACCTCCTCCGGGCAACCCAGAACCCCGGCGCTTTCGACGCCCTCAACGGGGACAGCGACGACCCCGACGCCACCGGGCTCATGCTGCGGTCCGTGGGGGAACTGTACCGCCGCCTCGCGGCCCTCACCGGCGAGCGGCCGGACATCTACGACAGCGAGAGGTCCGTCTGATGCGCCACGATTCCCCCCGTACCACGACCGCCGTCGCGCAGGCCCTGGGCCGCCCCGCCGACCTGACCGCAGCCATCGGCTTGCTCGATGCCCTCCATGACGCCGGATACTCCGTCGTCCGCCATGCGCCCCTCCTGACGGACCCGGCGGCGTCCATCATCGCCGGCGAAATCGTCTCGGGCGGCCGGCTCCCAGCCACCGAGGTCGCCACCCGCATCATCGGCAAGCTCGCTCAGGCGGGCCTCGCCCCCGGCGCCGGGCAGCCTACGGGGCGGACGGTCCCGCTGACGATAGCCGGCGTCCCCCTCGTCGCGCTGATCAGCACGACCGAGGCGACCGCCTTGGCCGCCGCCCTCGCTCAGGGGAGGACCGCCTGATGCGCCGCGTCACCGAGATCCCCTACGAGCCGCACCGGTACGCAGACGAGCTTCCTAATACCGCATGGGCGAACGCGTTGGTCTGGGACTCCCGCGTCCGGGCCGGCGATGAGGATGCCCTCGCCCTGGCCCGCGACCTCGGGCTGGGCAGTGCCAGCCTTCCCGGTCCGGACCGCATCGACGCGTTGCTGTACGGCGTCGCGCTCGGCGTGGCTGCCCTCTTGGACGGCAAGGCCCAGGAGAAGGCCATCGTCGCGGTGTTCGGCTCCCACGGCATGCGCGACGTCCATGCCCTGTTCGAGGCCATCGGGGACGACCCCCTCGTCGACGACGAGGCCCGCGCGACCTTCCTTCAGGAGCGTATCCTCGGCCGGGTCGAGTGGGGCCGGCACAACGACGCTGACGTGGCGTGGCTGCAGTCCAAGGCGGCTGCCGTGGTCGTCGATGACGACTTCATGGGGACGGTACCCTTTCAAGGCGATGAGACGGAATCCACCGAACTGGAACGCCGTGTCGTCCGGGCCCGCCGGGAGCACACCTGCTACCTGACGGGCCTGCCCATCGCTGCCGGCGAGCGACATCTCGTCTTGCGTGAGGTTGCCGAGGGCCAATTCACGACCACCCGGCATAGCGCGGTCGCAGCTTGGTTCGAGGCGCACGCAGGGGTTCCCGCGGAACGACTGATCCCGGCCGAGCCCATCGACACCAGGAGGGCCGCATGATGCGCCAGGTCCTCGTCACCGTCGCCGGCGCGCCCGGGCGACTCGCCGCCTCGGGTGCCGCCCTGGCCACAGTCGTCCTGACCGCGGGCGGACATCTCCAGGCCCTCGCCGTCAGCGCGTGGATGCTGCTCGTCTGGGGGTTGATCTTCGCCGTCGCTGTTATGGGCCTTGGCATCGCGGCACAGATCTCCGGCGTCTACGACGATGCCCCGGTCACCCCCGCGACGAAAGACAACCACCGCTGAACCGGGTTGGCGCGCGCTCCGGCGCGCGTCATTCCCAATTCGGGATTTC
>NZ_JAKSYG010000241.1 GCF_022829725.1 Methylobacterium sp. E-005 | reverse complement strand
CGGTCGAGGTTGACGTACAGGCCTTCGACCTTGAGCGTCACGGCCGAGGAGCGGAAGAAGTTCAGGAACGAGTCGGTGGGGAGCGCGTACTCGATGCCGCCGCCGACCGCGTAACCGGTGCGGAAGCTGTCGTTGCCGGCGTAGCCGCCGAACGAACGGTCAGCGCTGCCCGACCCGCGCGGCCTGTCGAGCCTCGACTACTTCGGCACCGTGCGCGGCCGCCTCGGCTACGCCTTCGACCGCACCCTCGTGTACGGCACCGGCGGCTTCGCCTACGGCTCGGGCAGCGCTGACCGTTCGTTCGGCGGCTACGCCGGCAACGACAGCTTCCGCACCGGTTACGCGGTCGGCGGCGGCGTCGAGTACGCGCTCCCCACCGACTCGTTCCTGAACTTCTTCCGCTCGTCGGCCGTGACGCTCAAGGTCGAAGGCCTGTACGTCAACCTGGAGCGCGGCAACCGCAACCAGGGCGCCCTGGTGGTCAACGCCGCCAACCTCGTCCCGGTGGCCTACAGCGCCATCGGTCGCCGCGACGACGAATTCGCCGTCGTCCGCGCCGGCCTGAACTACAAGTTCGGCTCGTACTGAGATCCGGTCGAGCTGCTCCCGGCAGCGATGCCGGGAGATGCGGTGGAGGGCGAGGAGTAGTTGGTCCTCCTCGTCGTTCTCCATCGCCGAAGACCAGCCTCCGGCTGACCTTCGCATACCCAGCCTGATCAAACTGGCCGCTAGATCGGCAACGCCCTGGGAGCCCCCGCTCCTGGGGTGTTTTTCGTTGGTCGATCCCGCCCGGGGACCAACCAGCTATGCCTCGTCATGACGTCGTTGCAACTCGCAAGACGGTCATGGCGAGTTGGATCCCTAACGCCTCGAACATCATCGGCTGATCAAGCCGGCATCAGCCGATGGCGTCGCCGGGTCAGCTTGGCCTGCCCCCATTCGGTGGCCCGAGTTCGAAGTTAGTGCATCGTCGGTCGGCTGACGATGGCAGGGCGCGCGGACGGCACTGATCCGCTCGGTTCGGTTGGCCAGAGGACGACCTCCGGCGCGGGTGGCAGGTAGCCCGGCGACGGGTGCGGCCCGATGCTGTTGTAGAGCCTCCGCCATTGCTCGATCACGACGCCCGCCTCCTTGAGAGTATAGAATACCTCACCGTTGAGGAGTTCATCCCGCAGCTTTACGTTGAAGCTCTCGCAAGAGCCGTTCTCCCACGGACTGCCAGGCTCGATATAGGCCGTGGTCGAGCCAACCGCTGCGATCCAGTCACGGACAGATCGAGCGATGAACTCCGGCCCGTTATCCGAACGGATGTGCCC